>NZ_JAWLRY010000002.1:0-666362 GCF_033142325.1 Rhodococcus sp. IEGM 1370 | reverse complement strand
CCGTCATCAATGCTCGACCGCCACCTCCGACCGCGAAGTGGCTTGAACCAGGTCTCCATCAGATCCAGGACGGTTCAACTACCCACCACAGGGCGGCTACCCGCCTCCCGGTGGCTACCCACCCCCGCCAGGAAACTACCCGCCTCAGATCGGCGCGCCCGGCAGCTATCCACCGCCACCCGGTGCGTATCCACCCCCGCCCGGCAACTACGCGAACTACGAGAACTACGAGAACTACGAGAACCAGGGCTACGGTCAGGCTCCGCTGGGCCCGAACCCCGGTCGCCTCGAGGTCGGTGCCGCGCTGAGCTACAGCTTCGACAAGTTCAAGGCCAATGCGGGACCGTGGATCGGTTTGTCGGCCATCGTGTTCGTTTTTGGTGCGGTTGCGTTCGGTGTGGTCTTCGCATCGAGCATCGCCGCGGCGATGAACGCCGACAATCGAGGCGAGACCTTGGACACCGGAGCCTTCTCGGTGCTGTCGATTCTCGTCACGATCGTCGTGAGTATGGTCAGCTACTTCGTCAACGCGGCATTCGTTCGCGGAGCACTGGACGAGACGGGCGGATTCCAGAAGCCGCCCCTCGGTCGATTTTTCCAGCTCACCAACGTTCCGCAGATCACGATCCTGGCAGTGATCTGGACTGCCGTCAGCGTGCTGTCGAGTTTCGTTCCGTTCCTGGGAACGGTGCTTCTGCTCGTGGCGAGTGTCCTGACGATCTTCTCCTTGACATTCGCCCTGGACCAGAATCAGTCGGCCATCGACTCCATCAAGTCGAGCGTGGACCTGGTGGTCAAGAACTTCGGGCCCGTCATCTTGTTGATTCTGGCCTTGGCCGCGATCAACATAGTCGGTGCTATCCCCTGCTTCCTCGGATGGCTGGTGACCATCCCGATCTCGGTGATCGCGACCAACTACGCCTACCGCGTCCTGACCGGCGGTCCGCTGTCCCCCGCACGCTGACCCACCGCTCCTGCCCCCCCTACAGACGAATGTCCCCGTAGCGCAGTGCGTTACGGGGACATTCGTTTTCGAACCTTCTAGGCCTCGGCTGGTTCTTCCTTCTTCTCCGGCTTGAAGTCGACGCCCGATTCCTTACGCTGCTGCGGCGTGATGGGTGCCGGCGCGTCGGTCAACGGGTCGATGCCACCGCCGGACTTGGGGAACGCGATGACCTCTCGGATGGAATCGACTCCGGCAAGCAGCGCGGTGATGCGATCCCAGCCGAACGCGATGCCGCCGTGCGGCGGTGCGCCGTACGAGAAGGCATCGAGAAGGAAGCCGAACTTCTCCTGTGCTTCTTCCTTGCCGATACCCATGATCGCGAACACCCGTTCCTGAATGTCCTTGCGGTGGATACGAATACTGCCGCCGCCGATCTCGTTGCCGTTGCAGACGATGTCGTAGGCGTAGGCCAGAGCAGATCCGGGGTCGGTGTCGAACGTATCCATCGACTCCGGCTTCGGAGAGGTGAACGCATGGTGCACCGCCGTCCACGCACCGGATCCGACGGCCACGTCCCCACTGGCTGTGGCGTCGGACGTGGGCTCGAACAGCGGGGCATCGACGACCCACACGAACGCCCACGCCTTCGGGTCGATCAGGTCGAGCTTACGAGCGATCTCGCCGCGCACGGCACCGAGCAATCCACGGGATGCCTTGACAGGGCCGGCGGAGAAGAAGATCGCATCGCCGTTCTTCGCGCCGACGTGTGCGGCGAGGCCGTCGCGCTCGGCGTCGGTCAGGTTCTTGGCAACCGGACCACCCAGCGTGCCGTCCTCACCGACGAGAACGTACGCGAGGCCCTTGTGGCCACGCTGCTTGGCGAATTCCTGCCATCGGTCGAGCTGCTTCCGGGGCTGGCTCGCGCCACCGGGCATGACGACCGCACCGACGTACGGGGCCTGGAATACTCGGAAGGTGGTGTCGGAGAAGAAGTCCGTGCACTCGACCAGTTCGATCTCGAAGCGAAGATCGGGCTTGTCCGAACCGTAGCGACGCATCGCCTCGGCGTAGGTGATCCGAGGAATCGGAGCCGTGAAGTGATGCCCGACGAGCTTCCACAGCGATGCCAGGATCTCCTCGGCCAGCAGGATGACGTCGTCCTGAGTGACGAAGCTCATCTCGACGTCGAGCTGAGTGAACTCCGGCTGACGGTCGGCGCGGAAATCCTCGTCTCGGTAGCACCGGGCAATCTGGTAGTAGCGCTCGATACCGCCGACCATGAGCAGCTGCTTGAACAGCTGCGGGCTCTGCGGCAGAGCGTAGAAGCTACCCGGCTGCAACCGCGCCGGCACCAGGAAGTCGCGGGCACCCTCGGGGGTGGATCGCGTGAGCGTCGGAGTCTCGACCTCGACGAACTCGTGGTGCGCGAGCACCGAGCGGGCGGCGGCGTTGACGTGCGAGCGCAGGCGAATGGCATGCCCCGGTCCCTCACGACGCAGATCGAGGTAGCGGTACTTCAGACGCGCTTCTTCGCCCGGCTGGTCGTCGAGCTGGAACGGCAGCGGTGCCGCCTCGGACAAGACCTCGATCTCGGAGGCCTCGACCTCGATCGCACCGGTCGGGATCTCGTAGTTGGCGTTGCCCTCGGGGCGGCCCTCGACCTTGCCGGTGACCTTCACGACGTACTCGGCGCGCAGGCGATGGGCCTGCTCGAGTGCTGCTCCCTCACGGAAGACGACCTGGGACACACCGGACGCGTCGCGCAGATCGATGAAGATGACGCCGCCGTGATCGCGTCGGCGGGCCACCCATCCCGTCAGCGTCACGGTTCGGTCGACGTGCTCGGGGCGTAATGAGCCGGCGAGGTGGGTGCGCAGCACGGGTGTCCTTTCGAGAAAAATCCGCTGATCGTGTTCTTCGCTCACCGATCCTACGGAGCACATGACCGTAGAAGGAAACGAGATCGCGACGCGGCATGCGAAGCTATGGCCGACAGCAGCGATGTGCGTTCTCGCCACAGGGTGGGAGCTCGGCGGAGAGGAACTCGGGCATGACCTTCAGAGAGGGCTCGCGGACGAAACCAGGCCGAGTCTCCGTCGGCGGCAGCGGTGGTGGCGGCGGACGCGGCAAGTTGGCGATCGGTGGGGGTGCCGGTGGTCTGGTCATCATCGTCCTTGCTCTGCTGTTCGGCGGCGATCCGGGGGCAATTCTCAACCAGATCAGCGGTGGCGACAGCTCGGCGGGGCAGAACGACTCCGGATCGGCCGGAACGCTCGATTGTGATGTCGCAGCAG
Organism: Rhodococcus sp. IEGM 1370; assembly: GCF_033142325.1. NCBI lineage: Bacteria > Bacillati > Actinomycetota > Actinomycetes > Mycobacteriales > Nocardiaceae > Rhodococcus > Rhodococcus sp. IEGM 1370. The sequence continues at coordinate 663,122 of NZ_JAWLRY010000002.1, read as the reverse complement.
CGAACAGCAACGTCGACTGCCGCGTCGACTTCACTGTGGCGAGCCTGGACACCGTCTGGGAAGCACAGCTGCAAGCTCAGACCGGCGTCGCCTACGTCCAACCCGGCGTGAGGTTGTTCTCCGGTTCGATCAACACCGGCTGCGGCAACGCCACCAGCGCCGTCGGGCCGTTCTACTGCCCCGCCGATTCCACCGCCTACTTCGACACCAGCTTCTTCCAGGTTCTCGTCGACCAGTTCGGCTCGAGCGGCGGCCCCCTGGCGCAGGAGTACGTGGTGGCGCACGAGGTCGGCCACCACCTGCAGAACCAACTGGGCGACATCGGCCGCGCGCAGGCCGATCCCCAGGGACCCGAGTCCGGCGGCGTCAAGGTGGAGTTGCAGGCCGATTGCTACGCGGGAATCTGGGCGCACTATGCAGCCGACACAGTCGATCCGGACACCGGGGTTCCGTTCCTCGAGCCGCTGACCACCACCGACATCGACGACGCTCTCTCCGCCGCGTCGTCGGTGGGCGACGACCGGATTCAGCAGGCATCCACCGGCAGCGTCAACCCCGAGGGCTGGACGCACGGTTCGTCTGCACAGCGTCAGGCATGGTTCACCGCGGGCTACGAGACCGGGCAGGTCGCGGCCTGCGACACGTTCTCGGCACGCGACCTGAACAATCCCTGAACCCCGAAGTAGTCGGAACGACGTAGTCAGAACAGGGTGAGGGCCGGCCCCGAGGTCACCGACGCTCGGGGTTCGGCAGGTTCGTTGACCGGCAGCGAGCGGGTCTGCTCTGGGGCGAACCCGTACTTGTCGAGCAACGGATCGATGCGGCCACGTAGCCACTGCTTGTACTCCGGAGTCACGTACGCCCCGTGCCCGTAGAGCTGACGGTACCGCCGCACCAACGCGGGGTGCTCCTTCACCAGCCAGCTCATGTACCAATCTTTGGTGCTCGAACGCAGATGCATCGGCAGGGCCGTCACGGTCGTCGCACCCGCCTCGGCCAGAGCACCGATGAGGCCGTCCAGTTGCTTGGCCCCGTCGGTGAGAAACGGAATGACCGGTGCCACCAGAACTCCGCACTCCAGTCCGGCGTCGCGGACCGCTCGAACGAGGTCCAATCGCGCTCGCGGACTTGGGGTTCCGGGCTCGAGCTGCTTCTGCAGGTCGGCGTCGTGAATAGCGAGGCTGATGCTCACGTGCACGTCGACTTGCTGGGCGGCCAACGTCAACAGAGGTAGATCGCGTCGCAAGAGTGTGCCCTTGGTCAGAATCGAGAACGGAGTGCCGGATTCGGTCAGTGCCCGAATGATGCCGGGCATCAACCGATATCGGCCCTCCGCGCGTTGGTAGGGGTCGGTGTTGGTTCCCAGCGCCACCGGCTCACGCTTCCACGATCGCCGCGAAAGCTCCTTGCGCAGAACGGCCGCGACGTTGGTCTTGACGACGATCTGCGAGTCGAAGTCGTTGCCGGAGTCCAGATCCAGGTACTCGTGCGTTGGGCGGGCGAAGCAGTATCGACATGCGTGCGAGCATCCGCGCATCGGGTTGACGGTCCACGAGAAGGGCACCTGCGATTCGCTCGGGACCTCGTTCAGGGCGCTCTTGCACAGCACCTCATGGAAGGTGATGCCCTCGAACTCCGGCGTCTGTACGCTGCGGACCAAACCCGACCGCTCGAGCCCCGGTAGCGCCCCGTCGTCCGCGGCGTCGAGAGTCTGGCCCGCCCATCGCATGCACACAGTCGAACATTTGTTCTATGTCGTGTCAAGGCCGGCTCGCCCCGGCCGATCCCCGCTCGGGTGTGGTCATCGGAAGGCGATACCGTAGGCCCCCAGTCGATCCTAGGAGTGCACCGCCGTGACCGCCCCGAACACACCGACCCTCGAACCCATTCTGCGTCTCGGCCTCACACTCGGACCGGGAATCGACATCGGTTCGGTACCCGCGGGCGAGCGGGTCGTCACCACCGTGCTCGGCGGCGCAGCTCCCGGCCCCGACATCGAGGGGACTCTCGCAGCCGGATCGACCGTCGTCAGCGTGACGCGGCCCGACGGATGCACCGAGTTCAGCAGCGACCTCGTTCTGGAATTGGCGACCGGAGGCTACCTCTCCTTGGACTATCGAGGGGTTCAGTTCGGGCCTGCCGAGGTCATCGAAGCTCTGAACGATCCCGAGCGTGAAGTCGATCCCGCCACGTACTACTTCCGCGGCACCCTCCGCGTGTCGACCGCAGTGCCGAAGTTCACCTATCTCAACCGCGCACTCGTCGTCACGTCCGGATCCCGCTCGGCCGAAGCCGTCGTGCTCGACGCCTTCCTGGTCACCTGATCACGGTTCAGTCGAGCAACTGCGCGACCTCGCGGTCGGTCAGCGTGGCCTGCGGAGTTCGCCCTTTGCTTCGAACCAGTTCGACGGCGCGATAGAGCGGCCGTTGATCGAGTCCGGCATCGCGTGCCTCGGCACGCAGCTGATCCACCAGCACCGATGCGATCGCTGCGGCGGGCACCAGCTCGGTGGTCCACAGCGAGTCGGCGAGGCTGCGTAACGCGAGAATCGGCAGCTCACGGCCCCCGTCCCTGGTGTAGAGCGCAAGAGGAACGACGATATGCGTACGCCCGTCGTAGAGCCGCAGCGAGATCTGATCGATTCCGGCCGTTCGAATCGTCAGTTCGGCCGTCACCACCTCCGGCATCTTCAGCCGGCGCGTGCGCAACCCTCGCGCGCACAGTTGCGGGCCGTCGAGCCACACCCGTCGGCGCAGACCGAGCCAACCCGACAGCACTGCGGGACCGCCGACGATCACCCCGACGAGAACTGCAACCCATACCGGCGCGAACAGCGCCAGGACGACGGCGAGAAGAATCCCGATCACGGCCGACCCGACCATTATCTTGCGCAGGCGCGGTGCCAGGAACTCCACCGAGACCAGGTCGAGGGCTACCGGCCCCGCGTTGGACCGAGAGTCACCGGGCCGGGACTCACTGGGCAAGGCGCGCTCCGAGGGCGTCGACCACGTCGGCCATCGGAACGGTGTCCTGCTCGCCGTTCGAAAGGTCTTTCACCAGAACCGATTCCGCAGCCAGTTCCTGGTCACCGAGCATCAACGCGAACCGCGCCCCGGACCGGTCGGCGGCCTTCATGGCACCCTTGATCCCGCGATTGCCGTAGGCCATGTCCACGGCTATTCCTCGTTCGCGTAGCTGAGCCGCGATGTCGACGATCGCCAGCTTGGCGCCGGCACCCATCGGAACGCCGAAGACCTGGCATCGTGACGTCGCGCCCGCGGTCTTGCCTTCGGCGGCGAGGGCCAGCACGGTGCGATCGACGCCGAGGCCGAACCCGATTCCGGAGAGCGCCTGCCCGCCCAGCTGTTCCATCAGCCCGTCGTAGCGTCCGCCGCCGCCGATGCCCGATTGTGCGCCGAGCCCGTCGTGCACGAACTCGAACGTCGTCTTGGTGTAGTAGTCCAGGCCCCGCACCATCCGCGGATTCACCAGGTACGGAACGTTCATCACGTCCAGGTATGCCAGCACTTCGTCGAAGTGTTCCTTCGCCGATTCGGAGAGGTGATCGAGCATCAGCGGTGCGTCTGCGGTCATCGCGCGCACCTCAGGGCGCTTGTCGTCGAGCACCCGTAGCGGGTTGATCTCGGCGCGTCGACGGGTGTCCTCGTCGAGGGGAAGCGCGAACAGGAACTGCTGCAACAGCTCTCGGTACTGCGGGCGGCAGGTATCGTCGCCGAGCGAGGTGATCTCGAGCCGGAACCCGGTGAGCCCGAGGGTCCGGAAACCGGCGTCGGCCACGGCGATGACCTCGGCGTCCAGCGCCGGGTCGTCGACGCCGATCGCCTCGACACCCACCTGCTGCAGCTGCCGGTACCGGCCGGCCTGCGGGCGTTCGTAGCGGAAGAAGGGCCCGGCGTAGGCGAGCTTGACCGGCAGCGCTCCCCGATCCAATCCGTGCTCGATCACCGCGCGCATGACTCCTGCGGTGCCTTCGGGACGCAGCGTCACCGATCGATCTCCGCGGTCGGCGAAGGTGTACATCTCCTTGCTCACCACATCGGTCGACTCCCCGACTCCGCGGGCGAACAGCCCGGTGTCCTCGAAGATCGGCAGTTCGATGTGGCCGTAGCCGGCGTTGCGGGCGGCGTCGAGCAGCCCCTCGCGGACGGCGACGAACTCGGCCGAGTTCGGGGGGAAGTAATCGGGGACGCCCTTGGGCGCAGAAAAGGCGGTCGGCTTGCTCACGTTCACAGCTTCCCTTGCTCGGGGTCGGTGAGTCCAACGAGGAACGGATTGGACTCACGCTCCTGGCCTATCGAACTCTGTCCGCCGTGCCCCGGGAGCACCACCGTGTCGTCACTCAGCGGTAGCAGCCGACTCGCGATCGATCGCAGCAGCTGATCATGATCGCCGCCGGGCAGGTCGCTGCGCCCGATCGATCCCGCGAAGAGCGTGTCTCCGGTCAGCGCCAACGGAACCGAGCCGTCGGGCCCGTCGGCGTGGGCGAGGAACACGACGGATCCCTGGGTGTGCCCGGGGGTGTGCACCACCGTGAACTCGATTCCGGCGAGCTCGAGCCGGTGACCGTCCGTGAGCTCGATCACCTCGGCCGGTTCGTGGAACTCGAGGTCGCCCAGTACCGCCGCCAACGTCGGGCCCGTTCCCTTGATCGGATCGGCCAGCATGTAGCGGTCCTCGGGTGCGATGTACGCCGGGATGCCGTACTTTGCGCAGATCGGCTCCACCGACCACGTGTGGTCCAGATGACCGTGCGTGAGCAACACTGCGGTGGGGGTGAGCGAGGACTGCGTCAGGAAGTCGATCAGCGGATCCGCGGCGTCCTGACCGGGATCGACGACGACACACTCGGACGCGTCGTCCTGGGCCAGGATGTAACAGTTGGTCTGAAACATGCCTGCGGGGAATCCGGTGACGAGCAAGACAAACGCTCCTAAAGGCTGAGGCCGAAGTACCGAGCAAGCTTAGTGTGGCCGCTCGCGTCGGGTCCCCCCAGCATGCTCTCAGGCAACAGTGGCAAACTCGCGTTGGCCGATTCTCGGCCGGTTACCACACGATCGGTCCGTGCAGCGAGCGGGCGAGGTCGTTTTTCGACAAGCGGGAGGAACACGAATTGCCCAGCAACGAGCAACGGCGCGAGGCTGCCAAACGAAAGCTCGAACGCCAACTCGTACGCCGCGCCGAGCGAGCGCGGCGTCGTAAGCAATTGACGATCGTCGGTTCCGTTCTCGGCGTCGTCGCGGTCGTGGCCGTCGTCTCGGTCGTGTTCGTGGTGACGCGCGGTGACGACGATGCGAGCACCGCACAGGAATCGTCGACGTCGGCACCTGCCGATTCGATCATCGCAGCGGGACGCACCGAGCCGCTGCCGGAGACGGTGAACTGCTCCTATCCCGCTGCGACGCAACCGGCGGCCAAGGAGAACACTCCCCCGCGCACCGACAACGTCCCCACCAGCGACGAGCCGCTGAGCTACAGCATGACCACGTCTGCGGGCAACATCGGTCTGACGCTGAACAATCCCGAGGCTCCGTGCACGGTCAACAGCTTCGTATCGCTCGCCAATCAGGGCTACTTCGACGGCACCACCTGCCATCGACTCACCACGGGCGCGGGCCTGCAGGTGTTGCAGTGCGGCGATCCCACGGGCACCGGCTCCGGTGGTCCGGGGTACCAGTTCGCCGACGAATTCCCCACCGATACGTATGCCGAAGGCGACCCCGCCGCACAGACCCCGATCGCCTACCCGCGCGGAACGTTGGCCATGGCCAACGCAGGCCCGGGTACCAACGGCAGCCAGTTCTTCCTCGTCTACGGCGATTCCGAACTGCCGCCCGCCTACACAGCGTTCGGCACCATCGACGAGACCGGACTCGCCACTCTCGACGCCATCGCGGCCAAGGGAGTGGAGGGCGGCGCATCCGACGGAGCGCCCGCCGAACCGGTCGACATCACGTCCATGCTGAGCGACCTGTGAACCGCACCTCGGCGCTGACGATCGCGGTCTCGGCCACCGCGCTGGTACTCGCAGGGTGTTCCGGTTCGACCGAACCGGCGGCCGCACCGACCACGACACCGTCGTCGACGACGACCACGACGACCGAAGCACCCGCGCCGCGTCCTGCACTCGACCTGTCCCGGTTCGGTGCGTTGCCGCCCGTGCCGCAGCCGACGACCGATACGGTGTCCTGCTCCTATCCGGCGGAGTCGCCGGCCGCCAAGGAGGTCGACGCTCCTGCGACCGACAACATCGACGTGTTCGGAAACGTCGACGTGACGCTGTCCACCAATCAGGGTCCGATCGACATCACACTCGACCGGACCCAGGCGCCGTGCACGGTCAACAGCGTCGTCGGCCTCGTCCAGCAGGGATATTTCGACGGCTCGCCCTGTCACCGCCTGACGACGTCACCGGGCCTCGAAGTGCTGCAGTGCGGTGACCCGTCCGGGTCCGGTCGAGGCGGACCGGGATACACCTTCGCCAACGAGTACCCCACCACCGCGTACACCGACGATCCGGCGCAGGCCGAGAACCCGGTGGTCTACCCCCGCGGAACATTGGCCATGGCCAATGCAGGCCCCGATACCAACGGCAGCCAGTTCTTCCTGGTGTACGCCGATTCGGTGCTGCCGCCGCAGTACACGGTGTTCGGCACCATCTCGGACGCCGGTCTGCAAACGCTCGACGCCATCGCAGCGGGCGGGGTCACCGGTGGCTCCGAGGACGGTGCACCGGCGAACCCGGTGATCGTGGAGTCCGCAGCCTGAGTTCGGGTCGGAAAGGCGAGAGGGTGAGCAGAGTATCTGCTCACCCTCTCGCCTTTCCGTGGACTGCCGCTCAGGCCGCAGACGTCAGGCGGTACACGTCGTACACGCCCTCGACGTTGCGCACGACGTTCAGCACGTGCCCGAGGTGCTTCGGGTCGCCCATCTCGAACGTGAACTTGCTGATCGCAACCCGGTCCCCCGACGTAGCGACGGACGCCGAGAGAATGTTGACCTTCTCGTCGGCGAGCGCCTTGGTGACGTCGGAGAGCAGTCGGTGACGGTCGAGTGCCTCGATCTGAATGGCGACCAGGAACACCGACGACGCCGACGGTGCCCACTGAACCTCGATGAACCGTTCGGACTGTTCCTCGAGCGAGCGTGCGTTGGTGCAGTCGGTGCGGTGGACACTCACCGATCCACCACGGGTGACGAATCCGAGGATCTCGTCTCCCGGCACCGGGGTGCAGCACTTGGCGAGTTTCGCGACGACGCCCTCGGATCCGGTGACCAGTACGCCCGCGTCGCCGACCTGACGTGGTCGAGTCGGGATGGTCGACGGTGTCGACCGCTCGGCGAGCTCTTCCTCGACATCGCCGACGCCGCCGAGATGGGCGACCAGCCGCTGCACCACATGGCGAGCGGACACATGATTCTCGCCGACCGCGGTGTAGAGCGCAGAGACGTCGACGTACCGCAGCTCGTGCGCGATTGCCGACATGGACTCGGCATTCATCAAGCGCTGCAAGGGAAGTCCGCCTCGACGGACCTCCTTGGCGATGCCGTCCTTGCCCGCCTCCAGAGCTTCCTCGCGGCGCTCCTTGGCGAACCACTGGCGAATCTTGGTCTTGGCACGCGGTGAGGCGACGAAACCCTGCCAGTCCCGGCTCGGTCCGGCAGTGGCGGCTTTCGAGGTGAACACCTCGACCACTTCACCGTTGTCGAGAGTGCGTTCCAGTGCCACGAGTCGACCGTTGACCCGCGCGCCGATACAGCGATGCCCCACCTCTGTGTGCACCGCGTACGCGAAGTCGACCGGACACGATCCGGCGGGCAGGGTGACCACGTCGCCCTTGGGCGTGAAGACGAAGATCTCCTTGACCGCGAGGTCGTAGCGCAGCGACTCGAGGAACTCCCCCGGATCGGCGGCTTCTCGCTGCCAGTCGAGCAACTGACGCATCCACGCCATGTCGTCGACCTCGGCATTGTCCTGCGAATGCTTGCCCTTGGTCTCCTTGTAGCGCCAGTGCGCCGCAATTCCGAACTCGGCTGTACGGTGCATGTCCCGCGTCCGGATCTGCACCTCGAGGGGCTTGCCCTCGGGTCCGATCACCGTGGTGTGCAGCGACTGGTACACCCCGTAGCGCGGCTGCGCGATGTAGTCCTTGAAACGGCCCGCCATCGGCTGCCACAGCGAATGCACCACGCCGACAGCGGCGTAGCAGTCGCGGATCTCGTCGCACAGGATGCGGACGCCCACCAGGTCGTGGATGTCGTCGAAGTCGCGGCCCTTGACGATCATCTTCTGGTAGATCGACCAGTAGTGCTTCGGGCGACCCTCGACGACGGCACTGATGCGCGACGCGGCGAGTGTCGCGTTGATCTCGGCCCGAACCTTTTCGAGGTAGGTGTCGCGGGACGGCGCACGATCGGCCACCAGACGCACGATCTCGTCGTACTTCTTGGGGTGGAGTATGGCGAACGCCAGGTCCTCGAGCTCCCACTTGACCGTGGCCATTCCGAGCCGATGAGCAAGCGGCGCAATGACTTCCAGCGTCTCTTTGGCCTTGCGCGCCTGCTTCTCCGGGGGTAGGAACCGCATGGTGCGCATGTTGTGCAACCGGTCGGCGACCTTGATGACCAACACCCGCGGATCCCGCGCCATCGCGATGATCATCTTGCGGATGGTCTCGCCCTCGGCCGCAGTTCCGAGCACGACCTTGTCGAGCTTGGTCACTCCGTCCACGAGATGTGACACCTCGTCGCCGAATTCCTCGGTCAACTTGGCGAGCGAATATCCGGTGTCCTCGACGGTGTCGTGCAGCAGCGCCGCAACCAGCGTGGTCGTGTCCATCCCCAGCTCGGCCAGAATGTTCGCCACGGCGAGGGGGTGGGTGATGTAGGGATCGCCGGACTTGCGCATCTGCGAGGCGTGCAACTCGTCGGCCACGTCGTAGGCCCGTTGCAGCAACGTCAGGTCGGCCTTGGGATAGAGCTCCCGGTGCAGGCTGACGAGTGGCTCGAGCACCGGCTTGACCGCCGCGCTGCGTCCAGCGGTGATGCGGCGCGCCAGACGTGCTCGCACTCGCCGCGATGCCGAGGTGGGGACAGGTGCCGAATTACGGGTTCCCGACGGAGCCTGCGAATCGTTCGCCACCGGGTCGTGGGGAACCGGAGTGTCGACGGCCGGGCGGGATTCACCGGACGCGGCCTCGTCGGTCGTGACGCCGTCGACGCCGGTCCGATCGCTGACGCCGGTCTGATCGGCAACTGCGGGCCGCTCGGGGACGGCAGGCCCATCGGGCAAGGGCTGATCGATGTAACGGGTCACTCTCATCACCTCCTGCCACACGTTCCGCGTTGTCGCCGGAATTGTTCGGTCAACGCTTCGTGAAAGAGACTTTAGTCCTCATACTCGAACCAGGCAGCCGAGCGGGTAGCCACTGCACTTGTCGCGCCCACCCAGAACAGCGATCTCGAGAACCACAGCGGCTCCGGCGATCACCGCTCCCTGCTCGGCCAACAACCGAGCCGTCGCATCGACGGTACCGCCGGTCGCCAGTACGTCGTCGACCACCAGCACTCGCTTCCCGGTCACGTCGATCGCAGTCGGGATCTGCAATTCGGCGGTTCCGTACTCGAGATCGTACGACCGTGAATGCACCGGAGGCGGCAACTTTCCCGCCTTGCGCACCGCCAGCACACCGCACCCGAGTTCGAGGGCAACTCCGGCCCCCAGCAGAAATCCCCGTGCGTCGATACCCGCCACCAGATCGACGTCCTCGAATCCCTGCGCCAACTCCGATACGACGCTGCGTAACGCCGGTCCGTCCGCGAACACCGGTGTCAGATCGCCGAAGCGCACACCGGGGACGGGAAAATCGTCGACCCACCGCGTCAGCCTGGCCACGGCAGCGGCCGCACCCACTGCACCGCCTGCATCGTTCATCGAAGAAGCACCCACCGATCCATGTTCCATCCGGCACCAGCGGCCGTCGGGTTGGGCACCACGTCCTGCATGCCGTCACTGACGACAGTCGTCCGCGGCTCGTTGTACAGGGGAAGCGACGGCATGTCGTTCCACAGGATGTTCTCGCCCTCGGTGGCCAGCGCCAGAATGCGCTCGGGATCATCGGTCACCGCCAATTGATCGACGATGGAATCGATCCTGCCGTTGCTGTATCCGCCGACGTTCAAACCGATTCCCGTGCGCAGCGAATACCGTGCGGTCACCGCGGCAGCCGAACCCGACGGTCCAGGAAGCGATCCGCTGCTACCCAGAACGGCATCGACCGCCCCGGCCCGCAGGGCGGACGGTGTGAAGTCCGGCGAGCTCGCGTCCTCGACGGTGATGCCCGCGGCGGCACAATCGGCAGCCATGCGGCTCACCACCTGGGCGCGCCGCGCGTCCGGTCCCCGGTAGCCGACACGAACGGTCATTGCATTCTCGCCTGCGGCCTCCAGCTCTCGGCTCGCCTGGTCCAGGTCCGAGCGCTGGTAGCGATCACCCGCTACCGCCGCGACCGACGGGTACACCAACGTGTCGGGCTGGACGAGGCGAGAGTCGACGACACCCGAGCCGAGACCCGCATCTGCCGCCTCGGAACCGGGGTGACCCAGTGTGTCGAACAGATCCGATCTCGGGATGCACGCGGCCACTGCTCGACGTGCACTCGCCTCGCCCAGCACCCCCTGGGTCGAGAACGTCAACTGCTCGACGCCTCGCGACGGTTCCTCGGTGGTGCTGAAACCCTCGGTGGTCCCGAGATCGACGGCACCGGCACCGTGGTCGACCACGTCCAGCGAGCCGTCCGCGGACTTCGCCGCCAGGTCGGTGCCCTTGGGCCAGACGACCACCTGTTCGGTCTGAGGCGGGTTTCCCCACCAGGCGTCGTTCGCCACGAGCACGAGACCGTCCTCGGCGGAGTAGGACTCGACACGGTACGGGCCGGCCGAGGGCAGCAGCGAGAGGTCGATCGAACCCGGTGTCAGGGTCCATCCGGTGTTCCAGAAGTCGGCGATGCGGCGCACCACGTCGTCGTCCTCGGCCAGGATGGGATCGACGACGTTCGGCACGCCCGCTGCCCGGGCCGCGACATGCGCCGGTAGCAGGTCGGTGGCACCGAACAGCGCTCGCCAGTTCTGGTAGCTGCGGCCGGATGCGAAGACGACGGTGGCTTCCTTGGCCCCCGGAACGCAATCGATGCGCTCGATGTCGGAGTACCCGGCCGTCGACGCCGCGTCGAACATGGGGCGGTCGGTGGCGAACCTTCCGCTGTTCGCCGCCCAGGCCAACACCAGGTCGTCGCAGGCCATCGGCGCACCGTCCGAGTACGTCGCGGCCGGGGCGATGGAGTACTGCACGGTCAGGGTGCCACCGGGTACCACCGACACTGTTCCGATGTCGTTGTCCGACAACGCATCTCCCTCGGGCCCGAGGTAGCTGAAGCCCACCTGCACCCGGGTGAACGCCTGTCGGGCTCCCGACGCCGCGCCGTCGACGGTTCTGGCGTTGTACGTGTTCACCACGTTGTCGAACGAGTAGCCGATCGAGGGCACCTTGTCCTCGGGCGACGAACACGCCGTGATGGACACCGCGCCGACACTCGCTGCCACCAGTGCCGCGCTCCACCGTCGTTTCACGTGCACTCTCCGTCCCTGTCGAAGGTGGTCTACCGACGCTTCTTGTTTCGTTTCCCGGTGGGGCGGTTGCCCGGCTGGGGAGCAGAAGACTTCGGAGTGGCCACGCCGACAGCCACCGGCTCCGGAACGAGACCGGCCGCGCGAGCCGCCGCTTCGGCACGCTTGGAGTGGACCTTGCGGGTGTGGACTGCGACGGGGCCCCACTTCTCCTTGAGCGTCACCAGCAACGGAGTGGCGAAGAAGATCGACGAATAGGCACCGACGATCATGCCGACCAGCTGTACCAGCGCCAGATCCTTGAGCGTGCCCACTCCGAGTAGCCACACCGCGATGATCATCAGTGCGATCACCGGGAGAACACCGATCACGGTGGTGTTGATCGAGCGCATCAGGGTCTGGTTGACGGCCAGGTTCGCCTGTTCGGCGTAGGTCTTGCGATGCAGGTTGAGGATGCCGCGGGTGTTCTCCTCGACCTTGTCGAACACCACCACGGAGTCGTACAGGGAGAAGCCGAGGATCGTCAGCAGACCGATGACCGTCGCAGGCGTCACCTCGAATCCGACGAGCGAGTACACACCTGCGGTCACCAGAAGGTCGAAGGCCAGGGCAGCCAGAGCCGCCAACGCCATGTCTCGCTCGTATCGGACCGCGATGTAGATACTGACGATGACCAGGAAGACCACGAGTGCGATCAGGGCTTTCTGGGTGATCTGGCTGCCCCAGGTCTCACTGACGTCGGACACGCTGATGGCGTTCGGGGTCGCGGTACCCGAGTTGTCCTGCGGCTGGAAGGCCTCGAACAACGCCTGGCGAAGGGTGTCCACTTCGGCGGGGTCGAGAGCTTCGGAGCGAATCTGCACCGTTGCTGCTGCACCCGAACCGACGGTCTGAACCGAGACCGGCGGCATGCCGAGCGAGTCGTCGTAGACGGTTTCGACCTGCTCGGTGGAGATGTTGTCGGCGGCGGGCAGCGCGATCCGGGTTCCGCCCTCGAAATCGATACCGAGGGTGAAGCCGCGGACGAGGAAGCTCAGCAGGCACACCAGCACGATGACGCCGGTGAGGATGTAGTAGAACCGGCGACGACCGACGATGTCGAAGGCACCGGTGCCGGTGTACAACCTGGACAGCCAGCTGTGCTTGGGCTGGGTGGATTGATCGACGCCCGAATCGTCGAGGGGCGATGGGGTCGACGTGGTCGTGTCCGACATGTCATGCCTCCTTCGACGGCGCAGTGCCGGTCTTGACGGCGAGTGCCTTGTTGGCTGCGCGCTTGCGTTCGAGCGCGATCTGCTGGACGGCACCGAGGCCGTTGACCGACGGCTTGGACCAGAACGTGGATTTCGACGCCAGGTACACCAGCGGCCAGGTCACCAGCACCACGACGATGATGTCCAGGATCGTCGTCAGTCCGAGGGTGAACGCGAAGCCGCGGACCTGACCGACGGCCAACACGTACAGCACCGCGGCAGCGATGAAGCTGACCGCGTTGCCGGACAGGATCGTCTTGCGTGCGCGTGCCCAACCACGAGGAACCGCCGACCGGAAGCTGCGGCCTTCCCGGATCTCGTCCTTGATGCGCTCGAAGAACACCACGAACGAGTCCGCGGTCATACCGATACCGATGATCAGGCCTGCGATTCCTGCCAGGTCCAGCGTGAAGCTGATCCATCTACCCAACAGAACGATGATTCCGTAGACGACGAGACCGGCCAGCGCCAACGACAGCGCGGTGAGCAGCCCGAGGGCACGGTAGTAGAGCAGGCAGTAGACCAACACCAGCGCCAGTCCGATGGCACCTGCGAGCAGTCCGGCTTCGAGCGAGGCCAATCCCAGTGTGGCCGACACAGTTTCGGCCTCGGAGGACACGAAGGAGAGCGGCAGCGAGCCGTACTTGAGCGTGTTGGCCAGCTCCGAGGAGGTCTGGGCATTGAAGTTGCCGGTGATCGAGGTGGCGCTGCCGGCTGGGGTGGCCCCCTGGATGACCGGCGCACTGATCACCTTGGAGTCCAACACGAACGCAGCCTGCTTCTGCAGGTTGGCCGCGGTGAACTGAGCCCAGGTGTTCGAGCCCTCCGTGTCGAACGTCAGGCTCACCTGGAACTGTGCCTGCTGACTGTCGAACCCGGAGGTCGCGTCGGATATCTGCTGACCGTCGATGATCGTCGGACCGAGTAGATAGACGGCCGTTCCATCGGTCGAGCATGCGACGAGGGGAAGAGCAGGATCGTCGTTGCCTGCGAGCGGGTCGGCGGCGTTGCAGTCGAGGGACTGCATCGCGAGTTGTTGGACCTGCTGGTCCTCGCTCTGCCGCAGCGCCTTCGCGTCGGCGATCTCCTGGGCGGCGCGATCGGCGTCGGACAGCGAAGCGTCGGTGGCGGGGTCCTCGGCCGGTGCATCGGTGGCAGGTGCATCAGTGGCGGGAGCGGGAGTCGGATCGACCGCAGACGGATCCTGCGCCGGGAACACACGTTGCTGCGGAGTGGCCGGATCTGCAGGCGCAGCCGGGTCCGCCGAAGCAGCCGGGTCTGCCGGTGCAGCAGGATCGACCGGCGCGGCCGGGTCGGCCGGGGTCTGCTGCGTGCCTGCACCCTCGCCCGTCGACGGAGCAACGGATCCGATCACGGGACGGATGAACAGTCGCGCGGTCTGCCCGAGGGTGCGGGCCTGGGAGCTGTCGTCGCCGGGCACCGTGATGACGAGGTTGTCGCCGTCGATGACCACCTCGGAGCCGGAGACACCGAGACCGTTGACGCGGGTCTCGATGATCTGCTGCGCCTGCTGCAAGCTGTCCTGCGTCGGTGCGTTGCCGTCGGGGGTCCGCGCGGTGAGTGTCACGCGCGTGCCGCCCTGCAGGTCGATTCCCAACTTCGGCGAGGGGTCTTTGTCTCCGGTGAAGAAGACCATGGCGTACACCGCTGCCATCAGCACCGCGAAAACGGCGAGATAGCGGGCGGGTTGCACCGGTCCGCTGGAAGGTGCCACGGTGTGTGTTTCTCCTCTGAGGCGATGGAAAATGTCGGTTCCTGGAGGGCCTGGCGGCCCGCTGTGTCAGCGGTGAGCGGTGCGATTGTGCACCACATCGGTCACCGCAGAGAAAACCGCTGCCGGATACTGTCTCCGACAGCGGTTGTCGATCACATCGAGCTCACTCTTTTTCGAGCCTCTTCGCCGTCTGCTCGACGGTCTCGTCCGGCCGGGCCGCGTCTGTCTTGCTCAGCGACGGTCCCGCGGTGTTGTTCGAGCCGAGGGCCGCGATGTCCGCATCGGTGGTGGCGTCGATGTCGGTGTCGTCGAACTCGGAATCGTCGGGCAGCACCTCACGCACGACTGCGCGCGACCACGTGGTGATGACGCCGTCGGCGATCTCGAGGTCGATCGTGTCGTCCTCGACCAGGACGACGCGGGCGTACAGACCGGCGGTGGTGACGACCTCGTCGCCGATCTTCAGCGAGTCCTGCATTTCCGTGGTCTTGGCCAACACCTTCTTCTGTCGACGCGCATTGAGAAACAGCGGTACCAGAAGGGCCACGATCAGCAGCGGAAACAGCAAATCCATCGGAAGGTCAGTCCTCGAAGTCGGGTTCGATATACGTCATTGTCTCGTGCGAGAACGCCGCCGGTGCGGGCCTCGCAGCTACCCAGTGTGCCATTACCTGGAACCGGTCCGGTCCGTTCGTGTCCTGTTGTGCCCGATTCATTCGAATAATCCCTGCTGGACCTCCGAGGATCGGACTGAAATCCCACCCACTGCGAGGTCCGGTGGCGGTGTCAGACCGAGGTGTTGCCACGCAGCAGCGGTCGCCACGCGCCCGCGGGGGGTGCGGGCGATCATTCCGGCACGCACCAGAAACGGCTCGCACACTTCCTCGACCGTCGACGGTTCCTCGCCGACGGCGACGGCCAGTGTCGATACACCCACCGGCCCACCGCCGAAACTCCGGATGAGCGCGCTGAGTACCGCGCGGTCGAGTCGGTCGAGCCCGAGCTTGTCGACGTCGTAAACCACCAGGGCGGCCTTCGCGGTGTCCTGGGTGACGGTGCCGTCGCCGCGCACGTCCGCATAGTCGCGAACTCGCCGAAGCAGTCGGTTCGCGATTCTGGGGGTGCCGCGCGAGCGCCCGGCAATTTCCGCGCAGCCGTCCCGGTCGATCGGTACGCCCAGAATTCCCGCCGACCGCATGAGGATGCGCTCGAGTTCGCTGGGCTCGTAGAAATCCATGTGCGCCACGAATCCGAAGCGATCTCGCAGCGGCCCGGTGAGCGCACCCGACCTGGTGGTGGCACCGACAAGGGTGAACGGTGCCACCTCGAGTGGAATCGACGTCGCTCCCGGCCCCTTGCCGACGATGACGTCGACGCGGAAATCCTCCATGGCCAGGTACAGCATCTCCTCGGCCGGACGAGCGATGCGATGGATTTCGTCGATGAACAGCACGTCCCCCTCGACCAGGTTGCTGAGCATCGCCGCAAGATCGCCTGCCCGCTCGAGCGCCGGACCCGACGTGAGCCGCAGCGAGGTTCCCAGCTCCGCGGCGATGATCATTGCCATGCTGGTCTTACCGAGTCCCGGCGGACCGGACATCAGGATGTGATCGGGGGTGCCGCCGCGCATCTTGGCACCCGACAACACGAGCTGGAGCTGCTCTCGCACGCGCGGTTGACCGATGAAATCGGTGAGATTCTTCGGACGCAGACTCGTCTCGACATCCAGATCGTCGGACATCGCGTCCGCACCGACCTGGGATTCGGCGAATTGGTCGTCCTCGGTCACCCGGGCCTACCTGGACTTTCCGAGATACGCCAGCGCCGACCTCAACGCAGTCGACGTCGTGGCCTCGGGCTGCTGGGCGAGCACCGCGTCGGTGGCTTCCTCGGCCTGCTTGGTGGGGAATCCGAGACCGATCAGCGCTTCGACGATCTGGTCTCGCATCGAGTTGCCGGCACCGGACCCCGGCACGGCTGCGCTTCCGGCGCGTCCGACCACCGCGTCGACCTTGTCGCGCAACTCGACGACCATCCTCTCCGCGCCGCGCTTGCCGATACCGGGCACCCTGGTCAGAGCTCCGATATCACTGTCCGCCAACGCAGTTCGCAGCGCATCGGGCTCGTGTACGGCAAGAGTCGCCATGGCGATTCGCGGGCCGACGCCGGTCACGGTGAGGAGCAACTCGAACAGCTCACGCGACTCCTTGTCGGGGAACCCGTACAGCGTCTGCGAATCCTCGCGCACGATCATGGTCGTCAGGAGGGTCGCTTCGCTCCCCCGGTGCAGCGTGGCCAGCGTCGCCGGAGTGGCGTTGACCCGGTACCCGACGCCCGCAGCCTCGAGCACGGCGTGATCGAGCGCGATGTCCACCACCGAACCCCTGATCGACGCGATCATCGTGCGCCCGCCTCCTTCTTGGCCATTTTCTCGATCCTGCGTGCCACGACGGCGCGAGCCTTGCGCTCCTCGGCCAGACGCGCGTCGTACTTGCGTTTCTGCTCGGCGGCCATCGCTTCGGCCTTCGCCATCCGGGCGATCATGGGTGCTCGCCAGCAGTGACAGATACCGAGGGCCAATGCGTCGGCCGCGTCGGCGGGAGTCGGTGCAGTCTGCAGTCCGAGAATGCGCATGACCATGGCGGTTACCTGAGCCTTGTCGGCCGAACCGTTGCCCGTGACGGCCGCCTTGACCTCACTGGGAGTGTGAAAGCAGACGTCGACGCCACGCCTGGCCGCTGCGAGGGCGATGACGCCACCGGCCTGGGCCGTGCCCATGGCCGTGCGAACGTTGTGTTGAGCGAACACTCGCTCGATCGCCACCACCGAGGGCTTGTGGGTATCGAGCCAGTATTCCGCGGCCTCGGAAATCCGCAAAAGACGCTGCGCGAGGTCCATGTCCGCGGGCGTTCGCACCACATCGACATCGAGCGCGACCACCGTTCGGCCCACACCGCCCTCGATCAGACTGAGCCCACACCTGGTGAGACCGGGGTCGACACCCATCACCCGCACGCCACCACACCTTCCGCTTACGAACTGTTGTTCGATAGCGTAGCGGAGCCCACCGTCGGATCAGGGATACGACACCCGGTCGATCACGTCGTCGGATGCGAGTGGCGTCAGTCCTCGGCGTCGAGCTCGGCCATGACCTCGTCGGAGAGGTCGACGTTGGACCACACGTTCTGGACGTCGTCGCTGTCTTCGAGTGCATCGATGAGCTTGAACACCTTGCGTGCACCGTCCGCGTCGACCGGGACGTTCACCGACGCCTGGAAGCTCGCCTCGGCCGAGTCGTAGTCGATTCCGGCCTCCTGCAGAGCGGTGCGCACGGCGACCAGGTCGGTCGGCTCGCTGACGACCTCGAACGTGTCGCCGTTGTCGTTGACTTCCTCGGCACCGGCTTCGAGAACGGCCATCAGGACGTCGTCCTCGCTCTGACCGTTCTTCTCCAGGGTCACCACGCCCTTGCGCGAGAACAGGTACGACACCGAACCCGGGTCGGCCATGTTCCCGCCGTTACGGGTCATCGCGACACGGACCTCGCCTGCGGCGCGGTTGCGGTTGTCGGTGAGGCACTCGATGAGGATGGCAACACCGTTGGGTCCGTAGCCCTCGTACATGATGGTCTGCCAATCGGCCCCGCCGGTCTCTTCGCCTGCACCTCGCTTGCGCGCCCGCTCGATGTTGTCGATGGGCACAGAGGTCTTCTTCGCCTTCTGAATGGCGTCGAAGAGCGTCGGGTTGCCGGTGGGGTCACCGCCACCCGTGCGGGCCGCCACCTCGATGTTCTTGATGAGCTTGGCGAAAGACTTGCCACGTCGGGCGTCGATCACCGCCTTCTTGTGCTTGGTGGTGGCCCATTTTGAGTGGCCGCTCATGCGATAGGGCCCCTTCCTGCTCGAAATCAGTGTTGTCGACTTTACTCGCCCGGTACCGCGCTCGGCACCGACCGACCGTCGAAGGTTCTAGCGGCTGCGCACCATGTCGACGAAGAGTGCGTGCACTCGATCGTCGCCGGTGACCTCGGGGTGAAAACTCGTCGCGAGAACGGAGTTCTGGCGAACGGCCACCACGCGTCCGGCGGCCGGTCCGTGCGGCACGGTGGCGAGCACCTCGACGTGCTCGCCCACCCGCTCGACCCACGGCGCGCGGATGAACACCGCCCGCACCGGCCCACCGTCGATACCGGTGACGTCGAGGTCGGTCTCGAACGAATCGACCTGACGACCGAAAGCGTTGCGCCGCACGGTGATATCGAGGCAATCCAGATGTCGGGCGTCGGGCCTGGTGTCGAGAATCTCGGACGCCAGCAGAATCATGCCCGCACAGGAGCCGTAGGCGGGCAGTCCCTCCGCCAACCGCGCGCGCAGCGGGTCGAGGAGCTCGAACACGCCGAGCAGGTTGCTCATCGTCGTCGATTCCCCGCCGGGGATGATCAATCCGTCGATCTGCGCCAGTTCGGCGGGACGCCGCACGGTGACTCCGCGCGCACCGCTCGACTCGAGCGCAGCCAGGTGTTCGCGAACGTCGCCCTGCAGCGCGAGAACACCGATGGTCGGAGCGGTCACTTGCGGCCGAAGGGATCGACATGAGGCGCGTCGGGGTCCCGCTCGTAACGCATCAGCCCTTCTTGCACCACCGCGGCAACCATGCGTCCGGACGTGTCGAAAATTCGCCCCTGAGCCAGTGCCCGGCCGAAATCGGCCGACGGTGACGTCTGGTCGTAGAGCAACCATTCGTCTGCCCGGAACGGCCGCAGGAACCACAGCGCGTGATTTAGGGAGGCGGTCTGGGTGACGGCGTCCGGGTGCGGCACCTTGGCGGAGCCGATCAACGTCATGTCGCTCATGTACGCGAGGGCGCAGACGTGGAACACCTGATCGTCGGGCAACGTATCGCGGTAGCGGAACCACACACGTTGCTGCGCAGCGAAACTGGGATGCTTGACGGTCTGGTCATCAGGAATGAGACGGATGTCCCATTCCGACCATTCCTTGTAGTACGAGTGGTCGTATTCGGCGAGGGTGGTGGAATCGGGCAGGCTGTCCGGTCCGACGACCTCGGGCATGACGTCCTGGTGCGAAATGCCGTCGTCGTCGCCGTGGAACGAGGCAGACATCGTGAAGATCGCCTTGCCGTGCTGAATTCCGGTGACGCGGCGTGTGCAGAACGACCGGCCGTCGCGGATTCGATCGACCATGAAGACGGCCGGTTCGTTCGGATTGCCCGGACGCAGAAAATAGCCGTGCAGCGAGTGCACACGAAACTCGGGAGCCACTGTGCGCACCGCCGCGACGAGCGCCTGGCCCGCCACCTGACCGCCGAACGTACGGGGCAACCGAGAAGGGAAAGTCCGTCCCCGATAGATGTCGTTCTCGATCCGTTCCAATTCGAGAATGTCCTCGATGCTGGCCATGGCTGGTGTCCACCTTTCTGTGACAACGGCTCAGGCTAACAATGGATGGACCAGGCAAGATGGTCGGTGTGGGTCAACCGATGCCGATATTTCCCGATCTTCTCGTCGAGTCGATCGTCGACTCGTGCCCGGACGGGGCCCGCTCGATCGTCGTGATCGACGGTGCCGATGCCGCGCGACCGGTCGACTTCGCCACGCGCACAGCCGAACACGCCCGCTCTCGGGGCCGTCCGGCTGCCGTGGTCGACCTGCACGACTACGTCCGACCTGCGTCCATTCGATTCGAGTACTCGCGAACCGACGAATTGAGCTATCGCACACTGTGGTTCGACTACGACGCCCTGGTTCGAGAGGTCATCGCCCCGCTGGGGCCCGGTGGCGGAGGTCACTTTCTACCGCGACTGTGGGATGAGGCCACCGACCGCTCGGCTCGGGCCCGCACCACCTCGGCGGCGGCGAATCAGATCGTCCTGATCGCGGGACCCATGCTGCTCGGCCGGGGATTGAACGTCGATCTGTCGGTGCAGCTACGCCTGTCCGCGAACGCTTTACGCCGCAGAACGAGCGCCCCCGATCAGTGGACCTGCGCCCCGTTGCTCGAGTACTACGAGAGCCTCGACGGCTCGGCCGAGCGGCCGGATCTTCTGGTCCGATGGGACCATCCCGACCGCCCGGCACTCGAACGCTACTGACGCAGAACCGTCACCAGCCACGCTCGGCGAGACGGTGTCCGACGGGGAGGTCGTCGACGTTGATGCCGACCATGGCCTCACCGAGACCGCGGGAGACCTTGGCAAGCACATCGGGGTCGTCGAAGAACGTGGTGGCCTTGACGATCGCCTCGGCGCGCTCCTTGGGGTTGCCGGACTTGAAGATTCCCGATCCGACGAACACGCCCTCGGCACCGAGCTGCATCATCATCGCTGCGTCCGCGGGAGTGGCGATGCCACCGGCGGTGAACAGTGTGACGGGCAGTTTGCCGGCCCGGGCGACCTCGACGACGAGGTCGTACGGGGCCTGCAGTTCCTTCGCCGCCACGTACAGCTCGTCTTCGGGGAGCGAGGTGAGGCGACGGATCTCGTCGCGAATCTTGCGCATGTGCGTCGTCGCGTTCGAGACGTCGCCGGTTCCGGCCTCGCCCTTGGAGCGAATCATGGCCGCTCCCTCGGTGATTCGACGCATCGCCTCACCCAGGTTGGTGGCACCACAGACGAAGGGAACGGTGAAGTTCCACTTGTCGATGTGGTTGGCGTAATCGGCCGGGGTGAGCACCTCGGACTCGTCGATGTAGTCGACGCCGAGGCTCTGCAGGATCTGCGCTTCGACGAAGTGGCCGATGCGGGCCTTCGCCATCACCGGGATGCTGACCGAGGAGATGATGCTGTCGATCATGTCGGGATCGCTCATCCGCGACACCCCACCCTGAGCGCGAATGTCTGCGGGGACGCGCTCGAGGGCCATGACGGCAACTGCTCCGGCGTCTTCGGCGATCTTGGCCTGATCGGCGGTGACCACGTCCATGATGACGCCGCCCTTGAGCATCTCGGCCATCCCCCGCTTGACGCGCGCGGTGCCGATTCCGTTCTCGCCCGAACCGCCTTCGGCAGATCCAGCGGGTGTAGTGGATGCGTGTGGGGTACTCAAGCCGACTCCTGTGTTCTGGGCACCGTTCGTGGCGCACCGGACTGATATGTGCAACTACGTCCATCCGCGCAATCGATCACGCGCGGCGCGAAGTCGCGCCCAGAACTGTAGGCCTCCTGGCGACGGTTTCCCATAACCACTTCATGATTGCTGGACTGCTCGAAAAGGGTCCAGATTGCTAGCGAATAGCGCGCACGTCAGGGTCGCCGCGTCGAGCGAGAGCCACGTTCACCTCGTCCAGCAGTTCCGCGAGGTCCTGGGGATAGACGTTCTCGCCGACAGCGCTGAGCGCACGGATGTCGGCCTCGGTGCACCACTGATGGCCGGTCACGGTGCGGCGCTCGAAATCGGTGAACCCGGCGCTGTGCGGCTCGAACTCCTGCGTTCGGATCGCGAAGAACAGTTCCTCGGAACGGATCAGGGTTCCGTTGAACGGGAACGTCGCAACCCGTCGCCACAGTGGACCGCGCAGATCTGCCGCCGCGACGGTCAGGCCGGTTTCCTCGTGCACCTCGCGCACCGCTGCTTCGCGGAGCGACTCGCCCTTCTCCACTGCCCCACCGATGGTGAACCAGAAGAAGGTGTCGGGCACCGTCGGATCGTGTCCGCGCAACAGCAGAACGCGGCCCCGTTCGTCGAGCAGCACCACCCGAGCGGATGTTCGCGGAGTGGCTCTGTTCTCGCTGCCGAACGTCGCGGCAGCAGACCGCTCGGCGATCTCGAAATACGACGGCAGGGCCGCGGTACCGCCCAGATGCAACCACCGGACCGGGCGTCTGACCCGCAGCGCCAGAGTGTCCCGGACGGCGTCGTTGTGGAAGCGCCGTGCGATCAGGACGCGGGCCTCGGCGTCGGCCAGTTCGGCGACCAGTTGCGGGGGCAGGGCATTCGGCTCGACGACGGCAAGTGCCATGGACACCGCGTTCTCGGCCTCTTCCCGCTGCGACCGGTCGGCGCGTTCGGCCCGATCGGCCAGTGCGGCGAGTTCTCTGCTCGACGAGGCCGTGTCGCGGGTGGCAGCGGACACCGCTCGCGCGACGACGGCGCGGCGGGCCAGTGCTGCATCGAGTGCCTGCCAGGCAAGGTCGGTACGCACGTGCAAGCGGTCCAGTCGGTTCGCCGTGCCGTACGCCCACAGGCCGACGACGAGAATCAGTACCGCGACCAGACCGAGTACCAGGATCGTGAGCGCCGAGAGGGTCATCAGTTCGCCGCCCGCACTTTCTGGCCCCCGAGGGTGACGGTTTCGTAGACCCGCAGGATCTGCTCGGCGACGACGGGCCAGTCGTAGGCGGCCACGGCGAGCGAGGCGGCATCGACGAGTCGAGCACGAACGGCGTCGTCGGAGAGGATCGCGGTCACTGCGGCGGCGACGGCATCGGAATCGTCGATCGGAACCAGCAGTCCGCAGGTGCCGTCCTTGAGCACCCGCCGGAATGCGTCGAGTTCGCTTGCCACCACCGGAGTTCCGGCGGCCATGGCCTCGACGAGGACGATGCCGAAGCTCTCACCGCCGAGGTTGGGTGCGCAGTAGACGTCGGCGCTGCGCATCGCCGATGCCTTGGTCGCATCGTCCACCTGCCCCAGGAACGTCAGGTGCGAGGCGAGTGCGCCTGCGTCCTTGCGGAGCTTGTCCTCGTCGCCGCGGCCGACGATGAGGATCTCGATGTCGGGATGGGATTCGACGAGGGTGGGCAGTGCCCCGAGCAGGACCGCCATTCCCTTGCGTGGTTCGTCGAAGCGGCCGAGGAAGAGCACCGTGCGACCGGCACGTGGATAGCCTTCCAGCACAGGGGCGTCGGCGAAGGCAGGAACGTCGACTCCGTTGGGGATCTCGACGGCGTCGGAGCCGAGGGCCTCGACCTGCCAGCGTCGGGCGAGTTCCGAGACGGCTATACGTCCGCTGATCTTCTCGTGATAAGGCCGCAGCACACCCTGAAAGGTGCTGAGCACCAAGGACTTCGTCGTCGAGGTGTGGAAGGTTGCCACGATCGGTCCGTCCGCGGCCTTGAGCGCCAACATCGACAGGCTGGGCGCGTTCGGTTCGTGGATGTGCAGCACGTCGAAATCGTTGTCGGAGATCCACTTACGGATTCGGGAATACGTGATCGGCCCGAATCGAAGCCGCGCGACGGATCCGTTGTAGGGAATGGCGAGCGCCTCGCCCGCCGAGACCACGAAATCCGGCAACTCGACGTCGTCCGACGCCGGAGCCAGGACACTGACGCGATGTCCGCGTTCGATGAACACCTCGGCCAGCTGCTGAACGTGCGCCTGCACTCCACCGGGAACGTCGAACGAGTACGGGCACACCATGCCGATCTTCACGCGCCCTCGATTCGGGCACGTCGCTCGGCCGACCAGTCGCTCATCCACAACGGTTGCAGCATGTGCCAGTCCGCCGGATGCGCTCGGATGCCGGCAGCGAAATGATCGGCCAACGTCTGGGTGGCGGGCCCGACTCCGGCCGAGACGTCCACTGGAGGCGAAATATCGAAGCCCCAGCCGTCGCCGTCGAAATAGCCGTGTACCGGCAACAGCGTCGCTCCGGTGTCGATTGCGAGTTTTGCGGCACCGGCGGGCATCCGGGTCGGTTCACCGAAGAAGGTGACCGGTACCCCGTGCTTGGCGAGGTCACGCTCACCGAGCAGGCAGACCACCTTGTTCTGGCGCAGTCTCTCGGACAGTGCGAGAAGCGGCGGTTGCTCGCCGCCGCTGAGCGGAAAGATCTCGAAGCCCAGGCTCTCCCGATAGGCGACGAATCGCTGGTACAGAGATTCCGGCTTCAGCCGTTCGGCGACGGTCGAGAGCCCACCGTGCGTGCGTACCAGCCACATTCCGGCCATGTCCCAATTGCCGCTGTGCGGCAACGCCAGCACCACTCCCTTACCGGCGGCGAGTGCACCCTCGAGATGTTCCTTGCCGTTCACGCACCGATCGATGACGGCGGCCTGCGCAGCCAGATCCATCGACGGCAACCGAAACGCCTCGCGCCAATAACGGGCGTAGGAGCGAACGCTGTCGCGGATCAGATCGTCGGGCACCTCGGCGGAAGTGGTCCCCAGGACTCGAGCGAGATTGCGACGCAACTGTTCCGGGCCACCGCCTCGCGTCGCCGCGAAGTCGGCACCGCGATCGAACAGGCGTCGCGCCACCGGCTCGGGTAGAGAACGGACGAGTCGCCAACCGGCCGCGTAGCCCGCGTCGCTCGCCCTGTCGGAGAGATTCACGACGCGGCCACGTCGCCGTCGCCGGATGCCGGTGCCACCGGAGGCACGATGATGTCGCGAGCACCCTCGGATCCGCGGACCGCGAGAACGCGCTGAAACACGGTCACGACACTGAGCACGGCGAGAATCCACATCGCCGGGTAGATCACGCTGTCCAACCACGGAATGTCGAAATGCCGCCCGACACCGGTGAATCCGGCACCGACGAGCACGATGACCAGGCGATCGGGACGTTCGATCCACCCCCCGTCGGCCGAGAGTCCGCTGGCCTCGGCGCGTGCCTTGGCGTACGAGATCACCTGGGAGGTGACCAGACAGATCAGGGTGGCAACGAGCAGTAGTTTGTCCTGCTCGGAGTACACCGCCCACCAGGCCAAGCCGCCGAAGATCGCACCGTCGGCCACTCGATCACACGTCGCGTCGAGGACGGCACCGTACTTGGTGCCACCGCCCCGAGCCCGCGCCATGGCCCCGTCGAGCATGTCGAACAACACGAACAGGGTGATGACGACCGAACCCCACCACAGGTAGCCGGCGGGGTACATCGTGACCGCGGCCGTGACGGTGACGACGGTGCCGATGATCGTCACGGAGTTGGGGGTCAGCCCGGTGCTGTTGAGGGCACGCCCGAGCGGGGCGGTCACCTTCGACACCGGCGCACGGCCGAAAATGCTCAGCACGGCGCGTGCTCCTCTCGCCTGTGGTTCATTCGTTCCAGGCCGACGCGAGCAGGGCCCGAGTGTCACGGAGCAACTGCGGCATCACCTTCGCACCGCTGATCACGGTGATGAAGTTCGCGTCGCCGCCCCACCGGGGCACGATGTGCTGATGCAGGTGCTCGGCCAGCGATCCGCCCGCGGCAGCACCGAGATTGAGTCCGACATTGAAGCCGTGCGGACGCGACACTCGCTTGATGACGCGAATCATCTGCTGCGTGAATGCCATCAACTCGGCGCTCTCCGCAGGTGTGAGGTCTTCCAGTGCCGCGACGCGGCGGTACGGCACGATCATCGCGTGGCCGGGGTTGTAGGGGTACAGGTTGAGTACCGCATAGACCGATTCGCCTCGTGCGACGACCAGTCCGTCCTCGTCGCTCATCTTGGGAATGTCGGAGAACGGCTCGTTCGACTTCGCCGAGCCCTGCGGAGCCTCGGCGATGTAGGACATCCGGTGCGGTGTCCACAGTCGCTGCAGCCGATCGGGCTCACCGGCCCCGGTGACGACGATCGACTCGTCCTGTTCCGACATGATCAGCTCACTCCTGCGGGGTCGGTCTGCACGAGCTCGGCGGTCGGTGATGCGTTGTTGCGCTGAGAGATCCAGTCGGTCACGACCGTGATGGCCTGCGCCACGGGGACGCCGTTGACCTGGGTGCCGTCCCGGAATCGGAAGCTCACGGCTCCGGCTTCGACGTCGCGTTCGCCGGCGAGAAGCATGAAGGGAACCTTCTGCGCCGTCTGGTTGAAGATCTTCTTCTGCATCCGATCGTCACTGGCATCGACCTCGGCGCGCACTCCACGCTTCTTCAGTTCGTTCACCACCGCGAACAAGTGATCCTGGTAGACCTCGGCAACCGGGATGCCGACGACCTGAACCGGTGCGAGCCAGGCCGGGAACGCGCCCGCGTAATGCTCGGTGAGCACCCCGAAGAAGCGCTCGATGGAACCGAACAGAGCGCGGTGGATCATCACCGGGCGTTCCTTGGTTCCGCCCGAGCCGGTGTATTCGAGCTCGAAGCGCTCGGGCAGGTTGAAGTCGAGCTGAATGGTCGACATCTGCCAGGTGCGCCCCAGCGCATCCTTGGCCTGCACCGAGATCTTCGGTCCGTAGAACGCGGCACCGCCCGGATCTGGCACCAGGTTCAGGCCCGACGCCGCCGCCACCTCGGCGAGGGTGTTGGTTGCCTCTTCCCAGACCTCGTCGCTGCCGACCGACTTCTCCGGGTTGCGAGTGGAGAGTTCGAGGTAGAAATCGTCGAGGCCGTAGTCCTTGAGCAGCCCGAGAACGAATTCGAGGGTGCTGGTGAGCTCACCGCGCATCTGCTCGCGGGTGCAGAAAATGTGCGCGTCGTCCTGGGTCATGCCGCGCACGCGGGTGAGACCGTGGATGACGCCGGACTTCTCGTAGCGGTAGACCGAGCCGAACTCGAACAAACGCAGCGGCAGTTCTCGGTACGAGCGGCCGCGGGAACGGAAGATCAGATTGTGCATCGGGCAGTTCATCGGCTTGAGGTAGTAGTCCTGGCCGGGCTTGCGCACGTCACCGTTCTCGTCGAGCTCGGCGTCCAGGTGCATCGCCGGGAACATGCCGTCCCGGTACCAGTCGAGGTGACCCGAGACCTCGTAGAGATGGCCCTTGGTGATGTGCGGGGTGTTGACGAACTCGTAGCCCTCTTCGATGTGCCGCTGCCGCGAGTAGTTCTCCAGCTCGTTCCGGATGATGCCACCCTTGGGATGGAACACCGGCAGACCGGAGCCCAGTTCGTCGGGAAAGCTGAACAGGTCCAGCTCGGAGCCGAGCTTGCGGTGATCGCGACGCTCCGCCTCGGCCAGCAGTTCGAGATGCGCGTCGAGCGCTTCGGTGGATTCCCACGCAGTTCCGTAGATGCGCTGCAGTCCGGCGTTGTCCTGATTGCCGCGCCAGTACGCAGCCGAACTACGGGTGAGCTTGAACGCGGGCACGTACTTGGTGGTGGGGATGTGCGGTCCGCGGCACAGATCGCCCCAGATCCGCTCGCCGGTCCGGGGATTGAGGTTGTCGTAGGCGGTCAGCTCTCCCCCACCGACCTCCATGACCTCGGGATCGTCGATGCCGGACTTGTCGTCGATCAGCTCGAGCTTGTACGGCTCGCCGGCCAACTCCTCGCGGGCCTGCTCCACCGACTCGTACACCCGACGCGAAAAGCGCTGTCCGGCTTTGACGATCTGCTTCATCTTCTTCTCGAGTGCCGTCAGATCCTCGGGAGTGAACGGCTGCTTCACGTCGAAGTCGTAATAGAAGCCGTCCTTGATGAACGGCCCGATGCCCAACTTGGCGTCGGGAAAGAGCTCTTGAACGGCCTGCGCCAACACGTGCGCGGCCGAATGCCTGATGACGCTTCGTCCGTCCTCGGTGTTCGCCGGAACGGGATCGACCTCGGTGTCGCCCTCCGGTGCCCACGACAGGTCACGGAGCTTGCCGTCGGGATCGCGTACCACGACCACTGCGTCGGGTCCCTTGTTCGGCAGGCCGGTCTCGCGGAGCGCCGTACCTGCCGTGGTTCCGGCCGGCACCATGATGCGGGCGGGCGAAACGGCGGCGACAACGGGCATGCTCACAGCGATGTACTCCTCGATCGGTTCTTCTGGCCAGGAAGGCCTCCGACAGCCTATCGGCAACGGTCCACTCGATTGGCCTCAGCGCGACGGGTGACGTCAGATCGGGCTCTCGAGCCACGTCCACTCGAGTCCGATCCAGCCCCCGACCAACGCGAACGTGCCGAGCAGCCACAGCGTGGCCAGCACGACGACCGTGGTGAACAGAACTCCGAGACCCTTGACGAACATCGATTGCTTCGAGAACCACGCCATGAATGCGTCGTATCTCTTGCGGACGAACCGCAGCGCACTCTTGGCCCAGGCGAATTCCGACGCCAGGATGCCCAGGCCGGCAAACACGATCAACCAGCCGGGCCCCGGGTAGGGAATGGCGAGTACACCCAGCACCAACACCACTGCTCCGACGACACCGACCGTGATTCGGTACGCGAGATCGAGGGACTTGTTCTCGGCGATGCGCGCCCGGAAGCGACGGTGCTTCACCTTTGCTGTGTCCATCGGACCCTGGTCGGCGACGGCCTGCGGCTTCGATTCTTCGGTGCTCACCGGCTCAGGCTACCGGCCTCGAACGCAAGAAGGCCCGCACCGACGGGCGGTGCGGGCCTTCTTTTCTGTGGTCCCGGCTGGGATCGAACCAGCGACCTTCCGCGTGTGAAGCGGACGCTCTCCCACTGAGCCACGGGACCGAACGAGGCAAAACATTAACACGAGGTGCCGCGACGAACCGAATCGCCTGCCCGATCACCGAATTCGTCCACGGACTGCCTTCGCAGGGCTCCCATCGCCTCTGCTTTCACATCTTTCACAGCGCCGATCGTTCGAATTCCGGGGCTGACCACGAGATTTGTGAGTTTCACTCCCGTTGGGTTAATGTTTTCCCCGCACCACGGAGACAACAACTGCCCAGCAGTGAGCGCCTCCGGGGTATGCGGATGTGGCGCAGTGGTAGCGCATCACCTTGCCAAGGTGAGGGTCGCGGGTTCGAATCCCGTCATCCGCTCGAGGGTCTCGACCCATGGTGGAGTGGCCGAGTGGTGAGGCAACGGCCTGCAAAGCCGTGCACACGGGTTCGATTCCCGTCTCCACCTCGCTAGTGCATCGGTCGCAAGACCGTTGCGAGGACACGCGCGATTAGCTCAGCGGGAGAGCGCTTCCCTGACACGGAAGAGGTCACTGGTTCAATCCCAGTATCGCGCACCACAGCAAGACAAATCAGGCCCCCTTTCGAGGGGGTCTTTTTTGTGCTTCACGAATCAATTGTGGTGATTCGCGCCATAGAAGTGCACAGTGGAGACGACGCACACACTTCGATGGAAGGACACACACGTGTCGGACGATGCTCAGAGCGAACCCACAGTCGACGACGCCACCCTGGAGGAGGCGAAGAAGTCCGTGGAGGGCCTCGACGATCGCTATCGACCCGGTGCCCGGCCCACCGTCGCACTGCCGGGAACCAACGGCACCGTCGCCGGAACCGCCTTCGCGGACATGGTCGACGACAACGGCGAGATGGTGGACGCCGATGACCGGGACTCCACCGACTCCGACGGCTCTGCTGACACCGATCACGCCGACACCCAGGAAAAGGTAACGTCCTCGAACGATGCCTGAACTCGATGGTCCCGACGCCCCCGCCGACATCGATCTCGGCGGGGGCGTCGCATTTCTGCACACACCCTTCATACCGTCACGAGGCGGCCTCGCTCTCACGCACGGTGCGGGCGGCAACTGCGAGTCGCCGCTGCTGCAGCGCATCGCGTCGGCATGGGCGGCAGCCGGATTCACGGTCCTGCGTTTCGACCTTCCTTTTCGAGTACGCAAACCCAAGGGGCCGCCGCACCCGTCGAGGGCGGCCGAGGATCGGCTCGGAATCGCGTCGGCCGTCGACCGCCTCCGCGCCGAGACCTCTGGATTCATCGCATTCGGTGGGCATTCCTACGGTGGCAGGCAGGGCTCGATGATCGCGGCCGAGCGACCGGGTCTCGTCGACGGACTCGTCCTGACCTCCTATCCCCTGCACCCGCCGGGCAAGCCGGACAAGGCTCGTACACAACACCTTCCCGAACTTCGAACACCGACGGTGGTGGTGCACGGCACGAAGGATCCTTTCGGCACCACGACCGAATTGACCGCTGCGCTCGCGCTCGTGCCGGCCCCCACCGAGCTCGTCGACATCGAGGGCGCGGGCCACGACCTCGCTCCGATGAAGTACGACGCAGCGACGAAAACCCTTGCCGGAGCCGCCTCGTTGTTCGGTGCCCCGACGTCCGATTCGTCGGTTGCCGTCCCGCTCTTCGACCCGTCGCGCTGAAGTGGTCTACTAAGGCATGCCGACCTGGGGATGGTTCATCGTGGCGTTGGTCCTCGTCGACGCTGCAGTGCTCGCGGCGTGGCTGTTGGCCCGCAAGAAGCCGGGCTCGTCCCCGGAGACCTCGCGCAACATCAGGCTCATCGGTCTCGACGAGAGCGCCCGAGCAGACATTCATTCGCTACTGGCCGCGAACAAGAAGGTTCAGGCCATCAAGGTCTTTCGTGAACGAACGGGTGCCGGACTCGCCGACGCGAAGAACGCGATCGAGAGCGTCCAGCGCGGCGAGCCGTTTCCGTCCTCCGCCACCATCGTCGACGCCGCACAATCCGGTCCGACACCCTGGGACGATCTGATCCCGCGATTGCAGTCACTGAAATCCGAGGGCAAAGCGATCTCTGCTATCAAACTGCTGCGCGACCGAACCGGGCTGTCGTTGCGCGATGCCAAGAACGCGGTCGATCTGCTGTGACCGTGCGCGTGGCAGCACGTGCCGATGCACGTCGCGTCGCCGAAGTGGCCGCGTCGACCTTTCCCCTCGCCTGCCCGCCGGGAACCCGGCCCGAGGACATCGAGCAGTTCGTCTCGAACGTGTTGTCGGCCGAGCGCTTCGAGAACTACATCGCCGACGCAACCAGAACGGTGCTGATCGACGAGACAGCCGATGCCGACGTCGTGGGCTACGCGATGCTCGTATCCGGGCCGCCGGCGGACCCCGGAATTCGCGCGACACTCTCGCCCGAGCCCACCATGGAAGTCAGCAAGCTCTACGTGCAGCCGACCCAGCACGGCAGCGGGGCCGCGGGGCGATTGATGTCGTCGTCACTCGACCATGCACGCCACTCCGGTTGTGCGACAGCATGGTTGGGCGTCAACCAGCAGAACGTGCGGGCGCAGAAGTTCTACGCCAAACACGGATTCGAGATCGTGGGCACCAAGACGTTCGTCGTCGGCGTCCAGACGCACGACGATTACGTCATGCAGGTGAGGCTGTGACGACCGCTCAGCCGACTGCAGCGAAACGAGACAGTGCCAGCAGACGCGAGGTGGCGCGCAGGTACTTCTTGCGGTAGCCGCCGGCCAGCATCTCCTCGGTGAAGATCTCGTCGAGCTTGCCGCCCGAGGCCGTAACCGGGATGCCCGCGTCGTACAGGCGGTCGGCGAAGACCACCAGGCGCAGAGCGATGGCCTGATCCGATGCCGGGTGCACGTTCTTCAGGAACACTGCCGGAATGCCGTCGAGCAACTTGCCGTAGCGGGAGGGGTGCAACGTGCTCAGATGCGCCAGCAGCTCGTCGAAATCGTCCAGGGTTGCACCCTCGACGGTATCGGCGCGGTCGATCAGCTCGGACTCGGAGGTGGGCTCGGGAGCCGGAGGTAGATCGCGGTGGCGGTAGTCGGGACCGTCGACCCGGATGGACTCGAAGATGGAGCCGAGCTTCTTGATCTCCCGCATGAAGTCCTCGGCGGCGAAGCGCCCCTCACCGAGCTGCCCAGGCAGGGTGTTGGACGTCGCGACGATGGATACCCCGCGCTGCGAGAGCTCGGAGAGCAACCGCGAGACCAACATCGTGTCGCCGGGATCGTCGAGCTCGAACTCGTCGATGCACAGCACGCTGTGGCTCGAGAGTTCCTCGAGCGCCTTGTTGAAGCCGAGAGCACCGACCACGTGGGTGAGTTCGACGAACGTGCCGAACGCCTTGGGCTCGGGAACGCTGTGATAGATCGAGGCGAGCAAGTGAGTCTTGCCGACACCGAAGCCGCCGTCGAGGTACAGGCCTGCACCGATGGCCGGGGTCTTCTTACCGAAGAGACCGCGCTTGCCCTTGCCGCGGATCTTCTGCACCTTGCTCGCGAACTCCTCGGCCTTCGCAACCGCAGCAGCCTGCGTCGGCTCCTTGGGGTCGGGAATGTACGACGAGAAACTGACGTCGTCGAACATCGCCGGCGGGACCATCTGCGCGATCAGCTGATCGGATGGAACCACGGGATTTCGGTCGACAAGGCGTGCGGGCATTTGCCGAGCGTAACGACGTGGTCTGATCTCTCTCATGCAGCTTCTCCATATTGGGACCTACTTCACATCGGAGCAGGCACCCGAGTCCGTGCCCAGCGTCGGATCGACACTCGACGACGATGCCGTCCGCGCCCTGCACGCGTATCCCACCGACGTGGACCGACCGTGGATTCGCACGAACTTCGTCGCCAGCATCGACGGATCGGTGACCGCGAACGGTAAGTCGGCGGGCCTGGGAACCCCCGCCGACGCCCGCCTGTTCGGCATCCTGCGAGAACTGTGCGACGCCGTCCTGGTCGGTGCCGGAACCGCGCGCGCCGAGAACTACGGCGGCGTCTCGCTGTCCACCGAAGCGAAGGGACGTCGAGTAGCGGCCGGGCTGGCACCGGTTCCGACGATCGTCGTGGTCACCGCCTCCGGTTCGATCGACGCGGACTCTCGATTGATCACCGACACCGAAGTGCAGCCGGTGGTGCTGACCTCGGCGGCGGCGGACGGCTCGAAGGTGGCCGCGCTTCGGGCAGCAGGAGCGACGGCGATCGAGGTGACCGGCGAATCGGTCTCGACCGGCGACATCGTCGCGACACTGAGCGACCTCGGATTTCGCCGCATCCTGTGCGAGGGAGGACCGGGACTGTTCGGACAGCTCGTGTCCGACGGGGCGGCGGACGATCTGTGTCTGACGATCT
Source organism: Rhodococcus sp. IEGM 1370 (assembly GCF_033142325.1). Lineage (NCBI taxonomy): Bacteria > Bacillati > Actinomycetota > Actinomycetes > Mycobacteriales > Nocardiaceae > Rhodococcus > Rhodococcus sp. IEGM 1370. The sequence continues at coordinate 629,866 of NZ_JAWLRY010000002.1, read as the reverse complement.
CGCCGATGTTGGTCGCCGGCGAGGCGGGTCGTATCGCCCACGCATCCGACGCCGCCGACGCGCCGATGCACCGGGTACACGTTCTGGGCGATGCCGACGGAACGCTGCTCACGCGCTGGGTGCGTCGGCCATGAGCAGTGCGCGGCCCGGCATCGATCGAAAAGTCGATAGCCTCGCACGGTGACGCAGAAATCAACGTTGCTCGCCGCGGTCCTCGTCCTCGCCACGATGTGCGCGGCCTGTGGTGCCGGCCCGTCGATCCGACCCGACGTCGCGGTGGAACAACGCTCACCCGGTCAGCCCGCCGAGTCCTCGGCAGAAGCGCCACCGGAACCGGTCGCACTTGCCGTTCCGGCCACCGATCTCGCCTGGGCCGACTGCACCGCGGCCACATTCGGAACGTTCGGGCTCACCGCCACCACTCCCGGCCTGACACTCGAATGCGCCGAATACGAAGCCGACGTCGATGCGAGTGGCCAGATGTTCGGCACGTTCGCCGTCGGCGCGTTGCGAGCGCGGCTCGACAGAACGCCCGCCGACGCGGGACCGCTGGTGCTGACGTCCGGTTCGGATCGGTCCTCGACGGCCACGTTGGCCACGATGGCCGCCGGTCCGCTCGCGACGCTGCTCGAGGCTCATCCCATCGTCGCGGTGGATCGACGCGGCATCGGCCGATCCACTGCCGTGGACTGCATCGACGCAGAGACAAAAACGGAGGTCGACGCGCTGGGGCAGTTCACCAGATCCGATGCCGACACGGTCGACCGCGCCGTCGACGCCGGTCGTGACGCCACGATCGAGTGCACCGACACGTTGCAACCGCAGGAACTCGCGTTCGGAACCACCTACGCGGCGGACGATCTGGAGCGCCTGCGGCAACTCTGGGGTGTGGAACAGATAGGCCTGATCGGATCGGGCAACGGCGCGCTCACCGCGTTGGCCTACGCAGCGAAGTTTCCGGCCAACATCTCGCGTCTGATCCTCGATTCACCGACCGGAGTCGGCGCCGACCAGATCACGTTGGCCGAGCAACGGACACAGGGCAAGGAAGCAGCCTTCGCAGCGTTCGCGCAGCGATGCGTCGCGCTGAACTGCTCCCTCGGCAGCGATCCGACGGCGGCCGTCGCCCAGCTGCTCCTACGCGCCGCCGGTGGCGAATTCTCGCCGCTGTCCACGCACGAGATTCTCGACGGCATCACCTTCGCCCTGGCATCCACCGCAGGCGACGCGTCGTCCCGCGCCACCGGGCTCTCCACCGCCCTGTCCTCGGCCGCCGGGTCCGACACCACCGCGCTGGCCGCGCTCGCCGAGCGGGGTCGGAACGCCTACGGCACCGACGGTCAGTTCGTGTCCCGGTGCACGGACGGCCAACAGTGGCCGTCGCCGCAGGGCGTTCGCGACCTGTCGTCGCAGTGGACCGACCGCTATCCGATCTACGGCACCGACGCTGCCCTGACGGCTCTACTGTGCTCGTCCTGGCCGACTGCGCCGTCGACTCCGCTGCCCACCTCCCTGGATGTCCCGGTGTTGGTGCTGGCCAACGCAGGCGACCCGATCGTCGGCAACGGCGGGCTGTCCTCGGTCACCGGGTTGGTCGGGGCAACCGGTGCGGCCGTCGCCTCGGCCGCGTGGCAGGGCAGCGGGCATCCGAGTCTGGGCGGATCTCAGTGTCTGCAGGGCGCCGCGGTGAACTACGCACGAGACACCGCGCTTCCGACCGACGGCACTGTCTGCCCCGCCTGAGTCGGGTACGCATCGCGGGGTGTCCTTCGCCGGTACGGTCAGCGCCTCGGGTACCGTTCCCGGGTGTCACTTAGCTTTCTGGAGCCGCGGTCAGGGCGGACGACCGCCGAGGTAATCAAGTACGCCCTGTGGCCGATCGCCATCATGACCGTCATCCAGCGCGTGGTGATCAAAGCGGTCAACGGAGACATCACCAACGATTTCAACCCGGTGTACAGCGCCGCCCTGGCATTCCTCAACCGTCAGCCGGTGTACACGGCGAACTTCGACTCGGTCGATCCGCACTACCTGTATCAACCGAGCGCGACGATGCTGCTCTCCCCCATCGCCGTCATCGACCCCGAGCGATCCCGTTGGCTGTTCATCATCGCGAGCACCGTCGCGATACTGCTGGCCCTGTACATCCTGTTGCGCATCTTCGGATTCCGCCTCGATTCGGTGGCGGCCCCCGCACTCCTGCTGGCCGCCTTCGTCAGCGAAACAGTGACCAACACGTTGGTGTTCACCAACTTCAACGGCTTCGTACTCCTCGGCGAGGTCGCCTTCCTCGGGTTCCTCCTCCAGCGCAAGGACCTGTCGGCCGGTGTCGCCATGGGTCTGACTCTGGCGATCAAGCCGATGCTCGCCCCGCTGCTGTTGCTTCCGCTGATGACGCGTCAATGGAAGGTCTTCATCACCTCGATCGCCATCCCCGTCGTGATGATGGCCATCGCCTGGCCGCTGTCGGTGGATCCGATGAACTTCATCGACCGGACACTGCCGTATCTGCTGCAGACCCGCGACTACTTCAACAGCGCCGTCGTCGGTAACGGCCGGTACTACGGTGTTCCCGAACTCCTCACCCTCGGAATCCGAGCAGTCCTCGGAATCATGGTCCTGATCTCACTGTGGCTGCTCTACCGATACTGCCGCGAGGACCGCCTCTTCTTCTTCGCGACCACCTCGGGCTTGATCCTCACCGCACACTGGCTGTTGGGCTCGCTGGGTCAGATGTACTACTCCATGATGCTGTTCCCGCTGCTGATGACCGTCGTGCTGAAGAACTCGCTGCTGCGCAACTGGCCCGCCTGGCTCGCGATCTACGGGTTCATGAACTACGACCGATGGCTGTCGGGTCGCTGGATCGAAACCGGGCGCGCCTTGGACTACCTGCGCACCACTTTCGGCTGGGCCCTGCTCATCGTCGTCATCTTCGGCGTGCTCGTCGGACGCTATTTCGCCGCCCGAAGCGAAGGACGACTCGACGACGGAATCGAACCGAGCTACCTGCTGCCGAGCGCTCCACCTGCGAAAACGGCATAGCCCGACAAATCGTATTAGCGTGTGAGCATGAGTTCAGCAACCGACAACAATTCTGCCCCGGCCGTCCAGCTCACCGACGCACAGTGGCGCGAGAAGCTGACCCCCGAGGAGTACGCGGTGCTGCGGCAGGCAGGCACCGAACGCCCCGGCGTAGGCGAATACACCGACACCACCACCGAAGGTATCTACGAGTGCCGCGCCTGCGGAGCCGAATTGTTCCGCAGCACCGAGAAGTTCGAGTCCCACTGCGGCTGGCCGTCCTTCTTCGACCCGGCCGACAGCGACGCCGTCATCCTGAAGGAAGACACCACGCTGGGAATGCGCCGAGTCGAGGTCGTCTGCCGCAGCTGCCACAGCCACCTCGGGCACGTCTTCGAGGGTGAGGGTTACCCCACCCCGACCGATCAGCGGTACTGCATCAACTCGATCTCGCTGACACTCAAGCCCGCACCCTGATCGGACAGGACACTCGGATGTCGCCGCGCTAAACGCGCCACGAGCTACAGATTCGTCGAAATGGAGCCCAGACCGGTAAATTTACCTTTGATTACCTATACATAAGGTAAATTTGCCGTCTTGGCCACTTCGATCAAAACATTCTGGTGGCGTCAGGTAAAACTCACCGGCGTCAGACCCAATTTCGGCGACGAATTGACGCCCGAACTGGTGAAATCACTGTTCGGGCAGAAATGTTCCTGGCGTCGTGCGAAGCGAAGCGACATGATCGGGGCAGGTTCCACTCTCGAAATGGTCCAGCTCATGCAGGCGCGAAAGGATCTCAAGGTCTGGGGTTCGGGATTCATGCTCAGCGAGACTGCCCACGAAAAAGACTTCAGCTACCCCGACTTCGACTTCTACGCTGTGCGCGGGCATCTGTCATCGAATCGCATCAAGTCCGAGCGCGAGGTCGCGGTCGGGGACCCCGGGCTGTTGGCGAACAGGGTCTATTCACGCTCCCCGCGGGTACCTGGTCGAATCGGTCTCGTCTACCACTGGGTGCACAAGAAGGATCCCGTAGTGCTCGCGCTCGCGCGAGAAAAGAACGTGACGTTGATCGACCCGTCCCGAAAGCCGGCCAAGGTCATCGCCGACATCACCGCATGTGACTTCGTGATGTCGACGAGTCTGCACGGCTTGATCGTCGCTGACTCCTTCGGCATCCCCAATGCGTGGATAGAGCTGACGCAGGATATCGGCGGCAACGGATACAAATTCGACGACTACTACTCCGTTTTCGACCGAGAAGCAGTTCAGCATTCGTCGGACCTCGCGCGCGATCACGACAAGATCGCGCAGCTTCGGAGCGAATATCGACCGGTCCCGAATCTGACGGAAATCCAGGACAATCTGATTGCCGCTTTTCCGTTCGCGTCGCGCTGTACGGCCTGAATTCAGCAGACCGACAACGAAGCCGAACATCGCGCACCGCGCTCGTTCACCGTCGAGCGTCCTACTACGACGGTGCATACTGTGAGTATGCGCACTTTCACCTCACCAGAGCAGATCAAAGCAGCCGTCGGGGAAGACCTCGGCACCAGTGACTGGCTGCAGATCACCCAGGAACGGGTCAACACCTTTGCCGACGCCACGGGCGATCACCAGTGGATCCACGTCGACGTCGAGCGGGCGAAGAAGGAGAGCCCGTTCGGCGCACCCATCGCCCACGGATTTCTGAGCCTGTCCCTGGTATCGATGCTCAACTGGCAGATCTACACCATCGAGAACACCAAGCTCGGAATCAACTACGGCTCCAACAAGGTTCGCTTCATCAACCCGGTGAAGGTGGGCGCGCACGTGCGCCTGCAGACCACCCTTGTCTCCGTCGAAGAGGTATCGGGCGGGGCGCTACAGATGGTGACGGCAGGAACGTTGCAGATCGAGGGCGAGGACAAGCCGGCGCTGGTCGCCGAGATCATCTCTCGGGTCGTGTTCTGACCTCGGACCGAGCAGGTGGATCGAACGCGGTGATCGGCGGCAACGGCTCGTCGTAGCGTTCGATCTCCACCAGCACGTGCTGGCCGGTGCAGCCGCGCGCGAGCGCCGACGAGCCCTCGTCCGCGGTGAGCACGTTCACGCTGCCGTGCACGCACATCGAATCGGGATCTGCCGGATCGAGCGGGTCGTACCAGGCCCCGGTGGACAACTGCACGACCGATTCCAGCATCGCGTCGTCGACAACCACACCGGCCAAGCACGAGCCGCGGTCGTTGAACACCCGTACGACGTCGCCGTCCGACACTCCCCTGGCCCCGGCCGACGACGAGTGCATTCGTATCGGCTCTCTACCCTTGATCTTCGAGTTACGGCTCACCGCACCGTGATCGAGCTGACTGTGCAGCCTGGTGCGCGGCTGGTTGGCGATCAGATGCAACGGGAACTGCTGCGCCCGGGGTCCACCGAGCCATTCCTGCGGCTCGAACCACATCGGATGCCCACGGCAGTCCTCGTAGTCGAACCCCGCCACGGTCGCCGAGAAGATTTCGATCTTTCCACTGGGGGTGCGCAGCGCGTTACCCACCGGGTCGCGTCGAAAATCCTCGAAGAACGTCAGATCGTCCTCGGTCTTCATCCGAAACGAACCCTCGCGACGGAAATTGTCGTACTCCGGCGTAGCGACACCCCCGGCGCGTAGATATCCGCGCCACTGCTCGTACAGATGCTCGAGCCACTGCTGCGAGCTACGCCCCTCGGTGAACTGTCGACCCACACCGAGTTTCGTAGCCAACTCCGCGAACGTGTCGTAGTCGTCGCGGGAGTCCGCGTACCGCGGGGCGGCCGGCTCCATCGCGACGAGCAAGGGATCGTTGCGTGTGCAGCTCAGATCCGATCGTTCCAACGACGTCGTCGACGGGACGACGATGTCGGCGTGCTTGGCCATCGGTGTCCAATACGGGTCGTGCACAACGACGGTGTCGGGCCTACCGAGAGCGCGACGCAGCCGCCCCAGATCCTGGTGGTGGTGGAACGGATTTCCGCCGGCCCAATAGACGATCTTGATATCGGGATAGGTCAATCGCCTACCGTCGTAGTCGAATTCGGCACCGGGATTCAGCAGCATGTCCGAGACCGCGGCGACCGGAATCAGGTCGGGAACGGGATTGACACCCTGCGGCAAGGTTGGCAACGGATACGGAACCGGTGCCAGACCCGGCTCGTTCATCGACCCGTAGCCGTGCCCGAATCCCCCACCCGGAACGCCGATCCGGCCCAGCATCGCCGCGAGTGTCACGCCCATCCACGGGGCCTGCTCACCGTGTCGCGTCCGCTGCAGCGACCAGGTGACCGTCACCATCGTGCGTTTCGACGCCATCTCCCGGGCGAGTTCCGCGATAACGGCGGCCTCGATGCCGCAGATCGCCGACGCCCACTGCGGTGTCTTGGGAATTCCGTCCGTGATGCCGAGCAGATATCGCTCGAACTCGGGGTATCCCTGGCAGTACTTCTCCAGAAACCTTGTGTCGTGCAGCTTTTCGTCGGCGAGCACGTGAGCCAGAGCCAGCATCATCGCCACGTCGGTACCGGGCCGCGGGGCGATCCAGCGCGCGTCGCCGTTCATGTCGTTGCGGAGCGGACTCACGGTGACGATCTGCCCACCGCGGGCGCGCATCGCGTCGAGCGAATCGACGGTCGGATGATCCGACGTACCGCCGTGATTGATGCCGGTGTTCTTCACCGGAACTCCGCCGAACGCCACCAACAACTCGGTGTGGGCGGCGATCACGTTCCAGGAGGTGGAGCGCGAGAACATCTTCCAATGCGCACCGAGGACGTGCGGCATGATGACCCCGGTCGCGCCCAGTGAGTAGCTGTGGACCGATCGCGTGTAACCGCCGATGCAGTTGAGAAAGCGATGCACCTGACTCTGCGCATGATGGAAGCGTCCGGCACTCGCCCACCCGTACGACCCGCCGTAGATGGCCTTGTTGCCGAATGCGTCGACGACCCTGCGTAATTCGGCTGCCAGCAGATCGGTGAGCTCGTCCCACGAGACGTCGACGAACTCGTCGCTGCCACGGGTGTCGGTCGGCCCCGGCCCGTGCTCGAGCCAGCCCCGGCGCACCGCCGGTGACGTGACACGGGACCGATGAGTCACCGAACCGACGAGGTTGCCCAACACCGGGGAGGGATTGCTGTCGGTCGACTGGGGATGGACTGCAGTGACATCGCGTCCGTCCGACTCGGCGCGGAACATGCCCCAGTGGCCCATGTGCTGAACGCCGGCCACGCCAGTCATCGAACCACTCCGGTCATCGAACCACCCCGGTCATCGAATACCGAACTCGCGCAGCGCCTTCAGTAGTGCATCGGGACGCTGCGACGTCGGCACCGGATCGACGAGAGCGAAGTGGCATCCGATCTCTCGTGCCGCACCGTCGGCCTCGTCGCTGTCGCCCACCATCAGCGTCACCGCGGGGTCCACACCCAACGCCGTCACTGCGTGCCGGAAGATCTCGGGCTGCGGCTTGACGTGACCGACCTCGAACGAGAGCACGAATTCGTCGACGAACCTGTCGAGACCGCGATCGACGAACGCGGGACGGATGTCGAATGCGATGTTGCTCAGGACGCCGATCCGAATCGATTCGGCAGCAAGCTTTTTCAGCACTCCTTCGGTATCCGGGTACGGCGTCCAAGAATCTGCGTCGATCACGCGACCGTAGACGGATTCTGCGTGCACCGGATCGGTGACACCGGACTGCGCGAGCACATGCAAATAGGCCTGCCGGTGCAGGGCCGGGTCGAGGTCTCGGTTTCGCCACGCATGACGCGTCGCATCGTCGAACTCGACCGTCTCCCCCACCGGTGCCGTCATACGGCGCATCAGTTCCGCCGCTCCCGCACCGTCGACGGGGGTGCCGTTGGCGTCGTGGATCCCGTCGAACCAGGAGGGATGTTCCTCGAGCCTGAACAACGTGCCCGAGAAGTCGAACAGAACGGCCTCGATCGCGGGTGCGCCCGTCGTCGTCACGGCAGGGATTCGACGAGCGCGTCCACCTCGACCCGAGGGCCGGTGAAGAACGGGGTCTCCTCGCGCACGTGTCGCCTCGCCTCGGTGGCCCGCAGGTCACGCATCAGGTCCACGATGCGATCGAGTTCGGGAGCTTCGAAGGCCAGGATCCACTCGTAGTCGCCGAGTGCGAACGACGGCACGGTGTTCGCACGCACGTCCTTGTAGTCGCGTGCGGCCTTGCCGTGATCGGCGAGCATCGTGCGACGCTCGTCGTCGGGCAGCAGGTACCAATCGATCGAGCGGACGAACGGGTAGACGCAGATGTACGCGCCCGGATCCTCGCCGGCGATGAACGCCGGAACGTGGCTCTTGTTGAATTCGGCCGGGCGGTGCAACGCGGTGTTGCTCCACACCGGAGTACTCGCCTTGCCCAGTGCGGTGGTGCGACGGAAATCGGAGTACGTCGCCTGGAGATCCTCGATGCGCTCGGCGTGCGTCCACACCATGAAGTCGGCGTCGGCGCGCATACCGGCGATGTCGTACACCCCGCGCACCGCGACACCCTTGTCTTCACGACCTTCGAAGAACACCTTCGCTTCCTTGGCAGCCGCGGCCCGATCCTCGCCGAGAACGCCGGGCGTGACCTTGTAGACCGAGAACATCAAGTAGCGAAGAGTCGAGTTGAGCGCTGAGTAATCGAGGCGTGCCATGGCCCTATCGTGCCACTTCGATCAGACGGGCGGCAGCGGTGGTGGCGGACGCAATACACGCGGGCACCCCCACACCGCGCTGCCAGGCCCCGGTGACCTCGAGACCGGGTAGGTCGGCGACTCCTGCATCGATGGCGGCGACGCGATCGAGGTGCCCCGGCGCGTACTGCGGTAGGCCTCCCGGCCAGCGCTGCACGGTCGCAGCGAGCGGCTGCGCGTCGATGTTCGCCACCGTCGCGAGATCCGCGAGCGCGATCTGGATCGACTCCGCGTCGGATCGGTCCGACGCCGTCGTATCACCGAAGCGGCCGAGCGAGGCCCGCAGCAGTACCGCGTCACGCTCCTCCAGATGCGGCCACTTGCGGCTCGACAGGGTGAATGCCTTCACATCCAAGCCCGCGTCGGTGGCCACCAGGATTCCCGAATTCTGCGGCAGCTCGGTCGTCTTGGGAAAAGCGAGCGCGACGACAACAGAGGACGCGAGATCGATGTTCCGCGCGGCCTGCGACGCCGCGGGCGCCACCTCGGCGATGAGCCGACCGAGAATCGGCGCAGGGACCGCCAGCACCACGCCGTCGACGCGTCCGACTCCTTCGACGAACCATCCGCCGGACTCGCGGCGGATCTCACCGACGCCTGCACCGACCACCGTCCGGGCATCGGTTGCAGCGACGAGGGCATCGAGCAACACCGCGTAACCGTCGCGCAGCCCGCCGAACACCGGCCCCGGCGACGGGGTTGGCAGCGCTGCCAGCACTGCCTCGGTCAGGTTGGCTGCTCCACCGTCCAACGCGGCAGCCAACGTGGGCAGTGCCGCACGGATGCCGATCGAGCTCGACGAACCGGAGTACACGCCGCCGAGCAGCGGATCGACCGAACGGCTGACCACCTGGGAGCCGAACCTGGTGCCCACGAGATCGGCCACACTGACGTCCGAACCCGCGGTCCAGGCGAAGGGCCGAGAGGTCTCGGTCTCGATGAGGTGCAGGTCCTCGGGGTCCACCAGATCCCGTACCGAATCGGCGGACGACGGGATGCCCATCAGAGTGCCGACCGGGAGCGCGTGAGTTCGACCGCCGGAATAGACGAGCGGACGGACCGGCGCCGGGTAGACCAGCTGATCCGACAGACCGAGCTCGGCGAGCAGAGCGGGCACTTCGGGACGTCGACCGATGAATGCCTCCGCACCGACGTCGAGCGAGTCCGCGCCGACCGCGGTGGTGCGCAGCGTGCCGCCGAGACGCGACGACGCCTCGACGACAGTGATCTCGGCACCCGACCCGCAGGACTGCCGAAGGCGATACGCCGCGACGAGGCCGGAGATTCCGCCGCCGACCACGGCGTACCGCCGAACCGTCACAACGAATGCACCAGCGAGACCACCCGGGTCAGAATCTCCGGATCGGTATCGGGGAGCACTCCGTGCCCGAGGTTGAACACATGTCCGCGAGCACCGGCCGCCAGCGCGCGATCCGCCTCGGCGGTGATGCGTCGAACCTCTGCCTCGACCGCATCCCAGCCCGCGAACAGCACCGCGGGATCGAGATTTCCCTGCAGCACCTTGCCGCCGCCCACGCGATGCACGGCGTCGTCGAGTGGGATTCGCCAGTCGACACCGACCACGTCGGCACCGGCCTCACCCATCGCCCCGAGCAACTCGCCGGTTCCGACGCCGAAGTGGATCTTGGGTACACCGGCCGAGGACACGGCGTCGAACACGCGCGTCGAATGCGGCAGCACGTACTCGCGGTAGTCGGCGAGCGAAAGCGCACCCGCCCAGGAGTCGAACACCTGCACTGCGTCGACGCCTGCGGCGAGCTGAGCCTGCAGGAAGGTGATCGTCGTGGTGGCCAGTGCGTCGAGCAGGGCGTGCCAGGTCGCCGGATCGGACCGCATGAGCGCCTTGGTCTTTTCGTGATTGCGGCTCGGGCCACCCTCGACCAGATACGACGCGAGGGTGAACGGTGCGCCCGCGAAACCGATGAGCGGCGTACCGGCCAGTTCACGGGTGAGGATCCGCACCGCATCGGCCACCGGCTCCACCTGATCGGCGGTCAGGATCGGCAGTGCGGCGACATCGGCAGCCGACCGCACCGGCTGCGCGACGACCGGTCCGGTGCCTGCGACGATGTCGAGATCGATACCGGCGGCCTTGAGCGGAACGACGATGTCCGAGAACAGGATTGCCGCGTCCACGTCGTGCCGACGAACAGGTTGCAGGGTGATCTCGGCCACGAGGTCGGGTCGGAAGCACGAATCCAACATGCCGATGCCGGCGCGAATCTTGCGGTACTCGGGCAGCGACCTACCGGCCTGGCGCATGAACCACACCGGCCGACGCGAGGGAGCTCGACCCGCGATCGCGGCCAGGAACGGCGCGTCCGGGAGTTCTCGACGGGCGGGGGCTGTGGCGTGCGGTTCGGCGTTCATCGTCTTCCATGCTGCCACGCGGGAGAATTGCTTCTACCACCAAGGGCGACACACCCACGTCGGTTCCATCACGACTCGGCGCGCCTCCGCCTCCGGGCAACGTGACGCGTCTAACGTCCGGTGACGTGACCGAATCCCAATCCACCGCCGAACCTGCGCCGTTCCGCGCCGCCATCGACGCGATGCATCGGGCTCAGGTACACCCGGCGATCGAAATCGGTCCGATCCGGCCGCCGCAGCGTCTCGCTCCCTACAGCTACGCGATCGGTGCCGAGGTCAAGCATCCCGATTCCGACCAGGTCGACGAGCAGAGTGACGGCGACGCCTTCGGCCGCCTGATCCTGCTGTACGACCCCGACGGTGCCGAGGCATGGAACGGCACCCTCCGATTGGTCGCGTACATCCAGGCGGACGTCGACGAATCCCTCGCCGACGATCCCCTGCTCCCCGAGGTCGGGTGGAGTTGGCTGGTCGACGCACTGGAATCCCGGTCGGAGCCGCTCAACGCACTCGGCGGCACGGTCACCTCGACCAGCTCGGTGCGCTACGGCGACATCGCCGGGCCACCCAAGGCCCACCAGCTCGAATTGCGCGCCTCGTGGACGGCCACGTCCGAGGACCTCTCGACGCACGTCGAGGCGTTCTGCGAGGTGCTCGCCTACGCCGCCGGTTTGCCGCCCGCGGGCATCACCACCCTCGGCCAGCGCAGTTCCAGCCGGACATAGTGGGCGGTCCTTCCACCCGCAGGGCTTAGAGTCACATCTCATGTCAGCCGAGAGTTCTCCCGAGACCACGCCGGACGACGAGGCGAACGAGCCTGTCGCCGTTCCGCTACTGGCCCCGGCTGACGGCGTACCCGACGTGGTCGACACGCCGGACGCCGTGCGCGCGGCTGCCGCCCTTCTCGCATCGGGTCACGGCCCCCTCGCCGTCGACGCCGAACGCGCGTCGGGCTTCCGCTACTCTCAGCGCGCCTACCTCCTGCAGTTCCGCCGCCGCGGCGCAGGCACGGTTCTGCTCGATCCGATCCCGGTCACCGGCGACCTCGCTCCGCTCGCCGAGGTGATCAACCCGCTCGAGTGGGTACTGCACTCGGCAGATCAGGACCTGCCGGGACTCGCCGAGCTCGGCCTGGTACCCGCCACGCTCTACGACACCGAACTCGCAGGCCGCCTCGCCGGATTCGATCGAGTGGGGCTCGGAGCCATCGTCGAACGCACCCTCGGACTGGCCTTGCAGAAAGGCCACGGAGCGGCCGATTGGTCCACCCGGCCGCTTCCCGACACCTGGCTCAACTACGCAGCACTCGACGTCGAGGTTCTGCTCGAGTTGCGCGACGCAATGGCCGAAGAGCTCGAACAGCAGGGCAAAACCGATTGGGCCGCACAGGAATTCGCCCACATCCTCACCCTCGGGCCACCCAAACCCAAGACCGACAGGTGGCGTCGGACATCGGGCATCCATGCGATCAAATCTCCCCGCACTCTTGCTGCCGTTCGCGAATTGTGGAGCACACGAGACGAACTGGCGGCCAAGCGTGACGTAGCACCGAGCCGGGTGTTGCCCGACTCGGCCATCGTGGCGGCCGCAACAGCGGACCCGAAGTCCGCGCGAGAGCTCGAGCAGCTACCGGTCTTCGGCGGTCCCCGTCAGCGCAGATCGTCCCGATTGTGGGCCTCGGCCCTGACCCGTGCGCGGGCGCTCCCGACATCCGAACTGCCCTCGATGGCAGCCTCTTTCGACGGTCCACCTCCGGTCAACCGATGGGCCCGCCGCGATCCCGACGCGGCTGCCCGACTCGCCGACGTCCGAGCGGCGATGACCGAGCTCAGCGAATCGGTGTCGGTGCCGGTCGAGAATCTGTTGATGCCGGATCTGCTGCGCCGCCTGGTGTGGGATTGGCAGAGTCCGGTCGATCCCGACGTCGACCCGGCCGAGCTGATCGAGGCCCGACTGGCCGACGGCGGGGCCCGGCCCTGGCAGCGAACGCTGGTGGTGCCGGTACTGACGAAGGCACTGCACCCTTCTCAAGTTACCGACGGGTAATACCCGCTACAGTAGGGGTCGCGTCCGGGCACCCGGGCGAGTCGTCCGCATCTGTCGGGAGGATCGAAAAGCGTGTCTGTACCCGCGTCCACCAGCTCACAGAGGAATGTTGTCTTCGTCGACGGCATCCGTACCCCGTTCGGCAAAGCAGGCCCCAAGGGCATGTACGCCGACACTCGCGCAGACGACCTCGTCGTCAAGGCAATCCGCGAACTCCTTCGCAAGAACCCCAACCTCCCTCCCGAGCGCATCGACGAGGTCGCGATCGCCGCGACCACGCAGACCGGTGACCAGGGCCTGACCATCGGCCGTACGTCCGCACTGCTCGCCGGCCTCCCCCGCAGCGTCCCCGGATTCGCGATCGACCGCATGTGCGCAGGCGCGATGACCTCGGTGACCACCACCGGATCGGGCATCGGTTTCGGCCAGTACGACGTCGTGATCGCCGGTGGCGTCGAGCACATGGGCCGCCACCCGATGGGTGAGGGCGTCGACCCCAACCCGCGTTTCCTCGCCGACAAGCTCGTCGATCCCAGCGCGCTGGTGATGGGCAACACCGCCGAGAATCTGCACGACCGGTTCCCGAGCATCACCAAGGACCGCACCGACGCGTACGCCGTCGCCAGCCAGAACAAGTACGACGCCGCCAAGAAGGCCGGCTTCATCGCCGACACCCTTGTGCCCGTCGCCACCAAGTCCGCCGCAGGATGGGGCCTGGCCACCGAGGACGAGCCGCCTCGCCCCGGAACCACCGTCGAGGACCTCGCCAAGCTCAAGACGCCGTTCCGTCCCGCCGGTCGCGTCACCGCAGGCAACGCCGCAGGACTCAACGACGGTGCCACCGCCGCGATCCTCGCCGGCGAGGACACCGCGCACGAACTCGGTCTGAACATCGGCATGCGCATGGTCGGCTTCAGCTTCGCCGGCGTCGATCCCGCCGTCATGGGCATCGGACCGGTCCCCGCGACCGAGAAGTTGCTCGGCCGAACCGGATTGAGCATCGACGACATCGGCCTGTTCGAGATCAACGAGGCCTTTGCCATCCAGGTCCTCGCGTTCCTCGAGCACTACGGCATCGCCGACGACGATCCGCGCGTCAACCAGTGGGGCGGTGCCATCGCGTGTGGCCATCCCCTCGCATCCTCGGGCGTTCGCCTGATGACGCAGCTGAGCCGCCAATTCGCTCAGCAGCCCGACGTCCGTTACGGCTTGACGACCATGTGCATCGGTCTCGGCATGGGCGGCACCGTCATCTGGGAGAACCCCAACCACGCTGACTATTCAGGAGCGAAGGCATGAGCGACATCACCACAGCGTTCAGCGACGAGGTAGTCACGAACGCGTTCACGAAGCTTGTCTCCGTACCGGGGCTCGACGGCTCGATCGCCCTGGTGACCTTGGACAACGGCTTCGATCACACCAAGCCGTCGACCTTCGGTCCCGGTGGACTGGCCAAGTTCGACGCCGCCCTCGACGAGGCATTCGCAGCGAACCCGGTGGCCATCGCCGTCACCGGTAAGCCGTTCATCTTCGCCGTCGGTGCCGACCTCAACGGTGTGCCGAACATCAAGACCAAGGACGAGGCGCTGCAGATCGGGCAGCTCGGTCACAAGGTGTTCCGACGCCTGCGCGAGTCGACCGTTCCGACGTTCGCCTTCATCAACGGTGCCGCACTCGGTGGTGGCCTCGAAGTGGGACTGCACTCGCACTACCGGACCGTCGCGGAGAACGCTGCCGCACTCGGTCTGCCCGAGGCCTTCCTCGGCCTGGTGCCGGGATGGGGCGGAACTCAGTTGCTGCCCAACATCATCGGAGCCTCGAATGCCGTCACCGTCGTCATCGAGAACGCACTGAACCAGAACCGCGTCCTCAAGCCGCAGCAGGCACTCGACCTCGGCATCGCCGACGCCCTCTTCGGCGGAGCCGACTTCCTCGAGCAGTCCATTGCGTGGGCTGCTCAGGTCGTCAAGGGCGAGATCACCCCGGCCCGTCCCGAGATCGACCGCGGGCAGGCCTGGGACGACGCCATCGCCCGCGCCAAGGGCATCGTCGCGGGCAAGACCAACAACTTCGCCCCCGGCCCCGTCGCAGCGGTGGAGCTGCTCGAGCTCGCCAAGAGCACCGACATCACCGACTCGGCCTCACTCGACAAGGCCTTCGCGGCCGAGGACGAGGCCCTGTCCACGTTGTTGGTCAAGGACGAGCTCCGCGCCGGGCTGTACGCCTTCGATCTGGTGCAGAAGCGCGCGAAGCGTCCCGCCGGTGCACCCGACAAGTCGTTGGCCCGCAAGATCTCCGGCGTCGGCATCGTCGGTGCCGGCCTGATGGCCAGCCAGCTCGCACTGCTGTTCGTACGGCAGCTGAAGGTGCCGGTGATCCTCACCGACATCGATCAGGAGCGCATCGACAAGGGCGTCGGCTACGTCCACGGCGAGATCGACAAGCTGCTCGGCAAGAAGCGCCTGTCCCCCGATGCCGCAAATCGGTTGAAGGCGTTGGTGTCCGGCTCGATCGACAAGTCCGCCTTCGCGAATACCGACTTCGTCATCGAGGCCGTGTTCGAGAACCTGGACGTGAAGAAGAAGGTGTTCGCCGAGGTCGAGGAATTCGTCTCTGCCGACACGATTCTCGCGACCAATACGTCGTCGTTGTCGATCACGAAGATGGCG
Organism: Rhodococcus sp. IEGM 1370; assembly: GCF_033142325.1. Taxonomy (NCBI): domain Bacteria; kingdom Bacillati; phylum Actinomycetota; class Actinomycetes; order Mycobacteriales; family Nocardiaceae; genus Rhodococcus; species Rhodococcus sp. IEGM 1370. The sequence continues at coordinate 614,015 of NZ_JAWLRY010000002.1, read as the reverse complement.
GCCGACCTGCAGCACCCCGAGCGCGTGGTGGGCTTCCACTTCTTCAACCCGGTCGCCGTTCTTCCGCTGCTCGAGGTCGTCAAGGGTGAGAAGACCGACGATGCCACTCTCGCAACGGCATTCGCAACGGCCAAGACTCTCAAGAAGTCCGCCGTGCTGTCGGCGGATCTTCCGGGCTTCGTCTTCAACCGTCTCGTCACTCGCGCGTCGAACGAGATCATCAGCGCGATCGACGAGGGCACTCCGTTCGATGTCGCCGACGGCGCTGTGGGCGAACTCGGCATGCCGATGAGCCCGCTGACGTTGCTGGCACTCGTCGGACCGGCCGTCGCTCTGCACACCGCCGAAACCCTGGCCGAGGCATACCCGGAGCGATTCAAGGACTCTGCCGGATTCCGTGCACTCGTCGAGGCGAAGAAGCCGGGTGTGTGGACCTACGGACCCGAGGGCCAGGTCGTCGATCCCGAGGTCGCCGCACTGTGGCCGCAGGGCGAATCGCCGTCGACCGCCGAGCAGGTGCTCGAGCGCACCCGCAACGCGATCGCCGACGAGATCAAGATCATGCTCGACGAGGGCGTCGTCGCGGCACCCGAGGACATCGACCTCTGCCTGCTCCTCGGCGGCGGATTCGGCTTCTGGAACGGCGGCATCACTCCGTACCTGGACCGTAGTGGGGCTTCCGAGGCCGCAACCGGTCAGCGCTTCCTCGCACCGGGCGTAGCCAGCGTCTAGCACTGCCCGCCGAGTTCGAGGTCGTGGACGGATTTCTCCGGATTTTCGTCCATGACCTCGAACTCGGCTTTTTCGTGTCGAGATAAGGTCTGACCCGATGAACAGCGAACGCAGTCGGTTGATCGGAATCGGCTACCGCATGCTGGGTTCCTACAGCGATGCCGAAGACGCCGCCTCCGAGGCTCTCGTTCGCTGGTACCGACTCACCGACGCCGAACGTGACGCCATCGACGTCCCGGCGGCGTGGCTCACCCGAGTGGTAGGCCGCATCTGCCTCGACGTACTGAGTTCCGCTCGCGCTCGACGCGAGAACTACGTCGGTCAGTGGTTGCCGGAACCGGTCCCCGGCACCGATTCCCGCGACGCGACCACGATGGACCCGGCCGACCGAGTTGTGCAACAGGATTCGGTGACCCTCGCGCTGCTCGTCGTGCTCGAGTCACTCGGTCCGGCGCAGCGAGTCGCCTTCGTACTGCACGACGCGTTCGCCGTCCCGTTCGACGAGATCGCCACCGTCCTGGATCGATCACCGGCCGCCTGCCGCCAACTCGCCTCTGCCGCACGAGCTCACGTGCATTCCCGTCACCGCTCCGTCGCCGATCCCATCGACCACGACCGCGTCGTGCGGGCTTTCGCGTCGGCCACGGCGGGCGGTGATCTCGCATCCCTCGTCTCGGTGCTCGCGCCCGACGTCGCCCTCGTCAGTGACGGCGGCGGTCACGTCTCCGCGGCCCGCAACGCCGTCCTCGGATCCGATCGAGTCGCTCGGTTCGTACGCGGCATCACCGCCAAGTCGACCGACCTCGAGTGGTCCATCGAACCCGTCAACGGCCTGTCGGGCATCGTGATGCGGCGCGACAGCGCGGTGTTCGGCGTCATCGGGTTCGACGTCGCCGACGACGTTGTCTCGAACGTCTGGATCGTGCTCAATCCGGACAAACTCCGCCACTGGGTCTGATGCACGCCATACATTCGTCGCGGCTGTGTCGTCAGAGAGTAGAGGCCCGTCACACGCGGTCCGATCAACTCTAGAGAAACAGGTGGATACGCGATGAAGACAGCCGTAGCCGGGGGAACCGGAACAGTCGGAGTGCACGTGGTCGAGGTTGCGCGCGAACGCGGCCACGACGTGGTCGTTCTGTCGCGATCTGCGGGTGTGGATCTCGTCACCGGGTCAGGACTGTCCGATTCCCTGTCCGGAGTCGAGGCGGTCGTGGACGTCGCGTCGACGCGGACAGTCTCGGCGAAAGAGTCGACGGCGTTCTTCGCCGCCGTGACGCGAAACCTGCTCGAGGCGGAGAGCGCGGCCGGTGTCGGCCATCACCTGGCGCTGTCGATCGTGGGGATAGACGAGGCACCGCACGGCTACTACGCCGGAAAGGTGGAGCAGGAGAGCCTCGTTCGTGCTGGAGCAGTGCCCTGGACGATTCTTCGAGCCACCCAGTTCCACGAGTTCGCCGGCCAGATCCGCGCGCAGGCGTCGTTCGGTCCGGTGAGCATCATCCCGAAGATGGTCTCGCAACCGATCGCCGCCCGCGAGGTCGCCGAACGACTGATCGACCTCGCGGAGCGGTCCCCGGCAGGTCGGGTCGCCGATCTCGGTGGACCACGTGAGGAACGCATGGCCGAGATGGTGCGGCGCTACGCACGGGCAATCGGTGCTCGCGGCCTGGTGCTCGAGGTCCCGATCCCCGGCGCGTACGGTCGCGCGATGCGAGACGGAACGCTGGTCACCACGACCGAGTCGGATCACGGTCTCCAGACCTTCGATCAGTGGTCGGCCGCCCAGGCGCGCTAGCCATCTGCCGCCGAACTCGAAGTTGTGGAAGACTTTCGGCAATTTTCCGTCCGCAACTTCGAGTTCGACAGCAGAATATCGGACAATTCACCTTTTTCGGCGAGCCGATTCCCGCACGCCACGAATATCGAGTCGATTTCGCCCCCATTCCGTCGGTGTGAGGACGATGATGACGATCGACCACCAAGGATGCTGGTTCACCTCGAAAGCTGGGTCACGTGATGACGCAATCCACCGATCGGCACACTGCCAAAGTCATCGGAGTCACGATTGCCGCCGCTGTCGGCGGCTTCCTGTTCGGGTTCGATTCGTCCGTCGTCAACGGCGCGGTGGACTCCATCCAGGAGAACTTCGCACTGTCGTCGTTCGTCACCGGCTTCGCGGTGGCCATCGCACTTCTCGGTTGCGCGGTCGGTGCCTGGTTCGCCGGCCGACTCGCCGACAGCTGGGGCCGAAAGAAGGTGATGCTGCTCGGTTCCGCACTGTTCACCATCTCGTCGGTGGGATCCGGGTTCGCGTTCAGCGTCCCGGATCTCATGCTCTGGCGTGTACTCGGCGGCCTCGGCATCGGCATCGCATCGGTGATCGCGCCCGCATACATCTCGGAGATAGCCCCGGCCCGCTATCGAGGTGGATTGGCCTCGCTGCAGCAGCTCGCCATCACCATCGGAATCTTCGCTGCCCTGCTGTCGGACGCGGTGCTGCAGAACGCCGCAGGCGGGCCGTCGAACGACCTGTGGTTCGGGCTCGAAGCCTGGCGATGGATGTTCCTGGTCGGTGTCGCACCGGCACTCGTCTACGGTTTTCTCGCCACGCTGATTCCCGAGTCGCCCAGATACCTCGTCGGAAAACATCTCGACGAGGAAGCGGCCCGCATTCTGGGAGACATCACCGGGGAGGTGAACCCGAACGAGAGGGTGAAACAGATCCGACTGACCTTGCGTCGGGAATCGAAATCATCTTTCGCCGATATCCGTGGACCGAAGTTCGGGCTGCAACCGATCGTCTGGGTCGGTATCACCATGGCCATCCTGCAGCAGTTCGTCGGAATCAACGCGATCTTCTACTATTCGACGACTCTGTGGAAGTCCGTCGGCTTCAGCGAGAATCAATCGTTCGTCACCTCGGTCATCACTTCGGTCATCAATGTCACGATGACATTCGTCGCCATCTTGTTCGTCGACCGATTCGGCCGACGAAATCTGCTCATGATCGGCTCGATCGGAATGTTCGTCGGCCTCGTACTCGCGGCCGTCTCGTTCAGCCAGGCAGTGGGTAGCGGGGACCAACTCGAATTGCCGTCGCCCTGGGGCCCTGTGGCTCTCGTCGGTGCCAACCTCTTCGTCGTGTTCTTCGCCGCAACCTGGGGCCCGATCATGTGGGTGATGCTCGGAGAGATGTTCCCCAACCGAATGCGAGCAGTCGCACTCGGTATCAGTACTGCCGCGAACTGGATTGCCAACTTCGCCATCACACTCGCGTTTCCGCCGTTGTCCGACACCATCGGACTCGGATTCATCTATTCGTTCTTTGCGTTCTTCGCGATCGTGTCCTTCTTCTTCGTCAAGTACAAGATCAAGGAAACCAAAGGAATGGAGCTCGAGGACATGGAGATCTGACATGCCGATGTTCGTCGTCGAATACGCGTACACCCCCGAGACCTCCTCGGGCCGTGACGATCACCGCACCGATCACCGCGCCTGGTTGCGAGAACTCGAGCGCCGCAAGATCCTCCGATCGTCGAGCCCGCTCGCCGATCACAGTGGTGCCACGATGATCGTCGAAGGCACCGACAAAGCAAGTGTGGAGCGGATGTTCGCACACGACCCCTTCGCCCTGGCCCATCTGATAGATCGCGTTCAGATCGAAGAATTGGTCGCTGGGACGTAACGGATCGTCGAGTCCTTGCGCAAACCTGTCGCCGCGACCGCCAGAACGATCACGTAGACAACGCAATACGCGTTCCGCAGTCCTCCGTCGAGAATCGGCGATACGGACTGCATGAACGTGCCGATCACCACCACATCGGCCTGAGTGCGATACCAGGCCACGAAAGGCGCTGTGGCGGCGAGTACTCCGAGAACGCGGAGGATGCGGTGGCGTGTGCTCGACCGCGAACACGCGTCGAGTCCGATCACCAGCAACGGAACGCACCACACCCAGTGATGGCCCCAGGAGAACGGCGAAACCATCGGGGCCGTGAGACCGCACAGCGTCATCGCCAGCAGTGTTCTACCCGCCCGGTGAGCTCGATACGAGACCCACATCCCCGCGGCAAGGACGACCACCGCCACCGGCAACCACACGAATACAGGCGGATGCTCGGTTCCCCATGCCCGCGCCACCATCCCCCGAACCGACTGATTCGCGGGAGACGTGGTCGACCCCACCCGGTCCGAGGCGAGGATCGCGGAGGTCCAATAACGCCACGCGTCGGAGAACACGACGACGAACCCGATCAGCACCGTGACAAGACCGGTGACGGCCGCGGTCCAAGCCGTTCGCCACTGCTTCTGCACGATCGACATGACGACGAACAGGCCCGGCGTCAGCTTCAGACCGGCCGCAATTCCGACACCGAACCCTCGGAACCGACTGCCCTCGGGCCGACCGAGATCCCACAGCACCAACGCGAGCAACAGCAGATTGATCTGGCCCAACCACAGCGACATGCGCACCGGCTCGAGCCACGAGCAGCCCACTGCAAGAGCCACACTCACCACCTTGGTCCGCGTGCTGTTCTCGTAACCGAGTCGACGCCAGCTGAGATAGACCACTCCGTAGAGCAACACGACGTTGGATATGTTCACCAGCAATCCGGTGGCGGTATCGGACAGCAAGCCCAGAGGCGCGAACAGCACCGCGGCGAACGGCGGATACGTGAACGGCAGCGTGCCGAACAACGAGAACGAGTACAGCCCTTCGCCACTGAGCACGGTTGCGCCGCCGTGCCGGTAGACGAGAGCGTCGACACCGTTGCCGAACAATCCGTACAACGAGTCGAACGACAGCAAACGATCGTGAGCGGCGAATGCCACCACACCGATCACAGCCGACATTGCCACGAACCACCGCGAATGCCGTCGCTCCACCCCGTCGTTCCGGGAATCCAGCGCAGGAGCGTCATCCACGCATTCGACGGCCGCCCAGTCGGAATCACCGGCACCGAGAGCCGGATCGACTCGGCTGTCCGAGACGTCGGTTCTACCGTCGAAGACGAGGGTCATGGACAAAACATGCCAGTCGTCCCGGTTTGTGCAGCAACGACACACCAGTCACACAGGTCACATATTCGCAAAGAAAATTATCGTCACTCGGCAACGCAACGGTGGGAACCGTCGGTGCTCTTCCTACTCGTGATGACGGTACCCATGGCAGTCGCGGGCGCGGTGGCCGGACGCCGCGCGTTCTACGGCGTCGACGTCCGGCGGAAAGCCTGCGTCAGAGGCTCTTGACCCAGTGCGAAACCCGCTGCACGACGTCCTCGCAGGTGAGACCGAGTTCGTGGTGAAGCTGTTCGCGCGATGCATGGTCCAGGAATCGTTGTGGCACACCGAGATCGCGACACGGGGTGTCGACGCCTGCCGCACGAAGAGCCGCGGACAGGGTCGAACCGATACCGCCGTGCAGGCCACTGTCTTCGAGGGTGACCACCATCCGGTAGTCCTCCGCCAATTTCAGCAGCGCCTGCGGGATGGGCAGCACCCATCTGGGGTCGACCACGGCCGCCGAGATGCCGTCCTGTCGGAGTTTCTCCGCGGCGTGCACGGCCAACGGACCGAACACTCCGACGGCCACGATCAGCACATCGCCCGTGGCCCCGGACGGTTCGGTCAGTACGTCGACGATTCCGTCCAGTCTGCGTACTGCAGGAACGGTCTCGGTCACTGCGCCCTTCGGAAAGCGCAGGGCAGTGGGTCCGTCGGACGTCGCGATCGCCTCGGCCAACTCTTCTCGCAGAGTCTCGGCATCGCGCGGTGCCGCTACCTTCATGCCGGGAACGATGCCGAGCAGAGACATGTCCCACATGCCGTTGTGGCTGGCACCGTCGGCCCCGGTGACACCAGCGCGGTCCAGCACCACGGTGACCGGCAGTCCGAGCAGCGCCACGTCCATCAGCAACTGGTCGAACGCTCGATTGAGGAAGGTGGAGTAGATCGCGACCACCGGATGCATGCCGCCCAGCGCCAGCCCGGCAGCCGACGTCATCGCGTGCTGCTCGGCGATTCCGACGTCGAACAATCGGTCGGGGAAGCGAACTCCGAACGCGGCGAGACCGGTGGGCGCGGCCATCGCTGCGGTGATCGCCACGACGTCTTCGTTCTGCTCGCCCTGCTCGATCAATGCCGCCGAGAACACCGAGGTCCAGTCCGGTGCCGACTTGGATCGCGCCAGTCCGGTCAACGGATCGATGATCCCGGTGGCGTGCATCTGGTCTGCGACGTCGTTCTCGGCGTGAACGTAGCCCATGCCTTTACGCGTCACCGCGTGGACGATGACCGGACCGCCGTACGCCTTGGCTCGGCGCAGTGCCGATTCCATCGCGTGCTGGTCGTGCCCGTCGACAGGACCCAGGTATTTGATGCCGAGATCGGTGAACATCACCTGCGGGCTGATGGCGTCCTTCACCCCGGCCTTCATGCCGTGCAACATCGCGTAGGCCGTGGGCCCGACGATCGGAATGCGACGAACGATACGACGACCGTTGTCCAGCACCTTCTCGTACCCGGGCTGGAGCCGTAGAGCCGCCAGATGATCGGCCAGGCCCCCGATGGTCGGGGCATAGGAGCGACCGTTGTCGTTGACGACGATCACCAGGGATCGGTCGCGGCCTGCGGCGATGTTGTTAAGGGCCTCCCAACACATTCCGCCGGTGAGCGCACCGTCGCCGACCACGGCGACGACGTGCCGGTCGGTCTCGCCCTTCAGAGCGAACGCTTTGGCCAGGCCGTCGGCGTAGGAGAGAGAGGCCGACGCGTGCGAGGACTCGACCCAGTCGTGTTCGCTCTCGACCCGTGACGGGTAGCCCGACAGGCCGCCCTGCTTACGAAGCGTGTCGAACAGACCGGTGCGCCCGGTCAGCATCTTGTGCACGTATGCCTGATGACCGGTGTCGAAGATGACGGGATCACGCGGGGAGTCGAAGATGCGATGAATCGCCAGTGTCAGTTCCACCACACCGAGATTGGGACCGAGGTGGCCACCGGTAGCGGACACCTTCTCGACGAGGAACGCACGGATCTCGCGGGCCAGTTCGGCCAGCTCCGCACTGCCGAGGTCGCGCAAGTCCTCGGGCGTCTGAATTCGAGCTAGGACACCCAACGAGATCGCTCCCTCCGGCCGGAAAACACAATGGAAATTTCAGTCTACGGAGTTATCGAGCACTGCTGCTCCGCCCAGCATCGTGACGCCGACAGTACCGTCGAACGTCGAGATGCCCTGGGTCAGCCGCCCCTAACCTGGGCAGTGACGAAACGGACATCACACATACAGTGTGGCCTATGAGCAACGTGGTCGATGCCATCCTGCGCCGAGTTCACGAACTGTGTCGCGACGATACGTCCGGGCAGGTGGCGGACTACATTCCCGAGCTCGCTGCCGTCATGCCGGACGGGTTCGGTATCGCGCTGACGACCACGGACGGTTACGTCTACGAGGTCGGCGACACTCGACTCCCTTTCACGATCCAATCCATCTCCAAGCCGTTCACCTACGCGTTGGCGTTGGCCGACCGGGGCCTGGACGTCGTGGCGAGCAAGATCGACGTCGAGCCGTCCGGTGAACCGTTCAACGAGATCAGCCTCGACCCCGTCACCGAGCGACCACGCAACCCGATGATCAACGCCGGTGCCATCACATCGGCGTCGCTGATCGTCGGGCGAAGTGCCGAGGATCGATTCGAGCGCATTCGAGCCTCGTACTCGCGGTATGCGGGACGGTCTCTGACGTTCAACGACGCCGTCTACCGGTCGGAGGCCCGCACCGGCAATCGCAACCGCGCAATCGGGTACATGCTCCGTTCGTTCGACATCATCGACCACGATCCCGACGCCGCTGTCGATCTGTACTTCCGCCAGTGCTCGATCGACGTCACCGCCGCGGACCTCGCCATGATGGCGGCAACCATGGCCAACAACGGCGTCAATCCACGCACGCGTGAACGCGCACTGGCACCTGCCCTGGTCGAAAGAGTGCTGTCGGTCATGACCACGTGTGGGATGTACGACGGCGCAGGCGACTGGGTCGCGAGGGTCGGCCTGCCGGCCAAGAGTGGGGTGGGAGGCGGGATCCTGGCGGTACTTCCGGGGCAGATGGGCATCGCCGTCTACTCTCCGCGTCTCGACTCGCACGGGAACAGCGTGCGCGGAGTCGCCGCCTGCCGAGAACTCTCGACACGGCTCGAACTGCACTTCCTGCACGTCACCCGAGCGGCGAAATCCTCGATACGGCGCCGATACGTGGTCACCGAGGCACCCTCACGCAAACGGCGATCGGACGTGGAACAGGCCACCTTGGCTGCCGTGGGCGATCGCGCCCGCGTCTACGAACTGCACGGGGATCTACTGTTCTCCGGTGCCGAGACTGCCGTCCGTGAGATCGGCGACCTCGATCGGGAACTCGATGCCCTCGTCATCGATGTGCGGGGCGTCGACGAGGTCAGTGACATCGCCCGGGCGATGTTCGAGGATCTACGTCAGGATCTCGCAGAGCACGGCTGTGTGGTGGGTCTGGTGGATCCCAGGGCGATCATGGGTCACACGACGTCGAGTCTCGACCCGGCGGACCCCGCGGGCCGAACCTACTCGAGCCTGGGTGCGGCCATCCAGTGGGCCGAGAATCTGTTGCTCGATCGTCATTGCGCGGGTGTGCGACAACCGACCGTGGTCACCACGGCCGAGCATCCGTTGCTGGCCGGGCTGTCCGCCGCGCAGTTCGACGCGGTGACTCCGTATCTGGAGAAGCGGCACTACGCGCGCGGAGATGTGATCGTTCGCCAGGGAGATGCGGCTGCGGGCCTGTTCCTGATGCTGCGTGGTGAGGTGACGTCCACGGCCGTCGCCGCCGACGGTGGCAAGCACCGCATCACCACACTCTCCCCCGGGATGAGCTTCGGTGAGATGCCTCTGCTGATGTCGGTACCGTTCCTGCTCGACATGGTCGCCGACACACCGGTCGATCTCGTGGTGGTGTCGGCGGCGCACTTCCGGGCGCTCACACGCGACGCACCGGAGGTCAAGTTGGCGCTGCTGGAAAATCTCGCCACCGGAGCCTACGGCCAGATGGCAGCGGTGATCAGAACGCTCGGGCGGTTCGACATCGGCCTCTGACCGAACGTCGAACCGCCCGAGGCGACTGCGCGAGCGCTGTTCTCAGGCGCCCAGCGTCAGCATCGTGAGCACCTCGGTGGGCTGCGCAGACCCGCCCGCGGGTTCGAGCGAGAACGCGAAGTTCGTCGACGACCCGAGACCGTCGACCACCGTGCCGTCCTCGGAGGTGAGCTGATCCTCGGTCACCACGCCGGCAGAGCGAGGTGAACCGTCCACGAACCACATTTGGTAAACGCGGCCGGGCGGTGGCTGCGGGACTCCGTCGAGATCGACGACGACCGCGTTCTGGGACAGCGAGTACGCCACGGTCGCCGAGCCGCCACCGGGGAACTCCGCAGTCACCTGTCGTGAATCGGGCGCGGCCACGATCTGATCCGCCTGAGACGGCTGCGCATCGTTGCCCATGGTCTGGCTGACCACCACTACGCCGCCGACGGCGACGACCACCGCGGCCGCAGCCGAGACCATCGAGTACCGCCAGGCCTTCGAGCGTTCCCGCCGATGCCGGTGCAGTGGCGTGACGTTCGGTGGCAGCTTGTGGACCGTGGGCTCCTGATCGCTGACGGCGACCTGATCGAGCACCCGTTGCCGGAGGCGCTCGGGTGCAGGAGCGGCGTCGGCCGCCGCTGCCAGGGCCAGCGTCTCGTGGATCTCGCCCACGAGGACGTCGAACTGGGCGCGTGCGGTCTCGTCGACGCGCAACCGTTCGGTCTCGATGTCGCGTCGTTCGGCTTCGGTGGTCGCGTGCAGGGCATAGACCTCCGCGTCGTCGAGCAGTCGTTGTCGTGACGATTCGTTCATTGCGGGATCACCCCCAGGCATGTCTTCAATTTGATCAATCCGTCTCGTATGCGCGACTTGATGGTAGGAACCGCGACCCCGAGCCGCTCCGCAACTTCGCGATAGGTGTAACCGCTGTAATAGGCCATTCGGACCGACTCGCTCTGCGTATCGGTCAAAGTGTCGAGACAGGCAACCACGGCCTCCGATTCGAGCCGCTGCGTCACCGTCTCGAGTACCTCGTCGTGCTCCGGTGTGTGACTGACTGCTCCGTACGCGGCCTCACGGTCGGTACCCGACTGCTCGCTCCGAACGCGATCGACGGCGCGACGGTGCGCCAGCGTCATGATCCAGGCCAGTGGACTGCCCTGGTTCGGGTCGTAGTTCGGTGCCGCACGCCAGATCTGAAGGAAGACCTCCTGCGCGGTCTCCTCGCTGTACCCCGGGTCGCGAAGCACCCGCAGCACCATGCCGTACACCCGCGACGACGTCGCGTCGTACAACTCGGCGAACGCCGCCCGATCGCCCTGTGCGACCGACGCCATCAACCGACGGAGACGATCCGTTTCGTCGGCACGCAGGTTCTTGAGCTGTGGACTGGGAACAGCGCACACCGCATCCTCTGCCGCGTAGTTCTCCGAGGCATCGGACGTCGGCCGGTCACGGCCGGCATCCGACGATCCGGACGCATCCGACAACGGCGCGCTCATCGGAAGGTCGTCCCAACAGACGGGTTCATGATCGAGTTCATCGATCACGACACTAGTGGTCATATCGCTCTCATATCGAAACCTCCGCGTTTTCCCGCCGCAGTACATATTCGGAACAAACCGACCGGAGGATGGTTCGGAACCGAAATTCGTTTGCGGAGTTGTGGACCGCGTTTCATCCTTGGTGGAGAATCGGACAATCGTGGGGAATCGGGCGACCGGCCCACCGGAGGGAACGAGAGACATGGCGGCGATCGAGACACACGGTCTGATCAAACGTTTCGGCACGAACATCGCTGTCGACGGAGTCGACCTGTCCATCCCGTCCGGTGGTGTCTACGGCGTGCTCGGGCCCAACGGCGCGGGGAAGACGACGACCATCCGGATGCTGGCCACCCTGCTTCCGATCGACGGAGGCAGTGCCCGGGTCCTGGGTCACGACGTCGCGAACGAACCCGAGGCCGTACGGCAGAAGGTAGCTCTGACAGGACAATTCGCTTCTCTGGACGAGGATCTCACCGGTACGGAGAATCTGGTGCTGCTCGCTCGACTGCTCGGCTACTCACGGCCTGCCGCCCGATCACGAGCCGAGCAGTTGCTGACGGCGTTCGACATCGCCGATGCCGGACCGCGGCAGGTCAAGACCTACTCCGGCGGAATGCGCCGTCGCATCGACATCGCCGCCAGCATCATCGTCACTCCCGAACTGATCTTCCTCGACGAGCCCACCACGGGACTCGATCCCCGCAGCCGAAATCACGTGTGGGAGATCGTCCGTGCGTTGGTCGCGGGCGGAACGACGGTGTTACTGACGACACAGTATCTGGACGAGGCCGATCAACTGGCCGGGCGTGTCGCAGTCATCGATCGCGGCAAGGTCATCGCCGAAGGGACGACGGGCGAGCTGAAGGCATCGGTGGGATCGAATTCACTGCACCTGCGAGTTCTCGAAACGTCCCAGCGAACGGCCGCTGCACGGATCCTGCGAGATCTGCTCGGCGACAACGTCACCGAGGACCCGGATCCGTTCACCGTGACCGCACGGTTGGACAATCCGGCACAGGCCGCGCCCGTGCTGCCTGCACTCGAGACCGCAGGCATCCCCATCGCGTCGTTCACGCTGGGGCAACCGAGCTTGGACGAGGTGTTTCTCGCCCTCACCGGGCATGGGGCGGGAGTGGAGCCTGCAGGAACGACCCGAGGGGCGGGAGTGGAGCCTGCAGGAACGACCTATCGGGCCGGCACCACAGTCGAATCCGACCGGGAGGTTGCGTCATGACGACCGAAGCCCAGCAGTCGACGCCACAGGCGTCGACCATCATCGATGTGCTCGGTGCCGCCGGGCCTCGTCCGCCGCGTCCGTCGTCGTTGTCGACGTCGTTGAGCTTCGGGTGGCGTGCGCTGCTCAAGATCAAGCACGTACCCGAGCAATTGTTCGATGTGACGGCCTTTCCCATCATGTTCACGTTGCTCTTCACCTACCTGTTCGGTGGCGCACTGGCCGGGTCGACCGAGGCGTACATCCAGTTCCTGCTCCCCGGCATCCTCGTGCAGACCGTGGTGATGATCACGATGTACACCGGCGTGACCATGAACAAGGACATCGAGAAGGGCGTGTTCGATCGATTCCGTTCGCTGCCCATCTGGCGTCCGTCGCCCCTGGTCGGTGCGCTGCTCGGTGACGTCGTTCGCTACACACTGGCCTCGGTGATCGTGCTGATCCTCGGGTTGGTCCTCGGCTTCAGGCCGCAAGGTGGTGTCCTCGGCGTCGTGGCGTCCATCGCTCTGCTGCTGGTGTTCTCGTTCTGCCTGTCCTGGATCTGGACCATGATCGCGATGATCGTGCGCACCGAGGCCGCGGTCATGGGCGTGTCGATGTTCATCCTGTTTCCGCTCACCTTCGCGAGCAACATCTTCGTCGACCCCAGCACGATGCCCGGTTGGCTGCGCGCGTTCGTCGACGTCAACCCGGTCAGCTTCCTCGTCACGTCACTGCGCGGACTGATGCAGGGCGATGTGGACACCGGTCGGCTGGGAGTGACGCTGATGCTGTGCGCGGTGTTGCTGGCGGTCTTCGGGCCCATCACGATGCGCCTGTACAACCGAAAGTCCTAGCGAACACGGTGCGCATCGCCTCGATCACGAGGCCGCGCGTGCTCGATGCCTGCGGACCGCGTCGCGATTGGAGCACACCGTTCCGCAGTAGCGTTGCCTGCCGGTCCTCGAGGTGTCGGCGAAGGCAAGCGTGCAGTCGGCGGCGGCGCAGCGATCGAGGCGAGACATTCCGCGTCCGGTCAGATGCAACGCTGTGCCGACGCTCACCAAGGCCCTGATGACGCCGCCGAGTTCGATGTTGGGGTCGCGATAGTGCATGTGCCAGCCGTCGTCGGCATGGTTGGTCAGCCGCGGGTACGCCGACGCCTGTGCCAACAGCGCATTGAGCTCGTCGGCCCGATCGTTCTCGGTGGTTGCGTCCACCACACGGGCCCAGTCACGCAGGAACTCGAGGGTGTCGAGAAGATCGGCGTCGGTGGCGGTCCAGTCCGGTACGAGGCCGGCGTCGACGCAGCGGGTGCCCAGTTCGGTCGCCGACGTGGGCGGTGAATTGAGCAGGTCGATACCGAGTTTCACCGCATATTCGCCGTAAGGGTTGATGTGCACAAGACCATTACATCACGATGGACGCATGCACACCGAACACACCACACACACCTGGACCACCCACTCCACCCACGACACGAGCGAGGGACTCGTCGGATATCAGGGGTGCACATGCGGCGCACAGCGCATCGTGACCGTTCCCTCGCACACCTTCGCCCCGGTCGCCGAAGTTGCGTACCGGGCCTGATCGGTCGCCGCCCTCACCGACGTACGAAACGGCCGATGCATTCGACGTGGCTGGTCGAAGGAAAGGCGTCGAATGCGCGCATGTCGATCAATTCGTATCCCGCAGCTCGATACAAGCTCACATCCCGTGCGAACGAGGCCGGATCACATCCGATGTGCACCACCGAACGTGGAGACCTGACGGCGAGGGCGTCGATCACGTCCCGTCCGGCACCCGCCCGAGGTGGATCGAGCACCGCAACCGCCGCCGGCTCGGTCAACGTCTCGAACGACCGCTCGACCCGACCCGGCACGAACGAGACCTGCGGTAGATCCTGCAGCGCCGAACGGCCGTCCTCGGCGGCGCGACGGGAGAATTCGACGCTGGTGACTCGGCCGCTCGGACCCACCCGATCGGCCAGCGCGGCGGCGAACACACCGACACCGCCGTACAGATCCCACGCACCGTCACCGGCTGTGGCGTCCGCCCAGTCCCCCACAACGTCGGTGTACACCTGCGGCGCGCCGCGGTGGGCCTGCCAGAATCCGGTGGCGTCGAGGGTCCACGCCCTGTTCGAGACGTGTTCGGTGACCCGACCCGATCCGATCACGGCCTTCTCCGGCCGGGACCGCGACGACGCAGCCCGACGCGCGGCCGCGCCACGACGCCCCGGCGATCGGCGTCCGGTGGGCGAGAGCTGCGCAGGCGCGATCTCCACCACGTGCCGCTCACCTTCCCCGTCGAGCACCACCTGCAGCTCGGCACCCGGCCGCCATTGCTGATCCGCCAGACCCTCGAAGGCCGCGGAATCCATTTGCGGACACGTCAGTTCGGTGACGATCGAGCTACTGCGATAGCGGTGATAGCCGGGCCGTCCGCCGGAATCCACGGCGAGTCGCACACGGGTTCGCCACCCGGTGCCGTCGCCGGACCCCGGTAGTTCCTCCACCTGCACCTCACGCTCGATTCCGGCGACGCGGCGAAGTTGTTCGGAGACGACGAAGGACTTCAGTCGCCGTCCGGCATCGGCACTCGCGTGGGAGTAATCGCAACAGCCCGAGCCGCCGGGTCCGGAGATGGGACAGCGCGCGTCCACCCGGTCCGGAGAGGCCGACAGAATCTCCACGGCATCGGCGCGACAGAACGATCCGCCCCGGTCCTCGGTCACCTTGGCCAGGACCCGTTCACCGGGCAATCCGTGACGCACGAACATCACCCGGCCGTCGTGGCGGGCCACACAGAACCCGCCGTGCCCTGGCGCGCCCAATTCGACCTCGAGCAGCAGCCCGAACCAACTCTCGCTCACTTGCCGGCCGGAGGCTCGTAGCCGCGACGCGACGCACCGGGCGCATTGCCGAGCACCTCACGCTTGGCCTTCTCGGACGACCGAAGCTGCCACGGCACGCTGGTGACCATCACGCCCGGCTGGAACAGCAGTCGGGATTTCAGTCGCAGCGCGCTCTGATTGTGCAGAACCTGCTCCCACCAGTGACCGACCACGTACTCGGGAATGAAGACCGTGACGACGTCACGAGGCGAATCGCGGCGAACACGCTTGACGTAATCGAGAACCGGTTTGGTGACCTCTCGGTACGGCGACTCGACGACCTTGAGCGGCACCGAAACGTCACTCGCCTCCCACTCCCGAACCAGCGCACGCGTGTCGGCTTCGTCGACATTGACGGTCACCGCCTCGAGCGTGTCGGGCCTGGTCGCCCTGGCATACGCCAACGCGCGCAGGGTCGGCATGTGCAGCTTCGAGACCAACACGATCGAGTGCGTCCGGCTGGGCAGCACTCCGTCCCATTCCTCGTTCTCGAGTTCGCGGGCCACGGTGTCGTAGTGCTTTCTGATCATGCGCATCAGGACGAAGATCGCCACCATCGCCACGATCGCGATCCACGCACCGGCGGCGAACTTGGTGATCAACACGATGACCAGCACCGTTCCGGTCATGCCGAGACCGACACCGTTGACCACCCGCGAGCGCTGCATGCGCCGGCGTTGCTCGGGATCGGTCTCGGTGGCCAACAGCCGCGTCCAGTGCCGAACCATGCCGGTCTGACTGAGGGTGAACGAGACGAACACACCGACGATATAGAGCTGAATGAGTTTGGTGACCTCGGCGCCGAACACGACGACGAAGGCGATCGCGGCACCGGACAGGAAGAGGATGCCGTTGCTGAAGGCCAAGCGGTCACCGCGAGTGTGCAGCTGGCGCGGCAGATACCGATCCTGTGCCAGCACCGAACCGAGCACCGGGAAACCGTTGAACGCAGTGTTGGCCGCAAGAACGAGGATGAGGGCCGTGACGGTGGTGATGAAGAAGAACCCGATGGGGAATCCGCTGAAGACCGCCTCCGCCAACTGCGCGATGAGCGTCTTCTGTTGGTAGCCCTCCGGCGCTCCGACGAGTTGGTATTCGGGATCCATCGCGTATTTGATGCCGATCTTCTGCGCGAGCAGGATGATGCCCATCAGCAGTGTGATCCCGATGACTCCGAGCAGCAGCAGCGTCGTCGCGGCGTTGCGCGACTTCGGCTTCTCGAATGCCGGTACCCCGTTGCTGATCGCCTCCACCCCGGTCAGTGCCGCACAACCGGACGAGAACGCTCGCGCGATGAGGAAGGCGAACGCGATGCCGTACAGGTGGGAATCCTCGGCCCGCAGATCGAAGGCCGCCGACTCGGCATGGATGTCGTCGCCGAGAACGTAGACCCGGAACAGGCCCCACCCCAGCATCAGGACCATGCCACCCATGAAGGCGTACGTCGGGATGGCGAACGCAGTTCCGGACTCCCGGATGCCGCGGAGATTGACGGAGGTGACCAGGACGATGGCCACGACAGCGAACAGCACCTTGTGCTGGGCCACGAACGGCACCGCTGACCCGATGTTCGACGCGGCCGCCGAAATGGACACGGCCACGGTCAACACGTAGTCGACCAACAGTGCGCTGCCGACCGTCAATCCGGCTGCGGGGCCCAGGTTGGTGGTCGCGACCTCGTAGTCACCACCGCCGGAGGGATAGGCATGCACGTTCTGTCGGTAGCTGGCCACGACGACGGCCATCACCACGCAGACGGCGAGACCGATCCACGGGGTGAACGCGACTGCCGAGATGCCCGCGACCGACAGCACCAGAAAGATCTCCTCGGGCGCATACGCAACCGACGACATGGCGTCCGAGGCGAACACCGGCAACGCGATCCGCTTGGGAAGCAACGTATGACCGAGCTTGTCGCTGCGGAACGGCTTACCGAGCACTAGCCGCTTGGCGGCAGTCGAGACCTTGGACACGCACAGAAGCGTAGGCCGTCCTCCCACGGGCGTCTCAACCACGCGCCCGAAACTGCGTCGGAGCGCACCCTCGATCCGTACGGTGGCCGATCCCCCGATACGTTGGTGCATGCCTGCCGGTCATGGCAGTGTCGGTCGGCAGTGGTCGACCATCGAGATCGGGACGGAGCTGGGCGTTGTACGTAGTTGTGATGGGATGTGGCCGCGTCGGCGCATCGCTGGCCGGGGCGCTCGAACGCATCGGACACGAGGTAGCGATCATCGACCGCGACGAAACAGCCTTTCTGCGTCTGGACCCCGACTTCGCCGGACATCGCGTCGTCGGCATGGGGTTCGACCGAGATGTGTTGGTGAGCGCGGGAATCGAGAAAGCCGAGGCCTTCGCGGCCGTGTCGTCCGGCGACAACTCCAACATCATCTCCGCCCGCGTCGCACGAGAGACGTTCGGCGTCGACAAAGTGGTCGCGAGGATCTACGACGCCAAGCGCGCCGCCGTCTACGAACGCCTCGGCATCCCGACCGTCGCCACCGTCCCCTGGGCCACCGATCGTTTTCTGCACAACCTGCTGCGCGACGACCCCACCACCAAGTGGCGCGATCCGTCGGGCAGCGTCGCCGTCGTCCTGCTCGACTTCCACGACGCCTGGATAGGCAAGAAGCTCTCGGTACTCGAGGAAGCCACCAACTCGCGGGCCGCGTTCGTCATCCGGTTCGGCAGCGGACTGCTACCGGACAAGCGAACCGTGATCCAAGCCGGTGACGAGGTGTACGTCGCCGCGGTCTCGGGAACCGTCGCCGAAGCGATTGCACTGGCGGGCAACCCGCCGCCGTCGGACGACTGATGCACGCGCGCACATTCCCCACCTCCCCCATCGACCCGAACGGGAAGCCATGAAAGTCGCTATCGCCGGAGCCGGCGCAGTCGGCCGATCCATCGCACGCGAATTGATCCGCAGCGAACACGATGTGATGCTCCTCGAACGCAAACTCGACCACGTCGATCAGGCCGCCATCCCGGAAGCGGAATGGGTGCTGGCCGACGCGTGCGAGTTGAGTCTGCTCGAAGCCGCCCACCTAGAGAATTACGACGTGGTGATCGCTGCCACCGGTGACGACAAGGCGAACCTGGTGCTCAGCCTGCTGGCCAAGACCGAGTTCGGCGTCAATCGCGTGGTGGCCCGGGTCAACGATCCACGCAACGAGTGGCTGTTCGATGCCGCCTGGGGCGTCGACGTCGCGGTGTCGACGCCGCGAATGCTCGCGTCCCTGGTCGAAGAAGCCGTGTCGGTAGGCGACCTCGTTCACCTGATGACGTTCCGCAAGGGTCAGGCGAACCTCGTCGAGATCACGCTGCCGGAGAACACTCCCCTGGCAGGAAAGCCGGTCCGCAAGCTCCAATTGCCCAGGGACGCAGCGTTGGTGACGATTCTGCGCGGCGGTCGAGTGATCGTTCCACAGCACGACGATCCGCTCGAAGGCGGCGACGAGCTGCTGTTCGTCGCGGCCAAAGAGGTGGAGAACGAACTACGCTCCGCTGTCGGCCTGATCTGACGACAGCCGATCCCGACTGCGGTCCGCGCTCGACGCAGCGTCGAGCGCGCGATCGGCAGCACGCACGGCCCAGAGCGTGACCAACAGCGCCACTCCCGTCAGCGGCCAGCCCATGCCGATGCGGGCAACGGCGAGCCAGCCCGTCTGGTCGGAGTCGTAGAGCTGCGACTGAACGATGTATCGAGCGCCGAACACCGATGCCCAGGCGATGGTGGCCACGTCGTAGTAGCGCACAGCCGACCGGTGGCCACGCCACGACGTTCCCTTGCCGTTGAGGTATCCCCAGATGATGCCGACCAACGGCCAGCGCGCGAGCACCGACAACACGAAAGCCGCACCGTAGGCGAGCGAGGTGTAGATGCCGAACAGGAAGTAGCCCTTGGCATCTCCCGTCCGGTATGCAATGAACGCGCAGATCCCGACTCCGAAGAATCCCGAGATGGCGGGTTGAATCGGGCTACGACGAACCAAGCGCCACACCAACACCGCGGCGGCAACTCCCAGAGCGGACCAGAGGGCGACCGACAGGTTGACGTAGCTGTTCACCGGAACGAACACGACGACGGGCAAGGTGGAGTAGACGAGCCCGCTCAGACCGCCGAGCTGTTCGAGGACGGTGGGAGCCACCTTCTCGACGCGGTCCGTGGTCGACGCGTCGGTTGTGGGTTCCGGCGTGTTCGATGTCGGCGTGGGCGGCACGGAATCGTCGCTGTTGGTCACGACAACGAGAGTGCCATACCGGCGACGATCAGCTGTCGTCGCGCAGTTCGTAGTAGGGGTTGTAGACGATCTTGCGTCCGTCTCGTTCGCCGACACGCCCGCGCACGAGCAGAGTCTTGCCGGGCTCGATGCCGGCGATCTTGCGGCGCCCGATCCAGAGCAGCGTCACCGTGTCGGTGCCGTCGAAGAACTCGGCTTCGATGTTCGCATTGGCCGCCTTCGAACAGGCTTCGACGCTACGCAACCGACCGAGCATGGTGACTTCCTCGCCTCGCAAGCAGTCGCACGCTCGCCGCGCCCCGGAGGCTTCGGAGGTTTCGGCCATCTCCTCGGCATCGAGTTGATCGATGTCCTCTGTCAACTTCCGCGTCAAGCGGCGAAAGTATCCTGCGGCAGCGGGTGCCATTGTGCGCTCCAGCGGTGGGGGTCGTTCCCTCGTCAGGGTGGGTACTTCGCCACTGTAGACCCGAAGTGTCACGCTGACCAACCGCCGCTACGGAGGTGTCGGAAGGCGTGCACAATCGTGTCGTGCACAGCCGATTCGACACCCGCACCGCGATCGTTCTACCGGGAACGGGGTCCGATGCCCGGTTCGCCGCCGACGCGTTCTCGGCCGCATTCGAGAGTGTGGGATTGACCACCATCGCGGTCGAACCCGACCCGGCCGCGGTGGTCGAGAGCTACCTGAACGCCCTCGACGACGCTGCGCACCGACACGGACACATCGTGATCGCGGGGATATCCCTCGGGGCCGCGGTAGCGGTTCGATGGGCCGCAGACCACGCATCGAACACTGCGGCTGTTGCACTCGCGCTCCCGGCGTGGACCGGAGACCCGGCCGGCTCCCCCGCGGCCCTGAGCGCGGAGTTCACCGCTCGATCCCTGCGTGAACAGGGGCTCGACGCCGTCACCGCGGCAATGGCAGCGTCGAGCCCGCCGTGGCTCGCGCGCACGCTGCGGAGGTCATGGGCTGCCCAGTGGCCCGCGCTTCCGGACGCGCTGGACGAGGCGGCTCGCCACCGCAGCCCCGAACTCGACGAGCTCGCTCGGCTGGAGCTGCCTGCCGTCGTCGTGGGCGCAGTGGACGACGCGGTCCATCCGATCGAGGTGGCTCGACAGTGGGCGCGGGCGCTACCGAACTGCGCGCTGCGCACCGTGACCCTGGACGACATCGGCAGCGACCCGGGATGCCTCGGCCGAGCGGCGGTCGACGGTCTCGACGGTCCGCAGGCTCAGCCGCCCAGCTGCTGAATCGCCGATCCCGACGCGCCCCGACGCGGCGCGCGGTCACGCTCGGCGGCGGTCGGCTGCGGCGTCGAATCCTGCTGCGGCACAACAGGTTCGGCGGTGGGTACCGCGGCCTGGGGCTGCGCGGCCTGTTGCGCAGCGTTCTGCTGAGCGGCCGCCTGCTGCTGCGCGGCTGCAGCAAGTTGCTCGGCCAGTACCTGCGGCAACACCACCGGCAACGGGGTCCGAACGGGATGCGGCTCGGTACCCCGATCCACCACGGTCTGCCGAAGGATCGTGTGCGCCAGCCGCACGAGCGGTTGGCCCTCGCCCACCGCACCCGACGGACCCGCCAGCACGCAGCGGACCATCCAGCGATAGCCGTCGACTCCGATGAAGCGGAGGTCGGCGTTGGCCGTGACACCGAGGAGTTCGCGTCCCCACGGACCCGTCTCGACCGTCGTCTCGGCCTTGTCGTTGCGCAGAGACGACGCCAGATCGGCTGCCACCTCGCGCCACTGACCGGGCGATTTGGGTGCCGCGTAGGCAGCGATGGTGATGCGCCCGAACTGCGTCACGATGTGCACTGCCTGCGGGCTACCGGCCTGCGACATCTCGACCTGGAGTTGACCGCCCTCCGGCAGCGGAATCAGCACCGAGCCGAGGTCGAGTCGGGTCTTGGCGACGGTCTCGCGATCGTCGTCGAGGTCCTCGAGATCGTGGGGCCCGTCTGCGGTCGTGTCCGCGGCCTCGACATCGTCGTCTTCGTCTTCGACGCTGTCGACGAATGGCTCCGCACCGGGCGCGGAGGCACTGCCGGCGTCGTTCTTCTTACGCCGTCCGAACATGTTCAGCTCTCTTCTTCTCGGTTGCTTCCACTGTGCCTGCCACCGGTGAACGTCGTGGCGGAACTCACTGCTTCAGACTCGCATGGCCACCGGTCGAACCGTGACCACCGGCCCCTCGAACGGTGTCGTCCAACTCGTCCACCTCGACGAACGTCACCAACTCGACTCGCTGCACGATCAGTTGGGCGACGCGGTCGCCGCGCTCGAGTTCGATCGGAGTGTGCAGGTCGTGGTTGATCAGACAGACCTTGATCTCCCCGCGATAGCCGGCATCGATGGTGCCCGGGGTGTTGACCACCGACAGGCCCGACTTCGCCGCCAACCCCGATCGCGGATGCACCAGCCCGACGGTTCCCAACGGGAGAGCGATCGCTATTCCGGTCCCCACCAGGACGCGTTCGCCCGGTGCGATGGTCACCGGAGCCGTGATTCGCAGATCCACGCCCGCATCACCGTCGTGCGCACGCGTCGGCACCGGAAGCTCGGGATCGAGCCGGCGTACCAGGACCTCGGACACCGGATCGGAAGGCAGGCGCGGGATGGTGGGTCGATCGACGGATGGTTCGCTGCCGGACTCGGTGACTTCGTCGCTCACGTCGTACGAGACTACGCTGGCCGGCTTCCGTCTCGGTGTGGCGACTACCCTGGGACTCGTGACTGCAGATCGACAGGCCGAACACGCGTCGGAGTCCGGCGACTCCACTCCCCACACGGGTTCCTCAGCACCCGCGAACTCCGTGCTGTACTCGGAGCGACTCTGGGTGCCGATCTGGTGGTGGGCGGCGGGTGCGGCCGTGGCGGTCTTGCTGGCTGCGGAGATCCACATGGGGGCACCGGGCATCCGGGCCTGGCTGCCCTACGTCGTGTTGCTCCCGCTGATCGCCTGGGCGTTGTTCGCCTTCAGCAGGCTGCGCGTCGAGGTGGGCACCGGTGCGACCGGCACCGAGCTACGCGTCGGGTCTGCTCATCTGCCACTCGATGTGGCATCCAAGGCCGCGATCGTTCCCGCGACAGCAAAAAGTGCGGCGCTGGGAAGGCAACTCGATCCATTGGCCTTCGTGCAGCACCGCACCTGGGTGAAACAGATGGTGATCGTGGTCCTCGACGACCCGGACGATCCGACGCCCTACTGGCTCGTCAGTACCAAGCGCCCCGAAGAGCTGCTGGCAGTCCTGACCGCGCACGGCGTCGAAGCGCGCTGATCCATCCGTCGATCGACGGTCGGAACCGTCGACACAGACCTGACCCGCTGGATCAGGTCTGTGTGGAAAAGGTCACGCCGCGCAGTCGCGGCACATCAGTACACCGTTGGCGTCACTGGCCAGCCGGCTGCGGTGATGGACCAGGAAGCAGCTCGAGCAGGTGAACTCGTCGGCCTGCTTGGGAACGACCCGAACCGACAGCTCCTCGCCGGACAGATCTGCACCCGGCAGCTCGAACGACTCCGCGGTGTCGGATTCGTCCACGTCCACCACGGCGGACTGAGCCTCGTTGCGTCGGGCCTTCAGTTCTTCCAGCGAGTCCTCCGACACATCGTCGGATTCTGTTCTTCTCGGTGCGTCGTAGTCGGTTGCCATTGTCTTCGTACCCCTCATCTTCGTGCGTGTGTGTGGTGAAAGCTGCCGATGTGGTCGGCTTGTGGCCGTCGGCTGTGAAGAGGGCGCTTGCTCGCTCCCACCGATGTTCGTATCTGTTCAAACCGTTCGTCGTCGCGCGGTGCCCGAAACTACACCGGGTAGTTCCCAGAACTCGCCGGTTGAAACCCGATCGAGACCTCGCTCACCTGATCGATCGTGCACCGGTGTCCGATTCTTGAAGCACCGCGGCCGCCAGACAATAGCCGAAGCCGGTCGCAAAGCAGAAACCGAATCGCCGATTGGTCCTTCACCTGGCTGCACGCCGCAACAACACCGGGATGGGCGGCTTCATTCCTTGCATCGCAGAACACTTCTCGCCGCCGGTTTCGGGCTCCGAATCGGGCGTCGCGCACGGGATCGGAGTAGGTGCCGGCCGAGTGTGCCGCCCCCACCGACCGCGGGCATCTACAGTAGGCACCGCGTCGGTGTGAACCGACTCTGTGGACCGGTCTCGGCAACTGCCGACGGAAAGGCGAAGATCACCGTGGTTTCTCTGATCACCGAAGGCCATTCGGTCGACGGTCGAGGTCGTCCGTTCCGTCGACGCCGCGCGTTTCCGATGATCGCGGTCTTCGCCGTGCTGGCCCTGCTCGGAGTGCTGGTGTGGGTCAAGGTGTTCACCACCTCCGAAGCCGCCTCCGCAACGGCCGAATGCAACGTGCCCACCACCACCGCCGCGACGGACGGGACGCAGCCGGCACCTCTCGGCGAAGAAGTGGACCCGACGACACTGCTCGACGTCGAGCCTGCCGCCCTGTCCGCGTCGAAAGTGCGCGTCTTCAACGCGAACGGTGAGCGCGGACAGGCAGCTCTCGTCGCCGCCCAGCTCATCGATTACGGTTTCGCCAGCGCACCGGACGTCCAGGTCGGCAACGATCCGGTCTACGTCGATCAGAACATGCAGTGCCAGGGCCAGATTCGGTTCGGCCCGGCCGGCCTGGCGGCAGCCAGTGCCGTGTCACTGGTCGCGCCGTGCGCCGAACTGATTCAGGATGCCCGCGCCGACGACTCGGTCGATCTGGCTCTCGGTACCTACTTCAGCGAGATCCAGCCCAACGACGACGCCGAGGAAGTGTTGCGCACGCTCGCCGGTACCGCACCCGGTGCCGCCCCTGCGCCACTCGACGCCGATCTGCTCTCGGCAGCACGCGAATCGCGCTGCTGACCGACCGGCGGCGCGTCAGCCGGGGATCGGATCGAGTGCACCCGCGCTGCGCAGTACCGCCAGGAAGGCGTTCGAGACACCTGGGGCAGCGGCCACCGTCACCGCACCCTGAGCGCTGGTGCTGTCGGCAGCAGGCAGCCTGACCGTCGCGCCAGCCTCGGCTGCGATCAGCCCACCCGCCGCCCAATCCCACGGACTGAGCCCGTGCTCGAAGTGTGCGTCGACAACTCCGGACGCGACCATGCACAGATCGAGCGCAGCCGAACCGATCCGGCGGATGTCACGCACCTGAGGCAGCAGTTCGGAAATGATCGCGCCCTGCACCGCGCGACGACCGGATCCGTAGCCGAATCCGGTGGCCAACAACGTCATCGACACATCGGTGACTCCCGAACAGTGCAGCTGCTCCTGGGTACCGTCGGCTCGCTCCACGGTCGCCCCGCGCCCGAGAGCGGCCGAGTAGACGAGCTCGCGGGCGACGTCGACCACGGCCCCCGCAACACTGACACCGTCGATCTGAACCGCGACCGACACCGCGTACGCCGGAATTCCGTACATGAAGTTCACGGTTCCGTCGATCGGGTCGAGCACCCACCGCACGCCGTCGAGCGAGTCGTTCTCGCTGCCTTCCTCCTCGCCGAGAATGGCATCCTGCGGCCGAAGCCGCGCCAGCAGCTCGCGGAGGACGCTCTCGGTTTCGGTGTCCACGATCGTCACCGGATCGGTCGGCGTGCTCTTCGACTGCACCGCGCCGTCACCCTCGATCGGTTCGCCGCCGAAGACCTCCGGGCGGCGTCGCCTGACGTGCTCGGCGGCTCGCGTCGCGACCCGTACGGCGAGCTCGCGCAGCACGTCCACCTCGCGGGTGTTCGATCCATCTGCTGCCACCTGCTCTTCCGGCAATTGTGTACTGGCGGTGTCGGTCTGAGATCGGTCTGGTTTCGGCACACGTACATCGCAACACACACCGACGTTCGAGCACCACCGCAGCGACCGCCGGTGACGTCACCGTCCCGCGAACGCCGAAACACACTATTGTTCGGAACCGACGGCATCACACGGATTCGATCACGCCAGGAGCGGCATCCACATGACACAGGCAGGTTCGGACAACACCACCGCTGCGGCAGCGCGCCACGGGTTCGGCGTCGACGTCGGCGGCAGCGGCATCAAGGGCGGAATCGTGGACTTGAGCACCGGTGAGCTCGTCGGCGACCGCTACAAGATCGAGACGCCGCACCCGTCGACCCCCGATGCCGTCGCGCGCACCGTGGCCGAGATCGTCGCGCACTTCGAGTGGACCGGCTCGGTGGGCGTCACCCTGCCCGCGGTGGTGACCAACGGTGTCGCTCGCTCGGCCGCCAACATCGACAAGTCCTGGATCGACACCGACGCCCGCGCGCTGTTCGCGAAGGCCATCGACACCGAGAACGTCACCGTGCTCAACGATGCGGATGCAGCCGGAGTGGCCGAGGACAAGTACGGCGGCGGCAAGGGCAGGGACGGCGTCGTCGTGCTGTTGACGTTCGGCACCGGGATAGGTTCGGCCGTGCTGCACAACGGCGTTCTGCTTCCCAACACCGAATTCGGCCACATGGAGATCGACGGCAAGGAGGCCGAGCATCGTGCGGCGTCGTCGGTGAAGGAGAACCAGGGCCTGTCCTACAAGGAGTGGGCCAAGGAGGTCTCGAAGGTTCTCGAGACGTTCGAGGCGCTGCTGTGGCCGGATCTTTTCATCGCCGGCGGCGGCATCAGCCGCAAGAGCGAGAAGTGGATTCCGCACCTGACCAATCGCACACCCGTGGTTCCGGCAACCCTGCTGAACACTGCCGGGATCGTCGGTGCCGCACTCGCAGCGGACTCCGCCGTACCGTCCGCCGAGACCGGTACGTCCGCGGGATCGCTGGGCTGACACGCGGGTTGCCACCTGCGTAGGGCGAGGGTCGGTAACAAACTCCTGAGAGGTCGTTACAATGGTGTGTGCCGGTACGCAGCCGGCCGAATCCGAAGACCTCTCCGCCGGAAACAACTCTGGCGTGACGCCGCACGACTTCGTCACGAAAGGGCGTACGTGGCAGCCACCGATATCCGTCAGACCGTAGATTCCGAAACCGAGTCTGCGACACCTGCACCTGCTGTCAAGGCACCCGCTGCGAAGGCACCGGCAAAGAAGGCACCGGCCAAGCGTGCCGCAGCCAAGAAGGCCCCGGCGAAGAAGGCCGCAGCGAAGAAGACAGCAGCTGCTCCGGCTTCCGACGACGCCGACGAGAGCACTCCCGGGATCGAGGACATCGACATCTCCGAGGGCGACCTCGCCGCTGCCGCCAACGATGTCGTCGAGGTGGTCGCCGCCGGTGACGACACCGAGGAAGACGCCACCGCCGAGCCGACTGCCGAGGACAAGGCGTCCGGCGACTTCGTCTGGGACGAAGAGGAATCCGAGGCGCTGCGTCAGGCCCGCAAGGACGCCGAGCTCACCGCGTCCGCCGACTCCGTCCGCGCGTACCTCAAGCAGATCGGTAAGGTCGCCCTCCTCAACGCCGAAGAGGAAGTCGAACTGGCCAAGCGTATCGAGGCAGGCCTGTTCGCGGTCGAGAAGATGCGTGAGTCCGCGGAGAAGGGCGAGAAGCTCCCCGTTGCGCAGCGTCGCGACATGACGTGGATCTGCCGTGACGGCAACCGCGCCAAGAACCACCTCCTCGAGGCGAACCTTCGACTCGTCGTCTCCCTGGCCAAGCGCTACACCGGCCGTGGCATGGCGTTCCTTGACCTCATCCAGGAGGGCAACCTCGGTCTGATTCGCGCGGTCGAGAAGTTCGACTACACCAAGGGCTACAAGTTCTCCACGTACGCCACGTGGTGGATCCGTCAGGCCATCACCCGGGCCATGGCCGACCAGGCCCGCACCATCCGCATTCCGGTGCACATGGTCGAGGTCATCAACAAGCTCGGACGCATCCAGCGTGAGCTCCTCCAGGATCTGGGTCGCGAACCCACTCCCGAAGAGCTCGCGAAGGAAATGGACATCACGCCGGAGAAGGTGCTGGAAATCCAGCAGTACGCGCGTGAGCCCATCTCGCTCGACCAGACGATCGGTGACGAAGGCGACAGCCAGCTCGGTGACTTCATCGAGGACTCCGAAGCCGTCGTTGCCGTGGACGCCGTGTCGTTCACGCTGCTCCAGGATCAGCTGCAGTCTGTCCTGGAGACTCTGTCCGAGCGCGAGGCAGGCGTTGTTCGTCTGCGATTCGGCCTGACGGACGGTCAACCCCGCACCCTCGACGAGATCGGACAGGTCTACGGCGTCACGCGCGAGCGGATCCGTCAGATCGAGTCCAAGACCATGTCCAAGCTGCGTCACCCGTCGCGTTCGCAGGTACTGCGCGACTACCTGGACTGATTCGTTCGATCCACCTGGAACAACGACCGCCGATCATTCCGATCGGCGGTCGTTGCTTTTTGCGGCGTGGATGCCGTCACACCTGCGGCACCCCGAATGTTCCGTCCGGCCCCGGCCGATAATCGACGACCGCAGTCACGGCCGCGATCGGTAGCGGTCCGTACAGGTGCGGGAAGACCATCGACTCCGGATCTGTCGGTACCCCCGGTTCCCACCGAACGGGTGCCGTCAGACGAGCCGGATCGATGCGCAGCAGAACCAGATCCGTGCGCCCGGAGAAGAGCCGATTCGCCGGCAGGTGCACTTGTTCGGGTGTGGACAGGTGCACGAACCCGACGGAATCGTACGAGTCCGGGGTGTAGTCGGCCCGACCGCGCATCGCGAGCCACTCCCCTGCCGTGCAGATGTGAACGAGGTCGTCCTGCTTGCTGGTCACCGTTCCATTCTGCAGTGTCGAGTGCGGCTCAGGGCGGCGGAATGTCGGCGACGCCACGATTTCTGCGGGCCGGTAGGCCACCGACGACGACGGCAGCGATGACAGCCACGATTCCCAGAGCCTCGAGAGCCGTCGGAATCTGGGTCAGCACCACGGCACCGACCACCGTCGCCGTCGCCGGAAGCAGCGCCAGCAACAATGCGAAGCGCGCCCGGCCCACTCGCACCAGGACGTACTGATCGAGCACGTAGGGAACCACACTCGACAGCAGCCCGACGCCCAATCCGAGAACCCAGATCCGCCAGTCTCCCAACGCATTCGAGTGCTGGACCGCGAACGGTCCGAACAACGGCACGGCCAGGAGTACGGATGCGATTCCGAACCCGGCAGCCATGTCGTCGAGTCCCTGGCCTGCGTCGGCAACCGACTTGCCCAGCACGATGTAGGCAGCCCACAGGGCCGCCGAGCCCAGCGCGAACGCGATCCCGACCAGCCCCACCTCGCCGCCCTCGAACTGCGCGGAAGCGATGGCCCCGACACCGGCAACCACCAGGAGCAACGCGCACACATCGGCAGGCCTTCTCGACCCGGCAGCAGCGACCGCGATCGGCCCGAGAAACTCGATGGCCACCGCCGCGCCGAGGGGAAGCCGGGCGATCGCCTCGTAGAACATTGCGTTCATGCCGATCGTCGCACCGCCGAACGCGGCGGCCGTGATCGCCCGACGCACGGTCCACGCCCCGCCGGTGCCCGCCCTACGCCGCCACGGCCGTCGCCAGAGCACCAGCACCAGCGCCGCACCGAAGCCGCGCAGCCACGCCACCGCGGCCGGATCGACGACGTCGAACAGGAACACACCGATCGCCGCACCGACGTACATACACACCGCGCCGATGACGAACAGGGATGGAATACCGAGCTTCGATGCACCGGAGAGCGAAGTGGAAGTCGAAGACACATCGGCGACCCTACTGCCGTGGCTCGCGTGAACCGGTATCAGCTCTCAGCGAACACTCTGGGAGATGTTCCTGCTCGTGGGACATGTTTCGTGTTAGTGACAACACAAAGAAACGCGCTCGGGAACAACGCGTGACCGCCATACGTCTGACAGAGTGAACGAACCGCGCCATACCGACGCGGCGGACCGGCCCCAGGCGAACGGGACAACCCGCAAGCCAGTACGGAGGAGTCATGCCCGGAACATTGACCAGCCCACAATTGACAGCAGCGGACCGGTGCGACCGGTGCGGTGCAGGGGCTCGCGCGCGTGTCGTGCTCTCGACCGGTGGAGAACTTCTCTTCTGCGGTCACCACGCCACCGAGCACGAAGCCCGTTTGCGTGAAGTGAACGCAACGGTGATGACCGAATCGGACTCCACGGTGTAACCCACCTTTTGTGTCGGGGGAAACAGGTTCGCCACGATCGACGAACACGAAGAAGACGGACGGTCACCAGACCGTCCGTCTTTTTCGTGCCCGGTTCCGCCCGTGGCCCTACATCTTCCGCAACTGCGCGATTCGCTCGCCCAACTGATCGGCCGACGCCATCGCCGTCGGCGGGCCGCCGCAGATACGACGCAGATCGCCGTGAATCACCCCGTGCGGCTTCCCGGTGCGGTGGTGGTACACAGCGACCAAACTGTTCAATTCACGCCGCAGGCCGGCCAACTGGCCCGCACTGGTGGCCCTGTCGTTGACGACGGCAGGAGCCGGCACCGCAGGGCCCGCAGCAGGCTTGTCGATCTGCTCTTGCTGACGCTGACGCAACAGGTCGCGCATCTGCTTCGCGTCGAGCAAGCCGGGCAGACCCAGATAGTCGGCTTCCTCGTCGCTGCCCGAGAACGTCGCGGTACCGAACGAGGAGCCGTCGTAGATCACCTGGTCCAGTTCCGCATCTGCACCGAGCGAGGTGTACGCCTTCTCTTCTTCGCCCAGTTCGTCCTTCTGCTTGTTGGCGTCGGCCAACAGCTCGTCGTCGAAACCGTCTTTCTCCCGGTGCGGTTTTCCGAGAATGTGATCGCGCTGCGCCTCGAGCTGCGACGCGAGATCCAACAGCACCGGTACCGACGGCAGGAAGACGCTCGCGGTCTCCCCCTTGCGCCGAGACCGCACGAAGCGGCCGATGGCCTGCGCGAAATACAGCGGGGTCGACGCGCTCGTCGCGTAGACACCGACGGCCAGTCGCGGAACGTCGACGCCCTCGGACACCATACGAACCGCGACCATCCAACGCTGATCGCTCTTGCCGAACTCGGCGATGCGAGCCGAGGACGTGGGGTCGTCGGACAGCACGATCGCCGGTGTCTCCCCCGTGATCACCTCGATCAGCTTCGCGTAGGCCCGCGCCACCGTCTGATCGGTCGCGATCACCAGACCGCCTGCATCGGGCATGCCGCCTGCCCGCAGTTGCGCGAGACGCGTGTTCGCCGCCAACAGCACGGCCGGCATCCAGTCGCCCTGCGGATCCAGTGCGGTGCGCCATGCCCTCGCGGTCTGTTCGGCATTGAGCGGCTCACCGAGCCGGGCGGTGTACTCCTCACCGGCACTGTCCCGCCAGCGCGCTTCTCCGGAGTACGCGAGAAACACGACCGGGCGGACGACGCCGTCCGCAAGGGCATCGGAGTAGCCGTACGCGTGATCGGCCTTGGACCGCATCAGGCCGTCCTGATCCGGTTCGTAGTTGACGAACGGAATGGGACTGTCGTCGCTGCGGAACGGCGTACCGGTCAGTGCGAGCCGTCGGGTCGCGTCTCCGAACGCTTCGCGAATGCCTTCACCCCAGCTCTTCGCGTCGCCGCCGTGGTGAATCTCGTCGAGAATCACGAGAGTCTTACGCGATTCGGTGCGCACCCGATGCTTGAACGGGTGCGATGCGATCTGCGCGTACGTCACGACCACGCCGTGATAGTCGCTCGAGGTCTGCCCGGTCGAGTTCGAGAAGCGCGAGTCCAATGCGATGCCGACCCTGGCCGCCGACTCCGCCCACTGGTGCTTGAGGTGTTCGGTGGGCGCGACGACGGTGACCTGATCGACGGTGCGATGGGCCAGCAGTTCGGCAGCCACACGGAGGGCGAACGTCGTCTTGCCTGCGCCGGGCGTTGCGACCGCGAGAAAGTCCTTGGGCGAGGCGACTAGGTACTTCGTCAGCGCCCGTCGCTGCCACGCGCGCAGCGGTGCTCCCCCGCTCGTGGGAGCGGCAGGCTGCTCGGTCGATGGTGGTGTCGGATCGAACATGTCAGCGCTCACTGGCCGCCGGTTCCTGGCATCGATGTAAATTCCTCGCGCTCTCGGTAGCCCTGCAGTGTCCGCCGAGGAGCCTATCGCTCCGCACCGACCGATCCCGCATCGCTGGGGCGAGTCGGATGCGACACGGCGAGTCGGCTGTTAGGCGAAGACGCCTTTCGTCAGGAATGCTGGAGGAACCATGAGCGAGTCTGCAGGCGGAACTCCACCACCGGAACGATTGTCGGCGAGAAAACCGCTACACGCGGTGTGGAAAGTGACTGTGCGCACTCTGAGCAAAGCGTGGGACGATTCGATCTTCAGCAAGGCTGCAACGGCCGCGTTCTGGCAGACGCTGTCACTGCCGCCGCTGCTGCTCGGTGTGCTGGGCAGTCTGGGACTCGTCGGCGGATGGTTCGGACCCAACACCGTCGAGATCATCGAGTCCAAGATCATCACGTTCAGCAACACCCTGTTCAGCGGCAGCGTCGTGGACCAGATCATCGCTCCGACGGTCAAGGACGTCCTCGCTCAGGGCAGCGGAGAGATCGTGTCCGTCGGCTTTCTGCTCTCGTTGTGGGCCGGGTCGTCGGCAATCTCGACGTTCGTCGATTCCATCGTGGAAGCGCACGGCCAGGCCGACGCGCGAAACCCCGTCTGGCAGCGGTTCTTCGCGCTACTTCTCTACGTGGGTTTCCTGGTGATCGCGGTCTTCGTGCTTCCGCTCGTCGCCCTCGGACCGGTGTACGTGCAGCAGATCCTGCCGGATTCGTGGATCACGGTGGGCAGCGAGCTCGTCGACTTCTTCTACTACCCGGCCGTCGGTCTACTGCTGATCATGGGTTTGACGACGCTGTACAAGGTTGCGCTGCACACCTCGCTGCCGTGGCATCGTCTCCTCGGCGGCGCTCTGCTGGCCGGGGTGTTCTTCATGATCGCGAGCGCGGTCCTGCGTCGATACCTCGGCTGGGTGACGAGCACCGGGTACACCTACGGTGCCCTGGCGACACCCATCGCGTTTCTGCTGTTCACGTTCTTCCTCGGCTTCGCCGTCGTGCTCGGGGCCGAGTTCAACGCGACGATCCAGGAGTTCTCGCCTGCACGGGCAACACGAATGGACCAGATGCGCGAGTGGATCGCAGCGCAGACCGCAACCGACGACAAGCCGTCGGGGCCGGTGACCGCTGTCGCCCGACGGCTGGCCACGGGGCCGATCAAACTGTCCGGCGACCGCGCCCGCTCGGGGCGTCCCGAGCCGACCCCCGACCGACACCCGGGAGACGGTGCTCAGTCGCCTTTCTTCAGGCCCTCGTAGACCTTCTTGCAGTCCGGGCACACCGGTGATCCGGGCTTCGCCGACTTGGTGACGGGAAACACCTCACCGCACAGCGCGACGACGTGCGTACCCATCACCGCGCTCTCGGCAATCTTGTTCTTCTTCACGTAATGAAAGAACTTCGGCCGGTCGTCTTCCGTGGTTTCGTCCGGTGCGATATCGGGACGGTCCTTCGTCTGAGTGCTCATGAACACAGATTAATCCGTGGATCCCCATCGAGGGGTAACCGGTTGCACAAGCTCGTTGCAAGCATTCTGTGAGCAGTAGTGCCACAGTGGAGGTATGACGAGAACCCCAGGGTTCGACGGAAGCGCGTACAGCGACTCGCCGGATGGGCCCGTCCTTATCACCGAGGCGCAGCAGTCGGTCGAGGAGCAGCACAAAGCTCGCGTCCGCAAATACATGTTCATCATGTCGTTCCGCATCCCGGCGTTGGTGTTGGCTGCCATCGCGTACGGGATGTGGATGAACCCGTGGATCTCCATGGCAATAGTCGGAGCGTCCATTCCTCTACCGTGGATGGCTGTGCTGATCGCCAACGATCGGCCGCCCCGCACCAAGGACGAGATGAGCCGGTACGACTACCGGACCGTCGACAGGCCGCAACTGGAATCGAGCAACCACCGGGTGATCGAAGCGGGCGACGACTGACGCACCGGCTCTCGCCGATGCGACACTTGCGTCGTGACTGCACCGAACTCCACGTCCCCGCTCGTCCTCGCCTGCTCCGATCTTCGTGATGCCTTCGAGCGGGCGGGGTACGACGCCGACGGCGTGCTGACGCTGCTCGGGGACGACGCCCATGCTGCCCTCGGTCGCAGCGAACCGGTGCCGGTGCGCAACGCCAGTCGGGACGGCGGCGCGCTGGGTGTTCTGGTACGCCTGTTCCTTCTCGTCGACGACTGCGCCGAGTCCGACGTCGCCGAAGCCATCGCGCCGTTGACGGTCGACGACGCCGTCTCGGCCGGGATTCTGACCCGTTCCGGGTCCACGGTGCGGACGCTGCTCGACATTCGACCGCTCGACACCGGACACGGAACCCGATGGATCGTCTCGGATCCGGACGGCAGCATGCGCGTCGCGGAGACTGCTCGCGACCACGTGCTCGGCGTCGGCCAGGCCTCGTTGTCGCTGCTGAGGGGAACCCCCACGTCCCCGGTGACCAATGTTCTCGACGTCGGTACCGGCTGCGGCGTCCAGGCCGTCCACGCCTGCGACTATGCGGCGCAGGTGACCGCAACGGACATCAGTCCGCGGTCGATGGACCTCGCGGCGGCGACGATGGCGCTCAACGGCCTCGACGTCGAGTTTCTGCACGGTTCGTGGTTCGAGCCGGTTACCGGGCGTCGATTCGATCGCATCGTCGCCAACCCGCCGTTCGTCGTCGGCCGCGCCGAAGTGCTGCATTCGTACCGCGATTCCGGCCTCGATCTCGACGGCGCGAGCGCTCTGATGATCGGCCGGGCCCCGGACCATCTGACGCTCGGTGGTACCGCTGCCATCCTGGCCTCGTGGGTGCACGTCCGCGGCGAGGACTGGCGTGCTCGCGTGGCGTCGTGGCTTCCCTCGCACGGGATCGACGCCTGGGTCGTCGAGCGCGACGTCGCCGATCCCGCGCTGTACGTGGGCACGTGGATGCGCGACGGCGGACTCGATCCCCGCGATCCCGACGCGGCCGCGGTGGCACAGTCCTGGCTCGATCACTTCGCTGCCGCCGACGTGGAAGGAATCGGTTTCGGGTTCGTCTATCTCCGCAGTACCGATGCGCCGACCGATCTTCTCGCCGAGGAGCTCACGCACGGCTTCTCCGACCCGCTGGGCAACGAAGCGATCGAGTACTTCGCGCGGCTGGACTGGCTGCGAGAGCACGACATCCTCGACTCGGTGCTGACTCTGGAACCGACCACCGCACTCGAACGCGTCTATCTCCCCGGCGACGAGGGCTGGGCTCCGATAGCGGTGCGAGTCCATCGCGGAAACGGCCCGCAGTGGCAGCACGACGTCGACGAACTCGGTGCGGCTCTGCTCGCCGGGCTGCGACCCGATGGCCTACCGGTCGGTGAACTGGTGGAGTTGCTCGCTGCTGCGCACGACGAGGACGCAGAGGAACTGGCACAGCATGCGGTGACGATGATGCAGGGGCTCGTCCGGCACGGCCTGGTTCTGCCGGCCCGATGAGTCCCGGACGTCACCCCACGAGAGCGACCGTTCCCGGCGGTTTCACTTCTCAGCAACTTCTCAGGACGAACATGACGTAATCCCTGGTCACGCGGGTATCCACCGGATCGGCGTGGGAACTTATCGGAGTCTCCCGAGCGTTGAACCCTGTGAGACACCACCGACCAGGAGGCAAGTCATGACCAGCCCCAGCACCACGATTCGTCCACGGCCGACCGACGCCGATCTGGACGCCCAGAGCCCAGCAGCCGATCTCGTTCGCGTGTACCTCAACGGAATCGGCCGCACCGCGTTGCTGACGGCTGCCGAGGAAGTAGATCTGGCCAAGAGGATCGAGGCTGGTCTGTATGCGAAGCAGGTTCTCGAGAACACGAAGAGGTTGAGCGCGGTCAAGAAGCGCAACCTCGCCATCATCGTTCGCGACGGCAGTGCCGCCCGCAGCCATCTCCTCGAAGCGAACCTTCGCCTGGTCGTGTCTCTTGCCAAGCGCTACACCGGGCGCGGGATGCCCTTGCTGGACCTGATCCAGGAGGGCAACCTCGGACTCATCCGCGCGATGGAGAAGTTCGACTACGCCAAGGGCTTCAAGTTCTCGACCTACGCGACCTGGTGGATTCGTCAGGCCATCACCCGCGGAATGGCAGACCAGAGCCGCACCATCCGGCTGCCTGTCCACCTGGTCGAACAGGTCAACAAGCTGGCCAGGATCAAGCGTGAACTGCATCAGCAGCTCGGCCGCGAGGCAACGGACGAGGAGCTGTCGAGCGAATCGGGTATCGCGGTGGAGAAGATCGCCGACCTGCTCGACCACAGCCGCGACCCGGTGAGCCTGGACATGCCGGTGGGCAGCGACGAGGAAGCACCCCTCGGCGACTTCATCGAGGACTCCGAGGCGACGTCCGCGGAGAATGCCGTCATCGCCGGACTGTTGCACAGCGACGTTCGCGTCGTTCTCGGCACTCTCGACGAGCGGGAGCAGCAGGTCATCCGTCTCCGTTACGGCCTGGACGACGGACAGCCCCGCACCCTCGATCAGATCGGCAAGCTCTTCGGCCTCTCCCGTGAGCGTGTCCGTCAGATCGAGCGCGAGGTGATGGTGAAGCTTCGGCAGGGCGACCGCGCCGAGAAGCTGCGGTCCTACGCCAGCTGAACGTCACCACCGACCGGTGGCGCAGCGGTGACCATCCCCGCTCGCGTCACCTCGTGCGGTAGCCGAGTCGACGTCCTCTCCCCCTGGGACGTCGACTCGGCTTCCGCCTTTTCGATGCCGGTCTCGGTCAGCGCAATCGACGCGGGCCCAGATCGGCCTTGGTCGGTTCCGGACCGATGCGGACGCGAGCATCGGTGATCTGTGCGCCGTCGGCGGACGCCAGAACCGGCTCGCAGGAGATCTCACGAATGTCGGCGATGTCTTCTGCCAGTGCAGATATTCGCTGCACGAGATCGATCAATGCGTTTTTGTTGACGGGCACCGCATTGCGATATCCGGACAGCAGCGGAGCCGCCTTGGGCGCGTCGATCAGCTGCGCGGCCTCGTCCTCGGTCAGCGGAAGTACCCGATAGGCACGGTCGCCCAGCAGGTCCGAGATGACGCCGGCCAGACCGAACGAGATGAGCGATCCGAACGACGGGTCGTCCTGTACGCGTACGACGCAGCCGATTCCCTTGACCGCCATGCGCTGGACGTGCAACAACGGCTCGCCCGAGTCTGCCGCCAGATTGCGATACGCCACCCGCACCGCGGACGCGTCCGCCATGTCCAGTCGCACTCCGCCGAGATCCGGCCGGTGCCGCCACCGTTCACCGGTCGCCTTGACCGCCACCGGGTAGCCGAGTTCGTCTGCCGCTGCGACGGCCTCGTCCTCGTCGGTCACCGTCCTGAAAGCGACGACGTCGAGGCCGTAGCAGCCCAGCAACTCGGCGGTTTCGAAATCGGAGAGCCACCGTCCGTGACTGCCTGCCGAACGCCAGCCCTCGACCAGCTGCTTGGCGCGTTCGGAATCGATGCTCTTGGGGCGGACCAGGTTCGACACCGGTCGCGACCGCCACGCGGAGTAGCGCCACGCGGCGGCGAGGGCAGCAACCGCTCGCTCCGGGCTCGAGTACGAGGGCACCGAACCGCGGATGGGGTATCCACCCGGCCCGCGGACCGCCAGGACGTCCGGAATGCCCTCGGTAGCGAGGAACGTCGAGAGTACGGGCTTGTCGGATCCACGGACGGCGTTGCCGAGCGCGGTCGCGAACGGCTCCACCTCCACCGCCACCGGGGGTACGAACACGACGATGACAGCGTCGATGTCCGACGCGGCCAGTGCCGACGACACCGCCGCGGCGAAATCCTCGGGACCGGCCTGCGGACCGACATCGATCGGGCTGCTCGCATGCAAGCCCTTGGCCCGCGCAGCGTCGACCGCCAACACCCCGAGCGCAGTCGAGTTTCCCACCACGGCAACCCTCGGTCCGACGGGCAGCGGCTGATTTCCGAAAAGCACCGCGCAATCGAAGAGTTCCGAGATGGTGTCGACCTGGATGACTCCGGCCTGAGCGAACAGTGCGCGCACGATCGAGTCGTCGATGTCGGCACCGATCGCGTGTGCGGGCGGCACGGCCCCGCGGCCGCTCTTGACCGCGATGATGGGCTTGCTGCGCGCCACCCGTCGGGCGATCCTGGTGAACTTCCTGGGATTACCGAAGCTCTCGAGGTACAGCAGGATCACCTCGGTGGCCGGGTCCGAATCCCAGTACTGCAATAGATCGTTACCGGACACATCGGCGCGGTTTCCGGCCGAGACGAAGGTCGACAGTCCGAGCCTGCGGTTGGCGGCCTCGTCCAGAATCGCGATGCCGAGGGCACCGGACTGACAGAAGAACCCGACGTTGCCCGGAGTGGGCAGATGCGGAGCCAGAGTGGCGTTCAGACCGAACTCGGGATCGGTGTTCGCCACACCGAGCGCGTTGGGCCCGATCAACCGCATTCCGTGCGCCCTCGCCGCGAGCACCAGCCGTCGCTCGCTCTCCTGCCCCGCAGGTCCGGTCTCGCCGAATCCACCCGAGACCACCAGCAACGCTTTGACGCCCTTGTCGAGGCAGTCGTCGAGTACCGCGTCGATCGCATCGGCCGGTACCGCGGCGATCGCAAGATCGACCGGATCCGGGATGTCGTGCACCGTGGCGTAGGCGCGGACCCCGCGAACCGAACGATGGTCGGCGTTGACGGGATAGACGGGCCCGGTGAAGTTGCCCGCCAGCAGATTCGCGAGAACGGCGTTGCCCACCTTCGAGCTGTCCGTCGACGCTCCGATCACGGCCACCGATCGTGGGCTCAGTACGTTGCGCACACTGCGGGCCTCGGCGGCACGCTCACGGGAATTGCGCACCGACAGCAGAGCTTCGCTGGGGTCGATGGCGAACTCCAGTCGCAGCACACCACCCTCGAAGGACCTGCTGACCTGGTACCCCGCCTCCCGGAAGACGGTGACCATGTTCCGGTTCTCGGCGAGCACCTCGGCGACGAACATGTTCACCCCGTTCTCGGCGGCCGCTCCCGCGAGGTGTTCGAGCAGGATCGGACCCAGCCCGCGGCCCTGGTGCGCGTCGGCGACGACGAAAGCCACCTCGGCGGAGTTGCCGTCCCCCTCGGGCAGTCGCTCGTAGCGGCCGACCGCAATGATGTCGTCACCGAGCACTGCGACGAACGCCACCCGGTCGTGGTGATCGACCGTGGTGAAGTTGAGCACGTCACGCTGCGGCATCGTGGGGTACGGGCCGAAATACCGCAGGTATCTCGTCCGCTCGGACAACCGGCCGTGGAATGCGACGATCCGTTCGGAGTCCGACGGGACGATGGGACGCAGGTGCACCACACCGCCGTCGGAGGTCAGGACGTCGGCAACCCAGTGCCGCGGAAAGGATGTTTCCGCTCGCTCCCTGGCCAGGTCCTTGTCGCTCGGTTCCTGGTCGCGCGGTTCCTTGTCACTCGGTTCCTTGTCACTCGGGTCCGACGCCGCAACGGCCGGCTCCTCGTCCGAGGGGCTGTCGGTCGGATCAGTCACGCGGGTCCTCCGGATCGAGTCCGAGCAGTGGAAAC
This sequence comes from Rhodococcus sp. IEGM 1370, assembly GCF_033142325.1. NCBI lineage: Bacteria > Bacillati > Actinomycetota > Actinomycetes > Mycobacteriales > Nocardiaceae > Rhodococcus > Rhodococcus sp. IEGM 1370. Next base: position 574,733 of record NZ_JAWLRY010000002.1, on the reverse strand, counting down.
ACTGCTCGACGGGTGGCGATGATGGCCGAGTCGACGCGTTCGAGCGCCCTGTCGGTGCCGTCGGTCCCGGCCAGAGAGCCCCCGGGTCCGTCCCAGGCGGGATAGTCGACGTCTCCCCCGTCACCCATCGTCTGCGGGAGGTCGACACTCGGTGCCATGGTCCGTACTCGCTCCCGCCACGTGTCCGGCAACGCCGACATCGGGTCGATGTCGCGACCGAGCGCGGCAGCGATCAGGTACGTCCACGCCCGTGGAACGACGCGTACCAAGCCGTACCCTCCGCCGCCGACGGCCAACCACCGACCCTCGGAATGTTTGTCCGCCAGATCACGCATGGCCAGGAATGCCGCGTTCTGGCCGTCGACGGTCAAGGCCAGGTCCGCGAGGGGATCCTCGCGGTGGCTGTCGACACCGCACTGGCTGACGATGATCTGAGGCGCGAACGCCGCGATCGCACCCGGCACGATCGCGTGGAACGCGCGCAGCCACAACCGATCCGCGGTGCCGGGCAACAATGGAACGTTGATCGAGGTTCCCTCACCGCGTTCGGCTCCCACCTCGGTCGACCATCCGGTGTTCGGCCACAGCGTCGCCGGATGTTGGTGCAAGGAGACGGTGAGCACCCTCGGGTCACCGAGGAATGCCGCTTGAACGCCGTCCCCGTGATGAGCGTCGACGTCGATGTAGGCGATCCGGTCGAACCCGTTGTCCAGCAACCACGAGATGGCGATCGCGGCGTCGTTGTAGACACAGAAGCCGGAGGCCCAGTCGGCCATCGCGTGGTGCATGCCGCCGCCGATGCTCACCGCGCGTCGAGCACGTCCCGACGCGATTTCGCGGGCGGCGGCCAGAGAGCCACCGGCGAGCATTGCGCTCGCCTCGTGCATCTGCGGAAACACCGGGTTGTCGTCGGAACCCAGTCCGTGGACGACGTCGTCCGGATCTCGCAGAGCCGGGCCCTGCGACGGTGCCTGTTTGACGGCCTCGATGTAGGCGCTGGTGTGAAATCGGAGGAGCTCGGAATCCGGCGCGGCAGTGGGCTCGACGAGTTCGACGCCCGCGAGCAGGCCGATGTCCGTGGCGAGTGCCATTGTCAGATCGAGTCGAGTCGGATTCATCGGGTGGTCGTCGCTCCACCGGTAGCCGAGGTAATCCGCGCTCCACACGACGATGTCCTCGGGGCGGTTCGGGATGGACGCGGCGGCGCGTGTCGCCTGATCAGACATACGGACAAAACTACGTTGTCGGACGGGATGGTGTTGCCGGGTTCCGGTGTTGTCCCCACAGTCCCCTTGTGAGAAGCCATGGGAAACGGCGTACGCCGTTGTGGTGCGCCGCGCCCGCTGCGGCTGGGTGCAGCGCTCATTTCGGGGCGCTGACGGTAGGATCGAGCCCGACGAAGGGGTTGAGTGTGAAGGATCTGGTCGACACCACGGAGATGTACCTCCGGACGATCTACGATTTGGAAGAAGAGGGCGTGATTCCGCTCCGCGCGAGAATCGCCGAACGGCTCGAACAGAGTGGTCCCACCGTCAGCCAAACCGTTGCTCGGATGGAGCGAGACGGGCTGTTGTCCGTCGCAGGCGATCGACACCTCGAGCTGACCGAGAAGGGCCGAAGCCTGGCGGTCGCAGTCATGCGCAAACACCGTTTGGCCGAGCGTCTGCTCGTGGACATCATCGGTCTGCGTTGGGAAGACGTGCACGCCGAGGCGTGCCGTTGGGAACACGTGATGAGCGAGGAGGTCGAGCGACGTCTGGTCACCGTCCTGAACAACCCGACCACGTCGCCGTACGGCAACCCGATCCCCGGTCTGGAGGAACTCGGTCTCGGCCAGTCGACTCTGGCACCGGAAGCTCTCATCCGCCTCACGGATGTGCCCGTCGGCCAGCCGACCGCTGTCGTCGTGCGACGCCTCGCCGAGCACGTTCAGTCCGACCCGGAGGTCATCGCTCAGCTTCGCGAAGCAGGCGTGGTCCCCGATGCTCGGGTTACAGTCGAAGCCAAGCCCGGGTCGGTCACGATCACGGTGCCAGGACACAGTGGTGTCGACATATCCGAGGAAATGGCGCACGCCGTCCAGGTGAAGAAGGTCTGACCTCACACCGACGACGGCGTCGGACGCGTGTGAGGGAGAACGAACAGTGAAGCTTCTGGTTACCGGTGGTGCTGGCTACGTCGGCAGCGTCTGCGCGGCTGTGCTCGTCGAGCGCGGTCACGAGGTCGTGGTTGTGGACAACCTGTCCACCGGTAACCGGGACGCCGTGCCCGGTGGTGCCACATTCGTCGAAGGCGACATCAAGGACGTCGCCGCGGACGTACTGATCGGCGGTGGGTTCGACGCAGTCCTGCACTTCGCCGCGCAATCTCTCGTCGGCGAGTCGGTGGTCTCGCCCGACAAGTACTGGAGCGGAAACGTCGTCACCTCGCTGGCGTTGCTCGATGCCATTCGAGCATCCGGTACCGCGAAGCTGGTGTTCTCCTCGACCGCCGCCACGTACGGCGAGCCCGAGAAGACCCCCATCACCGAGGACGCACCCACCCGCCCCACCAATCCTTACGGTGCCACCAAACTCGCGATAGATCACGCGATCACGTCGTACGCCGCGGCCTACGGCCTCGCCGCCACAAGCCTTCGGTACTTCAACGTCGCCGGTGCCTACAACGGTTTCGGAGAGAATCGCGTCGTCGAGACCCACCTGATTCCGCTCGTGCTCCAGGTCGCACTCGGGCAGCGCGAGAAGATCTCGGTGTTCGGCACCGACTGGCCCACTCCGGACGGTACGGCTGTTCGCGACTACATCCACGTTGCCGATCTCGCCGAGGCGCACATACTCGCTGTCGATGCCGCACAACCGGGCGAGCACACCATCTACAACCTCGGCAGCGGCACCGGATTCTCCGTGCACGAGGTCATCTCGTCCTGCGAGCGCGTCACCGGTCTGCCCATCGCCGTCGAACATGCTCCCCGTCGTGCCGGTGACCCTGCCGTCTTGATCGCCTCGAGCTCGCGCGCAGTCGAGGAGCTGAAGTGGACGCCGGAGCTGACCGATCTCGATCGGATCGTGGCCGATGCGTGGACATTCCTGCAACAGCTCGGCGATCGGTCGCACGCGGCGCGCTGACCCACTCGTCTGCCGATCATCGATGTGCTCGACTGCTGTCACCGTCGCCCGAAGGGGTCGCCGGGGAGCCGAACTCCGCAGGCGCGAGCACACGCGAAGCCGCTCTCGGCCACTTCCCGAACGAGCTCGGGACCTGCGCCGGCGCTGAGCGACCGGTCCAACAGTCGCGCCAGCGAGTAGTTCTCGTCGGCTTCCAGTGCCGCATCGATCGCGATGCGGGCCATCGGTCCGTCTCCGCGGACGTACGCGCTGAAGGCCAGAAGTGTTGCGGCAATGGCTCGTTCGGCCTTCGGCAGGACGCGGGACATCCTCGCCCAGAACTCTTCGACGAATCCCGCGTCGTCACCGAGAGTCAGGGCCAGCAGTGCGTCACGCACCTGGACATGACCGATCGCGAGTGCGATCCGAGCGATGTCGGTCGGATCCAATTCGGTGTCGTACGGCGCTCGCGCGACGTACGACAGCACCGACGTCAGCTCGTCGTTACGAGATCGAACCCCGTCCCGTCGTTGTCGCGCGATCTCGGCGGCAACGGCCCGCACGGTCGCGTCGGGGCCCGGCGCGATGGTCTCGGCCAGCTCGGACCTGGATCGGCGGACGGAGTAGCCGTCGAGCACGCGGGCCACGGTCATCGGCGACGCCGACGGATCGGACATCAGGCCGTGCCGCCGTGGTCCGCGCAACGTCCACCAGTCGGCGGATTCGGCGATCTCCGACGCCGCAAGGGCCTCACCGAGCTGCACTCCGAACGAGGCAAGTGTGGCGTCGAGTTCGGTCACCAGTGCTTCCACGTCGAGTAGATGCGGTGTCCGGACGGTTCGATCGAGTCTGTCGTCGACGAACACCGCCATCACGGCGGGAATGTTCTCCATCGCGCAGTAGCCGGCCAGGTAGGCGATGACGTCGAGCATCTCCGGGGTCGCGCGGGTGTGACTGCCCGCGCGCCGATCGATGTGATCGCCGGCCAGGACGAGGTCGTGACGCATCGTGGGTCCTACGCTCGCACCGCCGTCCTTGACCGCGATGAGCACCATCGATCGGTGCGGGTGGAACCCGAGCATGGCCGGTACCGCGGTGATCAGGTCGCTCGGGTGACCGAGCCGTACGCGATGGCGGGAGTCGAAGTTGCCGTGAGAGTTCGTCGGTGTGTACATACCGGAGAATCCTGGCCGGGGTCCCGACGATCGAAAAAGTCTCGACCTGGGCTTTCGCACTGCCCTGTGGAGAACTGCCGCGCTGTGGATGAATCGCGACGCCGGCGCTGTGTCCGACCGATTCGTGTCGGTGTCGTCTGCTAGTGCTGCGTCAGCTCTGGCCGACCTTCTGGACTGCCGCGGTGAACAGCTCGTCGAGGGTCATCGCATCGGGCGTGCCCGAGCCGAACGACATGAACGTGGCCGACACTCGCACTCCGTCGACCTGGGCCATCAGAGTCAGCATCGATTGGGTGACGGCGTCGCCGCCTGCTCCCGATGCGACGGTCTGCCGGACGGCCAACGTGTCGTCCGCATCGATGGGCGGTGCAGGCGTCAGAGTGGAGGTCACCGTCGAGGTCGCGCCGGACTTGGTTGCGGTCACCTCGCCGCACTCCTCGAGCTGCTCCTTGCGCGCCGAGAGCGGTTCGTCCACCGCGGTCAACTCGATCGAGATGGTGGACCGGCTGTCGTTGTCGGTGCCGACGATCATGGCCGTGCCCGTCGGGCCGAAATCCTGGTCGGCGGGCTTGCATCCCGCCGGGCTGACCTCGGCACCGGAAGGAATTCCGCTGAGATCGGGTGCGGCTTGCGAGATCGCCTGCTGGGGCAGCACCAGGGCGTCGTACGGTGCCGGGAAGCTGGACGGATCGATCAGCAGCGTGTTCAGATCCACGCCGGACTGCGGCGACGAGGTGGTGGCACCCGCACTGGGCTCGGGAGAGCCGGTGACGGTCGAGCTGCAGCCGACCAGCACGAGAGCTGCGCTCGCCGCCGAGGTCACGGCGATGGACAGGCGGGTTCTGCGTGCGGCGGGGCTCACAAGACGTCCTCTTCGGGTCGATGGGACGCCGAAGCACACGCTCCGGCGTCCCACCACTGTCTCATTCCGACCACCTCGAACGCGGCAGGCGACCTACCGCAGTGTCGCGAATTCAGCTGCCGCGGGCGATCCACTCCTCGAGGTGCGGTGCCTCGTCGCCGATGCGTGTGCCGTCACCGTGACCGGTGTTGACTCGGGTGTCGACAGGCAGGGCGAAGAGCCGATCTCGGATGGACCCGATGATGGTCGGGAAATCCGAGTACGACCGTCCGGTGGCACCCGGGCCGCCGGAGAAGAGGGTGTCGCCGCTGAACAACTCCCCCGCTTCCGGCAGGTACAGGCACGTCGACCCGGGTGAGTGCCCGGGCGTGTGCAGCGCCAGGATGTCGGTTCCGGCCACGGTGATGCGCTGACCGTCCTCGAGGGTCGAATGCCCGACGCCAGGGTGCGTCTGTTCCCACAGCATGTCGTCGGCGGGGTGCAGCAGAATCGGCGCGTCCAAGGTCTCGGCCAGTTCCGGTGCCACGGTCACGTGGTCGTTGTGGCCGTGGGTGCAGATGACGGCCTTCACCGTCCGGCCGGCAACCGCGTCGACGATCGGCGCCGCGGTGTGCGCTGCGTCGACGATCACCACCTCGTCGTCGTCGCCGATCAGCCAGATGTTGTTGTCGACGTCCCAGGTGCCACCGTCGAGGCTGAACGTTCCCGAGGTGACGACATTCTGGACGCGGAACTGCCCGCTCACAGGACGACCACCGAACGCAGGACGGTGCCCTGATGCATCTTCTCGAAGGCGGCTTCGACGTCGTCGATGGTGATGCGTTCGGTGACGAACTTCTCGAGCGGCAGACGGCCCTGCTGATACAGATCGACCAACTGCGGGAAGTCGCGCTCGGGCAGGCAGTCTCCGTACCAGGAGGACTTGAGCGATCCGCCATGGCTGAAGAAGTCGATCAGCGGCATCTCGAGGGTCATCTCGGGTGTCGGCACGCCGACGAGCACCACGGTTCCGGCGAGGTCGCGGGCGTAGAACGCCTGCTTCCAGGTCTCCGGGCGACCGACGGCGTCGATGACCACGTCGGCACCGAAGCCTCCGGTGAGCTCCTGGACTGCTTCGACGGCGTCGACCACCGACGAGTCGACGGTATGGGTGGCTCCGAGGCCGAGTGCCCATTCGAGCTTGCCCGGGTCACGATCGACCGCGATGATCGTCGACGCGCCGGCCAGGCGTGCTCCGGCGATCGCGGCATCGCCCACACCGCCGCAGCCGATCACGGCCACCGAATCTCCGCGCGAGACGTTGCCGGTGTTCATCGCCGCTCCCAGACCGGCCATCACGCCACAGCCGAGCAGTCCGACCACGGCGGGATCGGCGTCTGCGGCGACTTTGGTGCACTGGCCCTCGTGGACCAGGGTCTTCTCGGCGAATGCGCCGATGCCCAGCGCCGGGGTCAACTCGGTACCGTCCTCGAGGGTCATCTTCTGTGCTGCGTTGTGGGTGTCGAAGCAGTACCACGGAGTGCCGCGCTTGCAGGCTCGACATTCGCCGCACACGGCGCGCCAGTTCAGTACGACGAAGTCTCCGACCTCGACGTGCTCGACGCGGTCGCCGATGGTCTCGACGATTCCGGCCGCCTCGTGTCCGAGCAGAAACGGGAATTCGTCGTTGATGCCGCCTTCGCGGTAGTGCAGGTCGGTGTGACACACCCCGCAGGCCTGGATCTTCACGACGACCTCGTTGGGCCCGGGATCGGGGATGGTGATCGTCTCGATGGAGACGGGCTCGCCCTTGCTCTTGGCGACGACGGCGCGGACCTGCTGCGGCATGTGTTCCTCCACTGAAAATCGGGTGTTTCGTGCTCTGTTCAGCCTCGCACAACGCATCAGCACGTGGCGACATCTGCATGGGTTCGACGCACCGAATCGCGAAGTTCACAAGGTTGTGACCGGGTGGGCACGCAGCCTTTGCGTGCGAGCGGTAACTATGACGAATGTCTGAACCCATGCAGTACGACCTGGTGGTCATCGGCTCCGGCCCCGGTGGCCAGAAGGCGGCCATTGCGGCTGCGAAGCTCGGCAAGCGGGTGGCGATCGTGGAGAAGGGCCACATGCTCGGCGGGGTCTGCGTCAACACCGGGACCATTCCGTCCAAGACGCTGCGCGAGGCCGTTCTGTATCTCACGGGCATGAATCAACGGGAGCTGTACGGGGCGAGTTACCGAGTGAAGGCCGATATCACTCCTGCCGATCTGTTGGCCCGAACCCAGCACGTGATCGGCAAGGAGATCGAGGTGGTGCGTTCGCAGCTGCTCCGGAACCGCATCGAGTTGATCACCGGCGTCGGCAAGTTTCTCGACGCGCACACCATCGTCGTGGAGGACGAGACGCGGGGTGAGCGCATCACTGTCGCGGCCGCCAACGTGGTGATCGCCACCGGCACCGCTCCTGCCCGTCCGGCCGACGTCGCGTTCGACGACTATCGAGTGCTCGACTCGGACGGAATCCTCAATCTCGAGTTCATTCCGGCGTCGATGGTCGTCGTCGGGGCCGGCGTCATCGGAATCGAGTACGCGTCGATGTTCGCTGCCCTGGGAACGAAGGTCACCGTCGTCGAGAAACGGGATTCGATGCTCGACTTCTGCGATCGAGAGATCATCGAGTCGTTGCAGTTCCACCTCCGCGATCTCGCGGTGACGTTCCGATTCGGCGAGGCGGTGACCGCGGTCGACGTCGGGCCGAACGGGACCGTGACCACGCTGGCGAGCGGCAAGCGCATCCCGGCCGAAACGGTGATGTACTCGGCCGGTCGGCAGGGCCTGACCACGGCGCTGGATCTCGAGAACGCAGGTCTCGAGGCGGACGCCAGGGGTCGGATCTTCGTCGACGAGCATTTCCAGACCAAGGTCGATCACATCTATGCCGTCGGCGATGTCATCGGGTTCCCGGCATTGGCTGCGACGTCGATGGATCAGGGCAGGTTGGCCGCGTATCACGCGTTCGGCGAGTCCGATGCGAAGTTGACCGACGTTCAGCCCATCGGCATCTACTCCATCCCCGAAGTCTCGTACGTCGGAGCCACCGAGGTCGACCTGACGAAGGGATCTATCCCCTACGAGGTCGGGGTATCGCGGTACCGCGAACTCGCCAGAGGTCAGATCGCCGGCGACTCGTACGGGATGTTGAAGTTGCTCGTCTCCACCGAGGATCGGTCGATTCTGGGCGTGCACATCTTCGGTTCGGGTGCGACGGATCTGGTGCACATCGGGCAGGCGGTGATGGGGTGCGGCGGCACCGTCGACTATCTCGTCGATGCCGTGTTCAATTACCCGACGCTGTCCGAGGCGTACAAGGTCGCCGCCCTCGACGTCACCAACAAGATTCGCGCGCTGGCCAACTTCGACCGCTGATCGTCTCGAGTCACCGAGAGCCCCTCGGCGCAGGATGGGCGACCGTCCGGGAATGAACGGCGGGCAACCGGTTGTTCTTGTCGGTAGTGATTCGCCACGTTCGACGTCGGCGCGTACACGGCGCGAGCCGAGGGTCGGCGTATTCTGGCTCGAATCTCGTGTCGAGGTACCGACGAGTCGATCCGAAAGGGGCCAGGCCATGACCGAACAGTCGAAGATGTACGAGCTGGAGTTTCCGGCACCGCAAATCTTCTCCAACGACGGCGTCGGACCCGTCCTGGTGCACGGCCTGGAGGGTTTCTCCGACGCGGGTCACGCGGTGAAGTTGGCCACCACCCACCTGCGCGAGAGTCTGGAGTCGGAGCTGGTCGCGTCGTTCGACGTCGACGAGTTGATCGACTACCGGTCCCGGCGGCCGACGATGACGTTCAAGTCCGATCATTTCTCGGACTACGACGCTCCCGAACTGAACCTCTATGCCGTCAAAGACAAGTCGGGGACTCCGTTCCTGCTGCTCGCCGGTATGGAACCGGATTTGCGATGGGAGAAGTTCACCACCGCTGTCAGGCTCCTCGCCGAACAGCTCGGTGTACGCCGCACCATCGGTCTCGGCTCGATCCCGATGGCCATTCCGCACACCCGGCCACTCGGTGTGACGGCCCACGCCAGCGACAAGGAGCTGGTCAAGGAGGGCAACAGCTGGGCAGGTGATCTGCAGGTGCCGGGCAGCGCCTCGTCCCTGCTCGAGCTTCGGATGGCGCAGCACGGTCACGAGTCCATGGGCTTCTCTGTGCACGTCCCGCACTACCTCGCACAGACGGACTACCCCGGTGCGGCCGAGACGTTGCTCGAGAACGTCGGTGAGGCGGCCGACCTGGATCTGCCGCTTGCCGCCCTGGGTGAGGCCGCGGCGCGAGTTCGGGAACAGGTGAACGAGCACATCACCGGGAACGAAGAGGTCCAATCGGTGGTGCAGGCGCTGGAGCGTCAGTACGACACGTACGTCGCCGCGCAGGAGCAGCAGTCGACGTTGTTGGCCAGTGACGAGCCACTGCCGAGCGGCGACGAACTCGGGGCCGAGTTCGAGCGCTTCCTGGCCGAGCAGGCAAATCTCGACGAGGGCGAGGGCAACACCGAGCAGTGACAGTGTGAGTGGTCACAGAAGATGATCGATTCGGCGGGCATATAGGACAGCCTGGGCCGATCGAAACATACCTGTAACCGCAAATACGCTCGATATTCTGCCCCGAGCGTCATCTCGTGCAAGAGTCGTAGCAACACGTACTCCGGTACGTACGTCCACACTCGTGCACGGCGTCGCCGTTCTGTGCCGCATCGCGCGGTGCACCAGGGAATTTCAGGAGGCGCAGATGAGCACCAATCCGCGCAGTCGCAAGCTCCGCCCGGTTCCCGACGAAGAACCACGGCTGATCTTCCGGACCATTCACGGATACCGGCGGGCATTCCGCATGGCCGGCGAAGGTCCGGTGCTGCTGTTGATCCACGGTATCGGTGACAACTCCGAGACGTGGAACGAAGTCATCCCGCACCTCGCGAAGAACTACACCGTCATCGCTCCGGATCTGCTCGGTCACGGTCGCTCGGACAAGCCGCGTGCGGATTACTCCGTCGCCGCGTACGCCAACGGCATGCGCGACCTGCTCTCGGTGCTGGGCATCGAGCACGTCACCGTCGTCGGGCACTCACTGGGCGGCGGCGTCGCCATGCAGTTCGCGTACCAGTTCCCGGGCATGGTCGACAGGTTGGCTCTCGTGTCCTCCGGCGGCGTCACCAAGGACGTACATCCCATTCTTCGACTGGCGTCCATGCCGTTTCTGAGCGAGGCCGTCAAACTGCTCCGCCTGCCCGGCGCGATCCCGGCGGTGAAGCTGGCGGGCGGCCTGCTGAGCAAACTGCACAGCTCTCCCCTGCGACCCGGATCGCTCCTGCACGACACTCCGGATCTGATCCGCGTGCTGAGCGAGCTCCCGGCCCCGACGACGTACGAGGCGTATCTGCGGACCCTTCGCGCCGTCGTGGACTGGCGCGGCCAGGTGGTCACGATGCTGGACCGCTGTTATCTCACCGAGAATCTCCCCGTTCTGCTCGTGTGGGGTGACCAGGACTCGGTGATTCCGGTCAGTCATGCGCGCCTCGCCCACTCGGCCATGCCCGGTTCCACGTTGGAGGTGTTCGAGAATTCCGGACACTTCCCGTTCCGGGACGATCCGATGCGCTTTCTGCAGGTCGTCGAGGACTTCATCGATTCCACACCGTCACTGACCTTCGACGAGGTGCGGTGGCGCAACCTGCTCATCACCGGTGTCGGTGAGGACATGATCACCGGAAGCGCCAGCACCCGGATGGCCGTTCTCGGTGCGATGGGTTCCGACGAGCGCAGCGCGACCTGAGGCGTCGCGACGGCCGCTCGGTGTCGATGCGGGTTCGGCCGTCGATCCCACATAGCCTGTAGAGGTGCTTCTCACCGAACTGATTCCCGATGCCGCCGCCGCTCGGTCCGACGGCGTCGACCCGGACGTCCTGTTCGACACGTTCACCACCTGGACTGCCGATCGCGGTCTGACCCTGTATCCCGCGCAGGAGGAAGCTCTCATCGAGCTGGTCTCCGGCTCCAACGTCATCCTGGCCACGCCGACCGGATCGGGCAAGTCGATGGTGGCCATCGGAGCCCACTACGCCGCGATGGCCGCAGGCGTTCGGAGTTTCTACACCGCGCCGATCAAGGCACTCGTCAGCGAGAAGTTCTTCGCCCTGTGCGAGATCTTCGGCGCTCAGAACGTCGGCATGATGACCGGTGACGCGTCGGTCAATTCCGGTGCTCCGATCATCTGCGCCACCGCCGAGATCGTCGCGAACCTCGCTCTGCGCCAGGGTGCCGACTCCGACATCGGCCAGGTGATCATGGACGAGTTCCACTACTACTCCGAGCCCGATCGGGGGTGGGCCTGGCAGGTTCCGTTGATCGAGCTGCCGAACGCTCAGTTTTTGTTGATGTCGGCGACTCTCGGCGACGTCTCGTTCTTCCGGGACGATCTGACCCGACGCACCGGACGCACGACCACCGTGGTCTCGGGCACCGAGCGTCCGGTTCCCTTGATGTTCTCCTACGTCACCACTCCGATCAGCGAAACCATCGAAGAGTTGGTGCAGACGCACCTCGCACCGGTCTACGTCGTGCACTTCACCCAGGCTTCGGCACTCGAACGCGCTCAGGCATTGACGAGCGTGAACGTTGCGTCCAAGCAGGAGAAGGCCGAGATAGCCGAGGCCATCGGTGCCTTCCGCTTCACCACCGGGTTCGGCAAGACGCTGTCGAGGTTGGTTCGGCACGGCATCGGGGTGCATCACGCAGGCATGCTGCCCAAGTATCGACGGTTGGTCGAGAAGTTGGCGCAGGACGGGCTGCTCAAGGTGATCTGCGGAACGGACACCCTCGGTGTGGGCATCAACGTCCCCATTCGCACCGTGTTGTTCACCGGACTGACCAAGTACGACGGCGTCCGCACCCGCAAGCTCCGGGCCCGCGAGTTCCATCAGATCGCGGGCCGCGCGGGGCGAGCCGGATACGACACCCTCGGCACCGTCGTGGTCGAGGCCCCCGAGCACGACATCGAGAACGCCCGTCTGGTGGCCAAGGCCGGCGACGATCCGAAGAAGCTCAAACGCGTACAGCGCAAGAAGGCACCCGACGGTTTCGTCTCGTGGGGCGAGCCGACGTTCGAACGGATCATCACCGCAAGTCCTGAGCCGCTCACCTCACGGTTCTCGGTGAGCAACGCCATGCTGCTCAATGTCATTGCCCGGCCGGGCAATTGCTTCCATGCCATGCGTCACCTGCTCGAGGACAATCACGAGACCCGGCCCGCTCAGCGCAAGCACATTCTGCGGGCACTCTCGCTCTACCGCGGTCTGGTCGATGCGGGCATCGTCGAACAACTCGACGAGCCGGATGCCGACGGTCGACACGCTCGACTGACCGTGGACCTGCAGCCGGACTTCGCGCTCAATCAGCCGCTGTCGACGTTCGCGGTCGCGTCGTTCGATCTGCTCGACGCCGAATCACCGACCCATGCCCTCGACGTCGTCTCGATCATCGAATCGACCCTCGACGATCCGCGTCAGATCCTGATGGCCCAGCAGCACGCGGCGCGCGGCGAAGCGGTCTCGCAGATGAAGGCCGACGGCATCGAGTACGACGAGCGAATGGAACTGCTCGAGGAGGTCACGTGGCCGAAACCTCTTGCAGAGCTGCTCGTTCCGGCATTCGAGATCTATCGCGGCACGCATCCGTGGCTCTCCGAGGTCGGCCTGTCCCCCAAGTCCGTGGTACGCGACATGGTCGAGCGCGCGATGACGTTCGCAGAATTGATCAGCCACTACGGTCTGATGCGGTCCGAGGGGCTCGTACTCCGCTATCTCGCCGACGCCTATCGCACACTGCGCCAGACGGTTCCGCCGGAGTCTCGAACCGAAGAGGTACAGGACATCACCGAGTGGCTGGGTGAACTCGTGCGGCAGGTGGATTCGAGCTTGCTCGACGAATGGGAGAACCTGACGGACCCGGGTGCCGAGCCGGAGGCGCTCGTCGAGGCGTACGGATCCGATGTGCCGCGTCCGATCTCGGCCAACCCGCGGGCCTTCCGAATTCTCGCGCGCAATGCGATCTTCCGCCGAGTCGATCTGGCGGCGCGCCGACAGTGGAACGCCCTCGACGACCTCGACGACGGCCCGGACTGGGAGACGGAACTGGAACCGTTCTTCGCCGAGTACGACTCGATCGGAACCGGACCATCGGCCCGCGGCCCCGCGCTGTTCACGCTGAACGTCGGTGCGGAGTCCACCACGGTGCGTCAGGTGTTGGAGGATCCCGACGGTGACCACGGCTGGTCGCTCGACGCCGTCGTCGATGTGCCGGAGTCCGATGCGGCAGGCGAGATCGTGTTCGACGAGATCGTGATCACGCCCGGCTGAGTCCACGTGTGTTGTCGGCGAGGACTTCTGCGGCGAGAAGACCTGCGAGCGCACTGTATTCGGCGGCGCGCGCACTCGAAGCTCGGTGCACGAGACCGATGGTGCGGCCGGGAGCAGGGTGGGCGAACTCTGCGGTGGACAAGCCCGCACGAGCGACCTCGACCTCGACGGCGCTGCGCGGCAGCAGCGTCAGGCCGAGCCCTCCTGCAACGCACTGCACCACCGTGGTCAGCGACGTTGCCCGGGTATCGCTCGCATCGGGTGCGGTGTCGACCGAGCGGCACAGATCCAGGGTCTGCTCGCGCAGGCAGTGCCCCTCGTCGAGGAGGAGCAGTGGGAGACCGCGGAGGTCGGCGACCGTCAGATCCCGACGCCCCGCGAGAGGGTGCTCGGCAGGGAGCGCGAGCACGAAATCCTCGGTGTACATGGCCGTTTCGATCAAACCCGGATCGGCGAGGGGCAGCGCGAGAACGGCGACGTCGAGTGCACCGGACCGGAGTCCGTCGAGCAGTCGAGCGGTGTGATCCTCCACTATTCTCGGTACGAGGTCGGGGTACTCGACGCGCACGGCCGGGAGCACTGCGGGCAGCACGTAGGGCGCCACGGTGGGAATGATCCCGAGCCGCATACCACCGGTCAGCCGACCGCCCAATCCTGCTGCGGTAGCGACCAATCCGTCCACGGCGTCGAGTGCCGCAGTCGCCCGACCGAGTAACTGACCACCGGCCGACGTCAGCAAGACCCTGCGGGTGCTGCGCTCGATCAACTGCACCCCCAGCCCCTGCTCCAGCGTGGCGAGAGCCTGCGACAGAGACGGTTGAGTGATGTTCAGTTGCGTTGCTGCACTGCCGAAATGGCGATGTCGGGCGACCGCGACGAAGGCACGCAGATGCGACAGGGTCGGCTGATAGCTTCGATCGGTCACGCCTATCAGTCTAGTGCCACTCATCACGTTTACCTTTCACCACATTTTTGGCACACTCGTACCGGTCGGCCGGGCTCGTACGGCTGCATTCACGCCACCGATCCGAACCGCCCACATACGGAACCGACGCGATCATTCGACACGAGGAGACCACATGGCACTGTTGACAATTGGCGACCAGTTCCCTTCATACAACCTCACCGCCGTCATCGGCGGAGACCTCTCCAAGGTGAACGCCCAGCAGCCCGACGACTACTTCACCACCGTCACCAGTGACGATCACGCGGGCAAGTGGCGCATCGTCTTCTTCTGGCCCAAGGACTTCACGTTCGTGTGCCCCACCGAGATCGCCGCGTTCGGCAAGCTGAACGAGGAGTTCGAGGACCGCGACGCACAGGTCCTCGGCGCGTCGGTCGACAACGAGTTCGTTCACTTCCAGTGGCGGGCACAGCACGACGAGCTCAAGACGCTTCCCTTCCCCATGCTGTCGGACCTCAAGCGCGAATTGGCTGCTGCCACCGGTGTTCTCAATGCCGACGGTGTGGCCGACCGTGCCACCTTCATCGTCGACCCCAACAACGAGATCCAGTTCGTGTCGGTCACGGCAGGCTCGGTGGGGCGCAACGTGGACGAGGTCCTGCGAGTTCTCGACGCCTTGCAGTCCGATGAGCTGTGCGCCTGCAACTGGAAGAAGGGTGATCCCACCATCGACGCAGGCGAACTGCTGACGGCGAGCGTCTGACATGACGATCGACAACCTCAAGAACGCCGTCCCCGAGTACGCCAAGGACCTCAAGCTCAATCTCGGTTCCATCGCCCGCTCCACGGTGCTCAGCGAGCAGCAGCTGTGGGGCACCCTGCTGTCGGTGGCCGCAGCGTCGAAGTCCGCGACGACGTTGAAGGAGATTGCCGAGGACGCAGCCGATTCACTGTCGGCCGAGGCGTACAACGCCGCCCTCGGTGCCGCGTCGATCATGGGCATGAACAACGTCTTCTACCGAACCAAGGGATACCTGGACGGCAAGTACGACGATTTGCGCGCCGGTCTGCGCATGAACATCATCGGCAACCCCGGTGTGGAGAAGGCCGACTTCGAGCTGTGGTCGCTCGCGGTCTCGGCCGTCAACGGGTGCAACCACTGTCTGGAGGCACACGAGAAGACGCTGCGCGCCGAGGGCGTCGACCGCGAGAAGATCTTCGAGGCCATCCGCGCCGCGTCGATCGTCGCGGGTGTCGCGCAAGCGATCGAAGCAGGGCGAATCCTCGACGGTGCCGCCGTCTGAGCGTCGACCCGACCTGATCACCGAACGAGGGATCCGCGACCGCGGGTCCCTCGTTCGGCGTTTGGTACCGTCCGGGCATGGCTACCGACGTGTCCGTCGTCCGAGTGTTCACCGATGCCGACGGCAGGTTCGGCAACCCCCTCGGCATCGTGGCCGCGGATGACGTCGCCGAGGCGGACCGACAGCAGTTCGCCACCGAGCTCGGCTTCAGCGAGACGGTGTTCGTCGATCGCACCGACTCCGGTACAGCCTCGGCCACCATCTACACGCCCGCCGTGGAATTGCCCTTCGCCGGGCATCCCACGGTCGGACTCTCGTGGTGGCTGCGCGAGCAGGGACACCCGATCGATGTGCTCACAGTTCCTGCCGCGCCGCTGAACATCCGCTACGAGGGCGAGCACACCTGGGTTCGGGCCCGAGCCGACTGGACTCCGCACTTCACCTTTCATCAGGTCCAGGACGCGGCCGAGGTGACGGCAGCGGACCCGAGTGCGTACGACAGCGGGCACCACTACGTCTGGGCCTGGACCGACGAGGAGCACGGCGCGCTGCGATCACGCATGTTCGCACCGATGATGGGTATCGCCGAGGACGAAGCGACCGGCGCTGCCGCCGTCCGGCTGACCGGTGAACTCGGCCGGAGCCTGAACATCCTGCAGGGAGCCGGATCTCGATTGCACACCACCTTCGAAGCCGGATGGGTGGAGCTGGGCGGACGTACCGCGGCGGACGCGTCGATCAGCCTCTGACGGGTACGTCCACCTCGATTTCCTCGCCCAGACGAACACCGTCGGCGAGTGGGAGTCGATCGCCGCTCCAGAACTTTCCTGGGTCGAACCAGTTGGCTTTCTTGTTGCCGGTGAGCAGACCCATCGCGTCGTAGGTCATGGCCACCACCTCTGCGCAGTAGGCGGTTTCGAGGGCTGCTCCCTCGCGTTGGCTGCGACGCAGTGTGGGGACTCGGCCCCGGAACCAACGACCGGCGAGCGAGGCGGTGGTCGGAAAGGCTGTGCCGTCCAAGCGGGCGATGGTGCGAAGCAGGGCGTCCTCCTGCTCTTTCGTCACGGACGGGGTGGAGCCTGCAGAACGACCCGCGTATCCGTCCAATTGTCGCAGCCAGCACCGCTGTTCGTACTTCGTGGCCCACTGGGTCACGGCCGCTCGCAGATCGTGCAGCTGCACTCCGCGCTGGAAGTTGCCGGTCCACATGTCCTGCAACGACTTCCCCAGTTCGGCGTGCCACATCAGCGGAGGCAGGTCGTCGATCACGACGGACATGCCGACGTGGTTGACCGGACTGTTGGTCAGTGCCTGGATTGCGCGATCGGCGTTCGACTGTCCGCGGAAGATCCAGATGTCCCCCGTTCTGGTGGCCTCGACTGCGGTATCGAGGCTGATTCGCGACGGATTCATGGTCCACACCCTAGATCTCGTGACGGTACGGTGGCCGGATGAACGTGTGGAAGGCTGTCGGTCTCGCCGGGATGGTCGGTGTCGCGGCCACCGGGGCGTTGGTGGTTCGATCCGAGCGCAAGCGTCGTGCCTACGCGCCCGAGGAAGTGCGCGAGCAGCTGCACCGTCGTTTCGCGGCTGTCTCCGACGAGCCGACACCGGCACCCGCTCCCCCGCTGTCGCGAGGGAAGCAGCTGCTCGGCAGACTTCGGTTCAGCCGAGCGCGCTGAGGATCCGCGCGGCCAGCTCTTCGATCTCGGCGTCGGTCATGACGAATGCGGGCGAGATCTGCATCGCACCCTGGCCGGCGGCGCGGCCGGAGACCCCGTGTGCCCGAAGCGTTTTGACGAAAGGCAATGCTTCGGCCGGGTCGGCGAGCTGCACGGCGGCAACAGCACCGATTCCGCTGCGGATCTCCGATACTCGTTCGTGTGCGGCCAGTGGCGCGAGGTGGGTGTGCAGGGCCGCCTCGATGCGCTTGGAGTGCGAGAGCAGCTCTTCGCGCTCGATGATGTCGAGGTTGGCCATCGCTGCCGCCGCCGCTCCGGCGTGGCCGCCGTAGGTGTACCCGTGTCGCCACCACACGCCGCCCGCGAAGAACGGCTCGGCGATCTTCGGGGCGATGAAGACAGCACCCATCGGTACGTACCCGGACGTCAACCCCTTGGCGGTCGTCATCAGGTCGGGTTCCAGCTCGAACCGGGTGGAGGCGAACCAGCTGCCGCCGATCCGACCGAACCCGGTGACGACCTCGTCCGCGACGAACAGCACGTCGTTGTCGCGACAGATCTGCCGCACCTCGCGCAGGTAGCCCTCCGGCGGCAGGTAGATTCCGCCGGCACCGATCACCGGCTCGCAGAAGAATGCGGCCACGTTCTCGGCACCGACCTCCTCGATCAGCGCCAGCAGCGACTTCGCGTCGTCCCACGCCACTGTCCTGGCGTCGGGCATCAGCTCACCGTAGTTCTCCTTGTTGACCGGGATACCGGCCAGCGCGGTGCCGGCGACGTGCATGCCGTGATAGGCCTTCTGCCGTCCGACGATGATCTTCTTGGCCGGTTGTCCCATTTCGACCCAGTAGCGGCGCGCGAGCTTCGCGGCGGTGTCGATGGAGTCCGAGCCACCGGAGGTGAAGAAGATCTTGCTACCCGGAACCGGTGCGATGGCAGCGAGACGATCGGCCAAGGCCAACGTGGTCTCGGGTACGAAGTCGCCGAAGTTCGAGTAGTGAGCGATCGAGCTCAGCTGTGTGGCAACGGCATCGGCGATCTCGCGTCGGCCGTGACCGACGTTGGTGAACCACAGACCGGCGGTCGCGTCGAGATACTTCGTTCCCTTGTTGTCGAAGATGTACGCACCCTCGCCTCGCGAGACGACGAACGGCCCGCTGGCGGTGACGTTGCCCATGTCGGCGAAGCCGTGCCACAGCGCGGAGGAGTGTGTGGTGGCCGCTGGATCGAGGTCGGAAGACATGCGCTACACAGTAGTGGAGTCCGTTTCGCTCGAGACCGATCCGTGCCTCCACCGTCCCGCGAGCCGTCCGAGAGCATTCACTGCCAGCGCCATGAGCGCGAAAGCGACGGTCAACACCACCAGCCCGACCGCAAGCGCGGGGTATCCCCGTTCCCTCGGATCGAGGAAGGGATAGGGGTACCAGTCGACGACGGGTCCACGGATCAGGGTGTAGATCCCGTAGACCAGCGGGAAGAGCAACCACGTCAGGCTGCGTGACTCGGAGATCTGCCGACGCGGTGGAGCGAGAATCCAGTCGAGCAGAAGGACCACGGGCATGATTCGATGCACCACGTTGTTGGTCCACGGATCCGCGACACCGACATCGATGTTCGCAAGCAACACCGCGTAGATGATCCCGGTGATCACCATGTAGAGCGTCACCGCTCCGCGAAAGAGCTGCCATCCCGAAGTCCGCGGATCGATCACGCCGCCGATCGTGAGGACGAGCACCGTCAGGACGTTGCTGATCACGGTGAAGTAGCTGAAGTAGTTGACCAACGAGAACGTCGGGGCGGCAAGTCCGTCCAGAACGATCGAGACGAGCGCTGCGGCGGTGAGCGCGGCGAACAGCACCCGCAGCGTCCTGATCGGTACCGGCGTACGCGGTTCGGCAGTGACATCGTGCACGATGCTCATACGGCGATCCTGGCACAGTCTCGGCCGGCATTCACGGCGGTTGCGTCGATGCGGATATCCTGGACAGAGTATGTCTAACTCGAATTTGTCCGGTCAGCGAAAATCTCTCGCCACACGTCTGGCAGACGTCACGATCCGGGACGAGAACCGGCTGCGGCGGCGACTGGACAAGGCTCGTACCGACGACGCGTTCGCCGCTCTCGAACGCGATGTCGCCCGCGCCGAGACGGTAGTGGCCAATCGCCGGGCGGCGGTGCCGACCCTCGAGTTCCCCGAGTCGCTTCCGGTCAGTCTCCGCAAGGACGACATCGCAGCCGCCATCGCCGAACACCAGGTCGTCATCGTCGCCGGTGAGACCGGTTCGGGTAAGACCACTCAGATTCCCAAGATCGCTCTCGCACTGGGCCGCGGAATTCGCGGTTCGATCGGCCACACTCAGCCTCGACGCCTCGCTGCCCGCACGGTGGCCGAACGCATCGCCGAGGAGGTGGGCGAGCCCCTGGGTGAATCCATCGGCTACAAGGTGAGATTCACCGACCAGTCCTCGGATTCGACCCTCGTCAAGCTGATGACAGACGGCATCCTGCTGGCGGAGATCCAGCGAGACAGACTGCTGCGACAGTACGACACCCTGATCATCGACGAAGCGCACGAGCGCAGCCTCAACATCGACTTCATCCTGGGTTACCTGGCGCAGCTTCTCCCCCGGCGTCCCGACCTCAAGATCGTCATCACCTCGGCGACGATCGACCCCGAACGGTTCGCCCAGCACTTCGCGCGGGACGGCGTGCCTGCCCCGATCATCGAGGTCTCCGGTCGCACGTTCCCGGTCGAGATGCGCTATCGGCCACTGACCGTCGACGCCGGGGACACCACGATCGATCTCGACCCCGTCGACGCGACCTGTCAGGCCGTCGACGAGCTGATGGCCGAGGGCGACGGCGACATTCTGGTGTTCCTGTCCGGTGAACGCGAGATTCGCGACACCGCCGACGCCCTGAACGATCGCAATCTCCGCAACACCGAGATCGTTCCTTTGTATGCGAGACTCTCTGCGGCCGAACAACACCGAGTGTTCTCCCCGCACTCGGGCCGACGCGTGGTGCTCTCGACGAACGTCGCGGAAACATCGCTGACGGTCCCCGGCATCCGCTACGTGGTCGACCCCGGTACCGCTCGAATCTCGCGATATTCGTTGCGCACCAAGGTGCAACGACTCCCCATCGAGCCGATCTCCCAGGCGTCGGCGCGGCAGCGGGCCGGCCGCTGTGGCCGCGTCGCCGACGGCATCTGCATCCGGCTGTATTCCGAAGAGGATTTCGAGTCGCGTCCACAGTTCACCGAGCCGGAGATACTGCGCACCAACCTGGCGTCGGTCATCCTGCAGATGACCGCACTCGGGCTGGGCAAGATCGACGCGTTCCCGTTCGTCGAACCGCCCGATCCGCGCAGTATCAGGGACGGAATCGGACTGCTCGAGGAACTCGGGGCGCTGAAGCCGGCCACCAAGGACGGCACTGCAGAGCTGACCCCGATCGGCCGGGAACTCTCGGCACTGCCGGTCGATCCTCGGATGGCTCGGATGCTCGTCGAGGCCAACGGCAACGGCTCTCTTCGCGACGCGTTGGTGGTCGTGGCGGCCCTGTCGATTCAGGACGTTCGCGAGCGGCCCGCCGAGCATCAGCAGGCAGCGGACGAGAAGCATGCACGCTTCGCAGTCGAGAACTCCGACTTCCTGGCGTACGTGAAACTGTGGACATATCTGCGCGAGCAGCGAAACGAATTGTCCTCCAACCAGTTCCGACGCATGTGCCGAACAGAGTTCCTGCACTACCTACGTATTCGCGAGTGGCAGGATCTGCACGGCCAACTGCGTCAGATCACCCGCGGGCTCGGGTGGACGGTGCCCGACGCCGATTCCACCGAGACCGCCCTGCATCAGTCGCTGCTGTCCGGGCTGCTCTCGCACGTCGGACTCAGGGAGGGGGACAAACGCGAGTTCCTCGGCGCGCGCGGAGCTCACTTCGCGATATTCCCCGGTTCGGGTCTGTTCAAGAAGCCCCCGCGCTGGGTCATGGCCGCCGAGCTGGTCGAGACCGGGCGCCTGTGGGGCCGTATGGCTGCTCGCATCGAGCCGGAGTGGGCCGAGCGGTTGGCACCGCATCTGGTCAAGCGGACGTACTCGGAACCACATTGGTCGATCAAGCGTGAATCGGCGATGGCCTACGAGCGGGTGACGCTGTACGGCATTCCGTTGGTGACGCAACGTCCGGTGAACTATCACCGTATCGACCCCGAGGCGTCCCGAGAGCTGTTCATCAGACATGCGCTGGTGGAGGGCGAGTGGAAGACCCAGCATGCCTTCTTCCACAAGAACAGGGCACTGCTCGACGACGTGGGTGAACTCGAACATCGCGCCCGACGGCGAGACATCGTCGTCGACGACGACGCTCTGTTCGACTTCTACGACGCCCGCATCGCCCCGGAGGCGGTGTCGGCACGGCACTTCGACACCTGGTGGAAGAAGGCCCGCAGACAGGACCCGGCGCTGCTCGACTTCACCACCGACACCGTCGTCAACTCCGACGCGGCCTCGGTACTGACCGGCGCGTATCCCGACGCATGGCGACAGGGCGAGATCCAGTTTCCCCTGACCTACCAGTTCGAGCCGGGCACGGCGGCCGACGGCGTCACCGCACGAATTCCGATCGCTCTGCTCGCTCAGGTACAGCCGGTGGGCTTCGACTGGCTGGTCCCTGGGATGCGCGGCGAGTTGGTGGCCGCACTGATCAAGACGCTTCCGAAAGCGTTGCGCCGCAATGTCGTGCCGGCCCCCGACTTCGCAGCCGCGGCATTGGCGGTCATGCGGCCCCGCGCCGAAACGTTGGTGACGGCATTGGCCCGTGAGCTCTCGCGGGCGGCCCAGTGCCACATCACGGCGAAGGACTTCGATGTTGCGGCACTCCCCGAGCACCTGAGAATGACGTTCGCGGCCGTCGACCCGTCCGGAAAGGTGTTGGGCAGCAACAAGGATCTGACCGCTCTGCGTACCGGTTTGTCCGGTGAGGTCGGCCGCCAGGTGGCCAGCGCGGTGGGCGACGCCGAGCGTGCGCCCTCGCTGGCGTGGACCTCGAGCACGCTGGGACGGTTGGAGTCGACCGTCACCCGAGATGTGGGAGGCCAGAAGGTCACCGGCTATCCGGCTTTGGTGCCGGAAGGACCGGGCGTGGCGGTTCGAGTCCTGAGCACCCCTGCTCAGCAGCGGGCAGCGATGCGTTCCGGAACCAGGGCTCTGCTGCTGTCGACTGCGCCGAAGGGCACCAAAGCACTGTTGGCCGGATTACCGACGGCGGAACGGCTTGCCCTCGGCCAGAATCCGTACGGCGGAGTCGATGCACTGCTCGAGGAATGCCGGGTTCTCGCGGTCGAGGAAGCAATGGACGCGCACGGTGGACCGGTACGAGATCCCGAGGCTTTCGACAAGCTCAGGGCGCTCGTGCACGCGGAGGTCCCGCAGCGTACCGCCGCGGTCCTCGCCCTGGTTCGTCCTGTGCTGACCGCTGCCCTGGCTTTGTCGGCGCAACTGCAATCAGCCTCGGGTGAGCCGGCAGACGATGTTCGGGAGCAGCTCGACGGCTTGATCTTTCGCGGATTCGTCACCGAGTTCGGTTCTCGCAGATTGGCGGACCTGCCGCGCTATCTCGCGGCGGCGACGAAGCGGTTGGCCACTCTGCCGAGCAGCGCAGGCCGTGACGCGGCGGCGATGGATGTACTCGATCGGGTGTACGCGTCGTACGGACGACTGCTGGATTCGCTTCCGGAGAGCAGAAAGAACAGTTCCGGGCTGCAGGAGTTGTTCTGGATGATCGAGGAGCTGCGCGTGGGACTGTTCGCCCAAGGGATTCGTACGGCGTATCCGGTCTCCGAGAAGCGCATCGAGAAGGCGATCTCGGACCAGAGCCGCTGACGGGCGGAACTGTCAGTCGATGTCGGCGGACTCGCGGTGCTTACGCAGTTCGTGGATTTCCTTCTCGAAGTCCTCGGCCGAACTGAACGAGCGGTACACGGAAGCGAAGCGCAGGTACGCCACTTCGTCCAGATCACGGAGCGGACCGAGAATGGCCAATCCCACTTCGTTGCTGGGGATCTCCGCTGATCCCGCTGCACGGATTGCGTCCTCGACCTGCTGTGCCAGCAGGTTCAGCGCATCGTTGTCGACATCTCTGCCCTGGCACGCGCGTCGAACTCCCTTGACGACCTTCTCGCGGCTGAACGGCTCGGTCACGCCGCTGCGCTTCACGACTGCAAGCACTGCTGCCTCGACGGTCGTGAAACGACGACCGCACTCCGGGCAGGAGCGACGCCGCCGGATTGCCTGTCCCTCGTCCATCTCACGCGAGTCGACCACGCGTGAGTCGGGATGCCTGCAGAACGGGCAATGCATGAGGGACCCTCCGTCGTAGCCGATGCTCCGACGACGAGCACGCACATCGGGGCAGTCCACCGAGGATACTCAGCCTTCTCGAACCCGACGGGGGCGGTGGTCATCTGCCGGTCGTGTACTCGACGAGAGCTCCGTCGTGCACTTCGACCACACCGGCCGGCTGCACACCTGCATCGGGTGCGACGGCTCGCAGGTTCGCGATGCCGATCAGACCACCGGCCACGACGACCACTGCGAGCATCCACAACACCAGCGATCGCAGTCGAACCGGCTGGCTCGCGAAGTGCGCGGAGGTCGCGTCGAACTCGCGATCGGCATCCTCGCGGTCGGTGACGTCGGTCCACGACGGGTCGAGGACCGGAAGGCACGGTGCGCTCTGTGTGCGGGGCACCGTGGTGACGCCGTGCATCCCGAGGGGACTCCGCAGAACGGGACGGGCCCGGCGACGACGCTCGACGACGGTGGACCGGGCACGGACACCGGCGGCGGTGGGGCGATCGGTGATGATGGTCATCGGAACCTCGACTTCGCTCGTTGGATCGATTGTTCGATCAGGCGTTCGATGGACGCTTGTTCGAAGTTCTATCACGAGCCTCCGACAAAGTCTGCAGAAAACGCGACACGAGTCGAACAGATGTTTGATTCAACAGCTGATACACGCTAGATTCGTGTCAGAAACCACACGCCACACGAGTCGACACCATCAACTCCAGTCCGCGCAGACCTACCCCGCAGACCGGATCCCAGGACACCAGCAGGAGGCCGACAGCATGAAGGACGAGACCTCGACGAGGTCGACCACGCGTTCCACGACGACGGGTTCCAGGACGACCGGAGCCAAGGCCACCGCAACCAAGGCCGCAGCAGGAAAGCCGGCTGCGGAACCCACGTCAAAGGCCATGGAGGTCGGCACCGACATCAGTGCGGGTCTGACCGAGCGGCAGCGGAAGGTACTCGAGGTCATTCGCGCGTCGGTCACCGAGCGCGGCTACCCGCCCAGCATCCGCGAGATCGGCGATGCGGTCGGTCTGACATCGACCTCTTCCGTTGCTCACCAGCTGCGCACCCTCGAGCGCAAGGGCTTCCTCCGGCGCGACGCCAACCGTCCCCGTGCCGTCGACGTCCGGGGTCTCGACGAGGTGCAGGCCGACCAGGCTGCCGCCGCGGTCGACGGTTCGCCCGCGTCCGAGGAACAGGATCGGCTGCCGACCCCGACGTTCGTGCCGGTGCTTGGCCGGATCGCCGCCGGTGGTCCGATTCTGGCCGAAGAGGCCGTCGAGGACGTGTTCCCGCTCCCCCGCGAGCTGGTCGGTCAGGGCTCACTGTTTCTGCTCAAGGTGGTCGGCGAGTCGATGATCGACGCGGCCATCTGCGACGGCGACTGGGTGGTGGTTCGTCAGCAGTCCGTGGCCGACAACGGTGACATCGTCGCTGCGATGATCGACGGGGAGGCCACCGTCAAGACGTTCAAGCGGTCCAAGGGCGAGGTGTGGCTGCTGCCGCACAATCCGCTGTTCGAGCCCATTCCGGGCAACAACGCCGCGATCCTCGGCAAGGTCGTGACCGTGATGCGCAAGCTGTAGAGATCGTCACGGCAGTGACATGCTAAGGGCCGCAGCACATGTGCTGCGGCCCTTCGCGTTCTTCGGATCAGCGGATCACAGATTCAATCCGCGGCCGATGATCTCCTTCATGATCTCGGTGGTGCCGCCGTAGATGGTCTGCACACGGGAGTCCATGTACGCCTTGGCGATCGGGTATTCCTTCATGTAGCCGTAGCCACCGTGCAACTGCAGGCACCGGTCGATCAGTTTGACCTGGTTCTCGGTGGTCCACCATTTCGCCATGGCAGCTTCTTGGACGGTCAGCTTGTCTTCGTTGAGCAGTTCGATGAACTTGTCCACCATGATGCGGGTGGCGGTGGTCTCGGTGGCCAACTCCGCCAACACGAATCGGGTGTTCTGGAACTTGCCGATCGACTTTCCGAAGGCCTTACGGTCGCGGCAGTACTGGATCGTCATCTCGAGCGCGGATTCCATCGCGGCGGCCGCGACGACGGCGATCGACAGGCGTTCCTGGGGCAGATTCTGCATGAGGTAGATGAAGCCCATGCCTTCCTCGCCCAGCAGGTTGGCGGCGGGCACGCGCACGTCGGTGAAGCTGAGTTCGGCGGTGTCCTGAGCCTTCATGCCGATCTTGTCGAGGTTGCGGCCGCGCTCGAATCCGGGCATGTCGCGTTCGACGACCAGCAGGCTGAAGCCCTGTGCGCCCTTCTCGGGGTCGGTGCAGGCCACGACGATGATCAGGTCGGCGTTGATTCCGTTGGTGATGAACGTCTTCGAGCCGTTGAGCACCCAGTCGTCGCCGTCACGGACAGCCTTGGTCTTGATGCCCTGCAGGTCGCTTCCGGTGCCGGGCTCGGTCATCGCGATCGCGGTGATCAGTTCGCCGGAGCAGAATCCCGGGAGCCAGCGCTGCTTCTGTTCGTCGTTGGCAAGGTCGATGAAGTACGGCGCGACGACGTCGTTGTGCAGGGTGAAGCCGATACCGCTGTATCCGCCGCGGGTGGTTTCCTCGGTGACGATGGCGTTGTAGCGGAAGTCCTTGACTCCGCCGCCACCGAATTCCTCGGGCGCTGCCGTTCCGAGGAAGCCCTGCTTACCGGCCTCGACCCAGACGTCGCGGTCGACGATGTTCTGCTCTTCCCACTTCGCATGGTTCGGCGCTACGTGCTGATCGAGAAATTTCCGGTACGACTCCCGGAACAGCTCGTGCTCGGGCTCGAAAAGTGTGCGTTCCACGCAGATCTCCTTGTTCGGTGCATACCGACATCGACCTGTGAACGGTGTCATTCGCGGTCGTCGGTACGACTGACGTCACGCTCCAACAGTACGTTCGGGACGTCACGGAGGTCGATGACCAAAACGCGCGCGATTCGTGACCGACCCCGCTACCGTGCGCGTTTGCCCGCGCTTCGCGCGAGCGCCGAGACGATCGGGTACCCGAGAAGGATGCCGACCGAACCCCACGCGATACCGCCGAGCTCGACCGATCCGACGGACAGCGTCAGGTCACCGATTCCGGCGACGAGCGCGGCAGCGACGACCATGAGATTGACCGGATCGGTGAAGTCGACCTTCGCGTCGGTCCAGATGCGTACGCCCAACAGCCCGATGAGGCCGTACAGAACCAGGGTTGCGCCGCCGATGACCCCGTCGGGCACGGTGAAGATCAGTGCACCGAACTTGGGCGAGAACGCGAGCACCGTCGCGGTGATCGATGCGACCCAGTACGCGGCGGTCGAGTAGACACGAGTGGCCGCCATGACGCCGATGTTCTCCGCGTAGGTGGTGGTTCCCGAACCGCCGCCTGCTCCGGCCAGCGTGGTCGCCAGCCCGTCGGCGATCAAGGCGTCGCCGGCCACATCGTCGAGGTTCTTGCCGGTCATCGCGGCGACGGCTTTGACGTGCCCCACGTTCTCGGCGACCAGGACGATCACCACCGGCAGCGCCACGAGGATCACCGACAGCTCGAACGACGGTCCACGAAACTCGGGCAGACCGATCCAGCTCGCAGCGCTCAGTGCGTCGAGTCGCGGTTGCGCGATCCCTCCGGTGACTGCGGCGAACACCCAACCCACGACGACGCCGAGCAGGATTCCCAGTCGCCCGATCAGGCCGGGTCCCACGGCTGTCGCCAGCAGAATCGCGACCAGGGTGATGGCTGCGATCAGCGGCTGTGCCTCGAACGACGTGGTGGCGGCCGGTGCCAGGTTCAGCCCGATGAGCACCACGACGGCACCCGTCACGACGGGCGGCATCGCCGCGTCGAGTACCCGCTGCCCTGCGAACTTCACCACGAAGCCCACTGCTGCCAGTACGACGCCCACACACAGCACGGCTCCGAGCTGGGCGGCAGGTCCGTTGGCTTGGGTGGCACCGAGCGGGGCCAGAAACGCGAAGGAGGAACCCAGGTAGCTGGGCACCCGGCCTCGGGTGATGACCAGGAACAGCGCCGTCCCTATGCCCGAGAACAGCAGTGTCGTCGACACCGGAAATCCGGTGATCGTCGGAACCAACAGGGTCGCGCCGAACATCGCGACCACATGCTGCATTCCGATACCGATGGTGCGGGGCCACGTCAATCGCTCATCGGGCGAGACCACCGCCCCGGCGTCGACGGTCTTTCCGTTTCCGTGCAGCGTCCAACCGAGAGTTCTCATGATGGAAGGCAACACTATTGGATCAGCCGAGAATCGCGCTCACTGCGTCGCGGGCAGCGGCGGTGCTGTCCGTTTTCAGCGCGGCCGCTGCCGCTTCCTTGCACTGAGCGAGTGTGACCGTTGCCAGTTTCGACCCCACGTGCGCGACGGCAGCCGACGCAGCCGAGAGCGAGGTGATGCCCAGCCCTACCAGCACGCAGGCCAGCAGTGGATCGGCAGCGGCCTCACCGCAGACTCCGACGGGCTTGCCCGCCTTGGCTCCCGCGGCCGCGGTGTGCGCCACCAGTGCCAGCACGGCCGGCTGCCACGGATCGGTCAGGCCGGCGAGCTGAGCGGACATGCGGTCGGCGGCCATCGTGTACTGCGCCAGGTCGTTGGTGCCGATGGACAGGAAGTCGACGTGCTCGAGGATGTGTTCGGCGAGCAGAGCGGCGGCGGGGATCTCGATCATGACACCCGGAGTGAGTCCGCGCTCGCGGACGTCGGCAGCGAAATCCTTTGCCTCCAGCGCCGTCGCGATCATCGGAGCCATCACCCACGGGGAGGAATCGGTCGCCTTCGCGGCTGCCGCGATGCCGTCGAGCTGGCGGTACAGAATCCCTCGGTCGGCCTCGGCGATGCGGATACCGCGAATGCCCAGTGCCGGGTTGGCCTCGTCGGGATGAGTGGCGAACCGAAGTGGCTTGTCCGAGCCGGCGTCGAGAGTCCGAACGACGACCTTCTTGCCTGCGAACGCGTCGAGTACCTGTGCGTAGATCTCGGCCTGCTCGTCGACGGTGGGTTCGGAGTCGCGGTCCAGGAAGCACAGCTCGGTACGAAACAGACCGACGCCGTCCGCTGCGCTCGACCGCGCCGCGCGAGCACCGGCACCGTCCTGGACGTTGGCGAGAATGTCGACTGCGTGGCCGTCGGCGGTGGTTCCGGGACCGACCCACTGGGATACCCGGTCGAGCTCGTCGCGGGCAGACACGACGGCAGCGCGGGCCGAGTCGGCGTCGGGTTCGAGATCGATGCGGCCGCTGGTTCCGTCGACAGATGCGTTCGTACCCGCGGCGATGTCGTCGAGCCCCGCCACGGCGACGATGCACGGAATGCCCAGCTGGCGCGCAATGATCGCGGTGTGACTGGTCGGACCGCCCAGCGAGGTGGCGAGTCCCACGATCAGGGTGGGGTCCAGGCCGGCGGTGTCGGCGGGCGCAAGATCGTCGGCGAACAGCACCGACGGTTGGTCGGGTACCGGAACACCGGGCTCCGGAACGCCGAGGATCTCGGCGATGACGCGATCGCGAATGTCGCGCAGATCGGTCACGCGCTCGGCCATCAGTCCGCCGAGCTGGGTGAACATCGCGGCGAACTTCTCCGTTGCCGCCGCCGTTGCCGTGACGGCAGAACTGCCCTTGGCGATCGAGGAGCGAGCGGCCCCGAGCCATCCGCGGTCGGTGGCCATTGCGGCGTTGGCAGACAGAACCTCCGAAGCAGCGCCGGTCGCGAGCTCCGCGCGACCGCGTAGTCGGGAGGCGACAGCATTCGCTGCGGCGTCGAAGACAGCCTTCTCGGCCTCCCGATCGACCTCGGCCACCTCGCCGGTGTCGGCCGGGATGGACGGGCGGGCACCGGGACGAATGACGGGGCCGTATCCGACGCCGGGCACGACGGGTGTGCCGCGCAGTGTCGTCTGCGCTGCTCCGGCCCCGGCTGCATCGACTGTCGTGTCGGTGTGTCCGGTCGAAGCGGTGCTAACCGATCCCGTCATGTGGTCCTCCTCGGATCCTGCGTGAACAAAGGTCATCGCATCTGTTCGGCGAGCTGTGGCGTACTCACTCACTTGCCTATGTTGTGACCGAGATTACTCCAAACCCTTGACATGTCAACACACACGGGCGTAAAACAACATAAAGCAACATCAACCGGGAAGGAGACGCAGGTGTACGCCGAAGAACGCCAACACGCCATCGCCGAACTGATCAGCACGCACGGCCGCGTCTCCGTCAACGATCTGTCGGCCACGTACGGCGTCACCACCGAAACCGTGCGACGCGATCTCGCCACCCTCGACCGAATGGGAGTCGTCCGCCGCGTCCACGGTGGAGCAGTACCCGCGTCCGCACTGACCACACTCGAGCCCGGCGTCTCCGAGCGAGAGTTCACCCGCGCCGACCAGAAGGACGCCATCGCAGCCGCGGCGTTGTCCTTCCTGCCACCGGTGGGCGGCAGTGCGGTGTTCGACGCGGGCACCACGACGGGCCGGTTGGCGGGCCTGCTTCCCCACGACCGCGAGCTGACTCTGGTGACCAACTCGGTGCCGATCGCCGCGCGGGCCGCAACCATGCCGAGCGTGAGTCTTCGACTGCTCGGCGGGCGGGTGCGCGGAACGACCCAGGCTGCCGTCGGCGACGAAGCACTGCGCGCCCTCGAATGGCTACGGGTGGACGTCGCGTTCATCGGTACCAACGCCATCAGCGTCGGACACGGCCTGTCCACCCCGGACAGTGACGAGGCAGCCGTCAAGCGCGCGATGGTCGATGCAGCCAATCACGTTGTGGTGCTCGCAGATTCGTCGAAGATCGGACGCGAGCACCTGGTGAGCTTCGCCCGAGTGCAGTCCATCGACGTCATCGTCACCGACAGCGATATCTCGAACAACGACCGTAAGAAGCTCAGCGACAAAGGAATCGAGGTGGTGATCGCATGATGGTCACACTCACGGCCAACCCGAGCATCGACCGCACGGTCACGCTCGACACACCACTGGTTCGCGGGGGCGTGCACCGGGCATCGACGTCGGTCTCCGACCCGGGCGGCAAGGGCGTCAACGTCGCTCGCGTCCTCGGCGGATCCGGAATCGACGCGATGGCCGTACTCCCGGCCAATGTCGGAGACCCGCTGCTCGACGCGATGTCCGACAAGGGCGTGCGGTACTCCGCCGTTCCGACGTCGGGGCCGGCCCGTACCAACATCACGGTGAGCGAGGTCGGTGGCACCACCACCAAGATCAACGAGCCCGGTGCGACGGTGTCGGAGCAGACCCGCACCGAGCTGCGGGAGCGAATCCTCTCTCTCGCAGTCGATGCCGAATGGGTGGTGCTCTCCGGTTCGCTTCCGCCCGGTCTGCCCGTCGACTGGTACGCCGAGCTCGTCACGGCGCTGCGTGCCACGTCGGCGAAAGTTGCGGTGGATACCTCCGACGAGCCACTGCTCGCTCTCGCGGCGGCCTTCCCGGCGTCGGCACCCGATCTGATCAAACCCAATTCCGAAGAACTAGCCCAACTCACCGGGTACGATTCCGAAGAGTTGGAAAGCGCAGCGGCGCAGGGTGATCCGACGGCAGCGATTGCAGCCAGCACAATCCTTCTCGGCCGAGGCGTCGGCGCGGTGTTGGCCACTCTCGGCAGCGCCGGAGCCGTCCTGGTCACCGAGGACGGATCCTGGTACGCCAGCCCGCCCCCGATCACCGCGGTCAGCACGGTCGGCGCAGGCG
Source organism: Rhodococcus sp. IEGM 1370 (assembly GCF_033142325.1). NCBI lineage: Bacteria > Bacillati > Actinomycetota > Actinomycetes > Mycobacteriales > Nocardiaceae > Rhodococcus > Rhodococcus sp. IEGM 1370. Next base: position 543,238 of record NZ_JAWLRY010000002.1, on the reverse strand, counting down.
ATTCCTCGCTCGCCGGCTACATCCTCGCCGACGCCGAGAACTGTTCCGACGCAGACAAACTTCGCCGCGCCGTCGCCTACGGAACGGCGGCAACCGCGCTTCCAGGCACCACGCTTCCACTGCCCGAGCAGACCCATCCGAATTCGGTGACGGTCCGTGCGCTCGACATCCCCACCTCCGTCACCCCGTCCGCGCTCTCCCCTTCTTCGAATCGTCTCTAGGAGCCTGCAATGTCCACCCCCACCGAAGATCAGCAGATCATCGCCGAGGATCTGATCCTCCTCGACGCCGATCTCGGCGAATCCAAGGAAGCCGTCATCGAACGCCTCGCAGGCGTTCTGGCTTCCGCGGGTCGCGCAACCGAGACCGATGCTCTGCGCGACGCCGCTCTGGCTCGTGAAGCGCAGTCTGCAACAGGCCTGCCCGGCGGCATCGCCATCCCACACTGCCGCTCCGAAGCGGTCACCTCGGCCTCGCTCGGATTCGCCCGACTGAACCCCAAGGTCGATTTCGGTGCCCCCGACGGCCCCGCTGACCTCGTGTTCCTCATCGCCGCGCCGGCCGGTGCCGGATCGGCACACATGAAGTTGCTCTCCAGCCTGGCGCGCGCCCTGGTCAAGCCGGAGTTCGTCACCTCGCTGCGCAACGCGTCCTCGGCAACCGAGATCGTCACGCTCGTCGACGGCGTCATCAACCCTGCTGCCAAGCCGGCCGCGACGACCACTGCGGCAGCTCCCGTGTCGACCGCCAAGCACAGCGCGGCCGCCACCCCGGCCGAGGCCACTGCCCCCAAGCACATCGTCGCAGTCACCGCCTGCCCCACCGGAATCGCGCACACCTACATGGCTGCCGATTCCCTCGTCGCCGCCGGTGAGCGCGCCGGAGTCACGGTGCACGTCGAGACCCAGGGCTCGAGCGGCAGCACGCCGCTGGACCCGAAGATCATCGCCGGAGCCGAGGCAGTCATCTTCGCCACCGATGTGGGCGTCAAGGGCCGCGAGCGTTTCGCCGGCAAGCCCGTCATCTCCTCGGGCGTCAAGCGCGCCATCAACGAGCCCGACGTCATGCTCACCGAAGCCCTACGCGCTGCACTGAACCCGGACTCAGCTCGCGTCGGCGGTACCGCAGTGGCTGCCGGCTCGAACGACTCCGCAGGTGAACTCGGCTGGGGCACCCGCATCCGCCAGATCCTGCTCACCGGTGTCAGCTACATGATCCCGTTCGTCGCTGCCGGTGGTCTGCTGATCGCTCTCGGCTTCCTGCTCGGCGGATACGAGATCTCCGGAGTTGCCGAGGACATCGTCGTCAACAACTCCATCACCTCACTGCCCGAGGGCGGAATCGCCGCCTACCTCGGTGCCGTGCTCTTCCAGATCGGCGCGCTGTCGTTCAGCTTCCTGGTGCCCGCGCTGGCCGGCTACATTTCCTACGCGATTGCCGACAGACCAGGTCTGGCACCGGGATTCACCGCAGGTGCGGTGGCCGTTCTGGTGGGTGCAGGCTTCATCGGCGGTCTCGTCGGTGGTCTGATCGCCGGCTTCGTCGCACTCTGGATCAGCAAGTGGAAGATCCCCGCAGTTCTGCGCGGCCTCATGCCGGTCGTCATCATTCCGCTGTTCGCCACACTCATCGTCGGCGCGATCATGTTCCTGCTGCTCGGCAAGCCACTTGCCGCGATCACCAGCGGACTCACCGACTGGCTCAACGGCCTCAGCGGTTCCTCGGTCATCATCCTCGGCATCATTCTCGGCCTGATGATGTGCTTCGACCTCGGCGGACCGGTCAACAAGGCAGCCTACGCATTCGCCACCGCAGGCCTGTCGGTCACCGACACCGCGTCGCTGCGCATCATGGCAGCGGTCATGGCCGCTGGAATGGTGCCGCCACTGGCCATGGCACTCGCCTCGACCGTTCGCGCACGCCTGTTCACCGAAGCCGAACGCGAGAACGGCAAGGCTGCGTGGTTCCTGGGAGCTGCATTCATCTCCGAGGGCGCAATTCCGTTCGCCGCGGCCGATCCGTTCCGCGTCATCCCCTCGATGATGGCCGGCGGCGCAGTGACCGGTGCGATGATCATGGCGTTCGACGTCACCCTCAGCGCACCCCACGGCGGCATCTTCGTGTTCTTCGCGATCGGAAACATCCTGTGGTTCGTCCTTTCGCTGGCAGCGGGCACCATCGTCTCCGCGTTCCTGGTCGTCTCGGCCAAGCAGTTCGTCAAGGGCAAGAACGCCCCGTCGGACGCCGAACTCGATCCCGCACTCGCCACCGTCTGACACTCGCTACGATCGCAACAACCCCACTACGAAGGAGCACCATGCCCAGCACCACAGTCGCCGTCGGATCCTCGATCGGTCTGCACGCCCGCCCCGCAGCCCTGATCGCCGACGCCGTCGCCGAAGCCGGCGTAGACGTCACCCTCGCAGTGGCCGACTCGGAGCCGGTGGATGCAGGTTCGGCCCTGATGATCATGACGCTCGGTGCCACCAAGGGCACCGAAGTCACCGTCAGCAGCGACGACCAGGCAGCGTTGGACAAAGTCGTCGCCCTCGTCGAAGCAGACCTGGACGCTTAGGTCGTTCCGCAGGCTCCACTCCTGCGACGCCTAGGTCGTTCCGCAGGCTCCACTCCTGCGACGCCTAACGAGAACGCATCGATCGCCGGACGGTGAATCCCACCGCTCCGGCGATCAGCACCACACCGGCAGCGACGGCCGCTCGGAATTCCCATTCCGAGTCCGTCGCTGTCGGCGTTTGCGTGGGTTGATCTATGCTCGAGGTCGGCGATACCGACTCCGGCGCACTGGATTCGGCGGCGGTGGGCTCCGGAACAACGAGTTCGAAAGACAGCGCATCCGTGAATCGGAGAATCGGCGGGAGGCTTCCGTCCGTCGGAGCGAAACCCGCTTCCGATGCGAAGAGCAGACTTCCGTCGTCGAGGAACGCCAGTGCCTCGCCCTGCGGTTGATCGGGCAATGCCGTCACTGCCCGCGGCGTGGCAGGATCGACCAGCGCGGACGCAATATCGCCATCGGAAAAATCGAACAGGTACGCGTCGGTGTACGTGCGCACCGCGGCGACGCTGCCGTCGGCGCTCACCGCTCCCCCGGTCGCCAATATCGATCCGACCACGAACGGCGGCCCACCGACCGTGTCCGTTGCGGTGAACGCCAGATCTCCCACCTTGCGCATCGGCGTCGGCCCTGGACTGCTCAGATCGGTGATGGATTCGTCGCCTGCAGGTACGTACACCCCGCTCACGCCCGAGAGTTCCTTGGTGACGATCACCGGTCTACCACCGGGCTCGATCAGGATCGCCTCGGCGTCGTGTGCGCCGTCCGGGTAGGTCAGTCGGTACAGTTCGCCCGCGCCCGATGCCGGGTCCATGCGCGTCAATGCCACTGTGTCGCGTCGCATCTGATTGTCGCCGATGTCCGCCAACCACAGCGAGCCGTCGTACGAGGTCAGGTCCTCGACGTCGTACGGGTCGACGGGAACGTCGATCCATCGCTCGACCGTGCAGTCGGCACCGAGCGCCGCAACCCGATCATCGGCTCCGCTGTCGCCGATTGCGTAGAGGACCCCGTCGATCGAGGTCAGGCCTGACAACTCGGCGAGACCAGGATCGGTTGGTCGACAATACGTTTCGGTCTCGATCGGAGCGGCGAAGGCAGGCCCCGAGAACGCGACCGCCGTGGCGACCGCAGCCGCGGCCGCCCCGCACACCACCAGCCGTGGCCCCACCGAGATCAGGCGGTGGGAACGGTTGCCGTGAACTCGACCAGCGCTGCCGCGAGCGATTGCGGCACACGCGCTTCCACGCGCGTGCCCTCTTCCTCATGGGTGGATTTCACGATCCGGCCGTCGGTGTGGATGCGCGCGACCAGATCGCCACGGGTGTACGGCACGAGTACGTCGACCAACACGTCCGGCTCGGAGAGGATCTCGGCCAGGTGATCTCGCAGGGCGTCGATTCCCTCGCCGGTCTTGGCCGAGACGAACCGCGCACCGTCGAGCAATCCGCGCAGCTGGGTCAGCTGCACCGGATCGGCAGCGTCGATCTTGTTGACCACCAACAGTTCCGGTGGCATCTTCGCATCCTGCTCGCGAACCACCTCGGTGATCACCTCGCGCACGGCCTTGATCTGATCGATCGGAAGAGGATCCGATCCGTCGACCACGTGCAGCAGCAGGGTTGCATCGGTGACTTCCTCGAGGGTCGAGCGGAACGCTTCGACCAACTGAGTCGGAAGGTGCCGAACGAAGCCGACGGTGTCGGTCAGCACGATCTCGCGGCCGTCTTCGAGGGTCGACTTGCGCGTGGTGGGATCGAGGGTGGCGAACAACGCGTTCTGGACCAAGACACCGGATCCGGTCAGGGCATTCAACAGACTCGACTTGCCCGCGTTCGTGTACCCCACGATCGCGATGGACGGCACCGTACCGCTCAGGCGCTGTTCGCGTTTGGTGTCGCGGGCCTGCTTCATGCCCTTGATCTCGCGGCGCAGCTTGGCCATTCGCTCACGAATGCGTCGACGGTCGGTCTCGATCTTCGTCTCACCCGGTCCGCGCAGACCCACACCACCGTTGCTGCCCGCACGTCCACCGGCCTGCCGCGACATGGATTCACCCCAGCCGCGGAGCCTGGGCAACATGTACTCCATCTGCGCGAAGGCGACCTGCGCCTTGCCTTCTCGCGAGGTCGCATGCTGCGCGAAAATGTCGAGGATCAGCGCGGTGCGGTCGATGACCTTGACCTTGACGACCTTCTCCAGCGCATTGAGCTGAGCAGGCGTCAGTTCACCGTCGCAGATCACCGTGTCGGCACCGGTCGCGAGGACGATGTCGCGCACTTCCTTGGCCTTGCCGGAACCGATATACGTCGCGGCATCGGGCTTGTCGCGTCGCTGCATCAGCGCTTCGAGTACCACCGAGCCGGCGGTCTCGGCGAGTGCAGCCAGTTCGGTCATGCTGGACTCGGCCTGCGCGGCCGTGCCGGTGGTCCAGACTCCGACCAACACGACGCGTTCGAGGCGCAGCTGCCGGTACTCGACCTCGGTGACGTCGGTGAGTTCGGTGGACAGTCCGGCCACTCGACGCAGCGCGGTGCGGTCTTCGAGCTGCATGTCGCCGGACGACGGGGAGTTCTCGTCGTTCAGCGGAGACCGAGCCAGTCGCCTCGACCACGCGTCGGACTCTTCGCGAGTCCAGGCGGATTCGGTTTCGGGAGCACCGTCGACCTCGTCGCGACTGTCGTCGACCGGTTCGCCCGCAGGGGATGTTTCATGTGAGTTCGTCATACGTCACCCATGATCCACGAAAAGCCCAGCGTATGCACGCGGGTTTCGGTCCGGGCGGATGCCGAGGCCGGGGCGATCGTCAGGACTGAGCCTTCAGCCACCGGTCGTCGATCTCGCCGCGGGCCAGCAGCACCGATGGTCCGCGCAGAGTGGCACCGACGTGATCGATGTTCACGCGCACCCGACCGCCGAGCACACCGACGCTCACTTCCCCGGTCTCGAGACCCTCGTAGGACAGCGCCGCCGCGGCCGCCGCCACGGTTCCGGTGCCACACGATCGCGTCTCCCCGACGCCACGCTCGAACACGCGCATCTCGACGGCACCGTCGTCGAGCCTGGTCAGGATCTCGACGTTCGCGCCGCGGGGAAAGAACTCGGAGTCCAGTGTCGGCGGTGCGGACAGGTCGAGGGCACCGAGAGATGCGCGCGTCAACGTCCCGTCGACACAGGCCAGGTGCGGATTGCCGACGTCGATCCCGACGCCCTCGTACGTTCCGCCCGCGAGGGTCACCGAGCTCGAGCCCATCAGAGTGACGTCACCCATCGCCACGGTGACATCGGCGTCGGTGTCGTCGAACGAGTGAACGGTCACAGCGCGTGCGCCCGCACGCGAACCCACCACGAACTGATCGCGTTGCTCGAGGTCGTGTACCCGCAGGTAGTGCGCGAACACGCGGACACCGTTGCCGCACATCTCGGCGATGGTGCCGTCGCCGTTGCGGTAGTCCATGAACCAGTCCTCGGGCTCGACACCCGATGGAATGCGATCGAGTACGCCTGCGTCGCGGAGCATCCCGGCCCGGGCGACGCGAAGGATGCCGTCGGCACCGAGGCCCTGGCGTCGATCACACAACACCGAGACCGCCGACCTGGTGAGTTCGAGCTCGGCTGCCGGATCCGGCAGTACGACGAAGTCGTTCTGAGTTCCATGGCCTTTGGCGAAGTGCATGGCCGCGAGTCTACGGGGGTTCCGTTACGCGGGGTCGATCGCGGACAGGGCGTCCGACATCAGCGTGGGCGACGCACCGTCGAGCCAACGGACACGGTCGTCGCGGCGAAACCACGAGCGTTGGCGTCGCACGTAGCGTCTGGTTCCGATGAACGTCCGTTCCCGCGCGAACTCGACGTCGTACTCCCCCGCCAACACGTCGAGAGCCTGCGCGTACCCGATCGCGCGCGACGCGGTGACGCCCTCACGCAGCCCCAGACCGAGCAGCCCTTCCACCTCGTCGAGTAGTCCGGTCTCGAACATCTGTCGCGTGCGCTCGGCGATCCGCTCGTCCAGTTCGGCCGTGTCGCGGTCGACTCCGAGCACCACCGTGCCCCAGCGAGGTGCGCCGATCTTCGGAGCCGAGGCCGCGAACGGCTGCCCGGTCAGCTCCACCACCTCGAGCGCCCGGACCATGCGCCTGCCGTCGGTGGGCAGTATCGACGCGGCAGCCTCGGGATCGGCGGCCGTCAACGCGCGATGGATCTCCTCGACACCGTTGCTTTCGAGGACTGCTTCCCACTTCGCCCGCACGACGGGGTCGGTTGCCGGAAAGGCCCACTCGTCGAGCAACGATTGCACGTACATCATCGACCCCCCGACGATGATCGGTCGCAATCCACGCGATCTGATGTCCTCGACATCGGCGACCGCAGCCGCTTGATAGCGCGCGACGGTGGCGATGTCGGTGACCTCGAGCACATCGAGTTGATGGTGCGGAATCCCGCGCCGCTGAGCGACTGGCAGTTTCGCGGTCCCGATGTCCATTCCCCGGTACTGCTGCATCGCGTCGATATTCACGATTTCGCCGCCGAATTTCTCGGCCAGATCGAGAGCCAGATCGGATTTGCCTGCGGCCGTCGGGCCGATGATCGCGACCGGAGTCGTAGCCGGATCGCTCGCCCCATCAGTCACGAGACCAGGTCCCCACGAAGTATCCGACGCCGAAAGGGGCACCTCGGTAGAGCTCCGTCGTCGTCTTAGCATCGGCTCCGGCGAGTGCTGCCAGCACCTGCCACGCCGCTCGGCCGCCGACACCGAGCGATGCGCACAGGTCCGGTTCCAGACCGGCCAACGCGTCGACGTCCGCTGCCGCGAGGGCATCGTCGATCCGGCGCTGGACCTCCTCGGCGCGCTCGTCGAACGATCCGGGGGCCTTCGGAGTCAGCGTGTTCGCCCCGTCTGCCAGCACCAGAACGCCCCAGCTCTCCGCCGATGCGTCGAACTCTCGGCGCAGCTCCTCGCCGAACTCCGCGCACCACTCGGGGCTCGCATCGGCCGGGATCGTGCGGACCTCGACCGCATCGTCGGGCGCAGCCTGTCCTCGCAGCCACCCCGCGATCAGAACGGCCAGCGGCAGGTCCGGGTCTGCCGCAGTCTGATCCGCGGCGCCGGACAGGCTCACGACCACGTCGACTCCGAAGCCCCGAAACGTGCCGACAGTGGCCTCGCCGAACGTGGAGGACGTGCGATCGACGCCGACGGCAATCCAGCGGTCGACCGTCGACGTCAGGTGTGTCGTCGCGCTGACGGCGGCGACCCGAAGATCTGCTGTCTCGGCCGCCCCCGCGCCCATCAGTTCGGGGACCAACAACGGCGGAGAGGGCACCAGGGCCGCGGCACGAAACACGAGCACCACGCTAGTCGCTGGTGCGACTTGGCCGGACGGGTCCACCTCGAGTCGTCTGAGCTGTTTCAATGGTCCGATCGGTCGTCACCTAGTTCAATGGTGTCCAGATCGCGATTGAGGCAGCCGTGACGCGCGGCAGAGATGAGGAACAATGACCGACCCGAACGCCGGTACCCCCACCACCCCCGAGGCTCCGTCCTCGGATGCACCCGCCCAGCCCCCCGGTGCCACCGCTCCCGATGCGGCGAACCACGGCGGACCCAAGCCCGGAGGTGGACCCAAGCCGGGCGGTGGACCGAAGCCCGGTGGCGGACCCAGGCCCGCGGGCCCAGGTGCCGGTTCTCCTCGGCCCGGTGGTTCGGCCGGTGCCAAACCTCACCCCACGCCCTCCCACGTCCCCACGGCAATCCCGGCGGTCACGCCTGCGAGCGATCCCAGCAAGTTCGGCAGAGTCGACGACGACGGTACGGCGTGGGTGACCACCTCCGACGGCGAGCGGCAGATCGGGTCCTGGCAAGCCGGAGACGCAGCGGAAGGGCTCGCCCATTTCGGTCGGCGTTACGACGATCTGGCCACCGAGGTCGGTCTGCTCGAAGCTCGATTGACCTCCGGTACAGGCGATGCCAAGAAGACCAAGGCCGCAGCGTCCGCGCTGCTGGAGAGCCTGCCGACTGCGGCAGTGATCGGTGACCTCGATCTGCTCGCGAGGCGACTCGACGCGGTCGTCGAGCATTCGGATGCCGCAGCAGCGGTGGCCAAGCACGAGAAGGAGCTCGAACGCGCCGAACACACGGCACGCAAGGAAGCTCTCGCAGTCGAAGCCGAACAGATCGGCAGCGAATCGACCCAGTGGAAGCACGCGGGAGATCGGCTACGCGAAATCCTCGACGAGTGGAAGACGATTCGCGGGGTCGACCGCAAGATCGACGATGCCTTGTGGAAGCGGTACTCGAAGGCTCGGGAGAACTTCAATCGTCGCCGCGGCGCGCACTTCGCCGATCTCGATCGTGAGCGCGGTGCGGCCAAGACTCGCAAGGAAGAACTCGTCGAGCGGGCCAAAGCCCTGTCGTCGTCCACCGATTGGGGTCCCACCGCAGCTGCGTTCCGCGATCTGCTGGTGGAGTGGAAAGCATCCGGCCGTGCTCCTCGTGATGCCGACGACGCTCTGTGGAAGAACTTCAAGGCCGCACAGGACGTGTTCTTCGCCGCCCGCAACGCCGCGGCCTCCGAGCGGGACGCCGAGTTCGAGGCCAACGCCGAGGCGAAGGAAGCCCTGCTGGCCAAGACCCACATCGACCCGAGCAAGGACCTCGACGCTGCCCGCTCGGCGCTGCGCGATCTGCAGGACAAGTGGGATGCCATCGGCAAGGTCCCGCGCGAGAAGATGCAGGAACTCGAAGGCAAACTGCGTGCGATCGAGAAGTCCGTGCACGACGCGGTCGAGTCGCAGTGGCGTCGCTCCGACCCCGAGGCCGTTGCCCGCGCGGCCCAGTTCCGCGAACGGGTGGCTCAGTTCGAGGATCAGGCTGCCAAGGCAACCGCAGCAGGCAAGACCAAGGATGCCGAGCGTGCGCTGGCACAGGCCCAGCAGTGGCGCGAGTGGGCCGACGCAGCGGAGAGCGCCGTCGACGAACTGTGAGTCGACGAACTGTGATTCGCTGACCGGGGACGGCCGTTCGGGCCTACGGGGCCGAGTGGCCGTCCCACAGTCGTAGCTTCTGCTCACCCGACGCGGCCGCGATACGTCGCTGCTCCTGGGCGGCGAGCTGGGCGTTCGTCTTCTTCCACACGGCCTTGAGCCAGTGGAACGTCAGAGCGATGACGGTGATCCACGCGATGATCAGGCCGATTCCCGGTCCGGCGCCCTGCACGTTGTCCGGCACGGTCTGCCGCGTCCAGATCGAGAACATTCCGTACACCGACGACACCGCGCACCCTGCCAGAGCGGCCCAGGCCAGCGCCCAGATACGGGTGACGAGTGCGAGCACCGACATCACCACACCGAACGTGAGCACGAGCACGACGAAGACGCGCGACGGCAGTGCGATCGATTCGGCAACTGCGGCATCGCTGCCCGTGAGCACGTCGAACCCGCTGGCCGATCCGGTGTGCGGCAACGCGAACGTGAACAGCAGGACCATGACCAGCCCGGCCACCACCATGGCCCGCGCGCCCGGATCCAGTTCGGTCATCACCGCCCTCTCGGTCCGTCCGAGTTCCTCTGCGGATCGAGAGGGTACGACGCGATCGGGTCCGTCTGTCTCTGTCATGCGGTGCATCCTGTCTCTGGCGTCAGCGGCGCCGGTGCGCCGATCGAGGGAAGTCCGAGGCCGACGCCGATCGGTGCCGTCTTCGGCATCACTCCGCGTTCGTGAGCGTCTCCTGCTGCCGTACGGCGGTGTGTGAGCACGCCGGCATCGGCGATGAGGTGGTACGGGGCGGCTGCAGTGAGTGTGGTCGTGACGACGTCACCAGGACGAATCTCGCTCGCCCTGTCGGCGTCCACGGCGAAGTGGACGAGTCGGCCGTCCCTGGCTCGCCCGCTCATCCGATGGGTTGCTGCGTTCTTGCGACCTTCACCGGTGGCGACGAGCAGTTCGACCTCGGTACCGATCAGCGCCTGGTTGGCCGCGAGAACGATCTCCTCCTGCAACGCGATCAGCCGCAGATACCGTTCTTGCACAACCTCTTTGGGTACCTGGTCGGGCATGTCGGCCGCCGGGGTGCCCGGACGCTTCGAGTACTGGAACGTGTAGGCGTTGGCGAACTTCGCCCGTCGCACCACGTCGAGGGTCTGCTCGAAGTCCTCCTCGGTCTCGCCGGGGAAGCCGACGATGATGTCGGTGGTGACAGCCGCGTGCGGCATGGCCGCACGCACCTTGTCGATGATGCCCATGAACTTCGTCTGCCGGTAGGACCTGCGCATGGCCTTGAGGATTCGGTCCGATCCGGACTGCAGCGGCATGTGCAGGGTGGGGCAGATGTTCGGGGTCGACGCCATGGCCTCGATGACGTCGTCGGTGAACTCGGCGGGGTGCGGGGACGTGAAGCGCACCCGCTCCAGCCCCTCGATCGAGCCGCAAGCGGTCAGCAGCGAGGCGAACGCGCCGCGATCACGGGGCATGTCCGGATCGGCGAACGAGGCACCGTACGCATTGACGTTCTGGCCGAGCAGAGTCACCTCGAGGACGCCCTGATCCACCAAAGCCTGTACCTCGGCGAGGATGTCACCCGGCCTGCGGTCGATTTCCTTGCCGCGCAATGCGGGGACGATACAGAACGTGCAGGTGTTGTTGCAGCCCACCGAGATCGACACCCAGCCGGCGTAGGCGGATTCTCGCTTCGCGGGGAGGGTGGAGGGAAAGGCCTCGAGAGATTCGAGAATCTCGACCTGTGCCTGTTCGTTGTGCCGGGCGCGCTCGAGCAGAACCGGCAGCGACCCGATGTTGTGGGTGCCGAAGACGACGTCGACCCACGGTGCCTTCTCCACGACGGTGTTGCGGTCCTTCTGCGCCAGGCAGCCACCGACAGCGATCTGCATGTTGGGATTGCGCGTCTTCGCAGGCCGCAACATGCCCAGGTTGCCGTAGAGCTTGTTGTCGGCGTTCTCGCGCACCGCGCACGTGTTGAACACGACCAGATCCGCGTCGGTGCCCGAGTCCGCCGGCACGTAGCCCGCTTCCTCGAGCAGTCCGGACAGCCGCTCCGAATCGTGGACGTTCATCTGACAACCGTGCGTACGCACTTCGTAGCTGCGGGCACCTGCCGCCGACCCGTCGGTGAGCGGTACGGGCTCGGTAACCCCGCGTTCGGTCACGTCCATGGTCGGAAAAACACTCGTTTGCACCCCTCCAGGGTACGTCCATCGCACCGACCGACACGCCGGGGTCGAGGGCTCCACCGGAGACTGTCCAGGGCCGATGCAGACCGTCAGTAAAGTTTCCATTACATAATCGAAGATGACGGGCGAAAACACCGGTCGGCGAGGAAACTGCGCATAGGGTTTCGATCTATGACGCACGCCACCGACGCGCCGGCATCGACTCCCCCGCCGGGCGCACCTTCGATGATCTCGCTCAAATCCGTCGACAAACATTTCGGTGATCTGCACGTCCTCAAGGACATCAACCTGGAAGTGCCGGCCGGACAGGTCGTCATCGTCGTTGGTCCTTCCGGATCGGGCAAGTCGACCCTGTGCCGGACGATCAATCGGTTGGAACCGATCGATTCCGGTGCCATCGAGGTGGACGGAGACCTGCTCCCCGCCGAGGGCAAGGCCCTGGCCGCACTGCGTGCCGACGTGGGCATGGTGTTCCAGTCGTTCAACCTGTTCGCGCACAAGACGATTCTGCAGAACGTCATGCTCGCGCCCATGAAGGTGCGCAAGCAGAAGAAGGACGAGGCAGAGAAGAGCGCATTGGCTCTGCTCGAACGCGTGGGCATCGCCAACCAGGCCGACAAGTACCCCGCCCAGTTGTCCGGTGGTCAGCAGCAGCGTGTCGCCATCGCTCGATCTCTCGCCATGAACCCCAAGGTGATGCTGTTCGACGAGCCCACCTCGGCCCTCGACCCCGAAATGGTCAACGAGGTACTCGACGTCATGACCTCGCTTGCCAAGGAGGGCATGACGATGCTCGTCGTCACCCACGAGATGGGCTTCGCTCGCAAGGCAGGCGACCGCGTCATCTTCATGGCCGACGGAGCCGTCGTCGAGGACACCGATCCGGAGACGTTCTTCAAATCCCCCAAGTCCGAACGAGCCAAGGACTTCCTCGGCAAGATTCTCGGCCACTGACCCGCTGCACCGTTCATTCCGTTCACCCCACCCGATCCTTAAGGACATTCACAGTGAGAATCACCCGCCCGATCCGCCTCGGTGTCGCCATCGCCGCTCTGTCCATCGTCGCCACCGCCTGCGGCGGCGGCGAGGAAGCACGCACCATCTCCAGCAGCGCAGAGGCCGGCAACCTCATCGTCGGTATCAAGTTCGATCAGCCCGGCCTCGGGCTGCGCAACCCCGACGGCACGTTCAGCGGATTCGACGTCGAGGTGGCCAAGTACGTTGCCGGTCAGCTGGGTGTCGACGAGGCCAACATCGAGTTCAAGGAATCCCCCTCGGCCCAGCGCGAGACGCTGATCGAGAACGGTGAGGTCGACTACATCGTCGCCACCTACTCGATCACCGATACGCGCAAGGAGAAGGTCGGTTTCGCCGGACCGTACTTCGTGGCGGGACAGTCGCTGCTCGTTCGCAACGACAACACCGACATCACCGGACCTGCTTCTCTCGAAGGGAAGAGGCTCTGCTCGGTCTCCGGTTCGACTCCGGCGCAGAACATCGCCGACGAGTACCCCGGCGTGCAGCTACAGAACTACGACACCTACTCCGCCTGCGTCGAAGCCCTCAACAACAACTCCATCGATGCGGTGACGACGGACGACATCATCCTCGCCGGTTACGCCGCTCAGTTCCCGGGCCAGCTCAAGGTGGTCGGTGAGCCGTTCACCACGGAGAACTACGGCATCGGCCTGAACAAGGACGACACCGAAGGACGTAACCAGATCAACGACGCCATCGAGGAAATGATCTCCAGCGGTGCCTGGGAGCAGGCGTTCAACGACACCGTGGGTGCATCGGGTTACCCGTTGCCCGAGGCACCCACCGTCGATCGTTACTGATCTCTGATGCCGCCGAGTACCGCTGTGCAATCCGGGCAGAAGTACTCGGCGGCCTGAATTCTCTCTGAGCCGTAAGGACCTGAGGCACCTTGAACCTATTGAGCAAATACGGCAGTCAACTCGTCGAGGTATTCATCACGACGATCCAGTTGACACTGCTGTCGGCGGTCGGTGCGCTGATAATCGGCACGGTGGTCGCGGCCATGCGCGTCTCACCGATCCCGATTGCGCGAGCGATCGCCACCGTGTACGTCACGATCTTCCGAAACACTCCACTGACGTTGATCATTCTGTTCACCTCCTTCGGCCTTTTCCAGACCCTGGGTGTCTCGTTGGCATCGCAGTCGTCGCCGACAGGCTTGGTGGACAACAACTTCCGACTCGCCGTACTCGGCTTGAGCGTGTACACGGCGTCGTTCGTGGCCGAGTCACTGCGATCGGGCATCAACACCGTCCCCGTCGGTCAAGCCGAAGCGGGTCGCTCTCTGGGCATGACCTTCACCCAGAACGTCAGCATCGTCGTTCTCCCACAGGCGTTCCGGGCAGTGGTGGGCCCGCTCGGTAGCGTTCTGATCGCCTTGACGAAGAACACCACGATCGCGTCCGTCATCGGTGTGGTCGAGGCATCGTTCCTGATGAAAGAAATGATCGAGAACGAGGCCGCGATCTTCGTCGTCGGTGGCATCTTCGCACTCGGGTTCATGATCCTGACGCTCCCGACCGGGTTGCTGTTCGGCTACATCAGCAAGCGATTGGCGGTGTCATGATGAGTGATGCAGTAGCAGTTCTGTACGACGTCCCGGGCCCGAAAGCGGTACTGCGATATCGCATTCTGACCGTGGTCGTTGCAGTCGTCTCGCTGGGGATCGCGTTTCTGATCTACCGGGCGCTCGACTCGAAGGGGCAGTTGACCGCTGAGAAGTGGGATCCGTTCCTCGAATCGACCACGTGGACCACCTATCTCCTGCCCGGTATTCAGGGCACGCTGGTGGCAGCGGCCCTGTCGATCGTGTTCGCCCTGATCCTCGGTGCCGTACTCGGTATCGGCAGGTTGTCCGATCATCGAGTCGTCCGAGTGATCAGCGGCGCATTCGTCGAGGTGTTCCGCGCCGTTCCGGTGCTGATCCTGATGATCTTCCTGTACGCCGTCTACGCCGACTACGAGGTCTTCAAGGTCAAGTACCTGGCCTTGGCTGCGGTGGTCACGGGCCTGACCCTGTACAACGGTTCGGTCATTGCCGAGATCGTGCGTGCCGGCGTCAACTCCCTGCCCAAGGGCCAGCGCGAAGCCGCGTCGGCGTTGGGCATGCGCAAAAGCCAGGTCATGCTCCTGGTTCTGCTCCCCCAGGCCGTCACCGCCATGCTTCCGGCGATCATCTCGCAGATGGTGGTGGCACTGAAGGACTCGGCGCTGGGTTACGTCATCGGTTACGTCGAAGTCGTCCGTTCCGGGCAGCAGGTGGGCGCGTTCTACAGCAACTACCTGCCGTCGTTGGTGATTGTCGCCGTCATCATGATCATCATCAACTCCGCTTTGACGAAGCTGGCCACCGTGGTCGAACGTCGTCTGCGTTCTCGCAAGCGCAAGGCCGGCGCGACTGAAGTGGTTCCGGCTCTCGACGGTGGTCAGGCAGCCTGACCCACACGACACTGCAACTGGTCGAGGCCGTCGACAAGTAAGGCCCGCAACACCGATGGTGTTGCGGGCCTTACTGTTTCTCGACGGCACCGGCTCGAGGTGGACGATCACATCGAGTCGGGGCCGTCGAAGTCTTCGGTATCGGCACCTGCACGGTCGAGCTGCTCTTTGACCACTGCGAATGCCATCGACTGCGAGTAGCCGCGGCGGGCGAGCATGCCGACCAGCTTGCGCACAACCTTGTCTCGCTCGGTTCGAGCATCGGGTCCGCTGGGATCGGGCAACTGCAGCGTGCGGAATCGCTTGCGTATCAACTCGGATGCGCGCTGACGCTCGTCGTCTGCATCGATCAGATCGAGTGCATGCACAGCGAGTTCGTTGCTGACTCCCTTGTTGCGGAGCTCCATGCTCAATGCACGTTTGCCCTTGCCGGAGTACTTGTGCCGGGATTGGACCCACTGCTGAGCGAAGGATTCGTCGTCGACCAGCTTGGCCTTCTCGAGCCGGTCGAGAACGGCGTTCGCGATCTCTGCGGTGAAACCCTTCTTGGCCAGGCTCGCTTCGAGTTCGTGCCTGCTGCGCGCTCGGTCGGTCAGCAACCGAAGGCAGACATCTTTCGCCTGCGCCTCGGTGCCGCCGCCTTCGTCTCGCTGCTGCACAGCGACAACAGGTTAGAAGTCGACCGGAGCAGCTGCGGGCTCCTCTGCGGTGACGTCCGCGCCGATCTGCAGCTTCTCCATGATCTTCTTCTCGATCTCGTCCCGTACGTCCGGGTTCTCGAGCATGAACTTGCGGGCGTTCTCCTTGCCCTGGCCGAGCTGGTCACCTTCGTAGGTGAACCACGAACCCGACTTACGGATGAAGCCGTGCTCGACGCCCATGTCGATCAACGAGCCTTCGCGGCTGATGCCCTTGCCGTAGATGATGTCGAACTCGGCCTGCTTGAACGGCGGCGCAACCTTGTTCTTGACCACCTTGACCCGGGTACGGTTACCGATGGCATCGGTTCCGTCCTTCAGGGTCTCGATGCGGCGGATGTCGAGGCGAACCGAGGCGTAGAACTTCAATGCCTTACCACCGGTGGTGGTTTCGGGAGAGCCGAACATGACGCCGATCTTCTCGCGCAGCTGGTTGATGAAGATGACGGTGGTGCCCGAGTTGCTCATGGCACCGGTGATCTTGCGCAGCGCCTGGCTCATCAGGCGGGCCTGCAGACCCACGTGGCTGTCGCCCATCTCACCCTCGATCTCGGCGCGCGGCACCAGTGCCGCCACCGAGTCGATCACGAGGATGTCGAGAGCACCCGATCGGATCAGCATGTCGGCGATTTCGAGAGCCTGCTCACCGGTATCGGGCTGTGACACCAGCAATGCATCGGTGTCGACGCCGAGCTTCTTCGCGTAGTCCGGATCCAGAGCGTGCTCGGCGTCGATGAAGGCAGCGATGCCGCCGGCTCGCTGAGCACTGGCCACTGCATGGAGGGCGACGGTGGTCTTACCCGAGGATTCCGGACCGTAGACCTCGATGACACGTCCACGCGGCAACCCTCCGATGCCGAGTGCCACATCGAGCGCGATCGATCCCGTGGGGATGACGGCGATGGGCTGTCGGACCTCGTCACCGAGGCGCATCACCGAGCCCTTGCCGAAGTTCTTGTCGATCTGCGCAAGTGCGAGATCGAGCGCTTTGTCGCGATCGTATGCAGCCATCGTGAGCTCCCTGTGTCGTGTCGTTCAGCTGTGTCGTGTCGATCAGCTTTGTCGTCGGTAACGCTAGAACGGGGTACCGACAAGAAGTTTCTCGAGACCGCTCAGCAACCGTTGACATCAGCATAGGGGAACACGTGTTCGAGTCAACTACCTCGGCTTTCGACACGCCGGAAAAGATCGACCGGACCGGTGCGGTACTACCAGCGCTCTTTCGGAACGTCGAACTCGTAACAGATCGAGCGCCACACTTCTCGCGGGTCGACGCCGTCCTCGATGGCCTGCGCTCCGGTGCGACCGATGCCGGACAACACATGATCGGCCAGCAGGGAGTTTCCTCGAACGGAGCCGAACTCCTCGGTGAGGAGTTCACGAAATTCGGTCAGACGCACAACGACAACCCTAGCGCCCGCTCCGTGGACCGCTGCGGGCGAGCACGTGACGACACACCGACACCGGATCCTCGACGGACTGCGACCCGTCCGCCGCCGCCCCCGCTGCCCGAGCGAAACGCGGATCGGACAGCACCGTGGCCACCGCGTCGGCGATCGAGGTCGGCGTCGGGGGTCGTACGATGACCGCACTCCCCTGCCGGGCGGCCCGATTCGCCAGCTCCCACTGATCACCACCGCCGGGGACGGCCACCACCGGAACGCCGTGGACGAGAGACTTGGCCAGCATGCCGTGGCCACCGCCGCATACCACTACATCGGCACGGCGCAGCAGTTCGTCCTGGCGGCCGAGGCCTGCGTTCGCCCAGCTCGGGAGAGCGTCGGGACCTCCGTCGAGAACGGAGGCCACGACCCGCACCCCCTTGCCGTCCAACCCTTTCAGCGCCATCTCGAGCATTCCTTCCGCACCGGTGAAGGCGGTCGACGGCGCGACCATCACCAGCGGTGCCGAGCCGTCGGGGGCATCGAGCAGCTCGTCCGTCGGCTCCCACAGCAGCGGGCCGACCACGTGCGCCTCCGCCGGCCAGTCGGGTCGGTGCACCTCTAGCGCTGGAATAGTGGCGACCAGCCGAGCAGCGGGACCCGGGTCCTCGGCAGGCAACCCGATGCTCGTCCGTGCGCTGGAACGCTGTGTGCGCCCCTGAGCGATCGAGCGTGCCGTCAACGCGCGCATCACCACATCGCGCAGCCTGCCCCGAATCCCGATACCCGGAGCCAAGCCACTTCCGATGGGCGGCAACCCTTTCGAGGGCGAATACAGAGGATGGGGCGAGAGTTCGACCCAGGGGATACCGAGACGCTCGGCGGCCATGCCACCCCCTGCGGTGAGGATGTCGGACACGACGAGATCGACGTTCTCCCGCTCGAGGTCGGGTAGCAACTCGGTCGAGACGAACGCCGCCCGAGAGTGGATCCGTTGTCCGGCATCGAGATCGTCGTCTTCCGGCCGCGGTGCGAGTCCACCCAGCGGAAGCGCTCGCAGGCCCGCGGCGTGCGCAGCGGGTACCCAGCGGCTACCGGTGAAGAGGATCGGTTCGTCGCCGGCCGCGCGGAAGAGCAGAGACAGGGCGATCGCCGGAAAGGCATGCCCCGGATCGGGCCCGGCCACCACTGCTACTCGCACCGACCCAGCGTGCCACACTCGAGCCGTACCGCTCGACGTGTGCCGAGATCAGGTCGCGAGAGGGGCGGTCAGGTCAGGACGCAGCCTCGTTCACGCACCCTCGGGTCGCAAGTAACGGTCGACGGCGAACGCCATCTGGCGTGTCACCTCGGCACCGGACACCCGCTCGGACACCATCTCCGCGGACTGGACCGCAGACTGCACCATCAGCAATACCAACGTGGCCAGAGTGGTGGGATCCCCCGGACGAATCGAGGAATCACGTTGTCCGGCAACGACCAGAGAAGCCAGTGCATCGATGATCAACGCCTGACTGGTTCCGAGCCGATGCAGAATGTACGTGGCGAGCACGTCGGAATCGGAACGCAGAATCTTCACGAAAAGCGGATGGAGTCGAATGCGGTCGGCAACGTCACCCACGGCAGTCACGAGCTGATCACGAGCCGGTGCCGAAGCGTCGAAGCTCGGAATCAGGGCACCGATCTCTCGGGTGAGCAGGCTCGACACCACAGCTCGTGTATCGGCCCATCTTCGGTACACGGTGGGCCTGCTGACCTTGGCGCGACGCGCAATCTCGGCCAAGGTCGTGCGCTTGACTCCGTGTTCGAGGATGCAGGACCGGGCCGCGTCGAGAACGGTGTTCTCGACCGACTTCTCGGGAGCAGCGGTCACGGACGACGACTGCGGTTGCTCCGACGAGACAGGACTCGACGCCGGCTGCTCGATCACGTGCCACCTTTCTCGATTCGGACAAAAAGACCGTATTGCGCGTAGTAACAGTCTATTTCGTTACAGTACCTCACGGTTACACGCACATCGGGCCCGAAGATCGCCGGTAACACGCATGCGCAATCTGCGTCGGGGGCATTCGACCAGGAATCGCCTCGGTCACCACCACGGCAATCGTCGACCCTGGCAAGCTGATCGATGTGATCGAAAAATCGTTGCGAGCATGACCCGATCGGTGACGGTGTTGACCAATCCGATGGCCGGCGGTGGGCACGCGGGGCACGCCGGACGGTGCGCCGTGGCTCGACTGCGGGAGCGTGAACTTCACGTCACGGCCATCGAAGGCCGCACACCCGGGGATGCGTTGACTTTGCTCGAGAAGGCAGTCGGCAGCGGTACGGACGCGGTGGTCGCCGTCGGCGGCGACGGGCTAGTCAATCTCGTCGTCCAAGTACTGGCCGGCACCGACGTCCCGATGGGCCTGATCCCGGCCGGTACCGGCAACGATCTGGCACGGTCTCTGGGACTGCCTCGAGGCAATGCTGTTCACGCCGCCGACATCGTCGCCGACAACGTCACCCGCGCAATCGATCTCGGACGGATCGGCGAGCGCTGGTTCGCCACCGTCCTGTCCAGTGGTTTCGACTCGCTGGTCACCGAGAGGGCCAAGCGACTGCGCTGGCCACGCGGACCGCTGCGGTACAACGCAGCGATGATGCTTCAGCTGGCGTCCCTCCGAAAGCTGCCGTACGTCATCGAACTGGACGATGCCGAGCTTCGTCTCGACGCCACCTTGGTCGCTGTCGGAAACGGCAGAAGTTACGGTGGCGGGATGGTCGTGTGCCCCGCCGCGCTCGTGGACGACGGCCTTCTCGACGTCACCGTCATCCGAGGGGTGAGCCGGACTCGACTGCTCGGACTGTCCCCCACGCTCTACCGGGGAACACACATCGACCGGCCCGAGGTGGACACCTACACCTCGACGCAGGTCACGCTGCGATGCGACGGAATCGTCGCCTATGCGGACGGTGAGCGAGTCGCCGAACTACCTGTCACCGCGCGTTGCGTGCCGCGGGCACTTCGGGTGTTCGTGAATCAGGATTCCATGGCTCGCGGGTGACCGAGCCGCCGCGTCAGAACTTCAGCGACGAGCGATCGTTGTCGGAGGAGATCGCCTTGTACAGCCATACCAGGCCCAACACGATCGCGCCGGCCACCACGAGCCAGAAGACACCCTTGATGATGGTGCCCAAAAGCGCGAGCGCAATCCAGATCAGAACGATGAATCCCAGTACTTTCCAGAACATGAGTGCTCCTACCGTGTCGCCGCGCACCGTGTCGTTTCGCGTACTTCGATACTGGCACTCGCGCGCGACGAACACATCGGGGTGAACCCTGAATTGTCTCAGCGGTGCCGCGACCGAATCCGGTCGAGTTCGGTGAGCGCCTCGGCCCACCCCTGCAGTCGATCCGTAGCCGACAGCAGCTCGCGTCGATGCGATTCCACGACCGTCGTCGACGCCGATCCTGCCGGTCCGGTCATCCGCGCGGCCGCGGCCACGAGCTGCTCGTACTGATCGACACCGGTGGCGAGTTCGGCTGCAGCCGAGGCTATTCCGCCCCGCAGGTGCTCGCGGGTCACAGCGCTTGCCGCCCCCGCACGTTCCAGAGCGGCGATGTCGACGGCGACTCCTTCGAGCCCGCGGGCTGCGTCGGAGGTCACCCCGATCATCTCCTCGACGTCCTCGGCACCGATCGTCTCGGATCTCGCCAGGATTCCCAGTAGCTCGAACAGACTCTGCTCGGCACCGGCCAGTCGGGTCATCGACTCGTACGCGGCAGATCCGCGCTGCGGCAACACGCGCTTGGTCGGTAGTCCAACCGGCACCGGTTGGGCTCGAAGTCGCCGCAACCGCGTCACCGCGAATGCGGCCGGGACAGCCATCAGCGCCGCACTACCGCCGCCCACGAACAGAGTCCACTCCGGTGCCGACAGCACGGCCATCCCCGCAGTTCCCACGGCCGTCGTCGTGGACGCGGCACCGAACCTGATTCCGCGTCGTCTGGCGCGGCGAATTTTCTTCAGGTGCTTGACGCGGGGATCCCTTCGGCGCCCTGCGGCGTCGAGAATCG
Organism: Rhodococcus sp. IEGM 1370; assembly: GCF_033142325.1. Taxonomy (NCBI): domain Bacteria; kingdom Bacillati; phylum Actinomycetota; class Actinomycetes; order Mycobacteriales; family Nocardiaceae; genus Rhodococcus; species Rhodococcus sp. IEGM 1370. The sequence continues at coordinate 521,860 of NZ_JAWLRY010000002.1, read as the reverse complement.
AGGTCCCGACATTCCGAGCGGACTCCGCCAGAGATTTGACCACGGCACCGGACTCGGTGACGGCTGCGGTCACGGCCTCGCGATCGAGCGAAACGGCCGGCCGCTTACGCGACCGGCCGGCTTCGTGTTCTCTACTGTTCATGTCGACGTTGCTGTCGGACGTCCGAGCTGTTCGCCGGCTCGATCTATGCCTGAGCCGGTGGCTCGGGCGTCGCGTCCGGGGACTTCGAGATCGAGGGCTTCGCCGCGGCATTGCCCGACGGCAACGAGTCACCTGCCATCGATGCACGAATCTGTTCGAGGCGGCTGTGACCCGCCATCTGCACCGACGCCTGCTGAACCTCCATCATGCGACCCGACACGGTGTTCTGGGCCAGCTCTGCCGATCCGAGGGCATCAGCGTAGCGACGTTCGATCTTGTCGCGCACCGCGTCGAGGCTCGGGGTGTTGCCGGGCGCGGACAGCGTGCTGTCCATAGACCGCAGGGATTCGCTGACCTTCTCCTGCATCTTCGCCTGCTCGAGCTGGCTCAGTAGCTTGGTGCGTTCTGCGACCTTCGACTGCAGAGCCATGGCGTTCTGCTCGACGGCCTTCTTCGCCTGGGTGGCCGCCTGCAAAGACTGGTCGTGCAGGACCTTGAGGTCCTCGACACTCTGCTCGGCGGTCACCAGCTGTGCTGCGAACGCCTCGGCTGCGTTCGTGTACTGCGTGGCCTTCTCGATGTCGCCTGCAGTGGCGGCCTGATCGGCCAGCGTCACCGCCTGCCGCGCGTTCGCGTTGAGCTTCTCGACCTCGTCCAGCTGACGGCTGAGCTTCATCTCTAGCTGGCGCTGATTACCGATGACCGACGCGGCCTGCTGGGACAGAGCCTGATGCTGTCGCTGTGCGTCTTCGATCGCCTGCTGAATCTGAACTTTGGGGTCGGCCTTCTCGTCGATCTTGGAATTGAAGAGCGCCATCATGTATTTCCAGGCCTTGACGAAAGGATTAGCCATGGGGTGGTCCTGCCTCCATCTGTTGCGCCGCGGTGGCCGCGTACGGGTCGGCTGCTCTCGCAGTGACCGAAATGAACCTGTCCGTGCTGTGAAAGTCGGGTGCGTGGTCTGGGTCAGGAGTGGAAACTGGGTACTTTTCCGATCTTAGGCGGCGGCGAGTGCTCTGGCAGCAGGTGCCGGAATCACGACGCGAGTATCGCCGTCGATGCGGGTGGCGACCGCCGCCTCGTCGAGCCGCGCGACGGCGGTCGAGGCGTCGGACAGTGTCACACTGACATCGCTCATGACGTCCGAGAGCGGGACGGCGAGGGCGTCGCAGATCGCAGCGAGGAGCTCGCTCGACGCTTCCTTGCGACCGCGTTCGACCTCGGAAAGGTATCCGAGGCTGACGCGTGCGGTGTTCGAGACTTCACGCAGGGTTCGGCTCTGTGCGACGCGAGTACGCCGCAAACTGTCGCCGAGTGCTTCACGCAATAGCAGCGCCATCTCGCTCCTCCTCGTTGGTGTTCGTGCCGACGGCTGTGCCGTCGAGACGACAACGTTCACATCTCGTTCGTCCGGAGCCGTCACGATGTTCAACGTCCCAGTCGGTCCGATTGGTTCCCGACCCTATATGCCCGTTCACTGCGACACGCGCCGAAACAGCTGCGACACGGCCACCACGACTGTAGCCCGCCGACGAGTTCACGCGGAGGACACGCCTCGGCGCAGACGAACGGCCTGCACCACGTAGTCCATACCGGTGTAGACGGTGAGCAGTACCGCCAGCGCCATCAGGGCGACCGCGACCGGGTCGAACACGGTCGGCAGCGGGCACAGGTACACCCCGATCGCGAACGTCTGCACCAGAGTCTTCACCTTGCCGCCGCGCCCTGCGGGGATCACTCCGTGGCGGATGACGGCGAACCGCACCGCGGTGATGCCGATTTCCCGCACACCGATTATCACCGTCACCCACCACGACAGGTCGCCCAACATCGACAGTCCGACGAGCGCGGCACCGATCAGAGCCTTGTCCGCGATCGGGTCGGCCATCTTCCCGAAATCGGTGACGAGACCGTACTTGCGGGCCAACTGACCGTCGATCCGGTCGGTGATGGCAGCAGCAGCGAAGATCGCGGTTGCCGCCAGCCGCCAGGATGTGTCGTGGCCGTCACCGACGAACAGTGCCGCGAGAAAGACCGGCACCAGTGCGATTCGGAGCACCGTCAGGACGTTCGCGATATTGAGCAACGGCACTTCGTCCGGACCACCGGTGACAGCGTTGCCGTGAGGCAGTCCCGAATCACGTGGGACCGAAGCACCGGAGGGACGGTTGCCCGGAATCTCGCCACTGGATGGAACGCCGTGATCGGGCGTCACCGGCCCGCTCATCGGCAGAACCGCGCGCCGTCGACGACGTACCGGTCGGTGTGTCGGCTTCGGCGCAGCACCGATCCGCCGAGACGGGGACACAGCTCACTGAACGACACACGAAAAGTTTATCGGTTGCGGTACTGACTACTGTTCACCCCATGACTTCTGGGCCGAATCGGGCGAGTCGCGACATCGCAGACCCCGAATCCGACGTGCAATCCGACATCGCGGACCTCGGCTCCGCGAACGACGGCACCCTCGTCGTGCGTCGAGCCAGAACCTCCGACATCCCCGAGATCAAGCGTTTGATCGACATCTACGCCGGACGCATTCTGCTCGAGAAGAACCTCGTCACCCTGTACGAGGCGGTGCAGGAGTTCTGGATCGCCGAGCGTGACGGCGAGATCATCGGCTGCGGTGCGTTGCACGTGCTGTGGGCCGATCTGGGCGAGGTTCGCACGGTCGCCGTCGATCCCGCCGCCAAGGGGCACGGCGCAGGCCACCTGATCGTCGCCAAGCTGATCGAGGTCGCTCGTGATCTGGCGCTGCAGAAAGTGTTCGTGCTGACCTTCGAGGTGGACTTCTTCTCTCGACACGGGTTCGCCGAGATCGACGGAACCCCCGTGACAGCCGAGGTCTATGCGGAAATGTGCCGTTCGTACGACACCGGCGTGGCGGAGTTCCTGGACCTGAGTTACGTCAAGCCGAACACTCTGGGCAACACGCGGATGCTGCTGTCGCTCTGACAGAATTCCGGGATCACCCCTCGAATCCGGAAGAGAGCTCCATGCCCCTGATCGCCGTCAGCTACACCTACTCACCCGCCACCACAGACGGGCGCGACACTCACCGCGCAGCACATCGCGCCTGGTTGGCCGACCTACTCGACCGGAAAACCCTGGTGTCGAGTGGACCGTACGCCGATGGCAGCGGTGCGCTGCTGCTGGTGGAGGGCGCGGATGCTGCCACCGTCGAGAAGCTGTTCGCGCAAGACCCGTTCGCGGTGGAGAACCTGATCGAGTCGGCGACGTTCCACGAATGGACGCCCGTCATGGGCACCTTCACGTCCTGATCTTCCCCGCTCCCCCCGTTCGCGTGAATGGACCACTGCACTGCCGGGACGGCTGCAGTGGTCCATTCACCCAGGCCGGGAAGCGGTCAGAACTCCTCCGACGCGGGCTGCTCGTCCGGGTCGCCGCCCTTGATCGACCACAGCAAACCGTCGAGCTCGTCGGGCTTGACTAGTACCTCGCGGGCCTTCGAGCCTTCGCTCGGGCCGACCACTCCGCGGTTCTCCATCAGGTCCATCAATCGCCCGGCCTTGGCGAAGCCGACTCGAAGCTTGCGTTGCAGCATCGACGTCGAACCGAACTGACTCGTCACGACCAGTTCGACCGCCTGCAACAGCACGTCGAGGTCGTCGCCGATGTCCGGGTCGACGTCCTTCTTGTCCGAGACCTTCGCAGCGGTGACGGTCTCGTTGTACTCCGGCTCGGCCTGGTTCTTCGCGAAGTCGACGACGGCGGCGATTTCCTCGTCGGTGATGAACGCACCCTGCAGACGCGTCGGCTTGCCCGCACCCATCGGCAGGAAGAGCGCGTCTCCCATACCGATGAGCTTCTCCGCACCCGGCTGGTCCAGGATGACGCGGGAGTCGGTCAAAGACGACGTGGCGAAGGCCAGACGCGACGGCACGTTCGTCTTGATCAAGCCCGTCACGACGTCGACCGAAGGACGCTGGGTGGCGAGCACCAGGTGAATGCCGGCGGCGCGCGCTTTCTGGGTGATCCGCACGATCGCCTCTTCGACATCACGCGGGGCAGTCATCATCAGGTCGGCCAGCTCGTCCACGATGGCCAGGATGTAGGGATACGGTCGGTAGACGCGTTCGCTGCCCAGTGGTGCGGTGATCTCGCCGGACCGCACCTTCTTGTTGAAGTCGTCGATGTGACGGACCTTGTTGATCTGCATGTCCTGGTAACGCTGCTCCATCTCCTCGACGAGCCAGGCCAGCGCCGCGGCAGCCTTCTTGGGCTGCGTGATGATCGGGGTGATGAGGTGCGGAATTCCCTCGTAGGGCGTCAGCTCCACCATCTTCGGGTCGATCAGGATCATCCGAACCTCGTCCGGGGTCGCCCGTGCGAGCAGCGAGACGAGCATCGAGTTCACGAAGCTCGACTTACCGGAACCGGTGGATCCGGCCACCAGCAAGTGCGGCATCTTCGCGAGGTTGGCGCTGACGAAGTCGCCCTCGATGTCCTTACCGAGTCCGATCACCAACGGATGGTGATCCTTGCGCGTCGACGGCGCGGTCAGTACGTCCGCCAGACGGACCATCTCACGGTCCGAGTTGGGCACCTCGATACCGACCGCGGACTTGCCCGGGATAGGCGCGAGCAGGCGAACGTTGTCGGTGGCGACGGCGTAGGCGATGTTGCGTGCGAGTGCCGTGATCTTCTCGACCTTGACGCCGGGGCCCAACTCCACCTCGTAGCGGGTGACCGTGGGGCCGCGGGTGAAACCGGTGACCGCGGCATCGATCTTGAACTGTTCGAGTACCTCGGAGATCGCCTCGATCATGGCGTCGTTGGCCTGGCTGCGGGTCTTGGGCGGATCTCCGTCGATCAGCAGCGACAGCGACGGCAGCGTGTAATCCCCGTCGACGACGCGATCGACGACGATCTTGTCGTCCTCGGCCGGCTGTTTCGGTTCGGCCGCCTTCACGATCGGCTTGGGCTTCGGCCGCGGGGGCGCGACCGGCTCGGGAGCAGGTGCGGGGACAGCGGCGGCAGGTGCGATGACCTCGGTGGCAGCCTCGGGCGGCGGGGTCTTGCGCGCGCGTGACGGCTTGACGACCGGGATGTATTCCTCGGTCGGGTAGTTGTCGTAGGGGTCCGCGCCTCCGTGGACCGGGTAGCCGTCGGCGTCGAAGTTGCTGTCGTAGTCGCCGTAGCCCTCGTGACCGAATTCGGAGCCGAAGTCGGCCGGGTCGTACTCGTCGTATTCGTCGCCGCGGCTGTCGGTGCCGAACAGTGCACGCATCCGATCGGGTACATCGCGCACGGTGGTGCCGGTGAGAAGCAGCACTCCGAACAGGCCGGCGAGCAGCAACAACGGCACGGCCAGCCATACGGTGAGGCCGTCGGCTATGGGTCCGCCTGCCACGTATCCGACGAAGCCTGCGCCCTCGGATCGGCCGGCGGCGTCGGTCGGTGAGCCTGCGGCCATGTGCCACAGGCCGAGGATCGGCAGGCCGAGCAGGATCGATCCCAGAACAAGTCGCGGCCGTACCTCGGGATGCGGTTCGGAGCGCATCAGAACGACGGCGATGGCGACACCGAGCACGGGCGCGACGTAGCCGGCTTCACCGATGACGGCGCGGATACCCACCTCGATCCATTCGCCGACCGGTCCCCCGGCGCTCAGCCACACACTCGCGGCGACGACGACACTGACGGCGATCAGTCCGAGGGCGATCCCGTCCCGGCGGTGGCCGTGCTCGATGTCGGCGGCTTTGCTCACCGTCCGCGTCGTGGCACCGACTCCGCGTGCTGCCATCGACCAGGTGGAGGCGATACCTCGCCCGATCGCGTCGAGGGCACCGCGTGACTTCTTCTTCGCCGCGGGCCGCCGAGACGTCGACGCACCCCTGGCTGGGGCCTTGCCACGGGAGGACGCGTTCGCACGCGACGTCGCGGGATTGCGCGGCGCGGTGGGCTTCTTCGGCGTCGTCACGGTGCGCGCAGTACGCCCGCCACCGGACTTACGGGCGGTGCCGGACGCGCGCGAGGAGCCGGATCCGCTGGATCCGGCTCTGGCGGTGGAGGTGCTGGTCTTTCCTGCCATGCCCCCAGGCTAGTCGCAACAGCCCCGTCGAAACCATCCGCAACACCAGTAACAGCGAGGGTGAATGTGTCAGAAGCTCAGATCGAGTGCCTTCACGGCAGCCACGTCGTCCGCCGAACCCTCGTACAGCACCTCGATCTGATCGCGCCCGAACGCGTAGAGCAGCAGTTCCGACGGCTCCCCCACCACGGTCACGCCCGGGCCCGATCCACCCTTGAACGTGGCCATGCGGCCGTCCGGGGTGCGGACGTGAACCGGAATCGGCGCAGAACGGTGTCCGGCCCGGCCTATCAACCGAACCTGCGGCCACAGGCGCGTTTCCACCGCGGCGGGCAACACTCGTCGAGTCCAGCTCTCGCCTGCCCGGCGCAGATCCTCGTGATGAACGAACATCTCACCGAGATTGATCAGGGGGTCCAGCAGTGCGAACGGCGACCACATGGGCGGCCCCGTCCGTATGTCCTCCACCACCGTCGTGAACGGTTTGTTCGCAACGGATCGCTGCACGCGCTCCGTGTATCCCGCGAGCGGAGAGAGAAATATGCCGGGCGAGGCGTCCAGGCGTCGTTCCCGGACGACGAGATGTGCCGCCAGATCGGCTGCGGTCCACTCTCCGCACAGCGTCGGCGCATCGGGACCCACGTCGAGAAGGGTCTGGACCAGTTGGGAACGTTCATCCTGGGCGAGGCTCACGCGGTCCACGGTACGTCCCGAGCGATCCGACGGCATCCCGCCGCCCCACACTCCCCGATGTTCGATGCACCTGCGGCGTCGGTAGCCTCCCAACAGTGCCGGTATCGGAAATTCTCGTCATCCTGCTCGCCGGACTCGGAGCCGGAGCCATCAACGCCGTCGTCGGTTCCGGGACGCTGATCACGTTTCCGACGTTGGTCGCATTCGGCTATCCCCCGGTGGTCGCCACCATGTCCAATGCGGTGGGCCTGGTGGCGGGAAGCGTCTCGGGTACGTGGGGTTATCGCCGAGAGTTGCGTGGACAATGGCATCGACTGCGGTGGCAGCTGCCTGCCTCGTTCTTGGGCGCGCTCGGCGGTGCCTGGCTGCTGCTCCATCTACCCGAAACCGTGTTCGCCGCAGTGGTTCCGGTGTTGCTCATCGGCGCGCTGATTCTCGTTGTCGCACAACCGAGAATCCAGGCCTGGGCCAAGCGGCGATCGGAAGCCGCTGGCAAGGCCGCGAACCACATCAGCCGTACCCGGATGGCCTTGGTCACCGGCGGCACTCTGCTGGTCGGTATTTACGGCGGCTATTTCACTGCCGCACAGGGCATCCTGCTCATCGGGGTGATGGGAGCGCTGCTCCCCGAGACCATGCAGCGGATGAACGCAGCCAAGAATCTTCTGTCATTGGTCGTCAATGTCGTTGCAGCGGTGACGTACACGATCTTTCGCTTCGACGACATCAGCTGGCAAGCAGCGGGACTGATCGCGGTCGGCTCGCTGATCGGTGGAGCCGTCGGAGCGCGCTACGGCCGCCGGCTCTCGCCGGCGGCCCTGCGCGGTGCCATCGTCGTCCTCGGTCTGATCGGACTCTGGAGACTGCTCGTCTAGACCATCGCGTCCAGTTCGGATGTGGGAGCGCCTAGTTCGACTGCGGTTGTGGCTTGACCGCGATGATCGTCGGAACGATCATCGGCTTGCGGCGATACTTGTCCGCCACCCACCGACCGACGACACGACGCACTGCCTGCGCGATGCGGTGCGTATCGGACACGCCGTCGGACGCCAGACGCTGCAACTCCGACTCGACGAGTTGACCGGCTTCCTTGAGTGCAGCCGGATCGTCGGAGAATCCGCGACCGGACACCTCGGGTGCGGTCACCGCACGACCGGTGGCCGAATCGACGGCGACGCTGATCGCGATGAAACCGCCCTCGCCCAGCACCAGTCGGTCGGACAGCGTCGAATCGCCGACGTCACCGACAGAGAGGCCGTCGACGTAGACGTGCCCCACGGGCACCTGTCCGACGATCTCGGCGAGACCGTCGACCATGTCGACCACCACGCCGTCCTCGGCCAGCACCACTCGCTCCTCGGGTACACCCGTCGCCTTGGCCAGCGCCGCGTTGGCGCGCAGGTGACGCCACTCGCCGTGTACCGGCATGGCATTGGTGGGCCGAACGGCGTTGTAGAGGTAGAGCAGCTCTCCCGCCGACGCATGGCCCGAGACGTGAACCTTTGCGTTCTGCTGCGTCACGACGGTCGCACCCCGCTTGGCGAGGCCGTTGACCACCGCGAACACCGAGTTCTCGTTGCCGGGAATGAGTGAGGACGCCAGCACCACGAGATCGTTCGCCTTGACGTTGATCTGTCGATGCTCGCCGCGAGCCATCCGGGACAGCGCCGACAACGGCTCGCCCTGCGAACCGGTGGAGATCAGCACCAACCGGTCGTCGGGAAGCGTTGCGGCAGTGTCGACATTGACCTCGAGGCCGTCGGGCACACGCAGGTAGCCGAGATCCTGAGCGATCTGCATGTTGCGGACCATCGACCGGCCGACGAACGCCACGCGGCGGTTGTACCGCTCGGCGACGTCGATGACCTGCTGAATGCGGTGCACGTGGCTGGCGAACGACGCAACGATGACGCGCTGCTTCGCCTTGCCGATGACGGTGTCGAGTACTCCGCCGATCTCGCGTTCCGGCGTGACGAATCCGGGCACCTCGGCATTGGTGGAGTCGACCAGAAAGAGGTCGACACCCTCGTCGCCGAGCCGGGAGAAGCCGGCCAGGTCGGTCAGACGACCGTCGAGCGGCAGCTGATCGAGCTTGATGTCACCCGTGTGCAGCACCAGCCCGGCATCGGTCCTGATGGCGATGGCGAGCGCATCGGGAATGGAGTGGTTCACCGCGAAGTATTCGCAATCGAACGGGCCGTGCTGCGTGTGCTGGCCCTCGATGACCTCGACGAGGTTCGGCCGCAATCGGTGCTCACGACACTTGGCCGCGACGAGCGCGAGGGTGAACTTGGATCCGACGACGGGTAGGTCCGGACGCAGGCGCAGCAGGAACGGGACAGCACCGATGTGGTCCTCGTGACCGTGCGTCAGGACCACGGCCTCGACGTCGGCCATGCGATTCTCGATGTGCCGGAAGTCGGGCAGGATCAGGTCGACACCCGGCTGCTGATCCTCGGGAAAGAGCACGCCGCAGTCGATGATCAGCATTTTGCCCTGGTGCTCGAACACCGTCATGTTGCGACCGATTTCGCCGATGCCACCGAGTGCGACCACTCGGAGGCCCTTGAACGGGGCCTTCGGCGGTGTGCCGAGACGCTCGGTCGGATCGAATTCACGACGCTTGTCGGGACGCTGAGTGCGCGCCGAGTTCTGCACCATCGGCTTTCCCTGCCGAGCCCCTGCCGGTTGGCCCTGCTTCGGGGCCGGACGCTCGGAGGGGGGTCCGGCGTTTCGGGTTGCGCGTCCGCGCGATCTGTTCGGTCGTGTCATACAAGAACTCCTGCCGCCCGCAGCTCTGCTGCGAGCAATTCGATGTGGTCGATGCTCGGTGGCACCTGGGGAAGTCGTGGTTCGCCGACATCGATTCCGATGAGGCGAAGGCCGGCCTTCGATGCGCTGACGCCGCCGAGGCGCGCGACCGAACGAATGACCGGGATGAGGCTGACGTTGATCGCCTGAGCACGCGCGATGTCGCCCATCATGAAGGCGGTGTGCAGCTCGCGGAGGCGAGCCGGAACTAGGTGGCCGATGACGCTGACGAAGCCGGTTGCTCCGACCGAGAGCCAGGGCAGGTTCAGTGGGTCGTCGCCGGAGTAGAACTGCAACCCGGTCGACGCGATCAGTTCGGCGCCGGCGTTCAGATCGCCCTTGGCGTCCTTGACCGCGAGGATCCGTGGATGCTCGGCGAGTCGACGCAACGTCTCGGTCTCGATGGGAACGACCGACCGCGGCGGAATGTCGTAGAGCATCACGGGCAGGTCGGTGGCGTTCGCGACCGCGGTGAAGTGCGCGTACAGACCGGCCTGCGGTGGCCGTGAGTAGTACGGGGTGACGACCAGAAGACCGTGTGCGCCTGCACGGGCGGCGTCACGGGCCAGCTCGACGCTGTGTGCGGTGTCGTTGCTGCCGGCTCCGGCGATGATGCGTGCCCGATGACCGACCGCGGCGATCACTGCGCGAAGCAGTTCGAGCTTCTCGTTCTCGGTGGTGGTCGGCGACTCGCCCGTCGTGCCGGCCAGAACCAGTCCGTCGTTGCCCTGCTCGACGAGATGATGTGCCAGCCGAACGCCCGCATCGATATCCAACTTGCCGTCTGCTGTGAACGGGGTCACCATCGCGGTGAGCACCGTACCGAACACAGGCGCAACGGAAGGAGCGGCGTCACCGTAGGTCATGGCAGCAGATTACCCGGTGCTTTGCCCACTCTCGCGCAGCGGGACTCCCCGCCGACACCGTCTAGCCATACCCGGTCTGCGCCGCAACCGAACCTCGTACTCAGACCTCGGTCACGAACGGGCTGCGGGCGACTTCCGTGCCGTCCGGCAGCGTCGAGATCTCGAAGTCGCCGAACACGTCGGGAGCCACTCCCACGAGCTTACGCAGACATTCGACGGCAACGCGTCGAATCTCCACGTCCGCGTGCTCGGAGGCACGCATCGATACGAAATGCCGCCATGCCCGGTAGTTTCCGCTCACCACCACGCGTGTCTCGGTCGCGTTCGGCAACACCGACCGAGCCGCCTGCCGCGCCTGTTTGCCCCGTAGAGCGGCGTTGGTGACCGATTCCAGTTTCCCCTCCAGCGCACCGAGCAGTTCGGTGTAGGCCGCCCGACTCGCCTCGGTCGCAGACGCGAACAGCGCCTCGAGCTCGGGATCTCCTTCGACAGCCGGTGGAAGAACCACGTTGGCGTCGTGTTCGGGAACGAATCGCTGCGAGAGTTGCGAGTAGGAGAAGTGCCGGTGCCGGATCAGTTCGTGTGTGCACGATCGCGAGATTCCGGTGATGTAGAAACTCACGCTCGCGTGCTCGAGAACCGACAGGTGTCCGACGTCGAGCAGATGACGCAGATACGACGCATTGGTCGCGGTCCGAGGATTGGGCTTGGACCAGCTCTGGTAGCAGGCACGACCGGCGAACTCGACCAATGCCTGCCCGCCGTCCGCGTCGGTTTCCCAGGGAATGTCGACGGGCGGAACGAACTCGGTTCGGGCGACCAGTTGCACTTTCAGCGCAACCGTCCGCGGCACAGCTCTACCTTCGTTTTCTGCTGACACCGCACAACCCTAAACGCGGCACCGATGCCCCGCGAACGATGGCGTCACGGTGCCGCCACATGACGTCACCAGGCACGCTTGACCGACGTCAAATATGACGCCACACTGGCGTCATGGAACTGGACAAGTACATCGCGTCGCTGCGCACGGATCTACTCGCGGCGGCCGCTCTGGGCGACGAGCACACTCGCCAGACGGCCGAAGCTCTCGGCAAGACGGCGGAGGCGTCGGCCAGATTGATGCTGCTCACGGCACTGTCGGACTTCGCGGCAGAGGTATCGAACGACCTGGATGGTCATACGGTCACCGTTCGCCTCGACGGTACGCAGGCGCACGCCGATGTTCGACGCGACGGCCCGCTGCCCGGTCTGCACGACGGCGATCCGGCAGAGCCCGTCACCGAGGACTACCCGACCATGGACGACGTGTCCGGTGAGGTCCGACGGGTGACGCTGCGATTGGTCGAGCAGATCAAGGAACGGGCCGAGGACGCCGCGAACAACAGCGGAGTGTCGCTCAATTCGTGGTTGTCGCAGGCAGTTCAGGGCGCACTGCGTGATCAGATGCGCAAGGACCGTGGCTGGAACAACTGATCGGCCTACTTCTTCTCGCGCCACTCCCGCTCGAAGGGCAACCGCCACGCGTGTGGGGCGATGAGTTGATGGATTGCATTGGGCCCCCACGACCCCGGTGCGTACGACCGGACCGGGGGTGGATCGGCGAGCAGCGGCTGCGACACTTGCCACAGCCGCTCGATGCCCTCGGCCGTGGTGAACAGGGTGTGGTCGCCGTACATGGCGTCGAGGATCAGCCGTTCGTAGGCTTCGAGCACGTCTCCGACTCGTTCGGTTTCGTGAATCGCGAACTGCATGCTGAGTTTGTCGAGGTGCATACCGGGACCGGGCCGCTTGCCGTAGAACGACAGCGAGACCTTCGAGGCGTCCGCGAGGTCGAAGGTCAGGTGGTCGGGACCTTGCGCTCCCACGCCCGAGCCGGCCGGGAACATGCTCTTCGGTGGTTCCCTGAAGGCGATCGAGATGATGCGCTGCCCTTCGGCGAGTCGCTTACCGCTGCGCAGATAGAAGGGCACACCGGCCCAGCGCCAATTGTCGATCTCACACTTGAGAGCCACGAAGGTGTCGGTATCGGAGTCGGGGGCTACGCCCTCTTCTGATCGGTATCCCGAGTATTGCCCTCGCACAACGTTTTTCGGGTCCAGGGGCAGCATGGATCGGAAGACCTTGTTCTTCTCCTCACTGATGGCGCGGGGTTCGAGCGCCGTCGGCGGTTCCATGGCCATGAATGCCAGCACCTGGAACAGGTGCGTGACCACCATGTCCTTGTACGCGCCGGTGGATTCGTAGAATCCGGCTCGGCCGTCCAGTGCGAGCTTCTCCGGGATGTCGATCTGGACGTGATCGATGAAGTTGCGGTTCCAGATCGGCTCGAACAACCCGTTGGCGAACCGGAAGGCCAGGATGTTCTGAGCGGGTTCCTTGCCGAGGAAGTGATCGATCCGGAAGACCTGATCCTCGTCGAACGTTTGATGAACCCGAGCGTTCAGCGCGATCGCGCTCTCGAGGTCGGTGCCGAACGGCTTCTCCATGATGATTCGGGAGCGCTTCACCAGATCTGCCGATGCGAGCGTATCCACCACTGCCAGAGCAGCTCTCGGCGGAACAGACAGGTAGTGCAGCCGTTCGGCGCTTCCTCCGAGGTCGATCTCGGCCTCGGCCACGGCCTCCCCCAACGCCGCCGGTCCTGCCTGCTGCGACACGTAGGTCAGTCGCGAGGCGAAACGATTCCATTGCTCGTCGCCGACTTTGCGACTCGAGTGGGTGTTGATCGATTCGCGAGCGAGAGCGCGGAATTCGTCGGTCGACATCTCTTCGAGAGATGTGCCGACCACCCGGATGTTCGGTGCGAGATCGGACAGCGCCAGATGCATCATCCCGGACAGCAGTTTTCGCTTGGCCAGGTCTCCTGTCGCCCCGAACAGGACGACGACCTGGGGTGGGAGTTCGGGGGCGGTGTCTGTCCGGCGCGAAGTCACACTGGAAATAGTGACACCGATTCTGCCGACCTGCACTTCGGCAGAATCGAACCCCCGACCGACGTCATCGCAGTGCGGCGACGAGGTCTCCCCGGTCCCCCACCACCACGCGTTCGAGTTCGAGCCAATCCGCCATCTCCCGCAGTACGTCTCGTAGTCGAGGCGCAATGTCACCGGCGTTGCGGTCGCCTTCGACGTAGGCCGCGATCACGTGCAGTTCGGACTGCGCTCGCACTGCCTTGAGATCGACGCGAGCCACCAGATGCCCGTCGAGCAGAAAGGGAAACACGTAGTAGCCGTGAACTCGCTTGTGCTGTGGGGTGTATATCTCGATTCGGTAGTGGAAGTCGAACATTCGCTGCACCCGGGGCCGAAAGAAGATCATCGGATCGAACGGGCACAGCAGTGCGGCGGCGGTGGCCGTTCGCGGAGTCCTGGCGTCGCGGTGCAGGTATGCCGGTGCGTTCCAGCCTCGGACGGTCACCTGTTCGAGTACGCCGTCCTCGACGAGATCGCCGATCGCCGCCTTGGCCTGCTTCTGCGAGAGCCGGTAGTAGTCCCTCAGATCCGGCTCGGTACCGATTCCCAATGCCCGAGAGGACTTTTCGATCAGTTGCCGTACAGCGTCCGGTTCGTCGACGCGCCTGTGCAGAACGTTCTCCGGGATCACCCGTTCGCTGAGCTCGTACCGGCGCACGAATCCCGTCCGTGTCGGCACGGTCACCACGCCGGCCGCGAACAGCTGTTCGCAGACGACCTTGACATCACTGCGATCCCACCAGGGACCTTTACGACCGCGGGTGTCCAGCTCGAGGTGCTTCTCGATCTCACCCGCGCTGGCCGCACCGATGTCGCCGATCACCGCGAGGACGTCGTCGACGAGAGTCGGTTCGCGATCGAGGATGTGAGCAGCTCCGCCCCACCGCCCGTTTCGATACAGCTCCATTCGCCATCGCATCAGCGGCCAGTCCTCCACTGGCAGCAATGCGGCCTCGTGGGCCCAGTACTCCACCATTCGACGAGGTCGACGCGCAGTGTCGGTCCATGCGGCGTCGTCGACGACAGTGCGATCGTAGGCACCGACGCGGCTGAACACCGGTGCGTAGTGCGCCCGCACCACCACCGACACGGAGTCGATCTGCAACAGTCCGGTGGTGTCGATGGCTGCGTGAACCGCGGCCTTGCTCGCCGGCCGAGTACGCGACCGCCTCGACGCCAGCCCTTGGGCGGCCAGGGCGGTACGACGCGCGGCGGCGGCACTCATCTCCTGCATCGAACCAGCCTGTCACGGCCCACCGACACGTCGACTCACGTGCTGAACAGGTTCGCCGCCTTGAGGATCAGTTCGTACAGTCCGTAGGCGAACGGCACGGCAACCCACGCCCATGCGACCGCCATCGTGACCTGCTTGCGTCCGCCGCTCATGCCTTCGCTCCTGTGGTCGTCGCGGCCTTCGCCGGATCGGCTTCGTGGTACTTCGATGCGACCGGCTTGATCGCCTCGTTGGCAAGGAAGCCGACCACGAGCAGACCGATCATCACGTAGAACGCCGGTAGGTATCGGCCGGTGGTTCCGGGTTCTCCGGCGTCGGCGATGGCGTTGACGATCAGCGGCCCCAGGACACCGGCCACCGACCACGCGGTGAGGAGTCGTCCGTGGATCGCGCCTACCTGATACGTACCGAAGAGGTCCTTGAGATAGGCCGGAACCGTGGCGAATCCCGCACCGTAGAACGAGAGAATGAGCAAGGCCGAGACCATGAACAGGATCTTGTTGGTGTTGGTGAACAACGCGATGTACAGGTACAGCAGAGCGCCGACACCGAGGTACATCCGGTAGATGTTCTTACGCCCCACCACGTCGGACACCGAGGACCAGACGAACCGTCCGATCATGTTGGTCAGGGAGAGGAACGCGACGAAACCGGCAGCCGCAGCGGCGAGAGATTCGGGCGAGGTCGCGTCGGGAAAGAAGTCCTGATAGATGCCCGATCCGCGCTCGAGAATGCCGATTCCGGCAGTGACGTTGAAGCACAGGACGACCCACAGCAGCCAGAACTGGGGAGTCTTCACTGCGTTCGCGGCCGAGACGTTGTGCGTCGAGATCATCGCCGAGGACGCGGGCGGGGTCCATCCGGCCGGGGTCCATCCCTCGGCCGGCACTCTGATCAGCACCACTCCCAGTGCCATGAACACCGCGTATCCGACGCCGAGCGTGAGGAACGTCTTGGCGATGGACCCGTCGGTGAACCCGCCGAAGTTCACCATCAGCTGGCTGGTGAGGGGCGACGCGATGAGTGCGCCGCCGCCGAAGCCCATGATCGCGATACCGGTGGCCATGCCCGGCCGGTCCGGGAACCACTTCATCAAGGTCGAGACCGGTGAGATGTAGCCGATTCCGAGGCCGATACCGCCGACGAACCCGTAGCCGAAGATCACCAGCCAGAACTGTCCGAGGGCCATGCCGAGCGCGGACAGCAGCAGTCCCGAGACGAAGAAGACCAGGGAGACGGCCATAGCCCACCGCGGACCGTTCTTCTCGACGCGGGTTCCGAAGATCGCCGCGGACAGGCCGAGCATCACGATGGCGAGCTGAAACGGAATGGCAGTGACGGTGCCGCTGAGCCCGAGTGCGTCGGGCTGCGAGATGGCGTTCTTGAACACGCTCCAGGCGTAGGCGGATCCGATCGCGAGGTGAATGGACAGCGCGGCCGGGGGTATCAACCAGCGGCTCCACTCGGGTGTCGCGACGATGGCGGAGCGATCGAGAATGCGGAGGGTCATCGAAATCCCTTGAGATAGAAAGCGGTACAAGCGTGCAGTATCTCCTGCAGTCAAACACGTGTAGCGCCCTGCTCGCTCACAACTGCCAATAGTTTCTTCACCGAACTCACTTTTCTGGCCGCGTATCCTCGCGGCAGTGGATATCGAGCGGTGGCGCAGCAGATTGCCGGTGAGACGAGCCTCCGACGGTGAGGTGATCGGGTGGACCGTCGCCCACGACACGAGTGCACAGGACGAATACGACGACGGTTACACCGTCGATGCCGTCAATCCCGCCGGCATCACCGTTGCGCACGGCGTGCCGATCGAGACTGCGATCGCCCAGCTCGAGGATCGCGGTCTGGCATCGCTGTCGGCTCCACATTGGACCAAGGCACCCCTGCCACTCGAATCCGAGACCGATCTGAGTGCACCGCAGGAGGACTGGCCGTGGCGGCGGGTGCTGATGACGCAACTCGACGACAATCGAGTGTGGATCAGGCCCGCGTATCCGAGTTGGCCGGAGCGCCTGCTCGAGATTCCGCTGCCGATCCCGGCCGACGACATCCTGCGCCCGGACTCCCCCGCCGACTCCGACTGAATCAGTAACGCGCCACTAGGGACCTCAGCGCGTCGGCTACGTCGCATCTCTCGGGTCGGGTGTGTGGGCAACCGAAGGAGCTCGAGAGGAAGCCCTCAGATCGACAACCCCGCCGCAACGGTTCCGCCGAGTTCGTAGCAGCGTTCACGTGCAGGTTTGCCGCTCTCGGCGACGTGCAGGGTGCCGAACACCTTCTCCAGACCCCAGCCCGACGCGATCTTCTCGATCGCCCGTCCGGCACCCACGGTGTCGTCGTTGCCGTGAACCCAAGCAGCGTAGGGCTTTCCGGCAACGGCACCGAGACACGGGTAGTACACGGTGTCGAAGAAGTGTTTCAGAGCCCCGCTCATGTATCCGAAATTCGCCGGTGTTCCGAAGAGAAAGCCGTCGGCACCGAGTACGTCGGGAACGGTCGCGCCGAGAGCAGGCACACTGCGCACGTCCACGCCGGTGATCTCGGGGTCGTGAGCGCCGTCGAGAACTGCCTCGAGAAGCTCGTGGGTGAGCGGGCTCGGGGTGTGATGAACGACCAGCAGGGTGCGCGTCATCGAAGGTCAGTTCTCGTCCCGTTCGAGTGCCACAGCACGCTTCATCGTCTCGCGGGCCCGTCCACGGTCACCGGCGTAATCGTAGGCGCGAGCCAACCGGTAGGAGTTGCGCCAGTTGTCCGGATCCTTCTCCCACTCGGTCTTGACCTGTTGGAACAACTCGTCCGCCGCATCACGTTCGATTCGACCCGACGGCCTGCGCGGAAGATCCGCGACGTCGAGTTCGAGGCCCTCCTCGTGAATGCGTGAGGCCAGCCGCTGGTGGTCGAAGCCGGCTTTGAGGGTGGCCCACACGATCCACAACCCGAGTATCGGCAGCAGCAGCACCCCGATCCCCAGGGAGATGCTCGCCACGCCACCGTTCTGGATCAGCGTCACACCGCGCTGGCCGAGCAGAAAGAAGTAGAAGCCGAGAATCAGCACCATCACCGCGAGGATGGCGAGCACCTTCGTCGTTTTGTTCACCGTCGATCGGCTCACAGATCCAACAGCGGATCGAGGCCGACGGTCAACCCCGGTCGTCCGGCGATCTCGCGGACTCCGAGAAGCACACCGGGCGCGAAGGACGTGCGATCGAGCGAATCGTGCCGAATGCTCAGTGTCTCACCCTGCGTGCCGAGCAGAACCTCTTGATGCGCAACCAGTCCCGCGAGCCGGATCGAGTGCACACGCACTCCGTCCACATCTGCACCACGTGCGCCGTCGAGTTCGGTCGTCGTCGCATCGGGGCTCGCCGGAGTGCCGGCCGCGGCGCGTGCCTCGGCAATCAGCGCAGCGGTGCGGTACGCCGTGCCCGACGGCGCATCGGCCTTGTTGGGGTGGTGCAGTTCGATCACCTCGACCGAGTCGAAGAACCGGGCGGCCTGCTGCGCGAATCGCATCGACAACACCGCGCCGATGGCGAAATTCGGTGCGATCAGTACACCCGTCTGCGGCGATCCCGCCAACCATTCGCGAACCTGCTCGAGCCGCCGTTCGTCGAATCCGGTGGTGCCGACCACTGCATGGATGCCCTGCTCGATGAGGAACTGCAGGTTGTCCATCACCACGTCGGGGTGCGTGAAATCGACGACCACCTGGGCGTTCGCATCGACGAAGTTCGCCAGCGGATCGCCCTGGTCGACGGTCGCCACGAGCTCGAGATCCTCGGCTGCCTCGACGGCGGCACAGATGGCCTGCCCTACCTTGCCGCGTGACCCCAGTACCCCTACTCGAACAGGTGCCGTTGCACTCACGTCGTACCCACACTCGTTTCGTCGTCTTGTCGGTTCTACCGACCTCAGAGCCTACTTCTCCACGATCCGTCCCAGCAGCTACGGTCGTCCGGTGCCATCCAGCGTCCTGTTCGCCGACCGAGTCGATCTCGTCCGTGGCGGGCGATACCTGCTCAGCGATGCAACGCTGCGGGTCGAGGAGGGTCAGCACTGGGTGTTGCTCGGTGCCAACGGCGCGGGCAAATCCACCTTGCTCAGCTTGCTCGGCGCGCTCGTCCATCCCACGCACGGCGCAGTGCACGTTCTGGGCCATCGCCTCGGGCGAGTGGACATGCGCGAATTGCGGACGCACATCGGCCACGTCGACCCGCGGTTGAAGATCGAGGCTCCGCTGACGCTGTTCCAGGTGGTGCTGACCGGGCTGACCAACACTCCGGATCTGGTCCCGAGATGGTCGGCCGACAACCACCAGATCGCCCGCGCTCACCGTCTGATCGAATCCCTCGGCATCGCCCATCGCACCGACGCGTCGTGGCACACGCTCTCGCAGGGCGAACGAGGCCGAGCGCTCATCGCGCGCGCCCTACTCCCCGACCCGGCGCTGCTGTTGCTCGACGAGCCTGCCACCGGGCTCGATCTTGCTGCCCGCGAACAACTTCTGAGTGCACTCGACTCGTTGCGGGCCGAACACCCGACCCTGGCCAGCATTCTGGTGACTCATCACCTCGAGGAAATTCCGACCTCGACCACCCATGCCCTCCTCATCCGCGACGGAAGAGTGCAGACACAAGGAGCCGTCGACGTGGTACTGACCACCGACAACATCAGTGAGTGTTTCGACCATCCCATCGAGATCTCGAAGCAACGCGGGCGGTGGGTCGCCACGGCGGCCCACCGCTGATGCTCGGTCGAAGACAGCTGAAACTCAGTCGAATACGATGACCTGACGGATCGCGTTGCCGTCGGCCAATTCGTCCATGCCGCGGTTGATCTCGTCCAACGTGATTCTCGACGAGATCAGCTTCTCGACGGGAAGCCGTCCCTCACGCCACATCTGTGCGTAGGTCGGGATGTCGCGAGCCGGTACAGCGGAGCCCAGGTAGCTGCCGATGATCGTGCGGGCTTCGGCCACCAGGCCCAGCGGTGAGATGGACGAGCGGGCGTCCGGTGCGGGGAGACCGACGGTGATGGTCTTGCCGCCGGGAGCCGTTGCAGCGACTGCAGTTTCGAAGGCTCGGGCGTTGCCTGCCGCCTCGATGACGATGTCGGCCTTGATTCCCTTCTCGGCGAGCTCGGCCGGCGAATACACCTGCGTTGCACCGAGATCGGTTGCGGTGGACAGCTTGTCCGGCACCCCGTCGACTCCGATCACCTCACCGGCACCCACCGATACGGCCGTCAGAACCGCTGCCATACCTACTCCGCCGAGGCCCACCACCATCACCGACTGTCCGGGCTTCGGAGTACCGGCGTTGAGCACAGCGCCACCGCCGGTCAGTACCGCACAACCGAGGACCGCTGCAATATCGGCGGGGATGTCGTCCTCGACCGGAACCACCGACTTTCGGCTCACCACAGCGTGTGTGGCGAATCCGGAAACTCCGAGGTGATGCTTGACCTCTTCCCCGTCACGGTGCAACTTGATGCCTCCGCCGAGCAGTGTCCCGGCATTGTTCGACGCGCTGCCGGTGACGCACGGCATCTGGCCGTCGGTGGCGCACCCGGCGCATTCGCCGCAGCGTGGCAGGAATGTCATGACGACGCGGGTGCCGACCGCGATGTCGTCGACGCCCGCGCCGACCTCCTCGACGCGGCCTGCGGCCTCGTGGCCGAGCAACATCGGGACCGGACGAACCCGGTTGCCGTCGACGACCGACAGGTCCGAGTGGCACAGTCCCGCGGCTTCGATTCTGATCAGCAGCTCCCCCTCGCCCGGCGAGCCGAGCTCGAGGTCGGAGACGGTGATGGGATGCGAGTCCGCGAAGGGACGAGATCGGCCGATTTCTTCGAGTACTGCGCCGCGAATCTTCATCCCGCCAGACTATGCGGCTCCGCCGCAGTGGTGTGGAAAAGTGCCGTGGGGGGCACATAAGCGCACCACTGCGCGCAGCGCACTACAGCGGCAGACGGGGCCTGAGCAGGTGCGCAACCAGTGCCGTCCACCCGGTTTGATGCGTGGCCCCCAGTCCCTCGCCGGTGTCTCCGTCGAAGTACTCGTTGAAGCTGGGGTGCACGCTCCACAGCGGGTCGAGGCTGGATTCGATGCGCTCGCCGTCGGCGGGTCTCTTGCCGTCCACCGGTCGGAACAGCCCGGCGAGACCGTTGTCGATGAGATCGGCGGCATCGGTGAGGGTGCGATGGTTGCCCGAGCCGGTGGGGATCTCGATGGTGAACGAGTCGCCGTAGTACCGGCCGTAGGCGCGCAGCTTGTCGGCCAGCAGTACGTTCACCGGGAACCACACCGGACCGCGCCAGTTGGAGTTGCCCCCGAACATTCCGGTGCGCGACTCCCCCGGCTCGTATTCGATGGACAGGCTCCGGCCGTCCACGTCGAACGTGACCGGTTCGCGGTACGAGGCCGAGAGCGATCGAATCCCGAACTGCGACAGAAACTCTTCGGAGTCGAACATGCGAGCCAGGATGCGCTTGAGCCGTTCGGGTTGAACGAGTGTCAGCAGCATGCGCACCTCGCCGCCCTCACGCCGAGCCAGCAGCGGGCTGACCATCTCCGGTCGCCTGCGTTGAATCCAGCGCAGGCGAGCGGTGAGATCGGGACATTCCTCCTCGACCCACGGTGGGATCTCGGTGGCACCGAGGATGGGCAGCAGTCCCACCATGGACCGCACGCGCATCGGGACCGCATCGCCCTCGGGCTGAACCAGGACGTCGTAGAAGAAGCCGTCCTCCTCGTGCCACAGCGAAATATGCTGCGATCCGAAGGAGTTCACTGCCTTGGCGATCGAGAGGAAGTGCGAGAAGAACTTGGTCGCGACGTCGTCCCAGGCGCTGTCGTGTCGCGCGAGTTCCAGCGCGATCTTGAACATCTGCTGGCAGTAGAACGCCATCCAACTCGTCGCGTCCGACTGTTCGAGCCGAAATCCGGGTGGCAGTGGGGCAGATCGATTGAACAGTCCGATGTTGTCCATGCCGAGGAATCCACCCTCGAAGATGTTCGAGCCCTCGGAGTCCTTTCGGTTGACCCACCAGGCGAAGTTGAGCAGCAGCTTGGTGAACACCCGCACCAGGAATTCGCGATCGCGGTAGCCGTCGATGCGATAGACGTGCCATGCCGCCCACGCGTGCACGGGTGGGTTGACGTCACCGAATTCCCACTCGTACGCGGGCAGTTGGCCGTTGGGGTGCATGGCCCACTCCCGGCACATGAGCACCAACTGTTCCTTGGCGAAATCGGCGTCCACGTGCGCCAACGGAATCGCGTGGAAAGCCAGGTCCCAGGCCGCGAACCACGGGTACTCCCACTCGTCGGGCATCGAGATCACATCGGCCAACGCCAGGTGACGCCAGTGCGCATTGCGTCCACCCGGGTCCTGCCTCGAGTCCGGAGCCGGAGCGCCGACCTTGTCGCCCTCGATCCACTCCTCCACGTCGTATCGGTAGAGCTGTTTGGTCCACAGCAAACCGGCGTAGGCGCGCCGCGCGACATGCCGGTCGACATCGGTGAGGTCGGCTCCGATCACGGCGCCGTAGAACTCGTCGGCCTCGGCCTGCCGGTCGGCGTGGACGGCATCGAATCCGGCCCCGAATGTCTGCTCGTCCGGCCGGTTGGGCGACAACCGCAATCGGACCGATTCCGTTGCACCGGGGGCGATGTCGTCGAAGCGGTACCAGAACGCAGCCTTCGTTCCGGTCTGCTCGGGGTTGACCGCGTCGAGCTCCCCGTCGACGACTCGGCGGCCGATGCCGTCCTTGGGGTACGCCGAGATGTTCTCCTGCCCCCACAGAGCCTCGGCATTGGTTTCGTTGTCGCAGAACAGAACTGCCGGCGTTCCCTCGGCACTGAGGTAGTAGCGACCGAGAAATCCGTGGTCGACGGCGATGGCTTCGAGTCCACCTGCCATCAGGTCCGGTGGGGTCAGCTGGGCCAGTGTGCCGCCACGGTCGTCGCGTCCCCACGACCAGGTGTTGCGCAGCCACAGGTGCGGCAGTAGATCGACCGATGCCGCCTCGGGGCCGTGGTTGGTGATCGAGATGGTGATGCAGATGTCGTCGGGTGAGGCCTTGGCGTACGTGACCTGAACGTCGAAGAATCTGTTCTCGTCGAGGATGCCGGTGTCGGCCAGCTCGTATTCGCGGTCGTCACGTCCGCGTCGAGCATTCTCTTCCCGCAGGCGAGCGTACGGATACTCCGCGTGCGGATAGCGGTAGAGCCACTGCATCCAGCTGTGCGTCGGTGTTCCGTCGACGGCCCAGAAGTATTCCTTGACGTCCTCGCCGTGATTGCCCTCCTCGTTGGCGAGGCCGAACAACCGTTCCTTGAGGATCGGGTCCTTTCGATTCCACAGTGCGAACGAGAAGTTCAGGAACCCGAAGCGGTCGCAGATTCCGCCGATACCGTCCTCGCCCCAGCGGTAGGCGCGCTTGTGCGCCTGATCGAACGGAAACGACGCCCAGGCATTACCGTCCTCCGAGTAGTCCTCGCGCACCGTGCCCCACTGGCGCCCCGCCAGGTACGGGCCCCACTGACGCCACGGTCCACTGACCCCGGGCGATTCCGCCAACCGATGGTGTTCGACGGTGGACGGGATGGGAACGCTCACGGGATTGGTGGTCACGGCACACAGTCTGGTCGTTGCCGGTCATCGATGCACGCCGACGTTGGCCGCCAGATACCCGACGCGTCGTTGCACCGCGGCGATCTCGCGGATGCCGTCGGTGAGCAGACTCCGCTCCAGAGGTGACAGATCTGCCATGATCAGCACGTCACCGGGTCGGTGGCCGGCCGTGATCTGGTCGATCTGATGCGACAGTCGGAGCCGCTGCAGCAGCTCGAACACCTCGGACAGTGCGGCGACATCTCGTTCGGAGAGCATGCCGTTGCCCGACGCCGCCGCGAGCCGCGCGGGGGTCGAGGCCGATGCCATGCCGACCGACAGCCCACCCCACCGAGCGAGGTTGACGATGGGCGTCAGGGCATGGGCCTTGAGGTCGAACGTGCCGCCGCGCCGAGCCAGCACGTCTCGAAGCGATCGCAGCCGAGCCCGTCCGGCGAGGGCGTCCCGCAGTTGCAACCGCAGGGCGTCGGGGTGATCGACCAGGAGTCGCCGGTAGGCCTCGGGCACCGTGTGCAGTTCTTTCGGGCCCCACACCACTCTGCCGTCGATCATCAACGAGGACATGATGAGGCCGGAGTCTTCCGCCGGATTGCCACGCTCGCCGAACGGGTTGCTGAGCCAATGGGCCGCGGCCCTTTCCCATTGACCGGCCGAGCGTGCGAATCGGGGCGAGCTCGCGACCGCTCCGTTGGTGTCCGACGGCAATCCGGCACCGTCGAGGCTCACGTGCACACGGGCGGCCAAGTCCATCAACGCCTCGTCGCGGGTCCACGACACCGCGTTCGATGTCCCTCGCACATCGGGATCTGCGGTGGAATCCGCCCAGGTCAATGCACTGTCGACGTCCGAGGAGGGCATCGCTTCTCGACGCGCCACGCTGCCGAGGGTGATCCAGGCGAAGTGGTCACGCGGCACGTCCGGTCGTGCGGTCCATTCGATCTCGACGGCCCGGCGGACGAGGCTGTCGACCACGACGGAGAGTATCGCGCTGACCGCCATCGCATCGGTTCCGCCCTCGAACAGATCCACCACCAGGCGGGGCACGAGCCTGCCTGCGTCGGCGAGTTCGGCGGCGGTCGAGGCCGATGCCACAGCTCGGCGGACCACGAAACTGCGCCGGGTGGACGCGGCATGCAGATCCGAATCCTCGACGACGCCGAGTACCTCACCGCGGGTCGACACCACAGGCATGTGCCGCAGGCCTCGCTCGAGCATGTCCATCAGCACCGTGCCGGCCAACCGGTCCGCCGTCACGGTCTCGGCAGGCGAGGTCATGACCTTCTCGATCGGAGTATCGACGCCGATCCCGGCGGCCACCACCCGAATTCGGAGGTCGCGGTCGGTGAAGATGCCGTGGCGAGAACCACGCAGCGGAACCAGAACGTAGGAGCTGCCCTGCTCGGTCATGTGCCGGACGGCATCTCGAACGGTGGTGCCGACGGGCGTGAACACCGCTGGGGCCGAGAGCAGTTCACCGACGGTGCGGCCCGCGCTCCCCTCGATCGGCCCGCCGCGGTGCGCGGTGGCCGAGGTGACGGCGTCGGCCAGGAACGCCAAGCCGGTCGGCGTCGCGAACAACGGCCGAATCAGCTCGCCGGGCAATCGAATCACGATGCTCGGTTCCGTTGCTCGCGCACGGAATTCGACGGTTCCGCCGGACAGCAGAGCCGAGAAGCCGAAGACACCACCGGGCCCGATGGTGTCGATCGGCACCTCGGTGGGAGAGGTCGCATCCGGGTGCGTGATCACCACGCGCCCGGTGCGCACCACCCATACAGTGTCGGCAGCTGTCGAGACGTCGGTCCGCGGAGGGTCCACAACCCATGCCCCACCGCCGTACTCGCGTTCGACGGCCGACGCAGCCAGCTCGGCCAGGACTGCCGGTGGCGCGCCCTGAAACGGTGGATGCGCGCCGAGAAAATCGGCCAGCTCCGATCTATCCGCCACGGATCAGGTCGGCGCATTTCTCCGCCATGGTCATCACCGTGATGTTGGGATTGACGTACGGCAGCTTCGGCATCGCCGACGCGTCGACCACGCGCAGGTGCGCGATGCCCTTGACGCGCAACTCGGGATCCAGCACGGCCATGGTGTCGTCCACCGATCCCATCCGCGCTGTGCCTGCCGGGTGATAGACCGTGTTGTGGGTCTTGTGCACGTAGTCCAGCAGGTCGTCGTCGGTGACAGCATCGGGTCCGGGAGCAAGCTCTCGTTCTATCCAGCCAGCGAGCGGACCGTCCGCGGCAATCCGACGAGCGAGCTTCAGACCGGCGAGCATCACCGCGTCGTCGTGGCCGTCGGGGTCGGTGAAGTAGCGAGGATCCACCTTTGCCCGATCGCGAAAATCCCTGCTGCGCAACCGAACAGTGCCCCGGGAGCGCCCTTGGGTGACGTTGGGCGTGAGACAGAAACCGTTGTCGGTGGTCGGGTAGCCCCAACGAAGGGTGTTCATGTCGAACGGCACGCTGCCGTAATGCATCATGATGTCCGGGTAGTTCAGCGACTCGTCGGTCTGCGCGAACACTCCGATCTCCCACCACTGCGAGGACGTGGTGGCCATCGGCCTGCTCGCCTCCCAGAACACCAGCCCCTCGACGTGGTCGTCGAGATTCTCGCCCACTCCGGGTGAATCGACCCGAACGGTGATCCCCATCTCCCGCAACTGTGCCGCCGGTCCGATTCCGGAGAGCATCAACAGCTTCGGCGTGCCGATGGCACCGGCGGTGACGATCACCTCGCGACGCGCCGAGACGGTGTCGTAACCGGTGAGATCGGGGCGTTGGTACCGCACTCCGGTCGCGGTCAGCGATTCGTCGATCAGAATCTCGCTGATCCAGCAGTCGGTTCGCACCTCCAGGTTGGGGCGCGTGCCGATGATCGGATGCAGGTAGGCGTGTGAGGTCGACATACGCAAGCCGTCTTCGCCCGCATTGATCTGGAACCAGCCGGCACCGTTGAGTACCGGCGTTCCGCGGTTGAATGCGACCGTCGGAAGACCTATCCCGGCGGCCGATTCGAGCACTGCCGCACCGCACGGATCGTTCGGTGGCACGTCGCGAATCCGCACCGGCCCGTCCTGTCCACGACCGGTGTCGTTGCTCTCGACTCGCGCGACGAGCGGAAGGATGTCCGACGCGCCCCATCCCGTCGCGCCCGCAGCCGCCCAATCGTCGAGGGTTTCCGCCGGCGGGTGAAAGGCGATGCAGGAGTTGTGCGAGGAGCAGCCACCGAGCACTTTCGCCCGCGCGTGCCGCATGAAGCTGTTGCCGCGCTCCTGCGGTTCGACGGGATAGTCCCAGTCGTAGCCGGAGTCGAGTAGATGCATCCACTCCGCCAGTTCGAGAATTGCCTTGTCGCCGACGTCGGTCGGCCCTGCTTCGACGAGGCAGACACTGACGGAGGGGTCCTCGCTGAGCCGAGCAGCGAGGACACACCCCGCCGTCCCGCCACCTGCGACGACGTAATCGAACTGGGTGTCTGTCACTGCACGCTCCTTCTAGTCGCCCGTGGAGGCATGTGATTTCAGAGTGCCGATGTGCTTGCGTCCCTTGACTGCGTACCACAGCAGGCCGACGCCCAGAATGCCGCCGATGTAGACGAACGCACCGAACGTGTTGTACCAGGGGGTTCCGTACACGGCCTCGCGCGGCCAGGCGAGGTTGATCGCCATCCCTGCGCCCCACACCACTGCCGCGATGTTCACCGGCAGGCCCCACCTGCCCATCGTGAAGTACCCGCCGGGCTTCAGGTCCTCCGGCGGCCACTCACCCTTGACTCGTTTGACCAACAGCGGCGCGGTGACCATCAGATACGCGAGGTAGATCATGATGATCGCGATCGACGTGAGGACGGTGAAGATCTGCGGCTGACCGATGTTGACGACGAGAATGACGATGGCCAGCACGCCGATGGTCACTGCGGGCACCACCGGGGTCTGGGTCTTCGGGTTCACCTTGGCCAGACTCTCACCGAAGGGCAGCGCGTTGTCTCGCGCCATGGCGAACGTGAGCCGAATCGCCGCGGTGTGCACCGCCAGCGAGCAGACGAAGACCGCGATGACGATGCAGATGAGGAAGACGGTGCCCAGTGGGCCCCACATCACCGCTTCGACGATGGACTGCAAACTGCCGTCCGGGCTGCCGAGCGACGGATCGTTGAGGTCCGGCGCGGCCATGACGGCGAACACCAGGATGGCTCCACCGATGACGAACGACGCGAGAATGGCGCGCAGGATGGCCTTCGGCGCGGTACGCCGGGGTTCGACGGTCTCCTCTCCGAGCGAGCTCGCAGTGTCGAAGCCGTACATCACGTAGCCCGACGCCAACGACGCCACCAGGAAGGCTCCGAGGTACCCGCCGCTCTCACCGGCACCGTAGCCGTTGGTGGAGAAGAACACCTCGGGGCCGCGGTTGATGTTGGCCGCGAGCAGAATCGCGATCAACACGGCCGCGATGAGCTCGATGAACACTCCTGCGCTGTTGATCATCGCCATCAGCCGGACCCCGAGCGCATTGATCGTCGTGGTGATGGCGATGAGGATCGCACCGAGCAGCACCGCGTTGGCCGCGAAATCACTGGCACCGGAACCGTCACCGATGATCTGGAATCCGCTCCAGATACGGGGCAGATTCAGCTGCAATGCCAGCGCCACGGCGGACAGCGTCACGATCGAGGCCGTCAGCATCAACCAGCCCGCAGACCATCCGACGATTCTGCGGCCCAACAGTTTCGCCCAGTTGTACACCGAACCCGCTACCGGATACTTCGCGGCCAGTTCCATGAAGCACAGTGCCACGCAGAGCTGACCGACGAACACTGCAGGCCACGACCACAGATACGCCGGTCCGGCCGCACCGAATCCGAAATAGAACAGCTGGAACGTACCGGTGAGAATGGAGATGTAGCTGACGCCCGCAGCGAAGCTGGCGAATTTGCCGAGGCTTCGATCGAGTGACTCCTTGTAGCCGAAGTCGTCCATTCCGCTCGAACTGTCGTTCAGTAGTGCCATGCGCCTGGCCTTTCCGATCTTTTCGTTATCGGGTGCCGAACCACCCCGCCGCCGTGGGCGAGGTGTTGTGCCAAATATGTTTCGCCTCTTGATATTCGGACATTCCGGACGGACCGAGTTCGCGGCCGTTACCGGATTGCTTGAAGCCGCCCCATTCTGCGGCAGCGGTGTAGACACCGAAGTCGTTGAGCCACACCGTTCCATGGCGAAGCCCACGCACCATTCTTTCGCCTCGCGCGGCGTCGGATGTCCGAACTCCCGCGGCGAGACCGTAATTCGTATCGTTACCCAGCAGGAGTGCTTCGGCCTCGGTGTCGAAGCGTTCCACAGTGAGTATGGGCCCGAATGTCTCCTCCTGCACGATATTCATCGACCGATCGCAATGGTCGAAAATCGTGGGCAGAAAGTAGCTGCCGGCATCCAGTTCCGGATTGTCCGGTTCGGTGCCACCGATGACCAACGTCGCACCTTCTTCGATTCCGCCCGCGACGAAGGCTGCGATCTTCTCTCGCTGAGCCTGCGACACGAGCGGTCCGGTCTCGCTGGCCGGGTCCATACCCGGGCCGATCACGATGGTCTTCGCACGTTCGGCAACGGCAGCAACGAAACGGTCGGCGACCGATTCTTCGATGATGAGCCGGGTGCCTGCCGAACACACCTGACCCGAATGCAGAAAGACTCCGGTCAGGACGTTGTCGACCGAGTCGGCGAATGCCTGATCGTCGGCCACCGCGTCGGCGAACACGATATGTGGATTCTTGCCACCGAGCTCGACGGCCACCTTGGTGACGTTCTCGGCCGCCGCGGCCAAGATGTGCCTACCTGTCGCCAGCCCACCGGTGAAGGAAATGAAGTCGACGTCGCGGTTCCTGGTGAGCGCGTCCCCGAGAACCGCGCCGCTGCCCTGCAGCAGGTTGACCACACCGGCCGGCACTCCGGCTTCTTCCACCAACTTGGTGAACGCGATGGTGCTGAGCGGAGTCACCTCGCTCGGCTTGAGCACCATCGTGCAGCCGGCCGCCAGCGCCGGGGCGATCTTCCACGAGATCTGCAGCAGCGGATAGTTCCACGGCGCGATCATGACGCAGACGCCGATCGGTTCGTGCACCACTCGGCTGATGATTTCGGGTCGGTCGACGTCGATCAGACGATCGGCTTCGACCACTGCAAGATCGGCGTAGAAGCGAAAGACCGACGTCACGTCGTCGATGTCGATTTCACTCTCGCCGAACGTTTTTCCGGTATCGAGAGTCTCGATACGCGCGAGCTCGGCCTTGTCTCTCTGGAGCAGATCTGCGATGCGATTCAACAGATTGCTGCGCTCACCCACCGTCACCGACCGCCACGGCCCGTCGTCGAACGCCGCCCGCGCCGAGGCCACCGCGCGCAGAGCATCGTCCGGAGTGGCCTCGTCCACGACGGCGACCGTGCTGCCGTCCGCGGGGTTCACGATGTCTCGGGTTCCGCCGTCACCGGATCCCTGCCACTGCCCGTCGACGAACAACGAGGGCCGCAGCGCGGTCGGGTCGAATCCTGCATCGGAGTCGGTCACCGAAACACCTTCTTCCGTATGGGGGGTCGTGTCGTGTGTCTACGCTATGCCCTCAGCGCCCGGCGGTCCCGTCGATCCGTTCGTGAACCTCGTCTTCCCGCGGACCGATGCGCGAACATACCGTCCTCCCCGCTGAGAGGCATTGGCCTCCGCCCTTTTCCTGCTGCGATTGTCGAACATGCGACGGCACTGTGTCGGACATGCGACAGCACTGCGCAGCGCAGCGCATTACGGTGGGAATCATGACTATCGAAGATGTGGGCGGCAGACGAACGGTGACGGCGGACGAGCTTCTTCTCCTGGTGGGTGATCACCTGCTCATAGAGGAGGGTGTCGCGACCGGGTTCATCGAAAGCGCGGGCCAGGTTGCCGAGAGCGTGGCGGTGACGGTGACCGACGGCGTCGACGGAACCACGACGACCGAACGGGTGTTCCTTCCCGATGCCGAGGTGACCATCGAACCCGCCGATCGCGGACGCGCCCCCGTCACGATGTGAGGGCAGGACAATCCCTGCTCAGAAGTACATTCGTGTAACTCGAACAACTCTGCGCACACCAGTCACACTGGCACCGAACTGAGCTAGGGTGGCGGAAACCCGTCACCGTTCGGAAGGACGTCAGCAGTGCGACAAGGCCGAGGACACCCGACCGTTCGCGTTGCCGTCGTGTCCTGTGCCGCCGCCCTCGCCGTCGGTTTCGGCTCGTTCACGGCAGTGGCCGATCCCGAGGCGTCGGCCCCGGCAACCGCCGCCGAGTCGGTCCGCTCGGCCGACGCAGATCAGTACAACGGCGCGCAGGACGCACTGGTGAAGGGGCGCTACGACGACGGTTTCGCTGCCCTCGACGCACTCGCACTCGTCGCCCCGGACGACGCCAACGTGGCAGCGCTGCAAACGTTCTATGCCAACGCGACCGCCGATACCGATGCGCTTGCGCAACACTCGGCTCGCCTGCACACGCTGTCTCCCGCCCTCGCCGATGCAGTCGACCGGGCCATCGCCGTCATCGACGAAGCCGCGACGGAGACAATCGACTTCGACCCGATCACCGACGGACCCCGCACCGCGATCGTGGTACTCGGTCTGGGCCTGAACGGCGACGGCAGCACGACCCCGGAGTTGGTGGAGCGTCTCCGCTCGGCCGTCGCCGCGGCGGAGCGCTCCCCCGAGTCCCCCATCATCGTCACCGGCGGAAATCCGCAGAGCGGCGTCACCGAGGCCGAGGCGATGCAGCGATGGCTCGTCGAGGAAGGCATCGCGGCCGACCGCATTCACACCGAATCGACCGCGAATTCGACGGTGCAGAACGCCCAGCGCGCCACCGCACTGGCCGCCGAGATCGGCGTCGACGATCTCGTGCTGGCGACGACCCCCAGTCATCTTCGACGAGCGATCTCCGACTTCGAGATCGCGGGCGGCGACGTGATCGGCGCTGCGACAGCAACTCCCGACGATCTTCCGGATCTACCTGCACTCGCTCCGACGGCACGGTTGGGCATGACCGTCGATGCCACCAAGATCCTCGGGATCCCGCGCACCTACTGACGCGTCCACCCTCGCAGCACCGACTCCGTTCCGGCTTCGAACATCGCCCGACGCGTCTCGTCGTCGGAGTTCGTCGGCATCGCCAGTTCCAACGACACCAGACCGTGCACGATCGCCCAGAACGAGTGGCTGATCAACTCGACCGGCGCCCCGGCCATGATGCCGTCCGCAACGGCGCTTGCCACCGCCGCCCGGAGCGGATCCATAGCCGCGGATGCGAGTTGCGCCTCGTCGGATACATCGATCGAACCGAGTACTCCGCCGAACATCACCGCGTACAGATGCGGATTATGTAGCGCCCACTCTCGGTACGCGATAGCCAATTCACGCAGATCGACCTCGGGATCGCCGGTGACCGGAACCCCGCGCTGAGCGTCCCCGAAGCTCGAGAACGACGTGGCGAACAGTGCCACGAGCAGCTCGGCGCGACCACCGAACAGTGAGTAGATCGCGGTGGTCGAGGTGCTCTGCGCAGCCGCGAGTTTACGTAGCGACAACGAGTCGACGCCTTGCTGCGCAACGATTTCCGCCGCGGCCTCGAGTAGCCGGGTCCGCAACTCGGCGCCGTGAATTCTTGGTCTCGCCACTTGCGAAACCTACCACAACGGTGTTTTATAACAGTGTCACACAACGCTTCGATCATCGAACGGACGGGAACAAGTCATGCCAACCATCATCGACGGCCGCACCACGGTCGAATCCGAACGAGACACCGTCACGGTCTTCCTCATCGGAATGCGCATCAACAATCCCCTTGCCGTTCGCTCCTGGTTACCCGCGGTGCGCGCGATGCCGCGGATGCTGGGCCATCTCGAGCGGGATCCCGCATCCGGGCTGCTCGGCTACCACTCGTGGTTGGGACGCACCACCATGCTGGTCAGCTATTGGCGCAACGCCGAGGACCTCACCCGGTTCGCCTCCGACCCCGACGCACCACATGCACCCGCCTGGCGCGCCTTCAATCGATCGGTAGCCGCAACCCGCCATGTCGGTGTGTGGCACGAAACCTATACCGCGACAGCACAGAACAGTGAGGCGATCTACGTCAACATGCCTACGTTCGGACTCGCGGGAGCCATCGGTGGACTCCCGGTCGGTACCGGCTCGCACACGTGGAAGCAGCGAATGAAGTCTCCGAACTGATTGCTCGACGGTTACAGGAAGTTCCCGGCACGCGCAGCCAGGTCGAGAACGGGCTGCGGGAAGACTCCGAGGGCCACGGTGACCACCACCGAGACCCCGATCGCGCACGACACCGACGCCGTCGGCCGCACGATCGTGGCGGTCCGCTCTCCCGGATCGGTGAAGAACATGAGCACGATCACCCGCACGTAGAAGAACGCTGCAATCGCGCTGCACACCACTCCGACCACGACCAGTGCCGCTCCCCCAGCGCCCGAGGCAGCGCTGAACACCGCGAACTTGCCGATGAATCCACTGGTGAGCGGAATGCCGGCGAACGAGATCAGGAACAACCCGAACACTGCCGCCACCAGCGGTGACCGACGACCGATTCCGGCCCACCGTTCCAGATCGCTCACTTCACCGCGTTCGTCGCGCACCAACCCGATGATCGCGAACCCTCCGAGAGTGCTGAAGGCATAGGCCAACAGATAGAACATCGTGGCCGACACACCCGAATCACCCACATCACCCGAAGCACCCAGTGCCGTCACTCCGGTGAGGATGAATCCGGTGTGCGCAACGGACGAGTACGCCAGCATCCGTTTGACATCGGTCTGCGTCACCGCGACAACGGAACCCAGCACCATGGTTGCGATCGCCACGACCCACAGCATCGGCCGCCAACTCGATTCGAGACCGGGAAGCGCCACCCCGAAAATGCGAAGAATCGCACCGAACGCCGCGACCTTGGTCACCGTGGCCATCAGAGCTGTCACCGGAGTGGGGGCACCCTGGTAGACGTCGGGAATCCACGAATGAAACGGCACAGCACCGACCTTGAACAACAGACCCACCGCGAGCAGGGCGGTTCCGATCAGCGCGAGCGATCTGCCCTGACCGTCCACCGCGATGGCGTCGGCGATGCCGTCCAACCGAACGGTTCCGGCGTACCCGTACAGGAAGGCAACCCCGAACAGGAAGAACGCGGACGAGAACGCGCCCAGCAGAAAGTATTTGAGGGCAGCTTCCTGCGAGAGCAACCGACGTCGTCGGGCCAGTCCGCAGAGCAGATACAGCGGCAACGACAACACCTCCAGCGCCACGAACATCGTCAACAGATCCGTGGACGCCGGAAACAGCAACATGCCGCCGATCGCGAACATCGCCAGAGGAAACACCTCGGTCTGGGCGACGCCAGCGTCTATCGCCTCCTTCTCCGCCACGCTGCCCGGAGTGGTCGATGCCTGCGGCGTGAACGAATCGATGCGACGCTCGGCACCGGCCCCGGTGACTGCAACGGTTCGCTCCGCCAACAGCGCGATCGCCGGAATCGACACCAGCACAATGGTTCCCTGCAGAAACAGCGTCGGCCCGTCGATCGCAACCGCGCCGGACATCGCCGACGCCTCGGTGCCTGCCAGACCCAGGATGGCCGCCAGCGCCGCCACCAGTCCCGCGAGAGCGAGACCCACATGCGTGATACGACGGGCTCGCATCGGCACGAACGCCTCGACGAGAACACCGAGAACTGCGACCGAGAACACGATCAGCATCGGTGCCAGCAGACCGTACTGCACCTCGGGTGTGGTCATCGCTGACCTCCTGAACTGTCGACGATCGTGGATTGCACTGCCGGAGTGATGACATCGAGCGCGGGTTTCGGATACACCCCGAGCACGATCAGCAACGCGATCAGCGGCACCACCACGGCCAGCTCACGGCGAACGAGATCGGGCACCGTCTCGTTGCTCTCCCGGACCGGCCCGGTCATGACGCGTTGGTAGAGCCACAGTATGTAGATCGCCGACAGCACGAGGGCTCCGGCGGCCACTATCGCGGCGACTCCGTATCGACCGAACGTGCCGATCAGCACGAGGAATTCGCTCACGAACGGGGCGAGGCCGGGTAACGAGAGCGTGGCGAGTCCCGAGATCAGGAACGTTCCGGCAAGCACCGGTGCCACCTTCTGCACACCGCCGTAGTCGGCGATCGCTCGTGATCCTCGACGCGACACGAGGAAGCCTGCGATCAAGAACAGTGCGGCCGTGGAGATTCCATGGTTGACCATGTACAGCGTGGCACCGGCCTGACTCTGACCGGTCATGGCGAATATGCCGAGGATGATGAATCCGAAGTGTGAAATGGACGTGTAGGCAATCAGTCTCATCATGTCGGTCTGGCCGATCGCCAGTATCGCGCCGTAGACGATGCCGATGACCGCGAGTGTGATGATCCACGGCGCGAACGTCTGCGACGAGCCGGGAAAGAGTTCGAGACAGAACCGCAGCATCGCGAACGTGCCGACCTTGTCCACCACCGACATCATCAGCACCGCAGTCGCGGGCGTGGACTGCACTGCGGCGTCGGGTAGCCACGAGTGGAACGGCCACAACGGTGCCTTGATAGCGAACGCGAACATGAAGCCGAGGAACAGTGCGTTCAGAACCATCGGATCCACACCGAGTCCGCCCGATGCCGCCGCGTCGGCGATCACGCGCAGATCGAATGTCCCGCCGTCGAAAGGCCCGTCGGGTCGCGCGGTCACCACGTACAGGCCGATGACGGCAGCCAACATGATCAGACCGCCGAACAGGTTGTACAACAGGAATTTCACCGCAGCGCGCGTTCGATGCACTCCCCCGAAACCACCGATGAGGAAGTACATCGGAATCAGCATCGCCTCGAAGAAGATGTAGAACAACAACACGTCCAACGCGAGGAACGACACGAGCACCATCGACTCGACCACAAGGATCAACGCCATGTACGTGTGCGACACCCGACGGGAGCCGTAATTCGCGACGCGACTGCCGTCGTACCAGCCCGCGACGAGCAGCAAGGGTGTGAGAACGGTGGTGAGCAACACCAGGACCAGGCCGATTCCATCGAGTCCGAGGGTGTACCGCGCACCGAAAGCCGCTATCCACGAGTGGTCTTCGACGAATTGGTACCGATCACCACCGGAGTCGAACGACACTGCCAGGGCGACCGACACGGCCAGTGTTCCGGCAGCGAAACCCACTGCGACACTGCGCGCGACGGTCGGGCGAGCGGCGGGCACCAGGGCGACGACGATCGCACCGAGCATCGGGAGCACCCACAGGACGGTCAACCAGGGAGTCGTCACAGAGCCACCACCATCAGTACCACGAGAACGGCTCCCGCGAACATCGCCAACGCGTACGAGCGCACATAGCCCGTCTGCAGTCGCCCGGACCGCGTCGATGCGCCACCGATCGAGCTCCCCACCCCGTCCACGACGGCGTCGATACCGTTGTCGGCGTGCACCAGTGCGCGCGTGAGTGTTTGTCCTGGCCGCATGAATGCCGCCTCGTTGACGGCATCTCCGTAGAGATCGGCACGTGCAGCTCGGGTCAGGGGCGAGACATCCTCGGGTGGTGTCGGCGGAACCTCGTTCGCGATGTACTTGCGGTACGCGATGCTCGCACCGACCAGCACGACCACCAGGACGGCGACGGTGACCACCCAGGCCGGAATCGCGTGCTCCTCGTGTTCCGATCCCACCACCGGTTCCAGCCATGCCTCGAGGCGCCCACCCACCGCGAGGAAGGCTCCCGACGCCACCGAGCCGACGGCCAACACGATCATCGGGACGGTCATCGTCGCCGTCGCCTCGTGCGGATGTGCCTGCGCGGACCAGCGTTTCGGACCGAAGAACGTCAACAGCATCACCCGAGTCATGTAGAAGGCCGTCAGCCCTGCACCGAGCAATGTCACGCAGCCGAGAATCGGACCAGCCGCTCCCTCCGCGGCGAATGCGACCTCGATGATCGGATCCTTGGCGAAGAAGCCGGAGAACGGCGGCAGTCCGATGATCGCGAGATAGCCGAGGCCGAACGTGACGAACGTGATCGGCATCGCGGCGCGGAGTCCACCGAACTTTCGCATGTCGGTCTCGTCGTTCATCGCGTGCATCACCGAGCCCGCGCCCAGGAACAAGCCCGCTTTGAAGAAGCCGTGCGAGATCAACAGCACGATGGCGTAGGCGTAACCGGAGGGGCCGAGCCCGGCCGCGAGCACCATGTATCCGATCTGACTCATAGTCGACGCCGCGAGCGCCTTCTTGATGTCGTCCTTCGCGCAACCGATGACGGCACCGAACAGCAAGGTGACCGCTCCGACGGTGACGGTGGCCGCGCGGGCAGTGGGCGAGGCCTCGAACACCGGTCCCGAGCGCACGATGAGATACACCCCGGCCGTGACCATCGTGGCCGCGTGGATCAATGCCGATACCGGTGTCGGGCCCTCCATGGCGTCGCCGAGCCACGACTGCAACGGCACCTGCGCCGACTTTCCACACGCGGCCACCAGCAGCATCAGCGCCATGGCGGTGGCCACCGATTCACTCGCCTCACCGATTCCGGCGAACACGTCGTCGTACTGCACGGAGCCGAAGTTGACGAACATGATCATCAGCGCAACGGCCAAGCCGATGTCGCCGACTCGGTTGACCACGAACGCTTTTCGGGCAGCCGACGCAGCCGACGGCTTGTGTTGCCAGAAACCGATGAGCAGATACGACGCCAGACCCACACCCTCCCACCCCAGGTAGAGACCGAGGAAGTTGTCGGCCAGAACCAACAGCAGCATGGCTGCCAGAAACAGGTTGAGGTACGCGAAGAAGCGCCGCCGCTCGGCGTCGTGGCTCATGTAGCCGATGGAGTACACATGAATGAGCGACCCGACACCGGTGATCAGCAGGACGAAGCAGATCGACAATTGGTCTGCGCGCAAGCCGAACTCGACCTGCAATTCGTCGACCGGAACCCACCGGAACAGGGTCTGGGTGAAGGCTCGGCCCGACTCGGCGCGGCCGAGCATCGAGCCGAACACCACCGCGGCCACGACGAACGAGGACGCTGCCGCCGCCGTCGCGACGAGGTGCCCCCAGCGGTCGGTGCGCCTGCCACCGAGCAGCAGGAACGCTGCACCGAACGCCGGCAGAGCCGGAAGAAGCCACAGCATCGACATCATTTCTGCGCCCCCGTCAATTCTTCATCAGGGAGTTCTCGTCCATCGAAATCGACCGACGAGATCGGAAGATGGCCATGATGATGGCCAGGCCCACCACCACCTCGGCGGCGGCGACCACCATGGTGAAGAACGCGAACAACTGCCCGTCGAGATTGCCGTGCATGCGGGAGAAAGTGACGAACGCCAGATTGACTGCGTTGAGCATCAATTCGATACACATGAACACGATGATGGCGTTGCGTCTGACGATGACACCCGCCGCGCCGATCGTGAACAGCAGAACGGACAGGTAGAGATAGTTCTCCGGATTCATCGCTCGTCACCCCCGTCCACCTTGTCCTGGCTCCGAGAATCGGCGAACATCGCGT
The DNA here is from genome assembly GCF_033142325.1 of Rhodococcus sp. IEGM 1370. Lineage (NCBI taxonomy): Bacteria > Bacillati > Actinomycetota > Actinomycetes > Mycobacteriales > Nocardiaceae > Rhodococcus > Rhodococcus sp. IEGM 1370. The sequence goes on along the minus strand of NZ_JAWLRY010000002.1, from coordinate 483,850 downwards.
TGACGGAGGACTCGGATTCGGTTCCGTCGGGCAACAGGGCGCGGCGATCGACCCCGTTGTGTCTGGCGTACACCCCGGGGCTCGGCAGCGGTGTCACCCTCGAGCCGTCGCGGAATCGATCCTGTGCCATTTCTCGCTGACCCTTGACCGGCCCCAGAGCTTCCCGGTGTGCCAGGATCATCGCCCCGATGGTGGCAGTGATCAGCAGCGCCCCGGTCAACTCGAACGCCCACACGTACTCGACGAAGATCAGCTCTGCCAGGCCCTCGACGTTTCCGGTGGAGTTGACGGCGTCGAGACCGGCGAAGTCGAGCCGACCGTTCCGGACCGAATCGCGCAGCAGCACCCCGATGATCAACAGCCCGAAACCGATTCCGATGACGACGGCCGCGATGCGGTGCCCGCGCAGGGTTTCGGTCAGCGACTCCGAGGTGTCGACTCCGACGAGCATCAGCACGAACAGGAACAGCATCATGACCGCGCCGGTGTAGACGACGATCTGCACGACACCGAGGAACAACGCCCCCTGCGCCATGTAGAAGGTCGCCAGCACCACCATCGTTGCAGCGAGGAACAATGCCGAGTAGACGGCTTTGGTACTCATCACCACGCCGAGTGCACCGATGACGGCTACGACGCCGAGGGTCCAGAACTGCACTGCCTCACCGGTGGACGTGGCCTCCAGGGCGAGCTGAGCGATGGCAGTCATCGAACCGGACCGCCCTCGGTTTCGTTTGTTTTCTCATCGCCGGTGACGATGCCGCGGTAGTAGTCCTCCGCCGAACGGCCCGGTGCCATCGCGTGCGGCGGTGCCACCATCTCCGGTTGCAGAGGGGCCAACAGAGATTCCTTCTCGTAAATCAGATCGGCTCTGTTGTCACCGGCGAGCTCGTACTCGTTGGTCATCGTCAGAGCCCGTGTGGGACATGCCTCCACACACAATCCACAGCCGATGCACCGCAGGTAGTTGATCTGATAGACGCCGCCGTAGCGTTCACCCGGGGAGAACCTCTCGGTCTCGGTGTTGTCGGCTCCTTCGACGTAGATGGCGTCGGCCGGGCAGGCCCACGCGCAGAGCTCGCAGCCGATGCACTTCTCGAGACCGTCGGCGTACCGATTGAGCTGATGACGACCGTGGTAGCGAACCTCCGTCGGCTTCTTCTCCTCCGGATACATCTCCGTCTCGGCCTTCTTGAACATCGTCGCGAAGGTGACTCCGAAACCGGCTATGGGACCGAGAAATTCAGGCATCGGCGTTCTCCTTCGGTGACCTGGCGGCGGATGAGCGCACACCGGCGTGCCGGCTCGGGAAAGTCGAGCCCTGGGTGGGAATGGGAGGTATCGGGAATCCGCCTGCCACAGCGTCGAACTCGGCAACGGGCACACCAGGCGGCACGTTCCGCTCCTGCGCACGCCTGCGCACCATCAGCAGCAGTGAACCCAGGACGGCCACCGCGAAGATCATCGACACGACGAACGTGACCAGCGGTACGTCGTAACGATCGGCCCCGAGTACCCGCACCGTCGCGATCACCATCACCCAGATCAGGGCAACAGGAATGAGAATCTTCCAGCCGAAGCTCATGAACTGGTCGTAGCGCAGCCTCGGCAGCGTCGAACGCAGCCAGATGAACACGAACAGGAACACCCAGACCTTGAGGGTGAACCACAGCACCGGCCACCACCCCGAATTGGCACCGCTCCACAGACTCAACGGAATCGGAGCCTGCCAGCCGCCGAGGAACAGCGTGGTCGCGAGCGCCGAGACAGTGACCATGTTGATGTACTCGGCGAGCATGAACATGGCGAAACGCAGAGACGAGTACTCGGTGTGGAATCCGCCCACCAACTCACCCTCAGCCTCGGGCAGATCGAACGGAGCGCGGTTGGTCTCGCCGACCATCGCCGTCACGTACACCAGGAACGACGGCAGAAGCAGGAAGATGTACCAGGTGTTCTGTTGCGCAGCAACGATTCCGGAAGTCGACATGGTCCCGGCGTACAGGAAGACCGCCGCGAACGACAGGCCCATCGCGACCTCGTAGGAAATCACCTGCGCCGTCGAACGCAGCGCACCGAGCAGCGGATAGGTCGAACCCGACGCCCACCCCGCCAACACGATCCCGTACACACCCACCGACGTGACCGCGAGAATGTAAAGAACACCCACCGGCAGGTCGGTCATCTGCAGCGGCGTCGTCGTACCGAACACCGACACCTCGGGACCGAACGGAATCACGGCGAAGGCCATGAACGCAGGAACCACCGAAATGATCGGAGCCAGAACGTAGATCGGCTTGTCGACGCCGGTCGGAGTGATCCCCTCCTTCAACGCCAGCTTGATCCCGTCCATCAGCGACTGCAACAGACCCCACGGGCCCACCCGGTTGGGCCCCACCCGCATCTGCATCCACGCCATGATCTTGCGTTCGGCGTAGATCGCGACCAGCGGCGTCAACACCAGGAAGACGAAGACCGCCAGGGCTTTACCGACAACCAACCACCACGGATCGTTGCCGAACATCGACAGATCGGTCGGCGCGGCCACGTTCATGACTGCCCACCTTGGAGTCGTTCCGCAGGCTCCACTCCCCCACCTCGGGGTCGTTCCGCAGAACCATGCCGAATACTCACCACTGCGCCCGATTGCACCCCCAGCGAGCGATACACCGTCGAACCGGGCGAGTTCATCGGTATCCACACCACGGTGTCGGGCAGATCGGTGATCGTCAGCGGCAACGTGATCGAGCCACGGTCCGTCGCAACACTCACCAGATCGCCGGTCTCGGCTCCGATGGCCGAGGCCGTTGCCGCCGACAGCCGAACGGTAGGTGCGCGACCGGTCGCGGCGAGATTGTCCTCCCCGTCCTGCATTCGTCCCGCATCGATGAGCATCCGCCACGTGGCCAGAATCGCCTGTCCCGGACCGAGGGTCGGAACGTCCGCGCGGGGTGCCACCCGGGCCACCGCGGTGCGCGGGCCGTTCCACACACCGAGGCGAGCCAACTCGGCGCGTACCGCTGCCGCGTCGGGCACGGCCAGTTCGACGCCCATCTGCGCGGCGATGGCGTCGAGGATGCGTTGATCCGGCATCACCGCGCCTGCACCGAGTGCAGTGTCGAACGTACGGGGTCGGCCTTCCCAGTCGACGAAAGTTCCCGACTTGTCGACCACCGGTGCCACTGGAAACACCACGTCGGCCCGCTCGGTGACCGCGCTGTGGCGCAGTTCGAGGCTCACCACGAACGCCGATCGGTCCAATGCGTCGAGTGCCTCCCGGGGGTCCGGCAGATCGTCGAGATCGATTCCCGCCGTGACCAGAGCGCGATCCGGTCCTGTGTCGGCCAGGATCGCTGCGGTGTCGCGGCCCACCTCCGCCGGCAACTCGGGCACTCCCCAGACCGCGGCCACCTCGGCGCGCGCAGCCGCATCGGCAACAGGACGCCCGCCGGGCAGGACGTTCGGCAGCGCCCCTGCGTCGAGCGCACCGCGTTCGCCGGCGCGTCGAGGAATCCAGGCCAGACTCGCGCCGGTGTCGTCCGCCAGTTTCGATGCCGCCGCCAGACCACCGGGAACGCAGCCGAGCCGCTCGCCCACGAGGACGATCGCACCGGGCTCCCGGAGGAGGTGTGCAATCGATTCGGTGCCTCGATCGCCGACGTGCAACGCATCGAGCCAGCCCGGCTCCTCGCCGGGAATCGACTGCAGCAGGACGCCGTCCAGCTTGCGTAGGCCCCGGGTGGAGAACGGCGCGATCGATGCCACCACCACTGCGCTCGCGCGGTGCGCCTTACGTAGCCTCAGGAACACCAGGGGTGACTCTTCCTCGGGCTCGAAGCCGACCAGTAGCACCACGGGGGCATTCTCGAGATCGGAGTAGGTGACCCCCAACCCGGTCGCCGCGATACGACCGGCCAGGAAACTTGCTTCCTCGGCGCTGTGATCCCGATTGCGGAAGTCGATGTCGTTGGTGGCCAGAACTTTTCGGGCGAACTTGGCATAGGCGTAGGAGTCTTCGAGAGTCGATCGTCCGCCCACGAGTACCGCGGCACGTCCGACCGACCCGGCCAATCCCGTTGCCGCAGCCGCCAATGCAGCCGACCACGACGTTTCGATCAACTCCCCGGATTCGTCGCGGATCATCGGCGAGGTGATGCGGTCGGGTTCGGTGGCGTACTTGAATGCCCACCGGCCCTTGTCGCAGTTCCATTCCTCGTTGACCTGGGGATCGTCACCGGCCAGCCGTCGCAGGACCTTGCCGCGTCGATGGTCCGTGCGTTGAGCACAGCCCCCTGCGCAGTGCTCGCACACGCTCGGCGACGAGGTGAGGTCGTACGGGCGCGCCCGGAACCGATACTCGGTGTTGGTCAGCGCACCCACCGGACAGATCTGCACGGTGTTGCCCGAGAAGTAGGAGTCGAACGGCTCGTCGCCGAAGATCCCCACCTGTTGAATCGCACCACGTTCGAGTAGCTCGATGGACGGATCGCCGGCCACTTGAGCTGCGAAGCGAGTGCATCGCGCGCACAGGACGCACCGTTCGCGGTCCAGCAACACCTCGGCCGACAGCGGAATCGGCTTGGGGTACGTGCGTTTGGTCTCGACGAACCTGGACTCGGCCCGGCCCGCAGCCATCGCCTGGTTCTGCAGTGGACACTCACCGCCCTTGTCACACACCGGGCAATCGAGCGGATGGTTGATCAGCAGCAGCTCCATGACGCCCCGTTGCGCCTTCTCCGCCGACTCCGATGTCACTTGGGTGCGCACGATCATGCCCTCGGCCACTGTCGTGGTGCAGGACGCCAACGGCTTGCGCTGCCCTTCGACGTCGACCAGGCATTGCCGGCACGCCCCCACCGGATCGAGCAGCGGGTGATCGCAGAAGCGCGGAATCTGCACGCCCATCAGCTCGGCGGCGCGAATCACCAACGTACCCTTGGGAACACTGATCTCGTGGTCGTCGATGGTCAGTGTCACCATTTCGACTGGAGTGACCGACTGGTCGGGGGCAGGAGTGGAGCCTGCGGAACGACCGTGTGCTGCTGCCGTCATGACGTCAGCTCCTCTGCCATCAGGGTCGATCGGTGTGGATCGAATGGGCATGCCTGTTCGGTGACGTGTCGGATGTATTCGTCGCGGAAGTACTTCAGCGAGGACACGATCGGGCTTGCGGCTCCGTCTCCCAACGCGCAGAACGATTTTCCGGCGATTCCGTCCGCGATGTCGAGCAGTGTCGTGAGGTCGGCTTCGGTACCGGTTCCGCCGTCGAGGCGGCGCAGTATCTGCACCAGCCAGTAGGTTCCTTCTCGGCACGGCGTGCATTTGCCGCAGGATTCGTGTGCGTAGAACTCCGTCCATCGCAACACTGCTCGCACGACGCAGGTCGTGTCGTCGAAGATCTGCAAGGCCTTGGTACCCAACATCGATCCGGCGGCACCGACGCCCTCGTAGTCGAGCGGCACGTCCAGGTGTTCGCCGGTGAACATCGGTGTCGACGATCCTCCCGGTGTCCAGAACTTGAGCTCGTGACCGGGCCGGATACCGCCCGCGTAGTCCAGCAGTTCCCGCAGGGTGATGCCCAGCGGGGCCTCGTACTGGCCGGGCCGACACACGTGGCCGGAGATCGAGTACAGGGTGAACCCGGGTGACTTCTCGCTTCCCATCGATCGGAACCATTCGATGCCCTTGCGCAGGATCACCGGGACGCTGGCGATTGATTCGACGTTGTTGACCACCGTCGGCCGCGCGTACAGGCCCGCCACCGCGGGGAACGGTGGACGCAGTCGGGGTTGACCTCGTCGCCCCTCGAGCGAGTCGAGCAGCGCCGTCTCCTCGCCGCAGATGTAGGCCCCGGCCCCGGCATGGATCACCAGCTCGAGGTCGAACCCCGATCCGAGGAGGTTCTTGCCCAGGTAGCCGGCGGCGTAGGCCTCGGCAACTGCGGCCTGCAGTCTGCGCAGCACCGGTACCACTTCGCCGCGAACGTAGACGAATGCGTGCGATGCACGTATTGCGTAGGCCGCGATGATGATTCCTTCGATCAACGTGTGCGGGCTCGCCATCATCAAGGGCATGTCCTTGCAGGTGCCCGGCTCCGACTCGTCGGCGTTGACCACCAGATAGTGAGCTTTCCCGTCACCCTGTGGAATGAAGCTCCACTTCGTTCCGGTGGGGAATCCCGCACCGCCACGGCCGCGCAGGCCGGAGTCCTTGACGAACGCGATGAGATCGTCGGGGTCCATGGCGAGGGCCTTCTCGAGCCCCCGATAGCCGTCGTGACTGCGGTAGGTGTCGAGTGTCCACGAGTCCTTTTCGCCCCAGAACTCGCTCAGCACCGGCGTCAGGGCCATGTCATTTCCCCTTCGTCGGTGGATCGGTTTCGGTGGTGTTCGGCTGCGGTGGAACGGTCGCCGAAGGAGCCGGAGCCGGTTTTTCGCGCACCGTTTCCGCCACTGCTTCGGCACCGAGATCGGGATGATCGTCCGAAGAGCGGGTGACGGCCCGGGGCGCCGTCATCGAGTGCTCACGGGCGTACCGCAGACCCGCGAGACTGGCTTCGCCTGCGCTGCCGGAGGATTCGAGTGCACCCGGCCGATCGTCGGCGAACCCGGCAAGAATTCGCTCGGTCTCGCGGAACGTGCACAGCGGAGCGCCGCGGGTCGGGGTCACCTGCGCACCGGATCGAAGCGCATCGACCAGTTCCCGTGCCGACGCCGGAGTTCTGTTGTCGAAGAACTCCCAGTTGACCATCATCACCGGTGCGAAGTCGCACGCGGCGTTGCACTCGATGTGCTCGAGGGTGATCGCACCGTCGGCGGTGGTCTCGCCGTGGTCGATATCGAGGTGATCCCGCAGCGCGTCCATGATGGCGTCGCCGCCCATGACGGCGCACAGGGTGTTGGTGCACACTCCGACGCGATAGTTTCCGGTGGGCTCGCGGCGGTACATCGAGTAGAAGGTCGCGACCGCGGTGACCTCTGCTCCGGTGAGATCGAGTACGTCCGAACAGAATTCGATTCCGGCCGGCGTGAGATATCCGTCCTCGGATTGCACCAGGTGCAGCAGCGGTAGCAACGCCGATCGGGCCTGGGGATAACGACTCAGGATGATCTCGGCGTCGGCGCGCAGGCGAGCACGCACGTCGGCGGGATAGGACGCACGGGCGTCGGGGCCGACCAGCTGGACTGCTTCCTCGGGGCGAGCTCCGAGTTGGACGAGCACCGGCTCCGAGCGTGGCGTGGTCATCGGTCCACTCCGCCCATCACCGGATCGATACTGGCGACGGCAGCGATGACATCGGAGATCATGCCGCCCTCGCACATCGCGGCAACCGCCTGCAGGTTGGTGAACGAGGGGTCTCTGAAATGCACTCGGTACGGCCGAGTTCCACCGTCACTGACGATGTGCACACCCAGTTCGCCTCGCGGCGATTCCACCGTGGACAGCACTTGGCCCGCCGGCACACGCATGCCCTCGGTCACCAATTTGAAGTGGTGGATCAACGACTCCATCGAGGTGTCCATGATGGTGCGCACGTGGTCCTGAGAATTGCCGAGACCATCGGGTCCGGAGACGAGTTCGGCCGGCCAGGCGATCTTCTTGTCGTCGATGACCACCGGTCCGGGCCGAAGACGATCGAGAGTCTGCTCGACGATCTTGAGCGATTCCTTCATCTCTTCGACGCGAATCAGATAGCGCCCGTAACAGTCGCTTCCGGTGTCGGTGACGACATCGAACTCGTACTTCTCGTACCCGCAGTAGGGGTCGGACCGGCGCAGATCGTAGGGAAGTCCGGTCGATCGGAGCACCGGCCCGGTGACGCCGAGGGCCATGCATCCGGTGAGGTCCAGGTAGCCGACGTTCTCGGTTCTGGCCTTCCAGATCGGGTTGTCGTTGAGCATGAGTTCGAGATCGCGTAGCCGTCCGGGAAGAACCCGCAGCAACTCGCGGACCTTGTCGATCGCATCGGCGGGCAGGTCCTGAGACAAGCCGCCGGGACGGATGTAGGCGTGGTTCATTCGAAGTCCGGTGATGGCCTCGAAGACGTCGAGAATCAGTTCACGTTCCCGGAAGCCGAACAGCATCGCCGTCACGGCACCCAATTCCATTCCACCCGTGGCCAATGCCACGAGGTGCGACGAGATCCGATTGAGCTCCATCAGCATCACCCGGATCACCGTCGCGCGCTCGGGAATGTCGTCGGTGATGTCGAGCAGCTTCTCCACCCCGAGGCAGTACGCGGTCTCGTTGAAGAAGGGCGAGAGATAGTCCATCCGAGTGACGAACGTGACGCCCTGAGTCCAGTTGCGATACTCGAGATTCTTCTCGATACCGGTGTGCAGGTAGCCGATTCCACACCGGGCCTCGGTGACGGTCTCGCCTTCGATCTCGAGAATCAACCGCAGCACACCATGGGTGGACGGGTGTTGCGGACCCATGTTGACCACGATGCGTTCCGTGGTCGACCCGCGCGCAAGTTCGACCACGTCGTCCCAGTCCTGGCCCGACACTGCATAGATTGTTTCGTCCGTTGCGCTCATCAGTTGTACGACCTGCGCTCGTTGGGAGGCGCGACCCGAGCGCCCTTGTACTCGATGGGAATTCCGCCCAGGGGATAGTCCTTGCGTTGCGGGTGCCCGACCCAGTCGTCCGGCATCTCGATCCGCGTCAGTGCGGGATGACCGTCGAACACGATGCCGAAGAAGTCGTAGACCTCGCGTTCGTGCCAATCGTTGGTCGGATAGACCGCGCAGAGCGACGGTGTGTGCGGATCCGCATCGGGTACAGCGACTTCGAGTCGCAGGCGGCGTCCGTGGGTGATGGACACCAGATGGTAGACCGCGCGCAGTTCCCGGCCGACCTGATCCGGGTAATGCACACCCGATGCCCCCGTGCACAATTCGAATCTCAGTTCCTCGTCGTCACGGAGAGCGCGGGCGACGGCGGGCACGTGTTCTCGCGAGAGATGCAGCGTCAGTTCGTCGCGAAAGATCACGGCACGCTCGACGGCGTCCTCGAAGGGTACGGCCGCGTCACCGGTGTCGAGGACCGCGGCCAATCGATCGACCACGGCGTCGAAGTAGCTGCCGTAGGGCCGGACAGCCGTGTCCACCGATGCCACCGGCGGCTGCAACCGGCCGTAGCCGGAGGTGTCACCGCTCCCCCGGACGCCGAACATCCCGCGGGGCCCGTCCGCCGTCATCGCAGCAGCCCCTTCAGATCGATGGTCGGGGTGGACGCCAACGCCGCAGCCTCGGCGGCCGCGCGCACCTGCTCGCGATTGACACCCAGCGGCATCTGCTGAATCTTTTTGTGCAGCTCCAAGATTGCGTTGAGCAGCATCTCGGGTCGGGGCGGACAACCGGGTAGGTAAATGTCGACGGGAACGATGTGGTCGACACCCTGCACCACCGCATAGTTGTTGAACATTCCGCCCGAGGACGCGCAGACGCCCATGGCCAGAACCCATTTCGGTTCCGCCATCTGGTCGTACACCTGCCGCAGCACAGGTGCCATCTTTTGGCTGACGCGGCCGGCCACGATCATCAGGTCCGCTTGGCGCGGAGACGCACGGAACGCTTCCATGCCGAATCGTGCGAGATCGAACCGACCGGAGGTGGTGGCCATCATCTCGATCGCGCAGCACGCGAGACCGAAGGTCGCGGGCCACAACGAGCCCTTACGGGCATATCCGGCCAACCCCTCTACGGTGGTCAGCAGAAATCCGCTGGGTAGCTTCTCTTCGAGTCCCATCGATCACACTCTTTTCGCATCCGTTCGAGGTGAGAACCGTGCATCGTGCCGTCGCCGATCAGTGGTTGGACGTCAGTCCCATCCGAGTCCGCCTCGCCGCCACTCGTAGACGTAGGCCACCGACACGTTGACGACGAACAGTGCCATGGCAACCAGTCCGAACGCGCCCAGCACATCGAGATGGACGGCCCACGGATACAGGAAGACGATCTCGATGTCGAAGATGATGAACAGCATCGCGGTCAGGTAGAACTTCACCGGAAATCGTTGTCCCGTCGGCGCATGCATCGTGGGCTCGATGCCGCACTCGTACGCGTCGAACTTCGCTCGGTTGTACCGCGCGGGTCCCACCATGGTGCCGACCATCACCGAGAACACCGCGAACACGACCGCAATGGCACCGAGAACGAGGATCGGAACGTAGGCGTTCATCCCGGCATCTGCTCCCTCGATCGACTACCGCGCCGGCGCGTAGTAAATGCGACGGCCGTACCAATGTGACCTGAACCACACAGTATGGGTTCGGTGTCGATCTCGCGGGATTTCGAGGAGTCCAGTTTTCGTAAAGCGTTGACGCGCATGGATCACCCGAATTCGTCCGCCCCATGCAGTGTGACTCAGATCACTTGTCAGCCCCATGCGATCCGCACCGACGAAAACGACAAACCTCCCGACGATCTCGGCCGGCCGAACCAGGCTGCCGACATGGAACAGGAGAAATGATGAAATCGATTTCCGTCTCGGCGCTCGCCGCCGAGGGACTGGGAACTGCCCTGCTCGTGATCTTCGGCGTCGGCACCGCCGTGATCGCGGGCGACACCGTCGGAACCCCGGGCATCGCCCTGGCATTCGGCCTCACGCTGCTCGCGCTGGTCTATGCGATCGGACCGATCTCGGGATGCCACATCAACCCGGCTGTGACGATCGGAGCCCTGATCGCTCGCGCCATCACCCCGATCAAGGCTGTGTTCTACATCGTCGCTCAGGCCGTCGGTGCACTGATCGGCGCGCTGATCGTACTGTTCGTCGCGTCCGGCCGTCCCGGATACGACATGGCGTCGGACGGTCTGGGCACCAATGGATTCGGCAGCGCCTCGCCTGGAGGGTACGGGCTGGCGTCGGTCGCGGTGTTCGAGACGGTCGCGACCGGCCTGCTCGTCCTCGTCGTTCTGGCCACCACGGCCCCCACCGTTCACCCCGTCGTGGCGGCCGGCATTCCGATCGGCCTGACCCTGACTGTGGTTCACCTGCTGGGCATCGGAATCGACTCGACGTCGGTCAACCCTGCTCGGTCCCTCGGCCCGGCCCTCCTCGCCGGCGGACCTGCCCTGTCCCAGCTATGGGTGTTCGTGGTGTTCCCCGTACTCGGAGCTGTCGTCGCCGGCGTGATCCATCGGTTCGTGCTGACGGTGCCCGCATCGGAGAAAACGGTCTGATCTAGCGCGATCGAGAGACCCGGGCACCGACGCGTACCGAGTGCTGCTTCAGCAGATCGACCACCGCTCGTCCCAGCCGGATCGGATCCAGCGGGTGTGGAACGGCAGCCTCGGCGCGCGACCACTCGGCCAACCACGAATCGTCCGGACGTCCGATGAGCACCAACACCGGTGGGCAGTCGAGGATCTCGTCCTTCAACTGCTTCGCCAGACCCAGACCGCCGACAGGCGAGGACTCGCCGTCGAGAATCGCCAACGCGACATCGCCTGCATCCATGTGCTCGATGACGACGGCTGCCGTGGCGATGTCGACGTACTCGATGTCACCGAGTGCGGGATCCGGTCGAGTTCCGACGGCAGACCGCACCTGGGCGCGGGTCGCGGCATTGCTGCTGTACACGAGCACGCGGACACGACCGGATGGACTCGCTCCCGCTGTGGCGTCGGACACATCGCGATGCTACCGCGCGGTCCCCGGCAAACGGATCGAAACAGCCACGGCCGACAGGTATTCGACGTTGCTGTGCCGGTCAGTTCTCGACGGTGACGACGACCGCGGCCGGTTCTTCGGTGGTTGTCACCGTGAACACGGGTCGATCGGCCGCAACTCCGATGAAAGCCTGCGAGATTCCGCCGGGATCAGCCTGGAAATCGACCGAGGCGATCGCAGACTCCGCACCACCTCGCACCCGTTCCGGCCCGGCATACGAAGAGAAGGTGTCGTCGACGTACCCGACAGGTCCCGAACCCGTGACCGTGGTGTCGTTCGTGTCGGCCGAGACCTCGTCGACCGGGCCGCTGCCCCCTGCGCCGGCACAGCCCGCGGCCGAACCGAGCATCAGTGATCCGACGGCCGAGAGCGCGACCGGAGCCCTGCGGTGGCCGTCGTACATCGCCTCACCGTACTGAAGAAACCGATCGGTTCGGTAGTGCTGCGTCGACGCGATTCGGTCACGATTGCACCGACCTCCGATCCTGCTAGCGTCAGAGGGTATGGACCCGAAGAGCTATTCGTCCGGTGAGCGTGTGTTCGGTCCGCCCAACGGGACTTTCGACGCGGATTGGGCTGCGACCGCACTGCGATCGAACCGTCCCGAGTTGGACCACCCCACCTCGGTGCGCCTGGTGGAACAAGCCTGGGACCTACTCCGAACGCAAGGGCTGCGCGGAGAACGTCTCGCCACTGCGCTGGACCTCGAGCCCGGTCTTGCTGCTGCCGTGTCCGCGGTCGCCACCGAGACCGCCGAGCTGTACCTGGACCCCCGGTAGCTCCAGGTCTCAGCTCGGACCGAACTGCTCCCACGCGAACCCGGCCACGAGCACCGCTGTACCGCCGATTTCGGCGACGATCAAAGACATCATGAACAGGTGCGTCCCCGGGACGGGATCGACGAACTGGTTCTCGGTGTCTCGCCGAAATCCGTGGACGGTGTAGCTCGCGACGGCTGCGACGAAGAACACCAGCACCACCGACGCGGCGATCAGATCCACCGTGACCGACCAGGCGCTGAACTGCGCCAGCACTGCGAGCACCAGGGCTGCGAACGAGTACATCAATGCTGCCCGATGGGCGATGTCGACATAACGATGCGCAGTGCCATCCGGCGACGTCGACATCTGGTGATACTTGATCACCCCCAATGCCAATGCCCACAGCAGCAGGAGACCGGCCACGAGGACGATCACCTTGGTGTCCAGGTCCAGCTGCATGTCTTCCTCCCCCACTCGATCCCGCGCCGAAGGTATCACCGGCACCGGAGTTGATACCGTTCCGCAATGCCGGCCGACCCCGTACTGTCCCAGAACGCATTCGGGCTCCGCTTCGACTGGGGTCTGTGCGGTGCCGACGCCATCGTCGACGGCGCAGACGTCGCCGTCGTCGTGGACGTCCTGTCCTTCACCACCACTCTCACGGTTGCTGTGGACGCGGGCATCGACGTCATCCCCAGTCGGTGGCGCGGCGACCGGGCCACGCAGTTGGCCGAGCAGTTCGACGCGGTGCTCGCAGTGGGGCGGTCGGCCGCCTCACCGGGCCGGATCAGCTTGTGCCCGGCGACCGTACGGGCCGTGCCTGCTCCGGCACGGCTGGTCCTGCCGTCACCGAACGGATCCACCATCGCCCACGAGCTCGCGAGCACGGCCCCGCTGTGCCTGGGAGCGTCGCTCAGAAACGTATCGGCCGTAGCGCAGTGGATACGTGCCAGGAACCCAAACGCAGTGACAGCGGTCATAGCGAGCGGTGAAAAGTGGCCGGACGGATCCCTCCGGCCTGCCGTCGAGGACCTGTGGGGTGCCGGTGCAGTCATCGCTGCCCTCGTCGACGCCGGAGCTGCCGATGTCTCCCCGGAGGCGCGCGCAGCTGCGTCCGCGTGGCGAGCCGTGGAGCGAGACGTGGGCTCGGAGCTGCGGCAATGCGGCTCCGGTCGTGAATTGGCCGGGATGGGGCACCCGGAAGACGTGGACATCGCAGCCGAGGTCGATTCGAGTTCGAGCGTTCCGATTCTGCGCGACGGCGTATTCGTCGACGCGACTCGGGCATGAGTCGACCGGCGCTCGAAAACGACCCACGATGCCGACCCGACACGGCCGGTTGTGTCCGATATTTGGATCGGAACCCCGAATCACGGATCATACGGTGGTGAGTACGGAACGAGTCGCCCCGAAGACCACCGTCGTTGTACCGACGTACAACGAACGTGAGAACCTCCCCAAGCTCGTCGAGCTGCTGGCGGGGTTGCAGGTGGAGGGGCTCGGTGTGTTGGTCGTCGACGACAATTCGCCCGACGGCACCGGCGACGTCGCCGACAAGTTGGCCATCGACGGCCCCATCGAGGTCAGCGTTCTGCACCGCACGGTGAAGAACGGGCTCGGACGCGCATACGTCGCAGGCATGACGAGGGCTCTCGACGAGGGTGCGGACATCGTCATTCAGATGGACGCCGATCTGTCGCACCCCACCGAGGTGATCCCGGCGATGATCGACAAACTGAACACCACCGACGCGGCCGTGGTGCTCGGATCGCGATACGTACCGGGCGGAGCGGTCGCCGCCGATTGGCCCTGGCACCGCAAGGCCCTGTCCGCATGGGCGAACTTCTACGTCAACACGATCCTGCGCCTCGGCGTCAAGGATGCGACAGCGGGATTCAAGGCGTGGCACGCGCGCACCCTGCGCACCATCGATGTTGCCTCGGTCGAGAGCAACGGGTACGCATTCCAGGTCGAGATGAACTACCGAACCGTCAAGCACGGCCTCACTCTCGCCGAAGTGCCGATCACCTTCGAGGAGCGCAGCGAGGGCGAATCCAAGATGAGCCTGTCGGTTCAGCTCGAGTCGGCATTGGTGCCCTGGAAGCTGTTGCTGCGCAAGAAGAAGCTCTGACCGAAGCGTCACGGCGTGAAGCGTCGGAATCCGCCTTCGGCACCGATGACCTGACCGGTGATCGAGCCCGAATCGGGCGAGAGCAGCAGCGCCACGACCGCCGCGGCCTCGTCCGGAGAGTTCCACCGACCCCGCGGCATGTGGCGCAAGACGAACTCGTCCAGATCGGCACTCGCCCAACCGGTATCGGTCGGACCAGGATTGATCGTATTGACGGTGATACCCCGTTCGATCAGCGAATCGGCCAAGGTCGGTGTGATCGCGGCTATCGCACCCTTGGTCACCGCATAGGGAATCTCGGTCGGCATCGGCCCCTCTCCCTGCCCGGACGTGAACAGCACGACGCGTCCGCCGTCGCGGTGATCGACGTACCGTTCCGCAAATTCCTGCACCAGAAGCAAGGACGCGCGCACGTTCACCGCCCACGTCAGGTCGAGGCTCTCTGCTGTCAGAGAACCCAGGTCGCCCAGCTGTGATCGCGCATGGTTGATGACCAACGAGTCGACGGCACCGAACCTGGATTCGGCAGCATCGAACAGGGCGGCAGGTGCTTCGGGATCGGAGAGATCGATGTCGAGATGCCCGAGCCTGCCTGGCGCGGTGGACAACTCGGCGAGCACCTGCACTGCCCCCGGTGTCCCTGCTCCCCACGGCTCGCTCACGTCGTAGGCATCGCAGGATTGCGCGAAGACTTGGGCGCGACCGTCCTGCAGCAACCTACGGGTGATGGCGTAGCCGATACCGCGGCGTCGACCCACACCGGTGACGAGGACGGTACGCCCATCGCTGTTCATGCTGCATTGTCGACCGTAGCGGCATACACGTCAACGCCGAGAGCACGGTTGGTACCGTCGCACCGGAGAATCCACAGTTCACCGCCCTGCGACTGTGGACCTCCGTGCACGGAAATAGCGACGCGATCGCCGACGCTACCGAACCAGAGACTTGACCGACGCCGGTAGCTGGCGGACGTTTTTGTAGGGGCCGACCACCGCGGCGCCGAACGGACGATCGAGTAGCACTGCAGCGACCTCGCGTACCTCGTCGTTGCCGACGCTGTCGATCCGCGCCAACGTATCGGTGATGTCGCGGTGATTGCCGTAGTTCAGTTCGCTACGACCGATCCGGTTCATCCGAGAGCCCGAATCTTCGAGTCCCAGAACCAATCCGCCGCGCAACGAACCCTTGGCCCGCGCACACTCCGCGTCGGTGATGCCCTCGGAGGCGACCTTGGCCAGCACTTCCCTGATCACCGTCGTCACCTCGCCCAGGTTCTCCGGCTGACAACCCGCGTAGACGGAGAACGCACCGCTGTCGGCAAACGTGTCCACCGAGGAGTACACCGAGTACGCCAGTCCGCGCTCTTCCCTGATCTCCTGAAACAGACGAGAACTGAGCCCGCCGCCCACTGCCGAGTTCAGCACGGACAACGCCCAGCGATGCCCTTCGTGTCGACCGAACGCACGTACGCCGAGGCACAGGTGCGCTTGCTCGCTGTCACGAGTCGTCAGGCTCAACGTGGGAGCATTGCGCAATCGCGCTGTTCCGCTTCGCCTTTCGGCCGGCCGCAGACCCTTTTCCAGATGGCCCGCGAAAGCGCGACGCACCAACGACACAATCTGCTTGTGATCGACGTTGCCCGCGACAGCAACCACCATGCGCTGCGGCGTGTAGCGGCGAACGTGGAACGAGTGCAATTGCGCACGGGTCATCGACTCGATGGATTCGACGGAGCCGATGATCGGACGCCCGATCGGATGATCACCGAACATGGCTTCCAGGAAGGCATCTCCCAGCAGATCCTCGGGATCGTCGTCGCGCATGGAGATCTCTTCGAGGACCACCTGGCGCTCGACGTCGACATCTGCCGATCGGCAGCGGCCGCGAAGCACCACATCGCTGACGAGATCGATCGCGAGTGCCACGTCCTCGTCGAGCACGTGCGCGTAGAAGCACGTGCTCTCCTTCGAGGTGAACGCGTTCAGCTCTCCCCCGACACCGTCCATCACCTGGGCGATCTCGAGCGCACTACGCGTGGGCGTCGATTTGAACAGCAGATGTTCGAGGAAGTGTGCTGCACCGGCAACACTGGGTTGCTCGTCGCGCGAGCCGACTCCGACCCACACACCGACCGAGGCCGAGCGAACGCCTGGCACGAACTCGGTGACGACCCGAAGACCGCCGGGCAGAGTGGTGCGTTGCACGCCCGTGTCGATGCCGGTGCTCTCTGGAACGGCCGAACGGTACGTCCCGAGGGGACGTACCGTTCGGCTCGATTGCTTCTTACTCAGCGCTGACCTCGGCGGGTGCCTCGGGAGCGTCGGCGGGAGCAGCAGCGTTGTCGTCTTCGACGGGAACGAGGCTGATCTTGCCGCGGTTGTCGATATCGGCGATCTCGACGCGCAACTTCGATCCGACGCTCACGACGTCCTCGACCTTGTTGATGCGCTTGCCGTTACCGAGCTTGGAGATGTGCACCAGTCCGTCGCGGCCCGGGAGCAGCGAGACGAATGCACCGAAAGCCGTTGTCTTGACGACGGTTCCGAGGAATCGCTCGCCGACCTTCGGCAGCTGCGGGTTGGCGATGGCGTTGATCATGTCGATCGCGGCCTGTGCGGACGGGCCGTCCGCTGCACCGACGTAGACAGTGCCGTCATCTTCGATCGAGATGTTGGCACCGGTCTGCTCGGTGATGGAGTTGATCATCTTGCCCTTGGGCCCGATGACCTCGCCGATCTTGTCGACCGGCACCTTGATCGCGGTGACGCGAGGTGCGTACGGGCTCATCTCGTCCGGGGTGTCGATGGCCTCGGCCATGACCTCGAGGATCGTCGTGCGCGCATCCTTGGCCTGCGACAGCGCGCCGGCGAGCACCTTGGAGGGGATGCCGTCGAGCTTGGTGTCGAGCTGCAGTGCGGTGACGAAATCCTTGGTTCCGGCGACCTTGAAGTCCATGTCGCCGAATGCGTCCTCAGCACCGAGGATGTCGGTGAGGGCGACGTAGCGGGTCTCACCGTCGACCTCGTCGGACACGAGACCCATTGCGATTCCGGCGACCGGGGCACGCAGTGGCACACCGGCATTGAGCAGCGACAGCGTCGATGCACACACCGAGCCCATCGAGGTCGAGCCGTTGGAGCTCAGTGCCTCGGAGACCTGGCGGATGGCGTACGGGAACTCTGCCTGGCTGGGCAGAACCGGCAGCAGAGCGCGCTCGGCGAGTGCGCCGTGGCCGATCTCGCGACGCTTCGGCGAACCGACGCGGCCGGTCTCTCCGGTGGAGTAGGGCGGGAAGTTGTAGTGGTGCATGTAGCGCTTGGACGTCTCGGGCCCGAGCGAGTCGACCTGCTGCGCCATCTTGACCATGTCGAGGGTGGTGACGCCCAGGATCTGGGTCTCGCCGCGCTCGAACAGGGCGGATCCGTGGGTACGCGGGATGATCGCGACCTCGGCGGACAGCGACCGGATGTCGGTGATCCCGCGGCCGTCGATGCGGAAGTGATCGGTGAGGATGCGCTGGCGAACCGACTTCTTGGTCAGTGCGCGGAATGCGGCACCGATCTCCTTCTCGCGGCCGGCGAAGCTGTCTCCGACCGACGTGAGGACCTGAGCCTTGACCTCGTCGAGCTTGCTCTCACGCTCGGCCTTGCCTGCGATGGTCAGTGCCTCGTTGAGCGGGATCTTCGCGGCGTTCTCGACGGCCTCGAAGACGTCCGACTGGTACGACGGGAAAACCGGGTAGTCGCCGGTGGGCTTTGCTGCCTTGGACGCGAGCTCCTGCTGTGCGGTGCACAGGGCTGCGATGAAGGGCTTCGATGCCTCGAGTCCCTCGGCGACGACCGCTTCGTTGGGGGCGGTAGCACCACCCTCGATGAGCTCGATGACGTTCTCGGTGGCTTCTGCTTCGACCATCATGATCGCGACGTCTGCGTCGGCACCGGAGCCGGAGACGATGCGGCCGGCGACGACCATGTTGAACACGGCCTTCTCGAGCTGCTCGTTGGTCGGGAACGCGACCCACTGCTTGTCGATCAGGGCGACGCGAACGCCGCCGATCGGACCGGAGAACGGCAGTCCGGCGATCTGCGTCGAGGCCGATGCCGCGTTGATCGCGACGACGTCGTACAGATCGGCCGGGTTGAGGCTCATGACCGTGATGACGACCTGGATCTCGTTGCGCAGTCCGTCGACGAACGTCGGACGCAGCGGCCGGTCGATCAGGCGGCAGGTGAGGATGGCGTCGGTGGACGGACGGCCCTCGCGGCGGAAGAACGATCCGGGGATACGGCCCGCAGCGTACATGCGCTCTTCGACGTCGACCGTCAGCGGGAAGAAATCGAAGCCCTCACGGGGGTGCTTGCCCGCGGTCGTTGCCGACAGCAGCATGGTGTCCTCGTCGAGGTACGCGGCGACTGCGCCTGCGGCCTGCTGTGCGAGGCGGCCGGTCTCGAAGCGGATGGTCCGCTTGCCGAACGTGCCGTTGTCGATGATCGCAGTTGCTTCGTAGACGCCTTCTTCGACGTCCAAAGTTGTGGTTTCCGACATGTGTTCTGTTCTCGTCCTCTCGTCTTTGCCGTGCCCGCGTGGACACACCACCAGCCCTCCTGGCTGTGGCGGCATACCTGTGCCGTCCATCTCCGAGCTTCTCTCGGGACGCGGCTGCGCGGAGGCGGCCATCGATCGAAGCCCACCGGATCTCGTATCCGAAAGGCCACTACCGAAGACCGTCACCACGGCGTGACAGGCATACACGGCGGTGTGCGAATGCTGCGCATCCGCTTTCTCGTGCTGGCGTAACTGTTCTTGCGGTACAAACACAGATGGCCAACGAGGAACAGTCTAAGCACTGCCTCGTTGGCTACTGCACTATTGCTGCGAGTCGGGTGCGCACCGGCGCGTCGAACCGTGCATCGGTGAC
Organism: Rhodococcus sp. IEGM 1370; assembly: GCF_033142325.1. Lineage (NCBI taxonomy): Bacteria > Bacillati > Actinomycetota > Actinomycetes > Mycobacteriales > Nocardiaceae > Rhodococcus > Rhodococcus sp. IEGM 1370. The sequence continues at coordinate 464,361 of NZ_JAWLRY010000002.1, read as the reverse complement.
ATCCTCGCGTCGTTCTGAATTATCGACGCAGACCCAGACGCTCGATGAGCGAGCGGTAGCGGGTGACGTCGACCTTCGCGATGTACTTGAGCAGACGACGACGACGTCCGACCAGCAGCAGCAGGCCGCGGCGGGAGTGGTGGTCGTGCTTGTGCGTCTTGAGGTGCTCGGTCAAGTCGACGATGCGCTTGGTGAGCATTGCAACCTGCGCCTCGGGCGAGCCCGTGTCGGTGGGGTGCAAGCCGTACTCGCCGAGAACGGCCTTCTTCTGTTCGGTGGTCAATGCCACTGGTACTACTCCTGATCAATGACGTCCGCGTGAAAGGAAGCTACGCGCCCGGTGTCGAGACAACGGGATCGAAGCCGGTACAGCCGCCGCGGACCGCAGCGAGCACCGAGGGGACAGCCTATCAGGCCGTGCTGGCCGCCAGGATCGTCCGGGCCCGCTCGGCGTCGCGGCCCATTTCCTCCACGAGGGCTTCCATCGAGTCGAACTTCTCCATGCCGCGCAGTCGGTCGACGAAGTCGACTGCCACGTGCTGGCCGTACAGGTCGGCCTCACCGTCGAGGACGAATGCCTCGACGGTCCTGGTACGACCCGAGAACGTTGGATTGGTGCCCACCGACACGGCAGCCGGATGCCGCTCCCCCGGAGTGACCGTCCCCATGATCGGACCCGGCCCGAGCACTGTGAACCATGCCGCGTACACACCGTCGGCGGGAATGGCCGAGTACATGGGTGGCGCGACATTGGCTGTGGGATAACCCATTTGGCGACCTCGGCCATCCCCGTGCACGACGACTCCTTCGACGCGATGCGGTCGCCCGAGCGCGGCGGTGGCTGCAGCGACGTCACCGGCGTCCACGCACGATCTGATGTACGTCGAGGAGAACGTCACGGCGTGCTCGGCGAGCAGGTTGACTCCGTCGACTGCGAATCCGGACCGTTCGCCGATCTTGCGCAGCATGGGCACGGTGCCGAGCGCCTTCTTCCCGTAGGTGAAGTTCTCACCGACGACGACCTCGGCAACGTGCAGGCGTTCGATCAGGATCTCGTGCACGTATCGCTCGGGAGTGAGCTTCATCAACTCCGGCGTGAACGGCATGACGCAGAAGACGTCGATACCCAATTCCTCGGCGAGTTCGGCTCGCCTCGTCAGGGTCGTCAACTGAGCAGGATGGCTTCCCGGTCGCACGACCTCCATCGGATGGGGATCGAACGTCATGAGCACGCTGGGAACGCCGCGCTTCTTCGCAGCGGCCACCGCTCGCCCGATCAGTTGTGCGTGTCCGCGATGAACGCCGTCGAAGACGCCGATCGTGAGCACGCACCGGCCCCAGTCGGCAGGTACATCGTCGAGACCTCGCCATCTCTGCACACCGCGAAGCCTACGGCCCGACGGCCGCTCGGTCACTCTCGGACAGGCGTGTCGCGCGCGGCACGTATGGACAAAAAGGTATCCCCACGGTAAATATTTCGGTGTGCCTAACTTTTTTCTTCGCCGGTGTGGATCGCGCCGTGGGCGGATTCTCGCGAGCTGGGCCGTGGTGGGACTACTGGTGGCAGCCTCGAGCGGCTGCGCCCGTGCCGTCGGGGACGACGATCCGGCGATGCTCGACGACGGCAGACCCCTGGTTCTGACGACCTTCACCGTCCTCGCCGACATGGCCGCCAATGTCGCCGGCGACCACCTCCGAGTGGAATCGATCACAAAAGCCGGGGCCGAGATCCACGGCTACGAGCCGACCCCAGGAGACCTACGCACAGCAGAGCAGGCCGAGCTGATCCTGGACAACGGGCTCGGGCTGGAGGCCTGGTTCGAGAAATTCGTCGAGCGCATCCCCGCACCCCACGCCGTGGTGAGTGCGAACGTGGACCCGATCTACATTCGCGACGACGCCTACGCGGGCAAAGCGAACCCCCACGCCTGGATGTCGCCCGTCGTGGCCGAGACGTACGTCGAGAACATCGCCGACGCGTTCGTCGCGCTCGATCCCGCCAACACCGACGACTACCGCGCGAACGCAGCCGCATACGTGGGACAACTTCGCGAGGTCGGTGCCGAACTGGCCGCGGATCTCTCCGGGCTACCGGCTCGCCAGCGCGCGCTCGTCACATGCGAGGGCGCATTCGGCTATCTGGCCCGCGACTTCGATCTGCAGGAGGCCTACCTGTGGCCGGTCAACGCCGAGCAGGAAGGAACGCCGAAGCAGGTGGTCCGCACCATCGACTTCGTTCGCGACAACGACGTACCCGCCGTGTTCTGCGAATCGACGGTCTCGGACAAGGCGCAGCTGCAGGTCGCCGAGGACACCGGCGCGCGGTTCGGCGGACAGCTCTACGTCGACTCTCTGAGCGACGCCACCGGACCGGTCCCCACGTACCTGGATCTACTGCGCTACGACGCGCGGTTGATCGCCGACGCACTGGTAGGAGAACGATGACCCAGCACACCGGTGACACTCACCACAGGGCCCTGCACGAGACCGGGGCAGCACTGACGGTGGACGCCGTCAACGTTCGATACCGCGACGTCGTAGCCCTCACCGATGCCAGCCTGACCCTCGCACCCGGCCGGGTGTGCGGGTTGGTCGGAATGAACGGATCGGGCAAGTCGACGCTGTTCAAAGCCGTCATGGGAGTGGTCAAGCCCAACTCCGGCTCGATCACCGTGTTCGGCGGAGACCCGGCGCAGGCGCGCAAGGCCGGCACGGTCAGCTACGTGCCCCAGGCGGAATCCGTCGACTGGACATTCCCGATCAGCGTGCGCGACGTGGTGATGATGGGCCGATACGGGAAACAGAACTTTCTCCGCACTCCCCGAGCCGCCGATCGACTGGCCGTCGACGAGGCTCTGCAGCGCGTCGACCTCGCCGAACTTGCGAACCGACAGATCGGCCAGCTCTCCGGCGGTCAACGCAAGCGCGCGTTCGTCGCCCGCGCCATCGCCCAGGAGGCATCACTGCTGTTGCTCGACGAGCCCTTCGCCGGTGTGGACAAGAAAACCGAGGCAACCATCACCCGGCTGCTCCGCGAACTCGCAGCACAGGGTGCGTCGGTTCTGGTGTCCACACACGATCTTCACGCCCTACCGGAACTGTGCGACGAAGCGATCCTGCTGCAACAGCGCGTGCTGATGCACGGCAGTCCGATCGACGTACTGCGCCCGGAGAACCTGGCGCTGGCCTTCGGCATCGACCCGTCGAAGGTCGGCGAGTTGGGTGCGGGCACTCGAACTCCGTCCACCCGAACCACGGAAGCGAGCTGAACCGTGTATCCGATCGATTTTCTCGTGGACCCACTCGAATACACCTTCATGCAGCGGGCCCTTCTGGTCACCGTCACCGCCTCGATAGTGTGCGCGGTACTGAGCTGCTGGCTCGTCCTCATCGGGTGGTCGCTGATGGGCGACGCGGTCTCGCACGCAGTTCTTCCCGGCGTCGCGCTGTCGTACCTGTTCGGGGCACCGTTCGCGATCGGAGCGCTGCTGTTCGCGCTCATCGCGGTCGGTGCCATCGGAGTGGTCCGCAACACCACCATCGTCAAGGAGGACGCCGCTATCGGCGTCGTCTTCACCACCTTGTTCGCGCTCGGCGTCGTCCTGATCTCCAAGTTTCCGAGTCAGATAGACCTCAACCACATCCTGTTCGGCAATCTGCTGGGAGTCTCGCAGGCAGACATGGTCCAGGTGTTCGTCCTCGGCGGTATCGCGCTGGTCGTCATGATCGTCAAACGTCGCGACTTCACTCTCTTCGCCTTCGACCGCACCCAGGCCCGCGCCGTGGGCATCAACCCGACGGTGATCTCGGCCGTCATGCTGACCCTGCTCGCCCTGACGACCGTGGTCGCGCTCCAGGCCGTCGGCGTCATCCTCGTGGTGGCGATGCTGATCACTCCCGGTGCGTCCGCCTATCTGCTCACGCACAGCTTCGGCCGCATGCTCGTGCTGGCACCGCTCATTTCGGTGGGTTGCGCGCTGGTGGGGATCTACGCCAGCTTCTACCTCGACGTGTCCTCCGGCGGCAGCGTCGTGCTCACCCAGGGACTCGTCTTCGTCCTTGCCTACCTTTTCAGCCCCTCACAGGGCATCGTCGTCCGCGCTCTGCGACAACGCGGACAGGTGCCGGTGGCTCCGGCCGGGTGAGATGTCTTTTTCCATTGGATTGCCTAAGCTCGGCGACGTGGCGCTACGAAAAGACGATCCCGCACCGGCCGACGAGGGCGTCCAGCTGTCCGCGGTTGCGCAGGACTATCTCAAGGTCATCTGGACGGCCAGTGAGTGGAGCGAGGACTCGGTCAGCACCAAGATGCTCTCCGAGCGCATCGGTGTTTCCGCCTCGACGGTGTCCGAGGCGATTCGCAAGCTCGCCGACCAAGGCATGGTCGACCACGCCCGCTACGGAGCAATCTCACTGACCGAGAAGGGTCGTCTCGCTGCCATCGGTATGGTGCGTCGGCATCGACTGATCGAGACCTATCTGGTCCGAGAGCTGGGTTACGGCTGGGACGAAGTGCACGACGAGGCGGAGATCCTCGAACATGCCGTCTCGGATCTGATGATGGATCGAATCGACGCCAAACTGGGCCACCCCGAACGCGATCCGCACGGCGACCCGATTCCGTCCGTCGACGGTGCGATCGAGGCCCCGTCCGCGACCCGCCTGAGCGACTACCTCGACGGACAGTCCGGCCGAGTCGCCAGAATTTCCGACTCCGACCCGGCGATGCTCCGCTACTTCGACTCCGTCGGCATCACGCTGGACCTGCCGATCAGGGTGGTCGAACGACGCGACTACGCCGGCACCGTCGCCATCGAGCTGGCCCGCACCGACGCCACTGATTCCATCGATCTCGGCCACCGCGCCGCAGAGGCGATCTGGATGGTTCCGGCGACCTGATCGCCGGGCCGGTGCCGCATCCGTGCCAAATGTTTCAGTGCCCGCGCAAGGTCGCAGGCCGCACGACCATGACCGAACTGGCGCGCTTGCCCTTCTCCTGGAGCAGAGCGATGGTGTGCCCGGTGGGATCGACCGCCGCGTACACCCCGTCGATTCCTATCGGATCCAGCCACCGTCCCTGGCTCAACGATTCCGCCTCACTCGCGTCGATCTGCCGGTGCGGGAACGCCGTTCGGGCCGCCTGATCGATGTCCAGGCTCACGGCCGGGTCCTCTGCCAATTCTTCGAGTGTCCGTGCGTGGTCGAGGGTGAAAGGTCCGACGCGGGTGCGGCGCAGCACGGTCAGGTGGCCGCCGACGCCGAGCGCCGCGCCGAGATCGCGCGCCAGGGCGCGCACATAGGTCCCTGACGTGCAGTCCACCTCGACGTCGAGGTCGACGAACGCCGATTCGTTCTCCACCACATCGCGCCTGGCCGTCACGTCGAATCGGGTGACGCTGACCTTGCGGGCGGCGAGGGTGAACTCCTCACCTGCGCGGGACAGTTTGTGAGCACGTTGCCCGTCGACCTTGATGGCGCTGACGCTGGCAGGCACCTGCTCGATATCGCCGGTCAGGGCGGCGATCGCGGCCTGGATCTCGGAGTCGGAGACCTGCGCTGCCGAGACATCGGCCAGCACGTCACCCTCGGCGTCGTCGGTCGTCGTGCTCCGGCCGAGCCGGATCGTGGCGGTGTACGACTTGGTGGTCAGCGAGAGCAATCCGAGCATCTTGGTCGCACGCTCCACGCCGAGCACGAGCACGCCGGTCGCCATGGGATCCAGGGTCCCAGCATGGCCGACCTTTCTGGTGCGCAACAGCTTTCGGCACGACGCCACCACATCGTGGCTCGTCACTCCCGGCCCCTTGTCGACCACGAGCAGGCCGGCACCGACGAGACCGGACGAAATCTTTTCGCGAGCACTCACGAGAGAGCATTGTGCCAGGCTCGCGGAGCCGGTCGTCACGTCACCGAGATCGCGGTCATCACCAGACCGCCCGCCACCATCCATCGACCGTCGAAAGCCCGCAACGGCGGACCGGACGTCGTCTCCCCTGGCACCAGTAGCTCCGAATGGAACGTTCCCGACACATCGTCACCGGAGCCGGTGCGCTCGAAGGTGATGTGCGCGTCCTCGAAGCCGAGCCAACGTCCGGTCAACGGCTCCCAGGCCTTGTACGTCGCCTCCTTGGCGCAGAACAACACTCGATCCCAGTGCACGTCCTCACGGCCCACGGTCGCGAGCCACTCGCGTTCGGCCTCCAGGCTCACCGCCCCGAGCACTCCATCGGGCAACGGTCCGTGCGGCTCGGCGTCGATTCCCACCGACCGCACCTGCATCGAGTAGGCCAACACCGCACCGCGATAACCGTCGCAGTGCGTCAACGATCCGACCACACCCTTCGGCCACTGCGGGGCACCGGACTTACCGCGCATGATCGGTGCCGGCTCCACGCCCAACTTCTCCATCGCCACGCGCGCACAGTGTCGAGCCGAGGTGAACTCACGCTTGCGCTTGTCCACCGCCTTGGCCACCAGCGGGGCTTCGAGTGGATGCGGCGTCAAACCCGGAGGGTCGGCGAACAATTCGGCCGAGACGACGCCGTTGGGAAGTATCGACTCGATCACTTGCCTGCCCTCATCTTCTCTACCTCTGCCTCCATCTCGGGCGTCACCGTGAAGTGTCCACCCCACTTGTTCAACGCACCCGGCGGATACTCGGGGACCGGAAGAATCTGCCGCAGAACGTTCTTCGGCAGGCCGCGGCGCTGCCATTCGCGCGGGTAGCCCACCGACACCTCCTCGAAACGAACGCCGTCGTAATAGGTCGTCCGCGGGATGTGCAGGTGCCCGTACACCGAGCAGATCGCGTTGTACCGCGTATGCCAATCCGCCGTCAGAGTGGACCCGCACCACAGTGCGAACTCCGGGTAGAACAGCACCTCGGTCGGCTGCCGAACCATCGGGAAGTGGTTGATCAACACGGTAGGAACGGAGGTGTCCAGCGCGTCGAGACGCTCCCGGGTGGCCTCGATCCGCGCATGACACCAGGCATCGCGCGTCGCGTACGGCTGCGAGGACAGCAGGAACTCGTCGGTGGCGACGACGTTCTTCTCACGTGCGATCGCCAGCCCGTGCTCCTTGTCCCGAGCTCCCCGCGGCAGGAACGTGTAGTCGTACAGCAGGAACATCGGCACGATCGTCGCCGGGCCTCCCTCCCCCTCCCACCGCAGATACGGGTCCTCCGGGGTGACGACGTCGATCTCGCGGCACAGGTTGACCAGGTACTCGTATCGAGCCGCCCCGTGGATCTGGACGGGATCTTTCACCGTCGTCCAGAGCTCGTGGTTTCCGGGAACCCAGATGACTTTCGCGAAACGGCTACGGAGCAGTTCGAGCGCCCACTTGATGTCGTCCGTCTTCTCCGACACGTCACCGGCGACGATCAGCCAATCGTCGGGCGATTCGGGAAAGATGTCCTCGGTCACGGGCCGGTTGCCCCGATGTCCGACGTGAATGTCGCTCACTGCCCACAGCTTCGCTGCCACTGAAAAATCCTTCCGATGCGCTCGGCCGCCGGCGTCGAATCGCCAGAACCGTCCGAGAACGTACCAACGTCCAATACTCCCTGCAGATTCCGCGGCGTATCCGGGCGGGGTGAGGCGGCCACTCGATCGACGGTCGGACGGGAGTACGGACAGAAAACAGAATCGAGGCCGTTCACCCGCAGATTCGGGTATATGGTGCCTTTCATGACTTGTTTGCGGATGTCTGCTCGGGTGGCATCACGATGACGGTGCCCCCGATCCGCGTCCGAGACGCCGCGGCGCTACTCGGTGTCAGTGACGACACCGTCCGCAGATGGATCGACAGCGGAGCGCTCCCCTCGCTCGAGGACGAGACCGGACGCAAGGTCGTCGCCGGCCGGGACCTGGCCGACTACGCGCGCGAACATGCCGTCCCTCCGCCGGAGATCGCGTCGGGCGGAAGCTCTGCACGTAACCGACTCGTAGGGTTGGTCACCGAGGTCGTCTCGGATGCAGTGATGAGCGAGGTGAGCATGCAGTGCGGGCCGTTCACGATCGTGTCCCTGATGAGCACCCGATCGGTTCGCGAACTGGGGCTGGAGCCCGGCAAGGTCACCGTCGCCGTGGTCAAGGCCACGACCGTCATCGTCGAGACACCGTAGGACACAGGAGATGTTCGTGAAGACACTGCGCCCGGTATCCGCGCTCGTGCTTGCAGCCACCCTCGTGCTCGTCGGGTGCAGCTCGAAGTCCGATTCGACCGCGCCCGACGGATCCTCGGACGGCAGCGCGATCCGAGGCGAGATCACGGTCTTCGCCGCAGCATCGCTTCGCGCGACGTTCACCGAGCTCGGTGATCGATTCGAGGCCGAACACCCCGGCACCTCGGTGGAGTTCAGCTTCGCGGGCTCATCCGATCTGGCCGCGCAGCTGATCTCCGGCGCCCCTGCCGACGTCTTCGCCTCCGCGGATACGAAGAACATGACCGAGACGGTCGACGAGGGCCTGGTTGCGGATGACCCCGTCGACTTCGCGTCGAACACGCTGACCATCGTGACCGCCCCCGGAAACCCGGACGGCATCGCATCGTTCGCCGATCTGGCGAACCCCGACGTTCTCACGGTGATCTGCGCGCCCCAGGTGCCGTGCGGCGCGGCGACGGCCTCGGTCGAGGCCGCTACCGGCACGCAGATCCCGGCCGTGAGCGAGGAATCCTCGGTCACCGATGTGTTGGGCAAGGTGACCTCGGGGCAGGCCGATGCCGGACTGGTCTACGTGACCGACGCTGCCGGGGCAGGAGAGGCCGTGACCGCGGTGCCCTTCGAGGAGTCGAGCGAGGCCGTCAACACCTACCCGATCGCGACACTGAGCGGGTCCGACAACGAGGGCACCGCTCGCGCATTCACCGAGTTCGTCGCCGGACCCGTCGGGCAAGACGTACTCGGTCGAGCCGGCTTCGCAGCTCCGTGACCGTACGAGTCGCACACGACGGGCGGTCGACCGTCGGTGTGCCGGTGTGGATTTTCGTTCCGGCGGCCATCGGTGCACTCCTCGTGGTGGCACCGCTGGCCGCGATGTTCACCCGAATCGACTGGTCCAATTTTCTCGGACTCATCACCTCCGAATCCGCTGTCGCGGCGTTGATCCTGAGCTTGAAGACGGCGACGGCCAGCACCGCAGTGTGCGTGGTTCTGGGCGTGCCGATGGCAATCGTGCTCTCGCGCAGCTCGATTCGCGGGCTCTCGATCCTTCGCTCTCTCGTCGTACTGCCCTTGGTTCTGCCCCCGGTGGTCGGGGGCATCGCGCTGCTCTACACCTTCGGGCGACAAGGCCTGTTGGGCGAGCACCTCGACGCCTTCGGGATTCGAATAGCGTTCACCACCTCGGCCGTGGTGCTGGCACAGGTGTTCGTGTCGCTGCCTTTCCTGGTCGTCAGCGTCGAGGGCGCACTGCGCACGGCCGGCGACCGGTACGACGTGGTGGCCGCGACTCTGGGGGCCACACCCACGACCGTCCTACGGCGCGTCACCGTTCCGCTGATACTTCCCGGACTGATATCGGGAACCGTCCTCGCCTTCGCGCGCGCGCTCGGAGAATTCGGAGCGACCTTGACCTTCGCCGGATCCCTCGAAGGCGTGACCAGGACACTGCCGCTGGAAATCTATCTGCAGCGCGAGAGCGACCCCGATGCCGCGGTGGCGCTGTCGCTGGTGCTGATTCTCGTGGCGGCACTCGTCGTCGTGACCGCACGCGGCACTCGGTCGTCGGGAACGCTGTGAACTCACTGCACCTGCGGGCCACACTCGGCGTTCGCGGCATCGATCTCGAACTGGACGTCCCCGAGGGTGAGACGGTCGCCATCCTCGGACCGAACGGGGCAGGCAAATCGACACTGCTGCAGCTCGTCTCGGGTGTGGTGGCACCCGACGAGGGAATCGTCCGACTCGGCGAGGACGTGCTGACCGATACCGTCTCGAACACCGTCGTGCCGATTCACGCCCGAGGCGTCGCGACCCTCTCTCAGGAAGCTCTGCTGTTTCCTCACATGGACGCTCGCACGAACGTGGCCTTCGCACCGCGTAGCGCCGGCGCCAACCGCGTCGCCGCGCGTGCCGTCGCCGATACCTGGCTCGACGCGGTCGGAGCCTCCCACCTGGCCGATCGCCGCCCCGGCCAGCTGTCCGGCGGTCAGGCTCAACGAATCGCCATCGCGCGCGCTCTTGCGGCCGACCCGCGCCTGCTGCTGCTCGACGAACCCCTCGCGGCGCTGGATGTGGACACGGCACCGAGCATTCGACGAGTACTGCGCACGGTGCTGCGCGCGAGCGGTCGCACGGCCTTGATCGTCACCCACGATCTGCTCGACGTCGTCGCGCTCGCCGATTCCGTGGCGGTCGTCGACGGCGGACGCGTCGTCGAGCGAGGCTCGGTCACCGAGGTCCTGACCGCACCTCGCAGCGAATTCGGTGCCCGCATCGCGGGGGTGAACCTGCTCTCGGGACGGGCTGTCGACGCCGACGACTCGACGTCCCTGACCACGAACTGGGGACTGACGGTCCACGGCTCCGGGCGGTACACCACCGGAACCGCACTGGTGGCGGTGTTCTCCCCCGCCGCCGTCTCGGTACACCCGACGGCCCCACACGCCAGCCCGCGAAACGTGTTCGAGGTGGTGATCGAGGAGATGGAGGTGCAGGGCTCCGGCATTCGTGTTCGGTCTCGCCCGCAACCCGACGGGTCTCCGGGCATGGCTGCAGACATCACCCCTGCCGCGGTGTCGGATCTCGGGCTCGAGCCCGGCGGCACCGTCTTCTTCGTCGTCAAGAGCCGTGAGGTGGCATTGCATCCCGCGTTGCCGTTGCAACCCTGACGGCTATCGGCGGAGTTGGCGATCGCTGCCGATCACCAGCCACTTTCCGGACAGTACCCGGCCTGCGACTGCAAGCATCCGCAGTGCGACGAAGACGCCGAGCCCTGTCCAGATCCCTACCAGTCCCCAGTCGAACACCAGAGCCGACCAGATGAACGGCAGAAAGCCCACGACGGCGCAGGCCATGGTCGCGTTTCTCAGAAATGCAGCGTCGCCGCTGCCGAGCAGCACACCGTCCAACGCGAACACCACGCCGGCAATGGGGATGATCGCGACGAAGATCCACCAGATCGCATGCATCTCGTCGATGACCGATGCGTCGGTGGTGAACAGATCCGGCACGAACGAACGCCCGACGGCGAACACGCCGGCGAGAACGACCGCGAACACCGTCGACCACGCTGTCAATCGCCACGCCAGGGCGCGCGCATCGTCGATCCTGCTCGCACCCAGGGCGGCTCCGACCAGGGTCTGAGCGGCGATTGCCAGTGAATCGAGCATCAACGACACCAGGTTCCACATGTGCAGAACCACCTGGTTGGCGGCGACCGAGGCGGCGCCGAACCTCGACGCGACCGCAGCGGCGGACAGAAAACAGGCCTGGAATGCCAGACTGCGCACGATCAGGTCGCGGCCCAGCACCAGTTGTGCGCGCATCACCGACCAATGCGGGCGCAATTCGGTGCTCGCCCGCACGACTGCGCCGACGAACAGCGCACCGGCGACGCCCTGGCCGATCACGTTCGCCACGGCCGATCCCACCAGCCCGAGCCGTGGGAATCCCAGCAACCCGTGGACCAGGAGGGGGCACAACACCGCTGATACACCGAAGCCGAACACGACGAAACGTAGTGGCGTCACCGTGTTCTGAACTCCACGCATCCATCCGTTTCCGGCCAGCGACACCAGGATGAACGGCACACCCAGCAGAGCCACGCGCAGCCACGCGACGGCCTCGGCAGCGATGTCCCCGCCCCCGGTCAGCACCGAGACCACGGGCTCGGCGGCGAGCTGCATCACCGCGACGATGGCGATACCGATCGCGAAGGCCAACCACGTCGCCTGCACACCCTCACCGACGGCGTCGCGTTCGCGGCCTGCACCGTGCATGCGAGCCGCTCGCGCGGTCGTGCCGTAGGACAGGAACGTCAGCTGCGTGCTGACCTGGGCCAACACGAGCCCACCGATGGCCAGGCCGGCGAGGGCGAGCGCGCCGAGCCGGCCGACCACGGCGGCGTCGAACAACAGGTACAGGGGCTCGGCAGCGAGGACGCCGAGAGAGGGCAACGAGAGACCGAGGATCTTTCGAGCCGTGACCGGGGTGGAACTCACGACGCCGACAGGGCCTCACACAGCGCATCGATCACGTCGGGCAGGTCGCCGGTCGCGGTGTAGCCGGCTGCATTGCGGTGCCCGCCACCGCCGAGCGCGCACGCCACCGCCGACACGTCGACCTCGGTCTTCGAGCGCAGAGAGACCACCCAGACCGACCCGAAATCCTGTTGCTTGAGTACCGCGGCGACCTCGGCCTCGGAGGTGGTGCGCACGATGTCGATCACGCTCTCGATCTCCTCGGACCGCAGTCCGGCCGAATCCTCGCTCCTGATGACGGCGTACACCAGCCCTCGTCCGTCGGCTGCGTCGGGAAGCAACGATGCCGAACCGAGCACCGACCCGAGCATCGGCAACCAGTCGAACGGGTGAGTGTCGAGCAGCTTGCGGGCGATGTGAGCCCCGTCGATCCCCGTGGCCAACAGTCTCTCGGCCAACAGGTGAGAACCCGGGCGAACCCAGCGGAACGAACCGGTGTCGGTGACCAGACCCGCGAACAGCAGGTGGGCCAGATCGGCATCGATCTCGACGCCCCACCGATCGAACAGCCGCGCGATGACGGCGGTGGTGGACTCAGCAGACGCGTGCACCACGTTCAGCGTTCCGAATCGTGTGTTGCTGCGGTGATGATCGATGACGAGGCTGGCCGACGCCGTATCGAGTCGGTCGCCCAGCGAACCCAGCCGACCCCTGCTTCCGGCGTCGACCGTGACCACCAGGTCGACGGACTCGCTGACCTCGTCTGCGTCGACGAGAAGGTGTCTACCGGGTAATTCGTCCATCGACTCGGGCAGGGACGCCGGTGCTGCGAATGCCACCTGGACGGTCGCGCCGCGACGTTCGAGCACCGAACCGAGTGCAAGCCCACTACCGATCGTGTCGGCATCGGGTTGAACATGACACAGCACGGTCACCGAGGATGCACGTTCGAGCATCTCGATCGCCCGCGCCAGATCCTCGTCGGCCTCCGACACTGCCCCCGAACCGTCGGACATGTCAGTCGGCTTCGGCGGGCTCGACGTCTGCAGGAGTGGAGCCTGCGGAATGACCATCCAGTGCAGGAGTGGAGCCTGCGGAATGACCATCTGTGTCTGCGACTTCGCGTGGAGCTTTGTACGGGTCCGGGTCCCCGGCCGGCTTGGCGTTCGCACGCGCGCGGGCCAGTTCTTCGTCGGCCACGCGGGCGCGTTCGAGCAGGTCTTCCATGTGGCGTGCGGTGTCGGGCACCGTGTCGGTCACGAACGTCAACGTCGGCGTGTACCGCACACCCGTTCCGGCTCCGACCTTCGAGCGCAGCACGCCCTTGGCCTTCTCCAGCCCTGCCGCGGCGGCCTGCAGATCGGGCGGAGTATCGAGGTCTTCACCCATCACGGTGTAGTACACCGTGGCGTCGTGCAGGTCGGCAGTCACCTTGGTATCGGTGATGGTCACGAATGCCAGCCGTGGATCCTTGATCTCGTGATCGATCGCCGTTGCAACGATGGCGGCGATTCGCTTGGACAACTTTCGAGCCCTGGCCTGATCCACCACGACAATCACACTCCTCTTTCATGGCCGAACGTCGATTCTGTTCCGACGTGGCGGCGGTTGTGCACTTCTCGTCCGCCGAGCAGCGCTCGGCGGACTTCCCGGATCAATCCTCGGGTCCGAAGATTCTCCGGCGTACTGCCAACAGTTCCAGATCGTGGCGTTCGGCGACATGCCGTTCGCACTCGTCCAGTTTGTCGTGCAGTAGGTCGACGTCGGTACCGGCCGCGGCAACCCCCAGCAGGGACCGCCGAATACGTTCTCGCTCACCGGTTTCGGCAGCCGAGACTCCCAGCCGTTGCAGATCACCGAGCACCGGTTCCACCATCGACCGTTTCTCGGCGAGCGAACGCACATCCCCCAACAACACGTCCAACTCCAGAGCACCCAGATACACGCTGACGTCCTTCGATCAGCTTCGACGACAAAGCCGGTGGCGGTACATCTGTCGTACCACCACCGGCTCGAAAGTCGGAGCGCAGTGTCACTCCCCTGGCTTCACCACCGAGCCGACGCGACCGGGTGCGGAGCCGAAAGGCTCCACATCCGTTCTAGTCGCGCGGCTTTTCACGGAGTTCGTACGCCTCGATGACATCGCCCACCTTGATGTCGGAGTACGTCACCGTCAAACCACATTCGTAGCCCTCGCGGACCTCCGTCGCGTCGTCCTTCTCGCGACGGAGCGAGGAGATCGTGACGGTTTCCGCGACAACGGCGCTGTCTCGGATGAGTCGCGCCTTGGCGTTGCGACGGATCGTACCGGAGGTGACGAGGCAACCGGCGATGTTTCCGACCTTGGAGGAACGGAACAGCGCGCGGATCTCGGCCTGCCCGAGGGCAACCTCTTCGTACACCGGCTTGAGCATGCCCTTGAGAGCCTTCTCGATCTCGTCGATGGCCTGGTAGATCACCGAGTAGTACCGGATGTCGACGCCTTCACGGTTGGCCAGCTCGGTGGCTTTGCCCTCCGCTCGAACGTTGAAGCCGATGATGATCGCGTTGGATGCCGACGCCAGGTTGACGTTGGTCTCCGTGACGCCACCGACACCGCGGTCGATGACGCGCAGTTCGACCTCGTCGTCGATCTCGATTCCGAGCAGCGCCTCTTCGAGCGCTTCCACGGTTCCCGAGTTGTCACCCTTGAGGATCAAGTTCAGCTGCGAAGTCTCCTTCAGAGCTGCATCGAGATCGTCGAGGCTGATGCGCTTGCGGCTCTTGGCTGCCAGAGCGTTGCGCTTGCGCGCGTTTCGACGGTCGGCGATCTGTCGAGCGATTCGGTCCTCGTCGACCACCAGAAGGTTGTCGCCTGCACCGGGCACCGACGTGAAGCCGATGACCTGCACGGGACGGGACGGCATCGCTTCGGTGACGTCCTCACCGTGCTCGTCGACCATGCGACGAACGCGTCCGTATGCGTCACCGGCGACGATCGAGTCACCGACACGCAACGTTCCGCGAGCGATGAGCACGGTCGCGACCGGGCCGCGACCACGGTCGAGGTGCGCCTCGATGGCGACACCCTGAGCGTCCATGTCCGGGTTGGCGCGCAGATCGAGCGACGCGTCGGCCGTCAGCAGCACCGCTTCGAGGAGGGCATCGATGTTGGTGCCCTGCTTGGCGGAGATGTCGACGAACATCGTCTCGCCGCCGTATTCCTCGGCGACCAGACCGTATTCGGTGAGCTGCTGCCGGATCTTGTCCGGGTTCGCACCCTCCTTGTCGATCTTGTTCACCGCGACCACGATCGGCACGTCGGCTGCCTGTGCGTGGTTGATGGCCTCCACCGTCTGCGGCATGACGCCGTCGTCGGCTGCGACCACCAAGATCGCGAGGTCGGTGGCCTTGGCACCACGGGCACGCATGGCCGTGAAGGCCTCGTGACCGGGGGTGTCGATGAACGTCACGAGACGTTCGTTACCTTCGAGCTCGGTCAGCACCTGGTACGCACCGATGTGCTGCGTGATTCCGCCGGCCTCGCCTTCGCGCACCGTGGTGTTGCGAATCGAGTCCAACAGTCGCGTCTTACCGTGATCGACGTGGCCCATGACGGTGACCACCGGGGGACGCTGCTCCAGATCGTCCTCGCCGCCGGCATCCTCGCCGTAGGTGAGATCGAACGAGTCCAGCAGCTCACGATCTTCGTCCTCGGGACTGACGACCTGAACGACGTAGTTCATCTCGCCGCCGAGAAGCTCCAGCGTCTCGTCGTTGACGGACTGCGTCGCGGTGACCATCTCACCGAGGTTGAACAGGGCTTGGACAAGTGCAGCCGGGTTCGCGTCGATCTTGTCCGCGAAGTCCGACAGCGATGCGCCGCGGGCGAGACGAATGGTCTCACCGTTGCCGCGGGGCAGCCTGACGCCGCCGACTGCGGGAGCCTGCATGCTCTCGTACTCGGCGCGCTTCGCCCGCTTCGACTTGCGGCCACGACGAACTGCTCCGCCGGGACGACCGAATGCACCTGCTGCTGCGCCGCGCTGACCGGGGCGTCCACCGCCACCGGGACGACCGCGGAAACCACCTGCGGGAGCGCCGCCTGCGGGGGCACCACCGGGAGCGCCGGGAGCGCCGCCGCCGCGGTAGCCACCGCCACCGCCGCCGCCCGGGCGTCCGCCCGGAGCGCCACCGGGACGACCGGGACGACCTGCTGCGGGGCCGGGACGTGCCGAACGGGTCGGCATGGCACCGGGGTTGGGGCGAGGAGGCATCGAGCCGGGGCTCGGACGAGGTCCGGCCTGGCCCGGTGCGGGACGGGGCCCACCCTGCCCTGGAGCCGGACGACTGCCACCGGACGGTGTTGCGGGACGAGGCCCACCTTGTCCGGGAGCGGGGCGTCCGCCACCGGGGCGCGGAGCACCGGGAGCGGGCCGAGGAGCAGGGCGCTCCACGGGAGCCGAGGAGTACGGGTTGTTACCGACACGCGGAGCCTTGGGGCCGGGCTTGGGGCCGGGACCTGCGGGCTTCGGAGCGGCCGGGGCCGGTGCAGCGTCGCTGGTGGCAGCCGACGCGGCGGGAGCCTGCTCGACCGGAGCGGCAGGCTCGGGGGTAGGCGCTGCGGGGGCCGGAGCCGGCGCAGCAGCCGGAGTCGCGGGTGCAGCGGGTGCTGCCTCCACGGGAGCTTGCGCTGCGGGTGCTTCCGGCTCTGCCGGACGCGGTGCCGGCTTGGGGCCGGGACGGGGTCCGCCCGGTTTCGCGGCACCCGGCTTCGCGGTGCTGCTCGCTGCCCGATCGGCCGCTGCGCGACCGTTCGGTGCAGCTGCGGCCGGTGCCGACGCGTCCGTGTTCTCGGACGGGAAGGATTCACGCAGTCGACGCGCCACGGGGGCTTCGACTGTGGATGATGCGGACTTGACGAACTCGCCTTGCTCTTTGAGCCGTGCGAGTAGTTCCTTACTGGTGACACCGAGTTCTTTTGCCAACTCGTGCACGCGGGCCTTGCCTGCCACTGCTCTCCTCACTGAGAGGCCGAGCGAGGCTTGGTGCCCGCACGACCTCGGGTTATCTCCGATGGACGTTCATCGTTGGTGCTTCACGGTGTGCTCATCAGTGCTGTTGCCTGTTCTTGTCGACGGGTGTTGCTCTTGTCGTGTCCTCGGCCTGCAGTTGTTCGTGCTCGTCGAGCACGACTGTCACTGCGGACGATTCCACATTTCCCGATATCCGAAACGCACGACCGAAGACTCGGCGTCGTTCCGCATTGTGCAGGCACTCTCGGCTGTAGTGCAACCACGCACCACGGCCGGACATCGAATGCCGGACATCGGGGACGAGAGCGAATTCGTGCGAACCAGCTTCTCGAACCACGATCCTCAACAGATCGGCGGCCGGCACTCGCTCCCTGCACCCGATGCATGTACGAATCGGCCGGCTTGTCACTACCGGATACTCGCGTTCATGCCCCTGGGCGGAGAGGTCGTTACCGAACCATCGACCACTCTACCGCTGTATTGCCCCGAACTCCGCATTCCGGCCCTACGCGCTGGTCGTCTCGGGTGCCGCCGCATCGCTGCGGATGTCGATGCGCCAACCGGTCAATCGAGCAGCCAGTCGAGCGTTCTGCCCTTCCTTGCCGATGGCCAGAGAGAGCTGGTACTCGGGAACCACGACACGGGCCGCACGGGCAACCGCGTCGACGACGGTCACCGAGACGACCTTCGACGGGGACAGTGCATTCCCGACGAACGTGGCCGGGTCCTCGTCGAAGTCGATGATGTCGATCTTCTCGCCTGCCAGTTCGCTCATCACGTTGCGCACGCGCTGACCCATCGGTCCGATGCAGGCACCCTTGGCGTTGAGCCCGGACACGGTGGACGCGACGGCGATCTTCGAGCGGTGCCCCGACTCGCGAGCCACTGCCACGATGTCGACCGAGCCGTCGGCGATCTCGGGAACCTCGAGGGCGAACAGCTTGCGCACCAGATTCGGGTGCGTGCGCGAGAGCGTGATCTGCGGACCCCGATTGCCCCGGGCAACTCCGACGACGTAGCACTTGATGCGCTCGCCGTGCTCGTAGCTCTCGCCCGGCACCTGCTCTGCGGGCGGCAGCAGGCCGTCGGCTCCGTTGGCGTCACTTCCGATACGGACGATCACGGTGCCCTTCGCATTGGCACGCGTGTCGCGCTGGATCACACCGTTGACGATCTCACCCTCGTGCGTGGAGTACTCACCGAACGACCGCTCGTGCTCGGCGTCGCGCAGGCGCTGCAGGATGACCTGACGCGCCGTGGTTGCCGCGATGCGTCCGAAGCCTTCCGGGGTGTCGTCCCATTCGGAGATCAGATTGCCGTCGGCGTCGAGTTCCTTGGCCATCACCCGAACGGAGCCGGTCTTGCGATCGACGTCGATCCACGCGTTGGACTGGTGCCCCTCGGTGTGCCGGTAGGCCGTCAGCAACGCGGTCTGGATCGTCGAGATCACCATCTCGATCGGAATTCCTTTGTCCGCCTCGATGGCACGCAATGCGGCTATGTCGATATTCACTTGTCCGACCCTTCTTCCGGTGCTTCCACGTCCACGATCTCATCGGTGTTCGCGGGTGACGGCCTACTGCCGACCACACCACCCGCCAGGTCCATCTCTTCGGCACTCGGCCGCGAGAACTCCACCTGTACAACAGCTTTCACAACATCGGACAAGGCAACGGGGCGAGTCGACAGCACACCCTTGTCCTTGATCACCACGGTGACCGAATCGCCGTCGAGCACCCCGACGCGACCGTCGAACTTGCCGTCGGCCAGTTCGATACGCACTTTGCGTCCGCGAGCCCGACGCCAATGCCGTGCCTCGGTCAGTGGGCGGTCGATTCCGGGGGTGGTGACTTCCAACGTGTACGGAGCTTCCCCGAAATCCGTCACGGCATCGAAGGCATCCGAGATCTCGCGGCTCAGTTCCGGGAGAGCGTCGAGGTCGATTCCCTCTTCGCGATCGACCATGATCCGCACTGCACTGTGCTTTCCTGCGGCGACGACGTTCACGTCTTCGAGGTCGTAACCCCGTTCTCGAACGAGGTCGGCGAGCAGTTCGACAACCCTTTCCTTGGACGGAACAGGCATGTCGCGAACTCCTCGTGTGTAGTTGTGGGCGATCCGGCGTACGGCAGCCGGACTGCGTTTGGTGAACCAACAGCCTACCGCCCCGCAGGCAGTGCTCGTGACCACGATCGGCCGACGCGACACACGGGCACGGCACGTGCGAGCGCCGCGGTCTGGCACGATATCGGAGTGCCAACGCCGACCGTCCCCTTCGCGCTCAGTCGCCGCGGGTTGTTCCGACTCGCCGGCGTCGCTGCTCTGTCCGCGGCCACCGTGTCGAGTGTTGCGGCCTGCGGTCAGGAGACGATCTCGGGTCCTGCCCTCGACACCTTGACTGCGCAGTTGCGCGCTGCCCGCGCCGATGCCGCGGATGCCACCGCGGCCGCGACGGTGATCGCCGACTACGCCGCCGCCCTGGGGATCGTCGCGGCGCAGCGGACCGAGCACGCCGATGCGCTCGACACCGAGATCGCCCGCGCCACCGGTGCCTCGACCGAGACGTCGTCGGTCACGGCCACCACGACACCCGTTCCCACGACGCCGCCGCCCGATCTCGCCGCCGTGCGAGAGATGTTGACGGCCTCCGCTCGCAGCGCGGCAGATGCGGCTCGCAGCGAAAGCGGTTACCGAGCAGGCCTTCTCGGTTCCATCAGCGCCTCGTGCACGGTCTCGGCCCTGGTGGTGCTGGCATGAGCGATCTCGGCCCGGAACAGCAAGGCCTCGTCGATGCACTGGCCGCCGAGTATGCGGCGGTGTTCGCCTACGGCGTCGTCGCGGCATTCTCCAATCCCACGCGCGCAGATCTGGTGGCGTCGAACACTGCCGCCCACCGCGCGCGTCGAGACGCGACCGTCGATGCACTCCGGGCGGCGAGTGTCACTGTGCCGCTGCCCGATCCGGCGTATGCGTCCCCGTTCCCGGTGACCGACGCGATCTCGGCCGCGCAGTTGGCCGCGCAAGCCGAGATCGACACCAGCATCGCGTGGCGTTCGCTGATCGAACGCAGCAGGTCGGGAGCGACCCGCGACATGGGTGTTCAAGCGCTGACCGACGCGGCGATTCGCCTCGCGACGTGGCAGCAAATTCTGGGAGTCAGTCCGTCGTCGACGGCATTTCCCGGCCAACCGTGAGCACCTGTGCCGATCCGACGGAACGCCCCGGCATGAACAACGCCGCCACCAGTCCGATCGCCACTGCCCCAGCGCCGACGAGCAGAGCGGGTGCCAAGGCGTCGGTGTAACCGGTGGGCGTCAGTGATCCACCGGCTCCGATGAACACCGCTGTCAATACCGCGATGCCGAGTGCGATACCCACCTCCCGCACAGTGGAGTTCGCACTGCTGGCGGTGGCATGATCGTCGTCCTTCATGTCCCGCAGCACCGCGGTGGCGGACGGAGCGAACGTCAGCCCCATGCCCACTCCCGCCATCAGCAGGGCCGGGACCATCGACGAATACTCGGTGTCGGGTCCCAGAATCAGCGCCATCCACACGAGCGAGACCGACTGCAGCGACAGGCCGCCGACCAACAGCCCACGCAGTCCGACGCGCTCGGCAAGCAGACCTGCGATCGGTGCGACCACCATCGGTGCGGCGGTCCACGGCAGCGTGCGTAGGCCCGCCTGGAACGGCGTGTAGTTCATCACGATCTGCAGGTATTGTGCGAGGAGGAACACCGCCCCGAACATGCCGAGCGAGAACGTGATTCCGATGATGTTGGCGATGGTGAAGCTGCGCGAACGAAAGAGTGCGAGCGGCAGTACCGAGTGTCGGGTGCGCGAGGCGCGCAGAACGAACGCCACGAGCAGCACCGCCGAGCCGATGAAACCGGCGAGCACCGTGGCCGACGCCCACCCGTCGTCGTTGCCGTGGACCACCGCCCACACCAGGAGGAAGACACCGCCGCCTGCGAGGACCACGCCGGGCAGATCGAGCGGTTGGATGCGCCCTGCTGTTTCCTTCAGCGCGATGTACGCAAGCGGAACTGCGACGAGGGCCACCGGAACGTTGATCCAGAAGATCGCCTGCCAGGAAATCCCGTCGACGACGGCTCCGCCGACCACCGGTCCCAGCGCGACGCCGAGTCCGGAGACTCCACCCCAGATCCCGATTGCCATCGCGCGCTTGCCCACCGGTACCACCGCGGCGAGCAACGCCAGGGACAACGGCATGATCGCGGCGGCACCGATTCCCTGCACGGCGCGCGCGGCGATGAGCATCGCTGGACTCGCAGCGAGCGCGCTGGCCACCGAGGCAAGAGTGAAGACCGCGATGCCGCCGAGGAATACCGCCCGCCTGCCCCACCTGTCGCCGAGCGTCGCCGCCGTCAGCATGAAGGTGGCGAAGCTGAGGGTGTATGCGTTGAGGAACCACTGCAGTTGTCCGACAGAGGCGTTCAGGTCCTGCTGGATGACCGGTAGTGCGCTGGTCATCACCAGATTGTCGAGGGTTGCCATGAACATCGGCAGGGATGCTGCGAGGATGCCGAGCCACACGGGAACGTTCCGAGTGGCGGGCTGCACTGCAGGTGGAGAGTCTGTGGCGGTCATTGCGGTCGTCCCGTCTCGCGCTTGTAAGCATCGAATGATTACTTATTCGAGACGGTAAGTTATCAACTGATAACCTGTCAACATGTCCGACCCGTCAGCGCCCAAGCCCAGAGCCACCCGCATGGATGCGGCCGACCGCCGAGAGCTCGTGCTCGACGCAGCGATGCGCGCGTTCGCGCGCGGGGGTTACGCCGGCACCAGTACCGATGCGGTCGCGAAGGAAGCGGGCGTCTCTCAGCCGTATGTGGTCCGCATGTTCGGCACCAAGGTCGAGTTGTTTCGTCTGGTGTTCCAACGCTCCGTCGACGGCATCATGGCCGCGTTCGATGCCGTGCTGGCAGCGGGCCCGCTCGACCCCGACGACGACAGCACCTGGGCGAATCTCGGTTCCGCCTATGCCGATCTGGTGGCCGATCGCGACCTGTTGATGGTCATGATGCACGGATTCGGCGCAGGCTCGGTACCCGAGATCGGCCGGGCAGCCCGGGAGGGAATGGGCGCCATCTACAGCCAGATACGTGCCGGCACAGGTTGTTCCGAGGATCAGGCACGGCAGTTCATCGCGCACGGGATGCTGCTCAACGTCCTCATGTCGATGCAGGCGCTCGAGCATCCGAACGACAGCGCCGGACTGCACGAGATGACGGTGTGCGCGTTCGGAACCAATCTGGTCCCGGCCGATCCCGGCTGAGCGTCGGCGCTAGGGACGCATCTCGTACCGACCGTCGTACGAGACGACCTCGTTCCACACCGTCTCGAAACGCCCCGCGTCGACCGCCGGCTTGCGAATCGAATCGAGCGCCCACTGCTGTTGCGCTCCAGTCGATGACGGCTTCCCGTACAGCGCGACGGCATAGCCGGAGAAGTCTCTGATCTGGAAGTCGAAGATCTGGTCCATCATCTCGGACGAGATCTCGTCGGCCTGCTCGAGCAGAAGGTGACCGTAGACCACGAGCGAGAACAGGTGACCCACCACCAGCAGGAAATCGAGGTCCTTCTGTTGGGACTCGTCGGGCGCACACTCGGCGAGGAACGAGGTGAATGCCTGTGCCTGCTCGTAGAAGCGTCCCACGTTGGGGATTCCGGAGTGCTTCTCGTACAACGGCTTCCAGTCGTGGAACCGCACCGAACTCGCACCGCGGGCCGGCCCCTGGGCGAAGAAGAAGCTGTCGTCGACCGGCTCGGTTCGGGTACCGACGTCCGGATAGTCGGTGGGCGAGAACATGTAGGCCGGCATGAATTTGAGCATCAGCGCCACGTTGACGTGCACCGTGCCCTCGAGCTTGGGCAGTGTTCCGATCAGCTGGGCGGCTTCGCGGAAGTAGGTATTCTTCTCGTAGCCCTTGGCCGCGATGACGTCGTGCAGCAGCCGCACGACCGTTTCACCCTCCGAGGTCACCTTCGCCTTCGTCATCGGGTTGAACAGCAGGTAGCGCCGGTCCTCGGGCCCTGCGGCACGGAAGTAGTCCAGTGCCCGCGCGCTGAAGAGCTTCATCGCGATCAAGCGGGAATAGGCATCGACGAACGCACTGCGCACGTGCGGAAAGTCGGTGACCCGATTGCCGTACAGAATTCTGTTGTTCGCATGCGTGATCGCCTCGTGGAAGGCGTGCTCACAGATGCCGATGGATCCAGTGCACAGGTTGAACTTTCCGACGTTGACCGTGTTGAGAGCTGCCGAGAACGCGTCGGCACCGGTGTGCAGGATGTCCTGTCGCCGGACGGGGTAGTTCTCGAGCGCGAACGTGCTGACGTACATCTGACCGTGAACGACGCTCTCGCGGAGCCGATAGGCCGGGTGCGCACTGTCGGCCACGAAGAACACGTACGAATCGGGTCCTTCGACGTCGGTACGTCGGCCGAACACCGAGACCATGTTCGCCACGTTGCCGTTTCCGATGTAGTACTTCTCCCCCGACGCGGTGAACTCGAGCTCGGAGTCCTCGGTCGCGGGCGTCAACAGCATGTCGGTGGAGTAGACGTCGGCTCCGTGCGCGCGCTCGGACAGACCGAACGCCATCACCCCGCCGCGGTCCAGCTCGCGTGCGGCGCGGCGTTTGGCGTCGTCGTTGGCGCTCATCCAGATGGGACCGAGACCCAACACGGTGACCTGCCAGGTGTACCAGTAGGCCAGACCGTAGAACCCGAGAACCTCGCTCAGCGCGGCATTGCGGGCGGCGTCCCAGCGCGTGTTCGGCGACCCGTCCGTATAGGCGGCAGGCGTGGAGAACGTCGCGAACAACTTCTGCTCGGCGACGAATTCCAGAAAATCCGCCGGCCATACGCTGTCGAGATCGTCCGCCAACAGCCTGCCTTTGCCGCGACTCTCGAACCAGTCGATCAGTGCACGCAATTGTCGGCGAGAATCCTCGTCGAGCTCGGCCGGATCGAAGGTTGTGGGATCGAACAGCGCAAAGCGAGACACGTGATGACCTCTCATAGTCGTTGACCCGAAGCTACCAGCGGGTAAACAACCGCGCAGAGAGATCGCGAGACTCCTCTACGGAGTGCGGCGCACGGCCTTCACGATCTCCCCGACCGCCGAGTCGATGTCCAGCTCGCGACTCTCACCGGAGAAGCGATCGCGAATCTCGACCTTGCCGTCGGCCCAGCCACGGCCGAGAACGACCACCAGCGGGACGCCGATCAGTTCCGAGTCCTTGAACTTCACTCCTGGTGAGGCCTTGCGATCATCGAAGAGCACCTCGATTCCCTGCGTATCGAGTTGTGTCGCAATCGATTCCGCACCGGCGCGAGCCGCGTCGTCCTTGTTGGCGATCACCAGATGGACATCGGCGGGCGCAACCTCCGACGGCCATCGCAGACCCTTGTCGTCGTGCATCTGCTCGGCGATCACGGCGACCAGACGGGAGACGCCCACACCGTACGAACCCTGAGTCAGGCGAACCGGCTTGCCGGTCTCACCGAGGACGTCGACCGAGAACGCATCGGTGTACTTGTAGCCGAGCTGGAAGATGTGCCCGATCTCGATTCCGCGAGCACTGACGAGCGGGCCGCGACCGTCGGGAGACATGTCGCCGTCGCGCACCTCGGCTGCTTCGATGGTGCCGTCGGGAACGAAATCGCGACCGGCGACCAGGTTCACCACGTGCTTGCCCTTGACGTCCGCGCCGGTGATCCACGACGTTCCGTCGACGACCCTCGGGTCGACGAGATAGCGAACACCGTTGGCCTGCAACGCGCGGGGCCCGATGTACCCCTTGACGAGGAACGGATTGGCAGCGAAGTCCGCGTCGGTCAACAGGGCGAACTCGGCAGGCTCCAGGGACGCTTCGAGGCGCTTCTCGTCGACCTCTCGGTCACCGGGCAGACCGACGGCGAGCAGTTCCCATTCCCCTTCTGCGTTGCGCACCTTGAGCAGAATGTTCTTGAGCGTGTCCGCGCCGGTGACGGTGCGTCCGAGATCCGCGGAGTTGGCCCACTCCACCAGGGTCGCGATGGTCGGGGTGTCGCCGGTCTCGTGGTCGACGGCGGCCGGCTGCCCCTCGATGGGCAGCGGCGCCGGTGCCGGAGTGGTGACGGCCTCGACGTTGGCCGCGTATCCCGATTCGATGCAGCGCACGTAGGTGTCCTCGCCGATGTCACTCTCGGCCAGGAATTCCTCGGAGGCACTGCCTCCCATGGCACCGGACGTCGCGGCGACGATGACGTAGCTGACACCGAGGCGGGCGAAGATGCGCTGGTACGCCTCGCGGTGGGCGGCGTAGGACTTCTTCAGTCCGTCCTCGTCCATGTCGAAGGAGTACGAGTCCTTCATCACGAACTCGCGGCCACGCAGAATGCCGGCGCGGGGACGTTCCTCGTCGCGGTACTTGGTCTGAATCTGATACAGCGTGACCGGCAGGTCCTTGTACGAGTTGTATTCGGCCTTGACCGTCAACGCGAACAATTCCTCGTGGGTGGGACCGAGCAGCATGTCGTTGCCCTTGCGGTCCTGCAGCCGAAACAGCGCGTCGCCGTATTCGGTCCACCGATTGGTGGTCTCGTACGGCTCGCGCGGCAGCAGTGCGGGCAGAGAAATCTCCTGCGCACCGATGGCGTTCATCTCCTCGCGCACGACACGCTCGACCTGCCGCAGCACCCGCAGACCCAGCGGCAACCAGGAGTAGACGCCAGGCGCGATACGACGGACATAGCCGGCGCGGACCAACAGCTTGTGGCTGTCGACCTCGGCGTCGGCGGGGTCGTCGCGAAGGGTACGAAGGAACAACTGCGAAAGACGGGTGATCACGGGTTGTCAGACTAGTCGCTCACGCAGTGCCTGTGAGCAGGCGGCCGTACAGTGAGTAGCCTCGTGCCCGTGCTGATTCTGCTGCCTCCCTCCGAGACGAAGTCCGACGGCGGTTCCGGAGCACCTCTCGATCTGGACCGACTGTCGTTGCCCACGTTGACACCGCTCCGCCGAAAGCTCGCCGACGCGCTGGTGGAACTCGCCGGCGACGTCGATGCATCGATCGCGGCGCTCGGCCTGGGCCCCACCCAGAAGGACGAGATCGAACGCAACGCCCGAGTGTGGACCTCACCGACCGCACCTGCGCTGCATCGGTACACCGGCGTGCTCTACGACGCCCTCGATGCGGCGTCGTTCACTCGGGCCGGTCGCGCCCGAGCGGACGCGCGGCTGTGGATCGGCTCGGCCCTGTTCGGAGCCGTCCGTGCCTGCGACCCGATTCCGTACTACCGACTCTCCGGTGGATCGACCGTTCCGAATTTCGGCACCCTGCGCTCACACTGGAAGCCCGAACTCTCCGACGCCATCGACGCCGAGGACGAGGGGATCGTCGTCGACCTCCGATCCGGCACCTACCAGCAGCTCGGTCCCGTCCCCGGTGCGATCACCGCCACGGTGCTCACCGAGAAGCCCGACGGCACCCGTTCGGTGGTGAGCCACTTCAACAAGCACCACAAGGGCCTGCTGGCACGCGCGTTGACTCTGACCACCGCCGAGCCGAAGGACGTGAAAGCCGTTGCGCGCGTGGCGTCCAAGGCCGGACTGCGAGTCGAAGTGGCATCGAGTACCGAATTGATCGTGCTCACCGAATGAGCGAGATTCCTGGACTGCTCCGCCGCGGCGCCGACGCCTCGGTCGGCAAGACCAAGAGCCAACGCGTCGCCGACGACGTCGCAGATCGACTGGTCTCGATGGACGCGACCGAACTCGGCTCTCGCGCGCTGACGAACATGATCGAGACGTTGTACGAAAACGGCTGGCAGCCCATGGATCTGGTGCACGTCGTGCGGCGTCAGCACACGGTGGCAGTGGCCGATCTCGCTGCCGCGGTACTGCTGCATCAGGCCGATCTCGCCGACGCGGACTCGCGGGCTCCACAGGACTGGGTGGATCAGATGTCCACGATCTGCGAGCAGTTCCCGAAGGTTGCGGCCCGGGTCGAGGCCACGCCCGATTTCCTGACCGCGTACCTGACCTCTTCCGGTAAGACCGATTACATCGCGGCCAGTGATCAGTGGCTCGACGTACTCACCCTGCTCGGTCGATGGCAGACACTCCCCCGTTGGCCTCAGCTCGGCCCGAAGCCGTCCCAGTGGCCGCGCACTCGTCCTACGGTGACCGGTGTCGCCGGCTCCGACTCCCCGAACACCAAGATGCTGAGCAAGATTCGCGGCCTACTGGCCAAGGCCGACGCCACGGACTTCGAGGAGGAGGCCGAGACGCTGACGGCCAAAGCCCAGGAGTTGATGACGCGCTACTCCATCGACACCATGTTGCTCTCGCAGGGCCACATCGATATTCACGGCCGACGCGTTCATGTCGACGGCCCGCATGCCCCGGCCAAGGCGCAGCTGTTGCACGTCGTCGGAACCGCCAACCGAGTCAAAGCGATCTGGGACCAGGAGTTCGCCGTCGCAACCCTGGTCGGAGCGCCGGTGGACGTGGAACAGACCGAGTTGCTGTTCACCTCTCTGCTCGTTCAGGCCACACGCGCCCTCGGGCATTCACCGCAGGCGAAGAAGCGCAAGAAGGCCGGATCGGCGGCGTTCGGCAAGGCATTCCTGTACGCGTACGCCGTCCGAATCGGAGACCGCCTCACCGACGCCGATGCGAACGCCCTCGAGGAGGCGAGTCACGAATCCGGTGATCTACTACCGATACTCGCCGCTCAGACCGTCGCCGTCGAAGCCGAATTCGATCGACTGTTCCCGACGGCGAAGCCGATGCGCGGCCCACGCCTGGACGCCGAGGGATGGGATTCGGGCCAGGCTGCGGCGGATCGGGCCGATCTCTCGCGCTGAGGTGTGGGAGTCGACTGTCGATCCGCAAGGCAAAATGGTTCCGTGCCGGAAACTCTCGACGACATCATGACGCGAACGTCCGAACTCCTCACCGCCCGTGACATGGCCGCCCTGTCCACTCTGATGGGTGAGCTGTCGACGACCGATGCGGTGCGCATGCTCGAGCGGGTCGACTCGTCTCGACGCGCGGTGTTGTTTCGTCTGCTGCCCAAGGACGAGGCCGTGACGGCCTTCGAGAGATTCGACGCCACCGTTCGCGGCGAGTTGTTCGAGAGTCTGCGCAGCGACGACGTGATCGCGCTGTTCGAGGATCTCGACCCGGACGACCGCGTCGAGCTGCTCGACGAACTCCCCTCCAATGTCGCGCATCGGCTGCTGGTGGGCCTGTCTCCCGACGAGCGCGCACTCACCGCGCCCATGCTGGGGTACGACCGCGGGTCGGTCGGCCGCCGGATGAGCCCGGAGTTCGTTCGACTGCGGACTGCAGCGACAGCCGCCGACGCACTCGTCGCCGTGCGGCGCACCGGCTCGGACGCCGAGTCGGTGTACCTGTTGCCGATCACCGACGATGACCGAACTCTGCTGGGGGTGGTGACCCTCGCCGATCTGGCGACCGCGGCACCGAGCACCCCGGTCGGCGACCTGTATTCGGATCATCCTGTGGTCGAGGCCGATTCGTCGGCGGAGGAGGCCGCACGACTGTGCTTCGAGCACCGCAGTCCTGCGGTGGTGGTGGTCGATTCCGAGAAACGACTGATCGGCATTCTCACACTGGAGCAGTCCTCACGAATCCTGGAGGAAGCCGAGGACGAGGACGCCGCCCGCGCCGGTGGCTCGGAGCCGCTGCGCCGGCCGTATCTGTCGACGCCGGTGCTGTCCATCGTTCGCTCGCGCGTGGTGTGGTTGCTGGTGTTGGCGCTGTCGGCCATCCTCACGGTGCAGGTTCTCGAGATCTTCGAGCACGCACTCGCCGCAGTCGTCACTCTCGCGCTGTTCATTCCGCTGCTGACCGGAACCGGCGGCAACACCGGCTCGCAGGCCGCGACCACTGTCACGCGGGCACTCGCACTGGGCGACGTGCGACCGCGCGACATCGCCGCCGTGTTGTTTCGCGAGGTTCGCGTCGGCGCGACGATGGGTGCGATGCTCGGCACCCTGGGCTTCGTCATCGCCGGACTCGTCTACGACTGGCACCTCGGGGTCGTCATCGGTACGACGCTGTTGTCGATCTGCACTCTCGCAGCCACGGTCGGCGGTGCGATGCCGCTGATCGCGAAGAAGATCGGGGTGGACCCGGCGGTCTTCTCGACGCCCTTCATCTCCACTTTCTGCGACGCGACGGGGTTGATCGTCTACTTCCTCATCGCCAAGGCCGTACTGGGCGTGTGATCAGCCCTTTTGGGCATCTTCCTGAGCTGCCTGCGCCTGCGCGACCTGCTCCGGGGTGAACCGAATGAACACAGCAGCGATTCCCGCCACCACGGCGCAGACTGCGCAGCAGAAGAGCGCGAACATGTAGCCCGAGCTCAACGCGTCGAGCTGATTGTCGTTCATCAACGTCGCCGGTCCGGAGATGCCACCGAGAGACAAGGTTCGCGAGGTGACCAACGCACCGATCACGGCGAGAGCCAGCGGCCCCCCGAGGGTCTGAGCAACCAGGGCGATGGCGGTCAACGGGCCGATCTCGGTGGGGCTGACTCCGGCGATGGCGCACAGCGGAAGCGGCACGACCGTCAGGCCGACGCCGAATCCGATACCGATGACGGGGAAGAACAGTCCGGGGAAGTACGACGAGTCGGCGTTCATCGTCGCCACCGACACCATCAGCCACCCGACCATGATGACGGCACCGCTCAGAATCAACCACCGTGGGGCGATACGCGTCACCAGCTGCGAGGCCAGGAATGCGGCGGCACCGAGTCCGAAGGCGAACGGCACGAACGCCAGGCCCGCGTGCAACGGGCTGTATCCCAGGATGTCCTGGACGAACAGAGCCACGTAAGCGGCGAGGCAGAACATCACGCCACCGGCGAAGAAGATGGCCACGAACGTCGC
The DNA here is from genome assembly GCF_033142325.1 of Rhodococcus sp. IEGM 1370. NCBI lineage: Bacteria > Bacillati > Actinomycetota > Actinomycetes > Mycobacteriales > Nocardiaceae > Rhodococcus > Rhodococcus sp. IEGM 1370. Next base: position 434,260 of record NZ_JAWLRY010000002.1, on the reverse strand, counting down.
CACCCGGTCTCGGCTGCCGAACAGCGAGAACGGCAGCAATGGATTGTCGGCGCGGCGCTCGACCAGCAGGAACAGCCCGAGGAAGAGCAGTCCGGCGATCAACGAGACGATGACGATCGGATTGGTCCAGCCGAGTTCGGTGCCCTCGCTCAGAGCGAGCACCACTCCGGTGCAGCCGAGCGTCGCCAGAATCGCTCCCGGCACGTCGAGCGGTAGCTTTGCCCCCACCGTCTCCTGCAGAGACACGACTGCGAGCACCACGATGACGACACCGATCGGCACGTTGATCAGGAAGATCCACCGCCACGACACCTCGGTCAGCGCACCGCCGATGATCAGGCCTGCGATGGAGCCGACACCGGTCATGGCCGCGTAGATCGCGATGGCCTGGTTTCGTACCGGGCCCGGCGCGAAGGTGGTCGCCACCAACGCGAACGCCGTGGGCGACGCCACCGCGGCTCCGACGCCCTGGAGCGCGCGCGCCGCTACCAGCGTCGCCTCGTTGACCGCGAGCCCGCACAGCAGGGATGCGATGGTGAACAGCACGACGCCGGCCAGGAACATCTTCTTGCGACCGAATGCGTCACCGAGTCTGCCGCCGAGGAGCATGAGCCCGCCGAAGGCGAGGGCATATGACGTGAGCACCCAGTTGCGTCCGGCATCGGAAAGGCCCAGATCCGCCTGCAACGGAGCAAGTGCCAGATTGGCCACGGTGCCGTCGAGCACCACCATCAACTGCAGACCACTCAGGACGATGATCGCCAACCCGAATGCTCTGGTCGTCACCGGGTATTTGATCTCGGTGGTGGACGTATCGGACATCGAGGACTCAGGCACGAGTCTTCACGTTACCGGCGTGCACAGAGAAACCGGCAACGGTCCCGATAACGACGATCGCGGGAGGCCTGATCCCCGCTTCGCGAACGGCGTCGGCGACGGTGCTCAACGTCGCTCGAACCTCGCGCTGAGTACGCATGGTGCCCTCCTGTACGACGATGACCGGGGTAGCGGACGCCCGGCCGCCCGCGATGAGTACGTCGGCGAACTGCCCGATCCGTTCGACGGCCATGAGCAGGACGATGGTGCCCTTGAGTTTGGCCAACGCGTCCCAGTCGACGAGCGAATCGGGATGGTCGGGTGCCACGTGGCCGCTGACAACGACGAACTCGTGGGTGACGGCGCGATGCGTCACCGGGATCCCGGCGGACGAGGGCACCGAAATGGCGCTGGTGATGCCGGGCACCACGGTGACCGGAATTCCCTCGGCAGCGAGCGCTTCGAGTTCTTCGTATCCCCTACCGAACACGTAGGGGTCGCCGCCCTTGAGTCGGACGACGAACTTGCCTGCCTTCGCCCCGTCGATCAGCGCCTGGTTGATCGCCTCCTGCGCCATCGCGCGGCCGTACGGAATCTTCGAGGCATCGATGACCTCCACGTGCGGGCCCAGTTCGGCCAGCAGCTCGGGCGGCGCGAGCCGATCGGCCACCACGACATCGGCATAGGCGAGCAGCCTGCGCCCGCGGACGGTGATGAGGTCCGGATCGCCGGGTCCGCCACCGACCAGCGCGACGCCCGTCAACGGCGCACGGTCCGAGTCGGCGACCACACCGGACTGCAGGGCTTCTATGACGGCATTGCGTACCGCGGCCGATCGACGGTGCTCACCGCCGGCGAGCACTCCGAGGGTCAGCCCGTCCCATTCGGCGGACGCCGGGGTGACCGCGGTGCCGTCCTTGGCGATGTCGGCTCGCACACAGAAGATCTTGGACGCGGTGGCCTCGGCGACGATGGCGATGTTGGTCGCGGCCTCGTCGGTGCACGCGACGGCGTACCAGGCGTCGGCGAGGTCGCCCACGCGATAGTCACGCAACTCCATGGTCACCTGACCGGCAGTTGCCATCGCCTCCACAGCGGGCGTGGCCTCCCGAGTGATGACGTGAACCACGGCACCGCAGGAGATGAGCAGCGGCAATCGGCGCTGCGCGACGGTGCCGCCACCGACCACGACGACGCGTCGACCTTCCAGATTGAGGCCGACCAGATAGGGAGAGTCAGTCGCGTTCACGAGAGGAAACGCTACCGCGCGCGCTGCACCCGCTTCTCGTCCCATACGGGCTCGTTCGATTCGTAGGCCTGACCGGTGCTGCCGAACACGAGGAATCGGTCGAAGCTGCGCGCGAACCAGCGGTCGTGGGTCACGGCGATGACGGTGCCGTCGAACGCGGCGATGGCGTCTTCGAGTGCGTCGGCGGACATCAGGTCGAGGTTGTCGGTCGGCTCGTCCAGCAGCAACAGGGTGGCCCCGGAGAGTTCGAGCAGCAGAATCTGTACGCGCGCCTGCTGGCCACCGGAAAGATTGTCGTAGGACTGTTCGGCGGCTCGGGCCAGACCGTAACGGTCCAGTGCCCGGCCTGCGGCCTCCCGGCCCATGCCGTCGCGGTGTTCGTTGCCCATGTGCAGGATGTCGAGGAGTGTGTTGCCCGCGAGATCGGGCCGAGTGTGGGTCTGCGCGAACAGGCCGGGCCGAACGCGGGCGCCGAGCACCGCGGTGCCGGCGTGCGGAACGGGATCGAGTGCCAGTTCCTGAACCGGCTCGTGCTCCTTCTCCGGATCGGTTCCACCGTTGGCGAGCAAACGCAGGAAGTGCGATTTGCCGGAACCGTTGGAGCCCAGCACGGCGACGCGGTCTCCGTACCAGATCTCGGTGTCGAAGGGCTTCATCAGTCCGGTCAGTTCCAGTGCCGTACACACCAACGCGCGCTTGGCTGTGCGGCCGCCGCGCAGACGAACGGTGACGTGCTGCTTCAACGGCACCGCTTCCGGCGGTCCGGCCTCCTCGAACTTCGCCAATCGAGTCTGGGACGCGTGATAGCGCGCAGCGACCCCGTCGTTGAACTTGGCCTTCTCTCGCAGACGCAGCACCAGTGCCCGGAGTTTGACCAGTTCCTCGTCCCACCGCCGTCGTAGTTCGTCGAGCCGAGCATTCCGGTCCTCACGCGCAGCGTGATACGTCGCGAACCCGCCGCCGTGCACCCAGGAAGTGGCACCGCTGACGCCCGGTTCCAGCGTCACGATCCGATTCGCGGCGTTGGCGATGAGCTCCCGGTCGTGACTGATGAACAGAACGGACTTGTCGGAATCACGAATGGTCGCTTCGAGCCAGCGTTTGCCCGGCACATCGAGGTAGTTGTCCGGTTCGTCGAGAAGCAACAGATTGTCGGTGCCGGCGAACAACGCTTCGAGCACCAAGCGCTTCTGCTCACCGCCACTGAGGGTCGATGCAGCGCGCCACTTCGCGCGGTCGAACGGCATTCCGAGGGCCGCCGTGGTGACCTTGTCCCAGAACGGTTCGAGGTCGTAACCGCCGACATCGCCCCAATCCGACAGGGCCTGTGCGTATTTCATCTGGGTCTTCTCGTCGTCGACCTCGATCATCGTGTTCTCGGCGGTGTCGAGGGCAGCGGCGGCCGTCCGCACGGCCGGGGACGCAACCGACAGCAGCAGATCGCGCACGGTCGAGTCGTCGCGTAGCTGGCCGACGAACTGCCGCATCACTCCGAGCGAGCCCGAACTCGACACCGATCCCTCGTCGGGGGTCTCGTCACCCGCGATGATGCGCGTCAGCGTGGTCTTACCGGTTCCGTTGGGCCCGATGAGGGCGGTCTTGGCACCGTCGCCGACACGAAACCCGACACCGTTGAGCAACTGCCGCCCGTCGGGCAGGAAGTAGACGATGTCGTTGAGTTCGAGGTGGGCCACAACGAACCAGCCAACCTCATCGGCCCGGCTATGGCCAATCGTTTACCGTTCGCTAGGCGAGGGCCAGGGTCGACGTCTCGGTGAGCACCTGCTTGCCCGCATCGTCGACGTGAGCATGGTGCACCCGCAACCGGGCGGAGTCGCCGTGCAGAGTCAGCAGCATGACGCCGTTGGCGAACCATGGCCCGGCCTCGGCCTCCCATTCGACACCGGATGGGCCCACGTGGGCAGCGCGCGCCAGCTTCGACAGAATTCGGGCGGCGGGACGCTTGATGGCCAGCTTGTTGACCGCGCGAATCGGCAGATCGAGCGGATTGCGGAACGGAGACATGGTGAGCTGATACGTGGCCGGTACCTCGCGCCCGCCGACACCGAAGTCCGCGTTCGCCACGTAGGAACAGTGCACGTCTCCGGACAGCCACATGATCGAGGCGGGTTTGTTCTCGCCGCGAGAGAGCTCACGCGTCAGAGCGGCCATGTCGTTGAACGAGTTGGTGAAAGCGGCCCAGTGTTCGAGATCGAGACCGATCCGCATCTTCTCGGCCACCTTGGCCGACATCGACCCCCAACTGCCCTGCGCCACAGCCTCGTTCCACTGTTCCAGGTAGTGCAGGGCGGGCAGCATGAGGTAGGGCAACGACGAACCGAACAGCAGATGCCGCGGAGTGGTCTCGAGCGCGCGTTCACGTACCCAAGCCCACTCCTTCTCGTCGACCATTTCTCTGTTGTCCGGATCCAGGTTTCGAGAGCAGCGCGAATCGATCATGATCAGCCGTGTGTCACCGAAGTCGCGGTAGAAGCTCCAGCGTCCGGTCTCGGGCCGCCGGTCGACTCGTAAAGCGAAGTCGGACAACAACTTCTCGCGCTCTGCGTCACTGGCGGCCGATCGTACCGCGGCATACATCTCGTCCTGCGCAAGCTCCTTGGGTGAGAGGTTGCCCAAGTGCTGATACACCCAGTACGACGAATACGCGCCGACCACTCGGTCGTTCCACCAGGGCCGCGTCACGATGTCTCGACGCCAGGAAGCGGAGGAATTCCAGTCGTCGCGCAGGTCGTGGTCGTCGAGGATCATGCACGACGGGATGCTCGCCAACAGTGTCCGCACCGGCTCGAGTCCCCAGGACTCTCGGTACAGCCACGAGTACTCCTCGAAATCGCAGATCTCGTTCTCCGCGTCGGTACCGACGGCACTTCGTGGACCCTCGCCGGACCGACGCCGCGCCTGCAGCCGTTCGACGATTTCCGGCGACGGATCGTCGGCGTAGACCTGATCGCCGAGGAGCAGCAAGGCCTGTGGCCACCGGCTCGGGTCCTCCTCGATCAGCGCGTTCCCGAGCCCGGCCAACGCGTCGGCTCCGATCTCCTTCAAGGATTCGTCGCTGTAGTTGTCACCTCGCCGACACGATCCGAATGCCAGCGTCACCGGTCCCTGCGCGTCGACCGTGTGAATGGCGGCCCTGCGGCCCTCCGGCGGCCACACTCGACGCTCGTCGACGAACACCTCGTAGTGCACCGGAGAGTTGGCGGGCAGACCTTCGAGTGGCACCAGCGCATAGTGGTGTCCGTGCACGCCCCACGTTCGTTCTTCTGCGCGGACGCCGACGTCGGTCACGACCGATACGGTCGACGATTCGGCCATCTCGAACCACAGGGTCGCAGTCTCGGTGCCGACGTACCGGACGATCGGGCCGAGTAGGACAAGGCTGTCGGAAGTCATTGGATCCACATTGCCTGCGTCGGCCCGCTTTCGCCAGTCAGTGGCGCGGATCGGCCCTCACGAGCGGGCTGCGATCACAACCTTTCCCCGTACGTGGCCGGTCTCGACCAACCGATGCGCTTCGCGCAGCTGCTCGGCATCGATCGGAGACAGAACCGTCGTGACGGTGGTACGCACCGAACCCGCATCGACGAGCTCGGCCACTCTGGTCAGTAACTCGTGCTGGCGAATCAGATCCGGCGTGTCGTGCATCGGACGCGCGAACATGAACTCCCAGTGCCACGAGATCGCCTTCGTCTTGAGCGGCAGAACGTCGAGGGTCTCCGGATCGTCGATCGCCACGATCTGACCGAACGGCGTCAACAGGTCCGCGTAGATCTCGACCTGCCCGGAGGAATGAGCAGTGAACACGTAATCGACGCCGTCGGGCGCTACTCGGCCTACTTCCTCCCGAAGATCGCGCCGGTGATTCACCACCTCGGCTGCACCGAGAGAACGGACCCACTCCACGGCGTCCTCGTCCGCTGCCGTCGCGATCACGCGGACGCCAGGAACGAGGGCCCGAACCAGCTGCATCACAACGGATCCCACACCACCGGTGGCACCGACCATCAGCAACGTTCCGGTGGTCTCGGCAGTGATGCGGAGCTTGTCGAACAGACCTTCCCAGGCAGTGATCGCGGTCAGCGGCAATGCCGCAGCCTGTGCGAAATCGAGGGTGGTCGGCTTCTTCGCCACGATGCGTTCGTCCACTGCATGGAACTGCGAGTTCGTTCCGGGTCTGCCGATGTCGCCCGCGTAGTAGACCTCGTCGCCGGGCGCGAACATGGTGACGTCGGCACCGACGGCGCGCACCACACCGGCGGCGTCGAACCCGAGGACCTTCGGGGTGCCCTGCGGATCGTTGCCGGCGCGGACCTTGACGTCCACCGGATTCACCGACACGGCGCGCACTTCGATCAGCAGGTCTCGCGGGCGCACAGTGGGCACGTCGAGGACCACATCCGTCAGGCTGGCAGGATCGTCGATCGGAAGCGAGCGGGTGTAGGCAACAGCTTTCATCGTCTCGGTCATACCTACAGGATGGCCCGAACCCCCTGTCCACCGTCAAGGCAGAGCTCGACCACGGCAACGGTGACACCGTCCAGACCGAACCTGGGTACCGTCAACTTCGTCGAACGACCGGCCAGCAGTGCCGCTGCTTCGGCGACGCTGGCGCATCCGACGGCATCGAGCACACGAACCGACACGGTCGGTGTCACGACGGTCGACAGTTCTCTCGCCGAGTACGTCACGCCCCGAACCCCCATGCTCGACGCCACCGCAGCAACCAGGTCGGCTTTCCGGTCGATGGAGGCGATCGCCTCGACGCTCCAATCCGGTTGCAGCACCGTCGAGATCGCCGCTTCGACGTCGGCGGAATCGACGCCGGCTCGGGCACCTATTCCGACGACGACCCGCATTCTTGCGATCCCTCTACACTCGCGCGTAGTCGACTGCGGCGGCAACGAACCGGGTGATGGATCCGGGATTGCCCGCAGCATGGGTGTGCAGGTACGACGCGTGGACCCCGCCCTGCACGAAACCCTCGCGCGCCGCAGTTCTGCCGTCGGGGCTCTGCTTGTGCCAGCCCCACGCGGCCGAGGCGCTCTCGCGCACGTCCACGAGCTTCGTTCGGTGGAACTCGTGGCCGGTGACTCGGGTGCCCGCATCGAACAGTGTGGACGATTCGAGGGCAACCGCATCGCGGTATCCCAGCGTGAGGGTGTTTCCGAATTCCGCGTCCACGTCGACGACCCCGGCCATGGCATGACCGTCCAATCGGCTTGCCAGATACAGCAATCCGGCGCATTCGGCATGAATGGGCAAACCCTTGGCCGCGGCCGTCCTGATATCGGCCAACAGCAGTTCGTTCGCCGCCAACGCGGCCGCATGCTCCTCGGGGAATCCGCCGGGGAGAACGACTGCCGCTGTGCCGGTGGGTAATCCGTCACGCAGTGGATCGAACACGGCGACGTCGGCCCCCGCTGCGCGGAGCAGTTCGACGTGCTCGGTGTATCCGAAGGTGAATGCCGGGCCACCGGCCACCGCGACGACGGGCGATCCCTCGCAGGTGCCTACCTCGTCCTCCGGGGACCACTGCGGCGCTGTCATCGACGATCGAGCCAGCGCGCTCACTGCCTCGATGTCGACGAATTTCGAGACGAGAGCGCTCATCGCGTCGACGGCATCGGTTGCGGCACCGCCGTGTTCGACTGCGGTGATCAACCCCAGATGCCGCGACGGGACCACCAGTTCGCTCATGCGCGGCAACGCGCCCAGTACCGGAACACCCACCCGTTCGCACGCTTGACGCAACACGTCCTCGTGCCGCTGACTACCGACGCGATTGAGAATCACACCACCGATGCGGACGCTGGCGTCGAACGTCGAGAACCCGTGCAGCACAGCGGCAAGCGATTGACTGTGTCCACGGGAGTCGACCACGAGGATCACCGGGGCACCGAGCATCGCGGCCACCCGAGCGGTCGATCCCTCGGCGGAGGCCTCCCCCGGTCCGGTCATGTCGATCTTGCCGTCGAACAGTCCCATGACGCCCTCGACGACCGCGATGTCGCAGCCCCGACTGCCGTGTCGGAACAGGGGCCCGATGCGGTCAGCACCGACCATCACGGCGTCGAGATTGCGGCCCGGAAGACCGGCCGCGAGTGAGTGATATCCGGGGTCGATGTAGTCCGGACCCACCTTGAACGGTGCGACGGTGCGGCCGGCGTTGCGCAGCGCGCCCATAAGTCCGGTGGCCACCGTCGTCTTTCCGCTGCCCGACGCGGGGGCCGCGATCACCACTGCGGGACAGGACTGGTTCACCATTCGATGCCTCGCTGACCCTTGCGTCCGGCGTCCATCGGATGCTTGACCTTGGCCATCTCGGTGACCAGGTCCGCGGCCTCGATCAGTTCACGGGGCGCGTCGCGTCCGGTGATGACGACGTGCTGATTGCCCGGTCGGCGGGTCAGGACATCGACCACCTCGGCGACGTCGACCCACCCCCACTTGAGTGGGTAGGTGAACTCGTCCAACACGTAGAAACGGTGTGACTCCTGCTCGATTCGCCGGGCGATCTCCTGCCAGCCCTCAGCCGCGGCCTCGGCGTGATCGACGTCGCTGCCCTTCTTCCGAGTCCACGACCAGCCCTCGCCCATCTTGTGCCATTCGACGGCTCCGCCGACCCCGGTGCTCTCGTGCAGTTCGCCGAGTGTGCGAAACGCCGCTTCTTCGCCGACCTTCCACTTGGCACTCTTGACGAACTGGAACACTCCGACGTCGAAACCTTGATTCCAGGCCCGTAGCGCCATTCCGAAAGCGGCCGTCGATTTTCCCTTGCCCGGCCCGGTATGCACGGCAAGCACGGGCAGATTGCGGCGCTGACGCGTCGTGAGGCCGTCCTGCGGAACGGTTCCGGGAGCCGGTACACCCTGAGGCATCGCGAACCCCCCTACGCCGCTGCGCGAACGACGGCGGCGACCTGCTCCGCCGACAGATCCGCCAGCGCCACGTAACCGCCGCCGAGGCACGTCGCGAAATCGGCAGCGAGCCCGAGGCGCACCATTCCCGATTCGCAGTCGACGACGACGGAGGCGATCTTGTCCGACGCGATACGTCCCGCGGCGATTCGGGCCCGGCCGACGGGATCGGTGCCTCCGGTGGCACGGCCGTCGGTCAGCGCGACGACCAGAGCGCGGCGCAGTGGATCTCGAACACGCTCTCGCAGAACGAGTTCCCGTGCCTTCAGAAAGCCCTGCGCCAGTGGCGATCTGCCACCGGTCTTCATCTTCCGCAACCGGGTCACGGCCACGTCCACCGACGACGTCGGCGGCAACACCGTTTCGGCTTCCGTGCCGCGCACGGTGATCACCGCAACCTTGTCGCGGCGCTGATACGCATCGCGCAGCAGCGAGAGCACCGCACCGGTCACCGCGGACAGTCGATCTCGCGCAGCCATCGAACCCGAGGCATCGACGACGAAGACGATGAGGTTGCCCTCGCGTCCCTCCTTGATCGCGCCCCGCAGATCCGCAGGCTCGAGCTTCAACCGGCCGGAGGTGCGGCCGCGGACGACCTGCTGCTCGGCCGCGGCGAACAGGGTGCCCACCAGGTGCAGGCCCTTGCCCGCCTCGACGGTGGGACGTACCGATCGTCCGTGCGCGGACCGTGACCGCGAGCGTCGACCAGGCGCACCCTCGCCCACTCCGGGAACCTCGAGCAACCGTGCTCTGAACTGTGCTCCCGGAGTACCTGCCTGTTTCTCACTGCCGGTACCCGAGGGCGGCGGTGGTTGCGCCGAATCCTCGTGCGAATCGGAGGACTGTGTGTCGGAGGGCTGCGTATCGGAGGGTTGGGACTGGGAGGCATCGTCGGGAGCCTCGGGATCGGGAGCTCCCCCACCGCCGTCGGGGTCGGGATCCGGATCCGGCTGCTGCTCGGCCTGTTCGGCCGCGTCCCGCATGGCGTCGTCCAGTTGCTTGTCGTCGATGCCCGGCTCGTCGAAGGGATCGCGCCGACGCCGGTGCGGCAGCGCCAGTTCGGCGGCAATCCGCACGTCTTCCTCGGCCACGTCGCTTGCGCCTCGCCAGGCGGCGTGGGCGGATGCGGTGCGAGCGAGCACAAGATCGGCGCGCATACCGTCGACGTCGAAGGATGCGCAGAGCGCGGCGATACGCCGAAGTTCCTTGTCGCTCAACACCACATCGTCGAGAATCTTTCGGGCGGCCAGAATCTGCTCGGCCACTGCGATGTCCTCGTTGCGGTACTCGGCGGCGAATGCGTGCGGGTCACGCTCGTAGTTCATCCGGCGGCGGACGACGTTCATGCGAACGTCCACGTCCCGCGACGCCGTCACCTCCACTGCCAGACCGAACCGGTCGAGCAGCTGCGGGCGAAGCTCGCCCTCTTCGGGATTCATCGTGCCCACGAGAACGAATTGCGCTGGGTGGGAATGAGAGACACCGTCACGTTCGACATGCACCCGCCCCATCGCGGCCGCGTCGAGCAATACGTCGACCAGGTGATCGTGCAGCAGATTCACTTCGTCGACGTAGAGCACTCCACGGTGCGCAGCCGCGAGCAGACCGGGTTGAAACGCACGTTCGCCGTCGCGCAGAACCTTCTCGAGGTCGATGGACCCCACCACTCGATCCTCGGTTGCCCCCACCGGAAGTTCGACGAGCTTCGCCGGACGCGAGCCGTCCTCGTCCTGCACGGCGGGCAGCAGTGCCGCGAGTGCGCGCACCACCGTCGATTTCGCGGTGCCCTTCTCTCCTCGCACCAGTACACCGCCGATACCGGGGTGCACGGCACACAGAATCAGCGACAACCTCAGCTGATCCTGACCGACGATCGCACTGAACGGATATCCCGGTTCGGGAACACTCCCACTTCGCTGCACAGCCAATTCCCTTCGTGCCCGGAGTTCCGCGCCGGACGTTCGGTCGAGATACGCGAAGCCGAGCGGCGATCTGGCTGACAGGGGAATCTCCTCGAGCGAAGATTCTCCTGAACACAGTGGCGGGACCGCGCCTGATTGACACAGGACTTCTCCGCGACCGACTTCGAACGGAACACTACCGCCGAACGAACGAATGCCACACACGGTAGGGCCGTGTGTGGCATTCGTTCTTCTCGTACTACAGGGAGGTCAGCTCTCGCTCCAGGCGGTGCCGCCACCCCGACGCATCGGCGTGTGCGGGATGCCGTCCTCGAGAACTTCCTCGCCGTCCGGCAGGAAGCCGTGCTTGGCGTACATGTCTACGAGGTAGCTCTGAGCGTTGATACGGCAGGGGGCCGAACCGACCTCGGCAAGCGCGGCCCGCAGAATTCGCGTGGTGTGGCCCTGTCCCCTGGCCGAGCGCTGCGTGCAGAGCCGGCCGATACGGAACGCCTTCTCGCCGTCGTCGTGCTCCTCGAGCAGGCGGAGTGTGCACACCACTTCGCCGTCCCGTTCGAGCCAGAAGTGCCGTGTCTCGGTCAGCAGGTCACGCCCGTCCAACTCCGGGTACGCACACGCCTGCTCGACCACGAACACCTCGACACGCAGCTTCAACAGGTCGTACAACGTGCTGTTGGACAGGTCTAGTGCCCATGATCGTTTGAGAGCTGCTGCTTGCGTATTCATACCTTTTGCTATCACACACCCGTGGGCTGTGCGAGCTCACGAGCATTTTCCAGTTGCAGTGTCTTGGACGTCCAGCCCCAGACCTCGTCGAACAACGAGCTGTTCTGCGCCAGCTTGACCCCCAGCGACGGGACCATTTCCTTGAGCTTGGGCTGCCACGCGTCGTACTTGTCCCCGAAGCACCGCTGCAGCACGTCCAGCATGGCCGGAACGGCGGTGGATGCGCCGGGAGAGGCACCGAGCAGTCCGGCGATGGTGCCGTCCGCTGCGTTGACCACAGCGGTGCCGAACTCGAGCACACCGCCGCGACCCTTCTTGCGGATCACCTGGACGCGCTGACCCGCGGTGACCAGCTCCCAGTTCTCGCCGAGCACCGAGGGCGCGAACTCGCGCAGCGTCTCGACACGATCTGCTTGCGACTGAGCCAGTTCACTGACCAGGTACTTGACGAGTCCGAGTTCGGTCACGCCGACCCCGAGCATCGACATCAGGTTTCCGGGCTTCACCGAGCTGGGCAGGTCGGTGATCTTGCCCTGCTTGAGGAACTTGGGCGACCAGCCGGCGTACGGGCCGAACAGCAGACCCTGCTGGCCGTTGATCACGCGGGTGTCGAGGTGCGGGACCGACATCGGCGGAGCACCGACCGAAGCCTTGCCGTACACCTTGGCCGAGTGCTGCTCGATCAGAGCTGGATCGGTGCACCGCAACCACTCGCCGCTGACCGGGAAGCCGCCGAATCCCTTGATCTCCGCGATTCCGGACTTCTGCAGCAGGTGCAGTGCGCCGCCGCCTGCGCCGACGAAAACGAACTTGGCGTTGACGGTCTTCTTGACGCCGGTGCGCTGGTTGGCGACCTTGACGTCCCAGCTGCCGTCGGACTGCTTGGTGATGTTGCGCACATCGTGTCCGAAGTGCACGGTGCCGCCCGCGGACGACAGGTAGTTCAGCAGCTGCTTGGTGAGCGCACCGAAGTCGACGTCGGTGCCTTCCTGACTCCAGTTCAGGGCCACGGGATCGGAGAAGTCACGGCCCTTGGCCATCAACGGCAGTCGCGCCGAGAACTCGTCCTTGGAGTCGATGTACTCCATGCCTGCGAACAACGGGTTGCCCACGAGCGCCTCGTACCGGGCACGCAGGTACTTCACGTTCTCGGCCCCGTGCACGAAGCTCACGTGCGGAATGGGATTGATGAAGTTCTTGGCGTCGGAGAGCACACCGGTCTCGATGCCGTGTGCCCAGAACTGACGCGACACCTGGAACTGCTCGTTGACGTTGAGCGCCTTGGCGATATCGACGCTGCCGTCCTTGTTCTGCGGCGTGTAGTTCAGTTCGCACAGTGCCGAGTGGCCGGTGCCAGCGTTGTTCCACGCGTCGCTGCTCTCGGCCGCGGCCGCGTCGAGCCGCTCGTAGACGTCGATCGACCAGTTCGGCTCGAGCTGACGGAGCAGCGCACCGAGGGTGGCGCTCATGATTCCGGCACCGACCAGAACGACGTCGGTCTTGATCCGCTTACCCTGCTCATCTTTGGACACTGGCGAATCGACTTCCTTGTCTGTGGAGGTCTCGGCCGGTGGCGGTATCGACCGGAGAACTCTGCTGTAGAGGGCTGCTTCACCCGATGCGGTCAGGTTACTAGCTGGGCCTACCCCGTCGGACACCACGTCAACCCGGTTCCGATTGTGCTCCTCGGACGCCGCCCGCGGTGCCCACTACAGTTGTGATCTGTGACTACCTGGGTGCCCGACGTCCTCGGCGACGGCTACGAACAGACGACCATTCCACTCGGCAACGATCCGGACGGCGAAGGGCAGGTCGAGGCCACTCTCGTGCGGTACCAACCGCCCGGTGCCGCCAACTTCGAGCGTTCGGTGATCTACGTCCACGGTTTCACCGACTACTTCTTCCAGCGCCACATCGCCGAGCACTTCGCAGCGCAGGGATACGCCTTCTACGCCCTGGACCTGCGTAAATGCGGACGCTCGCGCCGCGAGGGCCAGACCGCACACTTCGTGACCGATCTGGCGATGTACGACGCCGAGCTGAACGAGGCTCTCGCCCTGGTCCACGCGGAACGCCCGGGTGCCCCGGTCCTGCTCATGGCGCACTCGACCGGCGGGCTCGTACTGCCGCTGTGGCTGAACCGTCTCAACAGACAGGAGGGCGGATCGGCCGGGCTGGGCCTGTCGGGTGTGGTCCTCAACAGCCCGTGGTTCGACCTGCAGGGCCCACCTGCCATCCGCAGCGTCGGTACCGCCGCGATCGACGTCATCGGCAGGTTCCGGTCCAAGGCACAGGTTCCCGGCGGCGGGCTCGATACGTACGGGTTGTCGCTCGCGGCATCGGAGAACGGCGAGTGGGACTACGACCTCGACTGGAAGCCCTTGGCAGGCTTCCCCATCACCTTCGGGTGGATTCGCGCCGTCCGCCACGGACACGCCGAACTTCATCGCGGCCTCGACATCGGTATCCCCGCACTGATTCTGCGCTCCAAGGTGACGCACTTCTCGCGCCGATACAGCTCCGCGGTCGACGCCGCAGACGCCGTACTCGACGTTCGCCAGATCGCGCGCTGGGCGGGCTGCCTGGGCGACCGCACCACGATCGTGCCCATCGAGGGAGCCCGCCACGACGTCTTTCTGTCCACCGAGACTCCACGCGCTCGGGCCTTCGAGGAAATGGACGAGTGGATCGAGTGGTTGCATCGAAGCGAGAGCACCGACCACGCGTCGGGCAAGGACCACACCGAGAGCGGGCACATTTCATGACCGAGCATTTCGACGTCGCGATCATCGGCTCCGGATCCGGCAACTCGATCGCCGATTCGCGCTTCGAAGACAAGAAGATCGCTCTGATCGAGGAGAACTCGACCTTCGGCGGCACCTGCCTCAACGTCGGCTGCATCCCCACCAAGATGTTCGTCTACGCCGCCGAGGTTGCGCGGACAGTACGCGATTCCTCGAAATACGGTGTCGACGCCCACGTGGACGCTGTGCGCTGGCCGGACATCGTCGATCGCGTCTTCGGCCGCATCGACCCGATCTCGGAGGGCGGCAAGCGTTACCGCGCCGAAGGCAGCCCGAATCTCACCCTGTTCGAGGGTCACGCACGCTTCGTCGGCCCGCGCACCATCGACACCGGCACCGGCACCGTGATCACCGCCGACCAGATCGTCGTCGCCGCCGGATCGCGTCCGACGGTGCCGCAGTCCATCGCCGATTCGGGTGTCACGTACCACACCAACAGTGATGTGATGCGTCTCCGCGAGCTACCCGAGCACCTGGTGATTCTCGGATCCGGTTACATCGCAGCAGAATTCGCGCACGTCTTCTCTGCTCTCGGCTCCAAGGTGTCGATAGTGGCCCGCAAGGACACCTTGCTCCGCGCACTGGACGCCGACATCTCGAAGCGATTCACCGAGCTCGCCCGCGCCAAGTGGGACGTCCACCTCGACTCCGGCGAGACCACTCCCCTGTCCGAGGGCGGGTTGCACGGGGTCCAACTCGCCGACGGCACCAAGGTCCTCGGCGATGCGTTCCTCGTCGCCGTGGGCCGCGAGCCCAACGGAGACCGTCTCGATCCGGCTGCGGCAGGCATCGAGCTCGACCACGAAGGCCGCATCGTGGTGGACGAATTCGGCCGCACCACGGCCGAAGGAGTGTTCGCACTCGGCGACGTATCGTCCCCGTACCAACTCAAGCATGTGGCCAACCAGGAAGCTCGCGTCGTTCAGTACAACCTGCTGCAGGACGCGTGGCACGGCGACACCTCGACGCTACGGAAGAACGACCATCGGTTCGTTCCCGCGGCGGTGTTCACCGATCCCCAGATCGCCGAGGTGGGCATGACCGAAGAGCACGCCCGCGACGCCGGCCTGGACATCACCGTCAAGGTCCAGAACTACGGAGATGTCGCCTACGGCTGGGCCATGGAGGACAGCGAAGGTCTGTGCAAGATCATCGCCGAGAAGGGCACTGGGAAGATCCTCGGCGCGCACATCATCGGCGCACAGGCCCCCACGTTGATCCAGCCACTCATCCAGGCCATGAGCTTCGGTTTGTCCGCTCAGGACATGGCCCGCGGCCAGTACTGGATCCACCCAGGTCTTCCCGAGGTGGTCGAGAACGCTCTCCTGGGACTCGAGCTGTAGTTCCGGTTACCAGGGGCTGGTGCGGAGCACGATCTCGGTGGCCAGCGCAGCCGGCTCGTCGGCGACGACATTCGCGCTGCCGTCGAGTTGGACCACGCGGAAGTCCGCGTAGACGAACCGTCCGCTCGCGTCGGCGGATGTGCGGCCCAGAGAGGACCCGACGACCAATGTCGTCGGCAGCTCGACCGGGGGGCAATCCGCGCCGCGCACGGTCCCCTGCTCGTCGGCGATCGCGGGGTGGCACCGGTTCACCGCGATCAGACTGGCGAAGCGTCCGAAGGTCTTGGCGGCCAACGTCCATGCCGACTCCGCACCCGCTCCGCTGCCGACGAGGTGCACCCACGACAGCTTCAGCTCGTCGAGAACCGTCAGGATCGCCTCGTCGCTGACGCCGTCGATGCTTTCCAGCGCAACAGTTTTCAGATCCGAATTGTGCAACCGTTCACTGACGGCGTCGTAGACATCCACCGGATCGCCTGCATCGGGAAGCAAGAGAACGGCGTGCCTGCTGTCCGGGCCTGCGACTCGCACCGAACATTGCCCACCCGCAGCACTCACATGCGTGAACTCCATGGGGACGACGGTACTGCCTCTTGCGCCGACCACGCGTCGGTTCTATGGTTAGTTACATGAGTAATGAACCACTGAGGCAAGCAACCTCGACGCACCGGCGGCGGTTCTGATGGACGAGGGCAGGCCGATCTTCCTGCAGATTGCCGAGATGATCGAGAACTCGATCATCGACGGCTCCCTGGCAGAGGAAGAGCAGGTCCCCTCGACCAACGAACTGGCCGCATTCCATCGAATCAACCCGGCCACCGCAGGAAAGGGACTCGCCAAGCTCGTCGCCGACGGTGTCGTCTACAAGAAACGAGGAATCGGAATGTTCGTGACCACAGGCGCTCGGGACGCTCTTAGATTCCGTCGCCGAGACCTCTTCGCTCGCCAGTACATCGATCCGCTCGTCACCGAGGCTCGCAAGCTCGGCATGACCGTCGACGAACTCAAGACCATGCTCGACAACTGGGAGGCAGCACGATGAGCGTCCACACCCTCGACTCGTTCGACGAACCCAGCAGCATCGTTGCGTCGGCCACGCACCTGACCAAGAACTTCGGCTCGTTCACCGCGGTCGACGATGTGAGTTTCGAGATCGAACGCAACAAGATCTACGGCTTCCTCGGCCGAAACGGCGCGGGTAAGACCACCGTCATGCAGATGATGACGGCTCAAATGCGCCAGAACGCCGGGGACATCTCGGTGTTCGGACAACGTCCTTGGGAGAACCCTCACGCGCTCGGTCACGTGTGCTTCGTCAAGGAAAGCCAGAAGTATCCCGACGATCTCAAGGTCAAGCACGCCGTCTCGCACGCGTCACATGTCCTTCCACACTGGGACGGCGACTTCGCCGCCGAATTGCTGCGCGACTTCGACCTGCCCCTCGGCCGCAAGATCAAGAAGCTCTCGCGAGGAATGACGTCGGCTCTCGGAATCGTCATCGGACTCGCGTCACGTGCACCACTGACCTTTTTCGACGAGCCCTACTTGGGACTGGACGCGGTCTCGCGACACCTGTTCTACGACAGATTGCTGGCCGACTACGCCGAGCACCCCAGGACCGTCGTTCTGTCCACTCACCTCATCGATGAGGTCAGCGATCTCATCGAACACGTGATCCTCATCGACAAGGGCAGGATCGTGCTCGACGACGAGTCGGATGCTCTGCGCGAGAGTGCATTCGAGATCACCGGTCCTGCGCCGGCTGTCGACGAGTTCGCCGCTGCTCACCGGACCCTGCGCCGCTCCGCTCTTGGACCGAGCGTACGAACGACGATCGACGCCCGACTGACTGCACAGCAGAGATCCGACGGCCGAGCCGCAGGGCTCACCATCGAAGCTGTTCCACTGCAACAGTTGATCATCGAACGCACCACCGCCGAGGAGGCGTTGTCATGAAACGGATACTGAACGTAGCTCGCATCCACAACACTTCGTGGGCAACGACATTCGTGTGGCCGATGGCGGTTCTCGCGATCGCCTTCGTGATCACCTTCGGCACATTTCTGGTCATCCCGACCACGGACTCCGAATACAACTTCACCGGTAGTGTCTTCTCGATCTATGGATTCGCCATGGCGTTCTACATCACCGCGATCACTCAGTGCTTTCCCTATGCCCTGGGTCTGAGCGTCACTCGCCGCGAATTCCTCACCGCCACAGCGTTGGTAGGTGTGTGCCAGTCGATTGCATTCGGCACGATCATCTACGTGCTGTCCGTGATCGAAGCAGCCACGGATGGATTCGGCCTGAAACTGAGAATGTTCGGCATCGCTCGGTACGCGACCGACAATCCGTTGGTGCAGTGGGCCGCACTCGTTACCGTCATGCTGCTCCTCGGCGGCTTCGGTGCATTCATCGGCGTCGTGTATCGACGGTTCCGCACCAACGGATTGTTCACCCTCGGACTCGGAGCGCTCGTAGTCTTCGGCGGCGGATCTGTACTCGTGACCTGGCAGAACTGGTGGCCCGACGTCGGCGACTTCTTCACCGACACACCGCGAATTCTGCTACTGGTCGTCATTCCGTTGACCATCACGGCGATACTGTCTGCGGCCAGCTGGTTCGGTCTGCTCAAAGCAACTGCGTGACAATGGTGTCGAGGCCCGGATCGACGCCGTGCTCGATGAGGTCGAGTACGGCGTCGACGTCGAGGTTGTCTTCCACCAGATCGGCCAACAGATCCAACTGCTGCTCTCGCAGTGCCGCGACCGACGTGTCGGGTGCCACCTCGAATCCCGTACGACCCGATTTCTCTGCCACCCAGGTGAGCAGGGAACGACGGAAATCGTCGGACTCGAGCAGTCCGTGCCAGTGGGTGCCCAGAACGCTGCCGCGTAGGCTGCCTTCGGAGATACCCGACGCGGTGGTCGACAAGGCGTCGTCGCCGTTTCGTGCGACCCGGCCGTGGTGAATCTCGTAGCCCGACACGGAATTCGGGCCGAACTGCATCGACTGCCCCGCCACCTGCGCGAGTACCTTGTCGGCAGCGAACTCGATGTCGAGATCGAGCAGACCGAGACCCCGGACTGCCCCCGCTCCGGATTCGACGGTGTCGTCGATCGTTCGGCCCAACATCTGATAGCCACCGCAGATCCCCAGAACCGGAAGGCCCGCAGCCCCGCGTGCCGCGATCGCATCGGCAAGACCGGTGCGTCGCAACCACTCCAGGTCCGACACGGTGGACTTACTGCCCGGAACGACCACCAGATCCACATCCTCGAGCCGGGACGGCTCGGTGACCCAGTGGACCGACACCCCGGGCTCGCAGGCCAACGCCTCGACATCGGTGGTGTTGGAGATTCTCGGCAAACGCACGGCCGCGACGCGCAACCACTGCGAGCCGTGCGGTGCACGCGGCCGCCCCACCGGAGCATCGGGAACGGTTCCGAGTGAATCCTCGGCGTCCATCCACAATCCGTCGGCGAACGGAACGACACCGTACGTCGGACGTCCCGTCAACGCGCGCAACTGATCGAGACCAGGTGCCAGCAGAGCAGGATCACCGCGGAACTTGTTGATCACGAACCCGGCGACGAGCGCCTGATCCTCCGGAGACAGCACCGCAACGGTGCCGAACAGATGAGCCAGCACTCCCCCTCGATCGATATCCCCCACCACGATCACCGGAAGAGACGCCGCCGTCGCCAACCCCATGTTGGCCAAGTCCGTGGCGCGCAGATTGATCTCGGCGGGCGAGCCGGCCCCCTCGCAGATCACCACATCGAATTCTTCACGCAGAGAGGCCAATTCGTCTGCCACCACGGCGCGCAACGACTGCCGATGCTCGATGTAGTTGCTCGCACTCACCTGCGCAACGGCCCGCCCGCGCACCACCAACTGCGAGGTTCGGTCACTCCCCGGTTTCAGCAACACCGGATTGAAGCGGACACTCGGCTCGAGACCACAGGCCGTCGCCTGCATCGCCTGCGCTCGACCGATCTCACCGCCGTCGAGCGTGACCACCGAATTGTTGGACATGTTCTGCGCCTTGAACGGAGCAACCCGCACGCCCCGTCTCGCCAACATCCGACACAGCCCGGCAACCAACACACTCTTGCCTGCGTCGGATGTCGTCCCCGCAACCAGCAGGGCGCCTTTCGGATTCACGGGAGGGTCAGAATCTCGCTGCCCGTCTCGGTGACCACCAGCGTGTGCTCGAACTGCGCGGTCCACTTCTTGTCGTGCGTGACGACCGTCCAACCGTCGTCCCACATCTTGGCGTTGATCGTGCCCAGGTTGATCATCGGTTCGATCGTGAACGTCATACCCGGCTCGATGACGGTGTCCACCGACGGCTGGTCGTAATGCAGAACGACGAGACCGTTGTGGAAGGTGGTACCGATGCCGTGGCCGGTGAAGTCCTCCACCACGCCGTAGCCGAACCGGTGCGCGTACGACTCGATGACGCGGCCGATCACGTTGAGCGCGCGCCCCGGCTTGACCGCCTTGATGGCACGCATGGTGGCCTCGTGCGTACGTTCGACCAGCAGGCGCGCTTCCTCGGAGACGTTGCCGGCCAGGAAGGTCGCGTTGGTGTCGCCGTGGACGCCGTCGATATATGCGGTGACGTCGATGTTGACGATGTCACCGTCCTGAATCACGGTGGAATCCGGGATGCCGTGGCAGATGACCTCGTTCAGGGAGGTACAGCAGGACTTCGGAAATCCCCTGTAGCCCAGCGTGGACGGGTACGCACCGTGATCGATCATGTACTCGTGGGCAATCCGGTCCAGCTCGTCGGTGGTGATTCCCGGTGCCACCGCCCGGCCCGCTTCCTGCAGTGCCCTGGCCGCGATCTTCGACGCCACTCGCATCTTCTCGATGACCTCGGGGGTCTGGACCCAGGGCTCACTGCCTTCGGCCACGGTCGACTTCCATGCGTATTCGGGGCGCTCGATGGACTTGGGCACAGCGAGGACGGGCGATACGACGCCTGGTACGAGTGGCTGACGGGGCTTGCTCTCGGCGGTCACAGACATGACGTCCAGAGTAGTCGGCTCGTATTCGGCCCCGAACCGCAGCGCAGTGGCCTGTGCCAGTAGAAACATCGCTTGCCGTTGTGGATATGATCTGGATCACGTTCGTCGCTCGTGCATCCGACACGGGAAAGGAAGCTCCGTGGTCCATTCGAATCTGTTGCGGCCCCGTGACGGCGATGCCCTGCGCGCCGAACTGCGCCTGGTGGCAGCGGCGTCCGACGTGCCCGTCGTGTTCGGCGGCGAGGTCTCCTCGGAGACCCTGTACTTGAGTGAGTTCCACGGAACCAGAACCCGCGGCCTGGACGGACTCGCCATCCCACCCAGATCCGGCCTCGGCGGGCGAGTCATGGAACAGCGCAGGCCCGCGGCCGTGAGCGATTACGGCGCGTCGATGTCGATCACCCATCACTTCGACCGACCGGTACTCGGCGAGGGCCTCAAATCGATACTGGCGGTGCCGGTGGTCGTTGCCGGTGTGGCGCGAATAGTGATGTACGCGGCCCTACGCGAACGCGGCCCCCTCGGAGATCGCGTCGGCGACATCATGACGACCGCCGCCAGGCGTCTCGGCCAGGAGATCTCCGTGCGTGACGAGGTCGACCGCCGGATCCGTCTGCTGGCGACCACCCGCTCGATGCTCGACTCGGATCTCTCCCGCACGGCCGAACTGCGCAGCGTCCACGAGGAACTGTCCGATCTCGCCCGATCTGTCGGTGACGTGGCCATCCGGCGCAGACTCGACGCGGTCGCAGCCCGCGTGGCCGCGTCGTTCGGCCAGGAGATGCCCCACGACCCACGGACCCAGGACGTGTCGCAGTCACTGACACCACGAGAGATCGACGTGATCTCGCAAGTTGCTCTGGGCTGCACCAACATCGAGGTCGCCGCGCGTCTGTCGATCGGTGCCGAGACCGTCAAGTCATACCTGCGCAGCGTGATGCGCAAAACCGAATCGCACACTCGATACGAAGCCGTGGTGGCCTGCCGTCGACTCGGCGTTCTGCCCTCCTGAACCGGGCACACCGCCGATCGGTCAGTACCCGGGCGGCAGTTGCTCGAACATCTCTCGGGTCACCGCGACCGCATTGTCCGAGCTGCCGCCCCGCACCACGAGGGTGGCGAAGGCGATGTCTCCGCGGTAGCCGACGAACCACGAGTGCGAGCCGCCGTCGACCTCTGCTTCGCCGGTCTTGCCGTACACCTCGCCCTGGTCTGCGATGCGCTCGGCCGTACCGCTGGTGACCACCGAACGCATCATCCCGCGCAGCCCGTCGACCATCGCAGGCTCGATCTGCGGATGCTCTCCCGTGATGACGGTGTCGCGTCCGACCAGGAGGTTCGGCACCGGCGTCGAGCCATGGGCAACCGTCGCGGCGGCCAGGGCCATACCGAACGTCGACACGACCACTCTGCCCTGACCGAAGCCGTCCTCGGTGCGCTGGACGAGCTCCTCGGCCGGGGGTACCGAGCCGGAGTCGGTCGGCAGCCCGACGACGTCGTAGTCCGGCCCGACGCCGAACTGGGATGCCGCCACGGTCAATGCATCCGGTGCCATCTCGCTGGCCAGCTTGGCGAACGAGGTGTTGCACGAGCGAGTGAACGCAGTACTCATCGTCACGTCACCCAGTGCGAACTCGTTGTAGTTGGGCACACTGCGCTCACCGATCACGATTCGACCCGGACACGGGACGGTGCTGCCCGGAGACGCGAGTCCGCTCGAGATGGCGGCACCGGCGGTGATGATCTTGAAGGTCGATCCGGGTGGGTAGAGGCCGGCCGACGCGACCGGTCCGTCCCGATCGGCAGCCGGGTTCTGTGCCACCGCCAGAATCGCCCCGGTCGACGGCTGGATGACGACCGTCATCGCCTGCTCGGTGCGTGCGTTCACCGCACGCTGCGCGGCGACCTGAATGTTGCGATCGAGACTGATGGAGAACGACGGAGAGGGCTCCGGCGGAGTGTCGGTGAGGACATCGATGTCGACGCCGTTGCGATTCGTGGTGACCACACTCCACCCCGCCTTGCCGTCGACCTCGTCGATGACGGCCTTCTTGACCTGGCCGACCAGGTCCGGCGCGAACGTGGGGTCGGTGGACACCAGATCCGATTCGTCGGATGCAGTCACTCCCGGGATCTCGGTCAGCGCGGCCGAGATGGGCTGGTAGTCACTGTCTCGAAGCAACGCCACCGGATAGTCGCCGTCGACAGAGGTGGCGGATTCGACGATGGACTGCGCGGTGATGGACGCATCGAACGGCGTCAGCAACGTCGACAGCGCCGTCGCCGAGGCCACCACATTGTTCGCATCGGCCGCGTCGAACTTGATTCGGTGCACCACCCCGGGCACCAACACATCGGTCCCGGAGCGCTCGTTGACTCGTGCGCGAGGAGCCGCCGTGGATCGCAAGGACATCGTCTGAGTGTCACCGAGCTTGGGATGGATGTCCGACGCCGTCCAGCGCACCACCCACTCGCCCTCGCTGCGACCCATGTTCAGCTGACCGTCGTACGTCCACACCCGATCCTTCGGCAGCTGCCACGTGTATTTGTAGCCGACTGTGGCGGTGTCACCGTCGACCTGCACCGACGTCGTCTCCGCTTCCAGAGCCTCGGCCTGAAGATTGGTCCACGCCTCGGTCAGTGCCGTGGCCGCCGCGTCGGGCTTGTCGGTGTCCGCGGCCGCGGCGGCGATGTCATTGGACTCGAACGCGGCCAGAAAAGCCTGGGCAGCCGGCTCCGGGCCGTCGGGCTTGGGGGTACATCCGGCGAGGGCGGCAGCAACGACGGCTGCGACCACCGATACCGCGCCGATCCGATACCGCACTTCGGTTGCACCACGTGATCTCATTGCGCCCCATAGTAATAGGGCGCTGCCTCCGGCTGCGGCAACGAATCGCGGTTCGGCACAACCCGTTCGAGCGACGGCCGATCTAGTCGAGGAGCACGGTCGTGAAGGTCGCCACCTGGGTCAGACCGATCTTCGCGTACGCCCGTCTGGCGACGTAGTTGAAACTGTTGACGTAGAGGCTTGCGGTGCGGCCCTGGCGGACCACCGAGTTCACCACCGCTGCGGTACCGGACGCACCGAGACCGTGCCCGCGCCGATCGGGGTGAACCCATACCCCCTGGATCTGCCCCACCGTCGCCGACTGCGACCCGATCTCGGCCTTGAACACCACCCGACCGTCCTCGAATCGAGCCCACGCACGCTGCGCGGCAATCAGACTCGAGATCCGTCGCCGGTATCCGCGGCCGCCGTCGTTCTGCCTCGGGTCGACTCCGACTTCCTCGATGAACATGGCCACGGCCGCAGTCAGATACACGTCCAGTTCCTCTGGGCGAACGAGACGTACGTGTGGATCGGGGGTGACGGACGATCGAACCGACGTGGCCAGCAGTGGCTGCTCACCGCGAACCTCACGAGCCGGGCCCCAGTCGGTTTCGAGCATCTCCCACAGCGGCAGTGTCAGTTCGGCTCGACCGACCAGCGAGGAACACAGCCGTGGACCGCGACATGCGCGGTCGGCGAACGACCGCAGATCGTCACTCGATCCGAGCAGAGGGACAAGGTTGGCTCCGTAGAAACACAACGATTCGTCCGGTCCGCCCCGGCTCCACATCTCACCGTGAAACGACCTCGGATCCAGTCCGGATTCCTGCACCCTGGCGGCGACCATGCAGGTGGCAACCGGGTCGGCATCGAGCACCCGTAAGACATGCGCCACGTCTCGATTACCGAGAGGCTTCGCACCGAGGAGCTTGAGCACCTGCCGACCTCCTGACCCACCTACCGCATACACACCGACCGAGCGTGTAGCGAATCATTCCAGAGAACCTGTTCCCTCGGTGGCAGAGCGGCAAACCGGACACCGACCGGATCGATCATCCTCAGCTGACCGTGACCACCGGAGCGCCGCCGTCTGCGGTCTCATCCTTCTCGAATTCCTCGGCGATGCGCATTGCTTCCTCGATCAAGGTCTCCACGATCTGAGCCTCGGGCACGGTCTTGATGACCTTGCCCTTGACGAAGATCTGGCCCTTGCCGTTGCCCGACGCCACGCCGAGGTCGGCGTCGCGCGCCTCGCCCGGACCGTTGACGACGCACCCCATGACGGCAACGCGCAGCGGAATTTCCATGCCCTCCAGGCCTGCGGTGACCTCGTCGGCGAGGGTGTACACGTCGACCTGCGCGCGTCCGCACGACGGGCAGGAGACGATTTCGAGCTTGCGGGGACGCAGGTTGAGCGACTGCAGAATCTGGTTACCGACCTTGATCTCCTCGGCCGGCGGAGCCGACAGGGAGACGCGGATGGTGTCGCCGATTCCACGGGACAGCAGTGCGCCGAAGGCCACCGAGGATTTGATGGTGCCCTGGAAAGCGGGGCCGGCCTCGGTGACGCCGAGGTGCAGCGGGTAGTCGCACTGCGCGGCCAGCTGCTCGTACGCGGCGACCATGATGACGGGGTCGTTGTGCTTGACGGAGATCTTGATGTCACCGAATCCGTGTTCCTCGAACAGGCCCGCCTCCCACAGCGCGGACTCCACGAGGGCCTCCGGTGTCGCCTTGCCGTACTTCTTCATCAGGCGAGGGTCGAGCGAACCGGCATTGACGCCGATGCGGATCGGAATGTTCGCGTCACCGGCGGCCTTGGCGACTTCCTTGACCCGGCCGTCGAATTCCTTGATGTTCCCCGGGTTGACGCGCACAGCGGCGCACCCTGCGTCGATCGCGGCGAAGATGTACTTGGGCTGGAAGTGGATGTCGGCAATCACCGGAATCTGACTCTTCTTGGCGATGATCGACAGCGCATCCGCGTCGTCCTGTGTGGGGCATGCCACACGCACGATGTCGCAGCCCGACGCCGTCAGTTCGGCGATCTGCTGCAGAGTGGCGTTGATGTCGTGGGTCTTGGTGGTTGTCATCGACTGCACCGAGATGGGGCTGTCGCTGCCCACTCCCACCGACCCGACCTGGAGCTGCCTGGTCTTTCGACGCGGCGCGAGTACCGGTACCGGCGGTGCCGGCATTCCCAATCCGACTGACACGGACACAGTGGCCTTCTTTCCTAGCTACGACTGACGAGTCTACTTAGAACAATTGAATCGGGTTGACGATGTCCGCCGTGAGTGTCAACAAGGAGAACCCGATGAAAACGACGATGACCACGTAAGTGACCGGCATCAGTTTCATGTAGTCCACCGGCGCGCCGTCCGGCAGGCCACGGCGGTTGCGGAAGATGTTGCGGATGCGCTCGTAGATGGTCACGGCGATATGGCCACCGTCGAGCGGCAACAGCGGCACGAGGTTGAATGCCCCGAGGAAGAAATTCAACGACGCGAGCAACCCGATGAACGTCGCCCAGTTCTCCGTCTCCGCAGCCTGACCACCGATGACACTGGCACCGACGACGCTCATCGGGGTGTCGAGGCCACGCTCACCGCCGAAGATCGACTCCCACAGCGCCTGCACCTTGGTCGGCAGTTGCACGAGGGCTTTGCCGGTCTGCACGAAGATGTCGCCGGTGAAAGCGAAGGTCTCGGGTACCGCCTCGATCGGGTTGTAGGTGATGTTCGGTGGCGGACCCCCGGTGACACCGACCGCCCCGACCGTCGTCGATTCCCTCGCTCCGGTGTCGGGATCGACGACGTATCGCTGAACCTGTGTGACCGGGACGGTGATGGTCTGCGAAGCACCGTTGCGATCCACTGTCAGCTCGACCGAGCCGGTGGAGGCCTGAATGGCCAGAACCGCATCCGACCAGACCTCCGTGGGGGTGCCGTCCACCGCTGTGATGATGTCGCCCTCACGCAGCCCTGCCGCTGCGGCCGGACCGTCACCCGAGCAATCGGCGATCTCACCGTCCGGTGTCTGCGTCGTTCCGACGCAGCCGACACCCTGGACAGTCGTGGTCGGAGTGACCCGATCGGGCGTGCCCCACCCGAGAACGAGCGCATAGATCAGCACGATTCCCAGTACGAAGTTCATCGCGATGCCGCCGACCATGACGACGATCCGCTTCCACGTCTTCTGGCGATACATCGCGCGCTCGACCTCGTCGGGTGCGAGCTCGTCGATCGCCGTCATTCCGGCGATGTCGCAGAATCCGCCGGCCGGAATTGCCTTGAGGCCGTACTCGGTCTCGCCGCGTCGGAAGGAGAAGATCTTGGGGCCGAAACCGATGTAGTAACGGCGAACTTTCATGCCGAGCGCTTTCGCGGTCCACATGTGTCCTGCCTCGTGCAGCGCGATCGACACACCGATGCCGACAGCGAACAGCACCACACCCAGAGCGAACAGCATGTGTGTCTACAGGCCCTTCTGTTTCAGGAGCTCACGCGCATGTGCGCGAGCCCAGGAATCCGCCGCGAGGACGTCGTCCACGTCGGTCGGCACCGTCGACCATTGTCCACTGCCGTCATCGACCACGGCGCGCACCGTCTGCAATATCTGCGGGAACTCGATGCGCCCGGCGAGGAACGCCTCGGCGGCGATCTCGTTGGACGCGTTGTACACCGCCGTCGTGCACCCGCCCATGATTCCGGCCTCGCGGGCCAGCTGCACGGCGGGGAACACTCGATCGTCGAGTGGCTCGAAGTCCCAGGAGAACGCTGCAGTGAAATCGAGTGCACGCGCGACATCGGGAACTCGATCGGGCCACCCGAGCGCCAACCCGATCGGAAGCTTCATGTCCGGCGGGCTGGCCTGGGCAATGGTGGATCCGTCCACGAACGTCACCATCGAATGGACGATGGATTGCCGATGCACGGTGACGTCGATCTTGTCGTAGGGCACCCCGAACAGCAGATGCGCTTCGATCAACTCGAGGCCCTTGTTGACCAAGGTTGCCGAGTTCAACGTGTTCATCGGACCCATCGACCAAGTCGGATGAGCCGCGGCCTGGGCAGGCGTCACCGACTTCAGTTCCGCTTCGCTCCACCCACGGAACGGGCCGCCCGATGCGGTCAGGATCAGTCGATCCACCTCGCTTCGGTGGCCACTGCGCAGGCACTGCGCCAGCGCCGAGTGCTCCGAGTCCACCGGAACTATCTGTCCTGGTGCGGCGGCAGCGAGCACCAGTTCCCCGCCGGCGACCAGAGATTCCTTGTTCGCCAACGCCAGCCGGGCTCCGGTCTTCAACGCCGCCAACGTCGGCTCGAGACCGAGCGAGCCCACCAGCGCGTTGAGCACCACGTCCGCCTGCGTGGACTCGACGAGCTCGGTGACCGCGCGCGGCCCGCTGAGAACCCCGGGAAAGTCGAGCTCGGCGGCAGCGGCGGGGTCGGCCACGGCCACGCGTCGAGCACCGGTCTCGGCGATCTGACGGCGAAGTAGGTCGATGTTTCCACCGCCCGCAGCAAGACCGACGACGACGAAACGGTCGGGGTCGGTGGCGATGACGTCGAGCGCTTGGGTTCCGATCGAGCCGGTGCTGCCCAGCAGCAACACTCGAATCGGCTCGGGACGATCCGAGGAGGTCGTTCGCTCACGATGGTCTGGCACCGGTCCATTGTTGCCTACCGAGGCTGAGAAACCCCTATGTGCCGCCGTAGCTGGCACGCTGGAGGGCATGGACGTCTCGAAGTATCGCGCGGCATCGTTCAACTACGTCGACGTAGGGGCGACGAGCGGCAGGCTCCCGTCCGGCTACCACCACGTCGAGAAGTCGCGGGTCATCGGATCCGGGCTCGAGGACTTCGTGGCCGCAGCCGACACGCTGATGCGCTGGGACATGCACCGCGGCACCGGACTGAAGGTCCATTCCGACCACGACACCGCCGTCCCCGACGCCGTGGTCGTTCTCACGCTCGGGCCCGTTCGCATCCCCTGCCGTGTCGTCTACGTCATCGACGAAGCCAACCGACAGGGCTTCGCCTACGGCACCCTCGACGGTCATCCCGAGTCCGGCGAGGAACTGTTCTACGTCGACTACTCCCCCGAGGACGGGACGGTGTCCGCGCACATCACCGCGTTCTCGAACCCCGGCCGCTGGTACACCAGGCTCGGCGGTCCGGTGGGCAAGCGAGTCCAGGCCCTGTTCACCGACCGCTATCTGACGGCGTTGGCGTCGGCGTGCCGGTCGCCGCGCTGAGTCAGGAGGAGGGTGGGTGCACCGCGCGCCAGTGCTCGGCGATGTCGATTCGCTTGGCCACCCACACCTTGTCGTGGGACTGAACGTGATCGAGAAATCGCTCGAGGGCGGCGATACGAGCCGGTCTGCCCACAAGCCTGCAGTGCAGTCCGACCGAGAGCATCTTGGGGCTGCCGTTCTCCCCCTCGGCGTACAGCACGTCGAACGCGTCCCGTAGATGCGCGTAGAACTCGTCCCCGGTCGAGAACCCTCCCGGCGACGCGAATCTCATGTCGTTGGTGTCGAGGGTGTACGGCACCACCAGATGATCGACGACCTCGGAGCCACGAGAGACCTTCTCCCAGTAGGGAAGATCGTCGGCGTAGGAATCCGAGTCGTACACGAAGCCGCCGTGCTCGACGACGAGCGACCGGGTGTTCGGAGAGTCACGCCCGGTGTACCACCCGAGCGGGGCCGAGCCGGTGAGGCCCTGAAGGATGGCCACGGCCTCGGCCATGTGCTCACGCTCGACGTTCTCGTCGATCTGCTGATAGGACAGCCAGCGCAGACCGTGGCAGGCGATCTCGTGGCCCAATTCCGCAAGCGCGGCAACCACTTCCGGGTTTCGTTCCATGGCCTTGGCGACAGCGAACACCGTCAGGGGTAGGTCGCGCTTCTCGAACGCCCGCAGCACCCGCCACACGCCTGCCCTCGAGCCGTACTCGTACAGCGACTCCATGCTCATGTGCCGGTTCGGAAAGGCTTGCGCCCCGATCATTTCCGAGAGGAACGTCTCGGATTTGGTGTCACCGTCGAGGACGTTGTTCTCCGCACCCTCCTCGTAGTTGAGGACGAACTGGACGGCGATGTTGGCCTGACCCGGCCACTGGGCGTGCGGCGGCGTGCGGCCGTACCCCACCATGTCTCGGGGGTAGCTCAGCGGAAACTGGGTCAGTGGATGCGGAAGGCGCTCGGACGTCACCGCCGCAGTCTCTCACCGAAGTCGGCAGTCGCGCCGGATGAGCACACAACCCTGATGGCTACGACGGGCGGTCGTATGCCAATATTGTCCGAACGCGGCAGGCTCGACGCCTCGTGAAGGACGACTTCGAGAATTCATCACCCGAGAGGACCGACCGGTGGCAAATACCGAACTGGAATCCGCTTCGTACGACCCGGTCGTCGATACCCGCAACGAGGTGCCGGACGTGCCGTCCGCCGAGTGGGGGTGGAGTGGTGAATCGAATCGCGCGATGCGGGTGGCCGCCATCGTCGTCGCCGTGTTCCTGCTGTTCATGATGATCGGCAACCACACCGGCAAGGTCGAGGATCTGTGGTTGGTCGGATTCGCCGCGATGTTGGTCGGGCTCGTGGTGCGAGACGTCATCGTCCGCCGTAAGCCCCGCTAGCAACCGAGTCAGTTCTCGGCTGCCAGCTGACCGCACGCTGCGGCGATCTCCTGACCGCGGGTGTCTCGGACGGTGCACGAGACGCCCTGCGCAATCACCCGTCGGACGAACTCTCTCTCCACCGGCTTCGGGCTGGCGTCCCATTCGCTACCCGGAGTCGGATTGAGTGGGATCAGGTTCACGTGAACTCGTGAGCCGAGTGCCTTGTGCAGCTTCTTGCCCAGCATGTCTGCTCGCCACGGCTGGTCGTTGACGTCTCGGATCATCGCGTACTCGATCGAGACACGACGACCGGTCTGGTCTGCGTAGTACCTTGCCGCCGACAACACCTCTGCCACCGACCAACGGTTGTTCACAGGAACCAGCGTGTCGCGGAGTTCGTCGTCGGGCGTGTGCAGCGACACCGCCAACGTCACCGACAGTCCCTCGTCGGCCAGCTTGCGGATTGCCGGTGCCAGACCGACCGTCGACACCGTCACCGAGCGCTGCGAGAGACCGAGTCCGTCGGGTGCGGGCGAGACGATCTTGCGCACCGCGGAGACGACCCTCTTGTAGTTCGCCAGGGGCTCGCCCATCCCCATGAAGACCACGTTCGACAGTCGACCTTCGCCTCCGTGGACCACGCCGTCGCGCAGGTCGGCTGCAGCCGAACGGACCTGGTCGACGATCTCGGCCGTCGACAGGTTCCTCGTCAGACCTGCTTGGCCGGTCGCGCAGAAGGGACAGGCCATTCCGCAGCCGGCCTGGCTGGAGATGCACAGGGTGGCCCGATCCGGGTACCGCATCAGAACGCTCTCGAGCAAGGTCCCGTCGTTAGCCTTCCACAGGGTCTTGCGAGTGTCACCGTCATCACATGCCAGGTGCTTGATCGGCGTCAGCAACGTGGGAAAGAGATCGGCACCGACCTTTTCGCGGGCCTCGGCCGGCAGATCGGTCATCTTGGTGGTGTCGGCCTCTAGGCGCCCGTAGTAGTGCCGGGCCAGCTGATCGGCGCGAAACGCAGGTAGACCGAGCGCCTTCACCGCATCCCGCAGACCCTCTTTGTCCAGGTCGGCGAGGTGGCGCGACGGCATACCGCGACGCGGCGCAGTGAAGACCAAGGGGAGATTGGGCCTCTTCTGCTCGGTCGACGTGTTCGTTGCCTCGACGGAGTCGCTCATACTCCACCCCACATCTTTCGGTGACACTGCATTCCACCATTGTCCACCCCATCGCCTCGCAGTCCTATTCGCGACTGTTTCCGTCCGTTATCCGATGGGTATCGAGGTCGTGGCCGGATGCACGTGCATTCGGCCTTCACGTGCGGAAGGATCATCGACATGGCCACCAGAGCTGACGACAATCACGAGACATCGCTGGACAAATCGGGCGCAGGGCACCCCGGCGAGCACAGCGCCTCGGGCGACCTCGCTCCGATCACGACTCCGGATTCGGACGGCCATTCCGCTCCCGATCCCGAGTTCGTTCCCGAGCGACAGGCTGCCGCTCCGACCGATATCGCCCACACTCGCACCGCCGCCCTGTGGACCGGCCTGGTGGTCGGAGCTGTGGTCCTGGTGATCCTGCTGGTGTTCATCGTGCAGAATCTCGACTCCGTCACGGTCCAGATCTTCGCGTGGCAGCTCGATCTGCCCCTCGGCATCAGCATGTTGCTGGCCGCGATCGCCGGCGCGCTGGTGATGGCAATGGTGGGCGGCGCTCGAATCCTTCAGGTGCGACGTTCGGCCAAGAAGAAGTAGCGCCACTCGTGAACACTATGTACAGAAGCTGGCGCTGACTCACTGAATCGATCAGGCTTGGGGTGCCCCACTTCACTCGAGGAGCATGACGTGACAACTTTCATGGAGACACCTGTGGCATCCGGCGTCGCCCCGGACCGAGCCCGGTCCTGGCTGCTGGTGCCGGCCACCAAGCCCGAGACCTTCGGCGACGCCGTCGCGTCGGGAGTCGATGCCGTCATCCTCGACATCGAGGACGCAGTCGCTCCGGCCAAGAAGCCGGCCGCGCGCGAGGCCGTCGTGCAGTGGCTCGGCGAAGGAAACTCTGCGTGGGTGCGCATCAACGATGCAACGACCCCGTATTGGGCCGATGACCTCGCCGCGTTGTCCGGTCTGCCCGGACTGGTCGGCGTCATGCTCGCGAAGACCGAGAGCGGCGGTCAGGTCGAGGCCACAGCTGCTCGCCTGGCACCAGGCACTCCGATCCTGGCACTGGTCGAGTCCGCGATGGGCCTCGAAGCCGCGACGGAGATCGCCCGTGCGGAGTCGACCTTCCGTCTCGCTTTCGGCAGTGGCGACTTCCGCCGCGACACGGGTATGAGCGACGACCCGCTGGCTATGGCGTACCCCCGTTCGCGCCTCGTCGTCTCCTCACGCGCAGCGCGCATTCCGGGACCGATCGACGGACCGACGCTGACGGCCAACGACAGCATCCTCGGACGCGACGCAGCTCTGACCCTGTCGATGGGCATGACGGGCAAGTTGTGCATGCACTCGGAGCAGGCTGCCATCGTCAACCGCGAGCTCGCCCCGTCACCGACGGATGTGTCGTGGGCCCGTGACGTCATCGATGCCCTCGGTGCCGACGGAGCGCACGTCAAGGATGGAAGCGACCTGCCTCGCCTGGCGAAAGCACTCAAGATCAACGAACTGGCCGAGATCTTCGGGATTTCCGCCGCCTCCTGACATCCCCGCAGTCGAGGTGCGTCGGCCGAGTCCCACCGGCTCGCTAGCGCAGCTCGATTCCGGTCGGCTTGTATCGAACGTGAACTCGATACCGGACCTCGAACGAGACACCGTCCACCGACTTCACGGCATCGCGCGCAACGCGCGGTCCGAACTCGATTCCCAGCACATCGCGCAGTATGCGTCGATTCGGGAACGACCATCTCGTGTCCACGCGGGTGAGCGCAAAACCCTGTGCGTCGAAGAACGCCTCGACCGTCGACGGGTCGTAGCGCGGTAGATCGGCCCGCATCCAATCCCCGTACGGCGACGCGGTTGCATCCAGATCCACGACGACCAACGCTCCTCCCGGCGCGAGCACCCGCATGGCGTCGACTATTCCCGGCCCGCAGCCCGGTCCGAAGAAGTACGCGGTGCGGGCATGGACGACGTCCACGGTGCCGTCGCCGATCGGGAGCGAATCCGCCCGCGCAGTCTTCACCTCGACGTTCGGCAGGTCCGCGACTCGCGTTCTCGCAGCGTCAGCGAGTGGTTCGTGCGGCTCGATGCCCAGTACCCGTTCGGCGTCGGCCGCGAATATCGGAAGATGGAAACCGCTTCCGCAGCCCACGTCGACGATCGTCTTCGCTGTCCAGTCCGCGACGGACCTGATCGCGCCGAACAGGGCACCGTCGACGTCCTGAGCGCGGTTCTCCGCCTCGTACAGGTGCGGCCAATTCCAGATGTTCGGGCTGGGAATCACCGCGGTGGGATCGCTGCGCACGCCTGAGAGCAGTCCGGTCAGAGGAGCACGGTGAAGACGAGCCATGCCACGAAAGCCGAGGGCAACAGCGAATCGAGCCTGTCCATGATGCCGCCGTGGCCGGGCAACAGGGTGCCCATGTCCTTGATGCGGAGATCACGCTTGACCTGCGACTCGATCAGATCGCCCAGTGTGCCGGTCACCACCAGCACCACTCCGAGAAGGATGCCGATCAGCGAGTTGGCCTCGAGGATGAGCGTGACGGTCAGTAGACATCCGATGATGCAGAAGATGAGAGACCCGACGAGCCCCTCCCAGGACTTCTTCGGGCTGATGGCCGGTGCCATCGGGTGCTTTCCGAACAACACTCCCGCGATGTAGCCGCCGATGTCCGAGCACACGACGCCGATGACGAACACCAGGATGCGTCCTGCGCCGTTGTCCTGCAGCACCATCAGCACGGTGAACGAGGCCAGCAGAGGCAGCCAACAGGCCACCAGGACGGTGACGGAGAGCTCTTCGAGGTAATTCTTCGGAGCGGTGCCGAATCCCTGCCGCAGCAGCAGCCACACCATGCAGACCACGATGGTGCCGACCGCTGCGCTCAGTACACCGACTGCCCCGAACGGCCAGCCGAGCCAGATCATCGCCTGACCGCCGAGAATCAGGGGGATGCGGGGCACGAGAACGCCGCCCTCGCGCAGGCGCTTCGACACCTCGTACGTCGCGACGGCCAACGCAACCGCAACGACACCGATCCACACCAGCGGGACGAACACGAGCACGAGAATCAACCCGATACCCAACGACCCGCCGACGCCGATCGCGGCAGGCAGATTGCGGCCGGCTTTCCCGGCGGACTTCGCGGCAGCGACCCCGGACGAGGCAGCGGGCGTACCGCTGCCCTCCTGCCGATCCGGTCCCACCACTGTCGTCATCTCCTCGAAATTCATCGTCGTCCGTCGTGAAAAGCAGCTGTCGAGGTCGAGTCAGACCTCCATCAGCTCGCCCTCTTTGCGCTTGACGAGATCGTCCACCGAGGCGGTGTACTTCGCAGTGGTCTTGTCCAGATCGTTCTCGGCGCGGACGACCTCGTCCTCGCCTGCTTCGCCGTCCTTCTGGATTCGCTTGAGCTCTTCCATCGTCTTTCGGCGGACGTTACGAATCGACACCTTCGCGTCCTCGCCCTTGCCCTTGGCCTGCTTGACGAATTCGCGGCGACGTTCTTCGGTGAGCTGAGGAACTCCGATTCGAATGAGGTTGCCGTCGTTGGTGGGATTGACACCGAGGTCGGAGTTGCGAATAGCAGTTTCGATCGGTCCGA
Source organism: Rhodococcus sp. IEGM 1370 (assembly GCF_033142325.1). Classification (NCBI taxonomy): domain Bacteria; kingdom Bacillati; phylum Actinomycetota; class Actinomycetes; order Mycobacteriales; family Nocardiaceae; genus Rhodococcus; species Rhodococcus sp. IEGM 1370. Next base: position 399,195 of record NZ_JAWLRY010000002.1, on the reverse strand, counting down.
GCTGACTGGACTCGTACGGCTTGATGACCACCAGGCGCGCTTCGGGGACGCTGATGCTGGCCAACTGAGTGATCGGCGTCGGAGCACCGTAGTACTCGATGACGATGCGGGAGAACATTCCGGGGTTTGCACGTCCGGTGCGAATCGAGGACAGATCGTCACGTGCAACCGATACGGCCTTTTCCATCTTCTCTTCGGCATCGAAGAGAGCTTCGTCAATCACGATCTGTCCTCCATCGTCTTCGTCTTCGATTCGCTCACGTCACCGTCGGCAACGATCACGACGTGACCAGCGTGCCGATCTTCTCACCGGACACAGCGCGAGCAATATTTCCCTGAATCAGCAAATTGAACACCAGCATCGGCATCTGATTGTCCATGCACAGGCTGAAGGCCGTTGCGTCGGCGACCTTGAGTCCCTGTTCGATGGCCTCGCGGTGCGTGATGGTGTCGAACATCGTCGCGTCGGGGTCGAGGCGCGGATCGGCCGAGTACACGCCGTCCACTGCCTTGGCCATCAACAACACCTCGGCACCGATTTCCAGTGCACGCTGCGCAGCGGTGGTGTCGGTGGAGAAGTACGGCATGCCCATGCCGGCTCCGAAGATCACCACGCGGCCCTTCTCCAGGTGCCGTCGCGCGCGGAGCGGAAGGTACGGCTCGGCGACCTGGCCCATCGTGATTGCCGTCTGCACCCTGGTGGCAACGCCTTGCTTCTCCAGGAAGTCCTGCAGCGCAAGACAATTCATGACGGTACCCAGCATGCCCATGTAGTCCGAGCGAGACCTGTCCATGCCGCGTTGCTGCAGTTCGGCACCACGGAAGAAATTGCCACCGCCGATCACCACGGCGACCTGAACCCCGGTGGCCACCACCTCGGCGATCTGTTCGGCAACGTTGTTCACGACATCCGGATCGAGACCGACCTGGCCGCCTCCGAACATCTCCCCACCCAGTTTGAGCATCACGCGTCGGAACCCGGGACGGTCAGGGGCCGGATCGGTCATAGCTCTCCTCGGTACTCGTCGAACACTACGGTTTCCTCTTGGATCATCCTGCCCTATCGAGGCCCGGGTGGTGGACAGGGCTCCGGCCTGCACACCCACCTGCCCCGCGCACGAGCGATGCCGCCCACTCGATGGAATCGAATGAACGGCATCGCTCGACCGAACCGGTGCGCAGACTAGCTGGCACCGACCTCGAAGCGTGAAAAGCGGGTGATGGTGACGCCGGCCTCGTCGAGAATGGCCTTGACGGTCTTGTTGCCGTCCTGCACCGACTTCTGTTCGGTGAGAACGACGTCCTTGAAGAATCCGTTGACGCGACCTTCGACGATCTTCGGCAGTGCCTGTTCCGGCTTGCCTTCTTCGCGAGCGGTTTCCTCGGCGATGCGACGCTCGGCGGCCACCAGGTCCTCGGGGACCTCGTCGCGCGTGACGTACTTGGCCTTGAGGGCGGCGATCTGCATCGCAGCTGCGCGCGCGGCATCGCCTGCGGCGTCGCCGTCACCGGTGTACTCGACGAGCACGCCCACGGCAGGCGGCAAGTCCGCGCTGCGCTTGTGCAGGTACGTCGCGGTGTTGCCGTCGTAGGACACGACGCGACGCAGCTCGAGCTTCTCGCCGATCTTGGCCGACAGCTCGTTCAGAGCCGTTTCGACAGTCTTGCCGTTGAGGTCGAGCGCCTTGAGGGCATCGACGTCGGCAGGCTTGCCTGCTGCAGCAGTCGCTGCAACCGATGCGGCGAACGTCTGGAACTCGTCGTTCTTGGCCACGAAGTCGGTTTCGGAGTTGATCTCGACGAGCACTCCACCCTCGGCGACGACGAGGCCTTCGGCGGTGTTGCGCTCGGCGCGCTTGCCGACGTCCTTGGCACCCTTGATACGCAGGTACTCGACGGCCTTGTCGTAGTCGCCGTCGTTCTCGGCGAGCGCGTTCTTGCAGTCCATCATTCCGGAGCCGGTGAGCTCACGGAGCCGCTTGACGTCGGCGGCAGTGTAGTTCGCCATCGTGGGCGAGCCTCCTCAAATGTCTGGGTACGTGCGTTGACGAAAAATGCTGTTCTCAGGGCGTGATCGACGGGCTCGTTGCGGAGCCGTGCCGACCTCGACCCTGACATACCGAAGCGGCCCCGGCCCACCCCTGAGGGTGAACCGGGACCGAATTCGATCAAGCCTGAGCGGCCGGTGCTTCTTCTGCTGCCGGTGCTTCTGCTGCCGGGGCATCGGCTGCGGGAGAGTCCGCTGCCGGGGCGTCCGCCACGGGAGCCTCTGCTGCGGGAGCCTCTGCTGCCGGTGAAGCCTGAGCGAGCTGCTCGAGCTCCCACTCGGCGAGGGGCTCGCCTGCGCCGACCTCGGGCTTGGCGTCGGATGCAGTGTTCTGACCTGCTCGCGCCTGCACGCCCTCGGCGACTGCGGATGCGACGACCTTGGTCAGCAGCGCAGCGGAACGGATCGCGTCGTCGTTACCCGGGATCGGGTAGTCGACCACGTCGGGATCGCAGTTGGTGTCGAGGATCGCGATGACCGGGATGTTCAGCTTGCGAGCCTCGGCAACCGCGAGGTGCTCCTTGTTGGTGTCGACGATCCAGATGGCCGACGGAACCTTGGACATGTCCCGGATGCCACCGAGGGTGCGGTCGAGCTTGGTCATCTCACGCGTGAGCATGAGGATTTCCTTCTTGGTGCGTCCCTCGAAGCCACCGGTCTGCTCCATGGCCTCGAGCTCCTTGAGGCGGAGCAGACGCTTGTGCACCGTCTGGAAGTTGGTGAGCATGCCACCGAGCCAGCGCTGGTTCACGTAGGGCATGCCCACGCGGGTTGCCTCAGCGGCGATGGACTCCTGCGCCTGCTTCTTGGTGCCGACGAACAGAACCGTGCCGTTGTGGGCGACGGTCTCCTTGACGAACTCGTAGGCCTTGTCGATGAAGGTCAGAGTCTGCTGCAAGTCGATGATGTAGATGCCGTTGCGGTCGGTGAAGATGAATCGCTTCATCTTCGGGTTCCAGCGACGGGTCTGGTGTCCGAAGTGTGTGCCGCTGTCGAGCAGCTGCTTCATTGTTACTACAGCCATGGCTGAATAACTCTCTTTCGATGGTGCGGTTGACGCAGAGTGTCGGTGACCTCTGCCCTGGCGCCCGCTGAAGTTGCCGGACCTGACATCACGAAGATCTCAGGACCGCCGACAACCGGTTCTCGTATCGGTGATTCTGCTCGAGGCAGACGATGCGATGACGCGGACGCGCGAAGTCGACCCGTGCACGCACAGGCCGCAAGTGACGAGTGTAGACCTGCCACGGCCCCCGTCATAACCAGGCCCGACTGTCAAGGGATTCCGATGCCTGTGGACAAAGAAACTTCTTGTCCACAAATCGCGTCCTGGTTCGTTCGATTGCTCATATCCACGACATGGTCGACGGGTGAACATCTCTCTCACGCTCCGCGCACTCGCGGTGTGCCTCGTCACCGCGGTAACGCTCTCGACGCCGGTCGCCTCGGCGCAACCAGGCGCATTCGCCTGGCCGCTGCAGCCGAAACCGCAGGTCGTCACCCCGTTCGACCGTCCCGAGCAGAACTGGCTGCCCGGCCACCGTGGTGTCGACCTCGCCGCCCACGAGGGCCAGTCGGTTCTCGCCGTCGCCGACGGAATCGTGGTCTACGCCGGGTCGGTAGCGGGCAAGCCCGTCGTATCGGTCGATCATCCGAGCGGACTGAGATCGACGTACGAACCGGTGTCGGCGTCGGTTGCCGCCGGCACGCGGGTTCGGCGAGGGACCGTGTTGGGTTCGGTGACATCGGGGCACGAGGGCTGCTCGTCGACGTGCCTTCACTGGGGCATCAGACGGGGCCGCGACTACCTCGATCCCACGGCGACGGTGCGCGCAAGCCCGATCAGGTTGAAACCCCTCGACGAATGACGGCAGATCATACTCAGCGCTGGGGGCCGGAGTGCCTGCCGGACGCCGCAGGAAAATCGTCGGCCACCATCGCGGCGAGTTCGACGAACGCGCTTCGAGTCTGGGGACGCAACAGGTCGAGGTCGACCACTGCACCCTCGGCTAGGTGCTCGTCGAACGGAATCACCAACACAGCGCGGCAGCGCTCGAGAAAATGCTGTTGCAGCAGGTTCATGTCCACCGCCGACGAACCCGGGCGAACCGAACTGATCACCACGACGGTCCGCTCCACCAGGTGTCCGTAGCCGTGCAGTTCCAACCAGTCCAACGTCGCCGCAGCACTGCGCGCACCGTCGACTGCAGGCGAGCTGACCAGAACCAGTGCGTTCGCCAGTTGCAGCACCCCGTTCATCGCCGAGTGCATGATCCCGGTACCGCAGTCGGTCAGGATCAGGTTGTAGTACACCTGCAACATGTCGATGACGGCGCGGTAGTCCTCCTCGCCGAACATCTCCGACGCTGCGGGATCGCGCTCGCCTGCCAACACTTCGAGTCGACTCGGTGCCTGCGAGGTGTGCTCGCGGATGTCGGAGTAACGACGAATGTGTGGTGCCGCGGCGAGCAGATCACGCACGGTCGACGACGTCTGCCGCGGAACTCGCTCACCCAGGGTGCCGAAGTCGGGGTTCGCGTCCACGGCGATGACGCAATCTCCGCGCAGCGACGCGAAAGTCGAACCGAGACCCAGCGTGGTCGTCGTCTTGCCGACGCCACCCTTGAGCGACAGAAACGCGATCCGGTAGTCGCCGAGCACCGGCTGCCGAATACGTTCGACCTGGTTTCGGTACCGCTCTTCCGCCGTCGATTCACCGGGGTTGATGACTCCGCCGGTGAGTCGGTGCACTCCTCGCCGCCAGCCGGAGTTCGACGCTCGTTTGGGACGCTTGAGCAACGAATCCGCGCCCAGATCCTGACTGTTGGGTCGGTAGGCGTTGGGCGCCCCCGACCACGGTTGCGGCGACCACCGATCCGGCTGCGTTCGCGAATCCTCGGTGTGTGGCGGTACCGGCAGGTACCGGTCCGGCTGCGCTGCCGGCGGCCCTGGCTCGAGCGGCACCGGCGGGTTGTACCTCGGCGGCAACGGCTGTCGATCGCCCGAGTCGGGCGTCTGCCAGGGTGGAGGTTGCCGAGGCGTCGAACGGGGAGTGGACATCGAGCCCGACGATACGGGCCCACTGCCGTTGTCGCGTGCGCTGTCCGATCGACCAGGGGGATTCCGATGGTCGGCGGCAGAGCCGTCACGGACATGCATGGACCACGTCTCCGAAGTACCTTGCGGTCGGTCGCGGTCCACGGTCCCCCGTATTCGGTGTCGTCAGTCGTCCACGACGCTACCAAACGTTGCGCCGCCGACGCTCGGCTCATGCCCGGGGATGAGCCTGATCGTGCACGGCGCGCAGCCGTTCCACCGAGACGTGTGTGTAGATCTGGGTGGTCGCCAGAGAGGCGTGGCCGAGCAGCTCCTGCACCACCCTCAGATCGGCTCCACCTTCGAGCAAGTGAGTTGCCGCTGTGTGGCGCAGGCCGTGCGGACCGAGGCTGGGACCACCGGGGACGGTGTCGAGTACCTCGTGCACCGCCGTTCTGGCCTGCCGTTGATCGAGCCGTCCACCTCGACGCCCCAGCAGCAATGCGGCACCGGATCGATCCGAGGCCAGTTCGGGTCTGCCGCTGACCAGCCAGTTCTCGACCGCATGCGCTGCCGGCGCACCGTACGGTGCCGAGCGTTCCTTGTTGCCCTTGCCGAGCACACGGATCAAGCGACGCTCGGTGTCCACGTCGTCGATGTCGAGTCCGCACAACTCCCCCACGCGCACCCCGGTCGCGTACAGCAACTCGACGATGAGCCTGTCCCGCAGCGCGATGGGGTCGAGTTCGGCGGCGCCCGATTCGGCCGCGGCCAACGCGTGCTCCGCCTGGCTGTGGCGAAGAACACCGGGCAGCGTACGGTGGCCGGCCGGACCGGCCAGGCGTTCCGCCGGTGCCACCGCCACCGCTCCCACCCGTTCGAGCCACTTCCCGAACGTCCTCACCGACGAGGTTCGTCTCGCCATCGATGTTCTGGCCGATCCGGCGGCCGAGTGCGTGGCCAACCACGAACGCACCGCCCGGAGGTCGAGGTCGGCGATGGTCGCATCCGGCGAGGACTCAGCGAAGTGCGCGAGCAGTGAATGAGCATCGGAGACGTAGGCCCGGATCGTGTGCTCGGAACGCTCTCGACCGAGTCGAAGATGTTCGGCGAACTCCTCGACGTGAATGCCGAGGTGAGGCGGCAGCGAATCGGTCATGGGCTCAGCTTGGGCGCTGGCAGGCCGCGCGACAACCGGACACGCCGTCCGAGGTGGGTCGTCGCGCGATCAGGCGTCGACACCGGATTCGGCCTGCGCGAGTTCGCGCTTCCACACTCGGAACGTCTCCTCGGTTCGGCCGCGACGCCAGTAGCCCGAGATCGAGGCCCACTCGGCACCGACCCCGCGCTCCTTACGGATGTAGGGCCGAATGTTGTGCATGACGGCCTGGGCTTCTCCGTGCACGAAGACCTGAGCCTGCCCCGGCAGCCATTCCGTTTCCTTCACCGCTGCAATCAACGGTGCGTTGTCTCCGGCTCGGTCGTCTCCCACCTCGTTCGAGGACGCACCCCGGTGAATCCAGGTCACGTCGACGACAGCGAGCGTCTCCATGTAGATCTCGTCGTGCCTGTCGGCAACTTCGATGAAGACCTTGGCGACGGCATCCTCCGGGAGCGCTTCGACGGCAGCCGAAATCGCCGGAATCGCCGATTCGTCGCCGGCGAAGAGGTGCCAGTCCGCGTCGGGTCGTGGGGCGTACCCACCCGACGGGCCGAAGAACGACATCTCGTCCCCCGGCTTCGCCCGGGTGGCCCACGGCCCGGCGACTCCCTCGTCTCCGTGCACCACGAAGTCGATGGCGATCTCCCGAGCGCGAGTATCGACCGAGCGAACGGTGTACGTGCGCATGATCGGTTCGTCATCGGTCCCGAAGAACAACTTGACGTAGGCGTCGGTCTCGTCGATCGCATCGAAGTCGTCGAAGCCGGCCCCACCCAGGTAGACCCGGTGCATGTGCGGGGTGAGCGCTTCGGTGCGCAGGACGGACAGGGTGGTTTTCTTGCGTGGCACTTCTGACCCCTCTTCGAGTGAACGACGCCGACAGCCGATGCGTCGACTAAGCATTACCTAACACCCTACCGTTGGGCTCTCGAATCGTGGTGCGCTCACCCACGCACGACGCGGAACCATCCGGTCTCGTCGCTGGCGACGAATCCGTCCATCTCCAGTACCGGCAGGGATGCACGCACCTTGTTCAGCGGAACACCGGAGTGCTCGGACAGCTCTCTACTCGACACCGAACCGGTGGCCGGCAACGCGTCGTAGATCAACAGGGCAGTGTCCGACAGCGCATCGGTCTCCCGAAAGAGGTCGGGTCGAGGCTCCTCCGGGGACCCGAGTGCACCCGCCTCGGCGACGACATCGTGCGAGCTCGACACCAGCACGGCCTCGCCGTCCCGGATCATGCGGTGGCAGCCCGTGGACGTCGGCGAGGTGACCGGCCCAGGGACCGCGAGCACGGGCCTACCCAATTTCGCTGCCCACGCCGCTGTGTTGCGAGCGCCGCTGCGCCACCCGGCCTCGACGACCACCACAGCGGATCCGAGTGCCGCGACGAGCCTGTTGCGAGCGAGGAAACGATGCTTTGCCGGTGTCGTACCCGGCGCGTATTCACTGAGAACCAGGCCACTGGCAGCGATCTGCCGCAGTAACCGCGAATGGCCCGCTGGATATGCGCGATCGACGCCACAGGCGAGTACCGCCATCGTCGTACCCTCGACTCCGAGAGCCGCCCGGTGCGCCGCGGCGTCGATACCGAAAGTTCTATCGCGTGTCTGCACTGTTGCTCGATTACCCTGTATTTAGGACTAATTCGCAGGTAGGACTACGTTTAGAAGCTCAGCTTACATGCAACAGACCAGAAGTCACCCCGAAGGCACTGTCTAACCGCAGGGAAGGCCAGTTGCAGGCTGACAGGTTGGAACATGCCACCGTGGCTTTTGCCGTGTCCATTGTGCTGGTGAGGAGCCCAACGCCGACATTTTCTCGACATCCCCAACTGCAGCAAACTGGCGAAAATGACTGCGAAGCAGAGCAATTGGCTTCCAGGAGGCGAGGTTCTGAAACTTGGAGCCGACGACCGTGATGAAATCCATCCCCCGCAAACAATTTCCCGCAACGTCTTGCTCTACTCAAGCCAAGGGCGGCGGTTCTGAAATCCGCCACCGTGATCAATATCGATAACTGCGCCAACACTTTTCGGGTCAGATCGAGGTGGCCGTCGGCAGTGTTGTGATCGGCGTTGTCGGGCCGGAGCTACGCTGCGACAGGTTCACCAGTTCCGTCGCTCCCGTGGTCGACGAACGCGAGCAGCGGGGTGAAATCCGAATCCTCGTTTGTAAGTAGGCGCAGCTGATTCCTTCTCTAAATGTGCCCGCTCTTTCCCGAACACGGCGCTGCGTTCGCGCGCGGTGGCGATGTCGGCGAAGCAGTCTCCACCGACCGCCAACGCCGTCGCAAGATCGAGCACGACTTTCCTGGGGTCGAACTGCGCCAACGGTTTCCGCCAAGACGCCAGGCCCGTCGACAACGCGGACGCCAGCCCTGTGGCCTCTGCCGCCCGCAGCTACGTGAGGGCTCCGGCGTGCGACACAACACCGGTCCCGGTGGCATGGACGGACAGGGCGGGGAACGACGACGTTGACTAACTCACCGGAACGGTGCTCCTTGAACTCGCTGGATTGGTACTTTCCCACGTTCAATTTTCCCAGTTCAGGGCGACGTGTTGCCCTCGCGACGACCTCCTCTGTCTAGGTGAGCGCGGCCGCGTGGCGCAACACCTGGCAACTAGCCGCGGTTGCTGCGCGGAGCTAAAGCCCTCCGGCTGTGAGCGCCTGACAAGGCGGGCACCAGCCTGGACCCGGTCGCTCGCGTCGACCCGTCCGCCCGGACGAAGCGCTTGTGGGACGGCGAGTTTAAGCTGCGCGTCGATGCCGAACTCGGCGCACACGGCGTCGAAGCGCTCTTAAAACTCTTCGTGCTCGGGCCGTCGCAGCACCCACCCGTCGGGGGCGCAGCGCACTGCGGTACCGCTGCGTGCGAGGAAGATCGATGGGTTAGGCCTGCGGCAGGTCGGCGGGCGGGAGCACCTATACCGGCACGATCAGCAGGGTCAGCGCGCTGCGGTCGATCGTGGTGAGGGTGACAGTCACGGCGTTTCTCCTGCTCGGACAAATCTGCGGCGACGGCAGGGGTTGCCTAATCGCGTCAATAGCATTCCGAGGTCGGCTTCGCCGACGCCTCTCGGTCCGGTACGGTCGCACCGCGAAACGCGGTGGTCAGCTGCTCGGGTGAAGGGATGCAATGTCCGGTGGTGCTGCCCCGAACTGGACGACAGTCAGGGCATGCTCTGCGGCGCACTCTCCGTCAATATCCAGGCGAATGACGTACTCCCCGGCTTCGAGGAACACTGCGTCGATGTCGGTCACGAACGTCCACGGCACGATGCCATTGGGGTACTGCCACTTGTCGCTCTCAAGCATCGGGAAACCCGAAAGTGTTTCGGACTTCCTAGCCCGATTGACACGCTTAGTGCCATCGAGAGCTATGACGGTAGTGGTGAGGGTATGGGACCGAGTGATGTCGACGGGACGCCAGTGGATTCGGCCGAGCATGTAGAAATCGCCCGGATGGGGAAATCCGTTCGGGGCCGACAGGATGTCGAATCCGGCGTTGGCAATCGAGTAAACGGCCTGGCCCGGGTCGACTTCGTAGTGATAGCACAGCTGCACGAATTCGAGCCTGGGGTCGATGGCGGGTCCGACTCGGTTGCGCTGCCCGTAGCGAGTTTGTATCCAGTCGGCCGCAACCTCGATCGTGCGGTCTGGTTCGCTGTCGCTGGCGAACAAATTTCCGGCTACGCACCGAACGAGCGCTTCGGAGTCGGCATCACCGATCCGGGGCATCCGATGGCCGTTGAGGGTCAGGAACGTCATTGCCGCAAGCCATGCGGTGCGCTTATTGCCGTCGGTGAAGTACTGAGTGCTGGCAAGGCTGTGGATGTACGCAGCAGCCTTGGACCAAATGTCCGGATAGATTTCGGTTCCGAAGGCTTCGGTCTGCGGGCGGTGTGCGGCGGATTCGATACCCGCGAGGTCTGCAACGCCCGCCCCTGCGCCACCGTGTTCTGCGTTGATGGCGATCAGTGCTTCAGCGCTCAGATAGCGAGTCACTTCGCCAATCGAGTCAAAAGCGTCTCCCACCGGCGGGCTTCGCCACGTGCCAGACGCAACGTCTCCTCGAGGTCTGCAACTTCGGAGGCGGACGGCGACACACCAAGCGAGTGCAGCTCGAGATCGTGTTCGGTGTTCACCTGTCTGACAGTACCGGCCATAGGCCAGGCGCAGCAGATACTGCTGCGTTCTCGGCGCATTAAGCCTTCGAATCCGTCGGGCCACCGCAGCGAACTGAGTCGCTTTGCCGCCCTGCCGCGCACCGGATGACAAGCGCAACCAGCAGCTCCCACCTAACGCTTATCGCGGTTGAAGCTTCCGCCACGTGCAGGCAAACCCACCCCCCAAGGCGGCAGCATGCGCGCCAGCCAAAGACACACACGATCATGACATCGACGCGGACCGCCAGCGCAGGATGCTACGTCTGAATGGGCATCTCCGATAGTTCCTGCGGATCATTCTCAGCTTGCTGGTTGGCCAACGACGGCAGTATCTGGTCGCCGGCTCTGAGAACGAGGATCTCGTTGCGCGGTAGGCGGTCAACCAGCTGCCTCATCAACTGTTCGGAGTAGGCGCGGTTCAGGTTGGTTGCGACGTAGATCGCTGTGTCACCCACCTGGACTACCCGCGGATTGGTATGAGCCTGAAGATCGCCTCGCTCCAAGGCAATTGCATGCTCGATGCATGCCTGCTCCGGTCCCAGTTCGTCGGCGACGAGCCGAGTCAACTCTCGGACAGCTCGAGCGGCCGCGATGGGTCGAGTGCGCTCCTTGCCCTTCGGCTCCAGGACATAGATGGTGAACCTGCCATCCACTCGGCGAAGTCGCAGCCGCAAAAGTTGTTGTCGAGCCTCGTTCGGCGCTGCAGCGTCGACATACTTGCGGGTGAAAGCTGCGAGGAGTTCGTCATCGAGGCGGCGCGTGGCGGAGACCGGGATGGGATAGTCCATCAGAGAGGCGACCTCGTCCGGGTCGTTCTGATCCAATACGGTCTGCAGTTCGGCCACGGTGCGTATGCCGAGAGTGTCGAGCTGATCGAGCAGCTCCTGCGCCGCCTCTTCGCTCCCGGGCGCCGCACCCCGATACCGGTCATTGATCAGAGAGGTCAGAGTGTCGAGGTCCAGTGACCGATCGTCCGGGTCAGCGAGGCCATCGGCAGCTTCGCTTGCACTGTCGTCAACACCCTCGTCAGCTTTAGCCGTGTTTTCGGTACTTGGCACGAGAAACTCATCGATCTCGTTGAAAACCTGATCGAGATAGCGCCGGAGGCCGCCAGCCTCAATGAACCACTGGTCTACGCGTTTCCGCGGACCGGGCTCCAGATTTCTGTATGCGGCCGATTTGTAACGCACGTCATGCTCGTACTCCGCCCATGCGTGACCCGCCACCGTCCGAATCTGGACCTCGAGACCTGGTCGTTTGCGCAAGTACGCCCCAAGGTCGGGGTAGCGCGCGTTCAGGTGCGGCAGTTCAATCGAGGTCACAACTAAGTGGTCGCTGTCATATCCGTTGTGCTTCTCTTTGCCCGGATTCGCATGATCCCGAGTCTTGGATCGCGTGGTCAAAAGGCTCAGGAAGTCTCTCCGCGCTCGCGTCGTGTACACAATCACCCTTGCCGCCACGCAGTCGTCAATCTCAGAGAGTGGATTCTGGTACCTGATCGCACCGGTGCCGTCGTCAATCCGACTGCACTTCTCCATGTATGAGGTGAGGCTCTTCGCCCGCGTCTCGATGGTGTGTACGGGGATCAGCCCCTCGGTCGACAGCTCGTACAAGAAGCCCCGCATCTGGTCTGCGGCCTTTTTCAACTGGTCCTGCTCGTTTGCGAACTCCCACACATGCGCCGGCACGGTTTCGGTTGCCCCTGACTCCTCATCGACCATTCAGGGATCTTTACAGACAGTCGCTGAGGTTTCACGCACGAGTGTTCATAAGCGGATCGAATGGTTCAAAATGCGGTTTGATTGGACAGGGCTGTCTCGCGAGTCGGCGAACAGCGGCAGAGCCACGGAGTCGGATTTTGACCGTGGTGTGGCTTGGAGAGGCGGTTATGGGCAGATAGATCGAGATTGAAGGAACCGAAACAGGCTGAACGAGAACCCAAGTTCGATGAGTCTAGGTAACGGCCAACGCGAATCGGAGAGCCGGTCGGTGGCAGTACTGATCCCCGGTGCAGCATCTCCGACGGATTCGTGAATGCGGCCAACGAGCACTTCATTCGGAAAACTCGCCTTGCTTCGAGCTCGACCAACGGCTGCAACTGTCAGATGCAGAGCAGTAGACGACGTACCTCAATGCCTGCGCCACGTCACTCGGTGCACACGAAAATCCCAAACTCCACGAGCAGCCGCACCTTTGTTCAAACCGCTACGAGTTCTAACTGTCGCGGCGTGTTAGCCTGCTGGCAATATGGCGCTGGTCCGACCGCGCCGGTGGATTCGCTGGGGGGCGAGAAGTGGGCGAATTGCTGGCAGTCGATCTGGGGGAGCTTCGAGCGCTCGGTAGAATACTCACCGATACCGCAAGCACGATCAACGCCATCAGCATCACGGCGACTGTCACGATGCCGGGCTCGCCCATTGCCGCGGACTCCGAGCAGAGCACGAGGTCGACGGCGGAGGCGTACGCACGCATCGCCCTCAACATCAACGAAATGTCGGCAACGTGTGAGTGGAGCGCGACGAGCTACGAGGACGTCGACGAGGCGTTCAGCTCTCAGTTGCTGCGCTACGAAGCCGGCGCCCCGCGGTGACCACCATCTCGCACGTGCGGGGCTGCCAACCGAGTTCGATGCTGGACTACGCCACGTCTCTACTGGCGTCGAACAGTTCGTTCACCGATCAGATCCACCGAATGGACCGTGCGGTCGACGCGGCGATGGACAAGTGGCAGGGGGAGGCGGCGGCAGCCGCGTCGGCGCGCAGTCTGTCGGACACCCTCGCCGCCTCGCACATCGACACGGCCGTCATCGCCATCGCCGAAGCGCACGCCTCCCACGGAGGTGTACTCGACGGCATACGCACGTCGCTGTTGGCCATCGTGGACCTAGAGGCACCCGGCGCTGGTATGACGGTGTCCGACGACGGCGCGGTGACGGCCCCGACCGTTCCGATCGGCGGCGCTGTAGTCATCGCGGCGCTTCTGCAGAGTCGACTCGACAGGCAGGCCGACGACATCGAGGTGCGCATCAAGGCCCTCCTCGCACAATTCGGTGACGGGGAACTGCGTGCAGCGCAGGCTATTCGAGCCGCGCAGCAACAACTCGACGTCGCCTCCAACTCGCCTCAGGACGGGGCCATCAGCCCGGTCGTATCGGACATCATCAGCGGCACGACGTCGCTGCCGTCGGACCCGGCGCAGTTGCACGAGATGTGGTCCACACTGTCCCCGGCCGACAAGGACGCGCTGTTCGCCCACGACAACTACATCGGCAACCGCGACGGCCTCCCCGTCGTCGATCGTGATCACTACAACCGAATCAAGCTCGACGACGAGATGTCCCGCGCGCAGGCGTGCGACCCGACCGTGTCGGATCGGCTCGTGGACCTACAGGCCGTCCGAGACACCATCGAGAAAGATCCCAACCGGATGCTGATGCTCCTCGACACTCAGTCGGGTGCACAAACCCACGCGGCAGTAGCGGTCGGTAACCCGGACACAGCCGATCACGTGTCCGTCACCACGCCGGGTCTGAATACCACCGTCGGCGGTGCCATCGGGGCCATGACCGAGGAGGGCGAACAGATGAAGATGACCGCCGAGCAGCAACTCGACGACACGGTCGACCATGCGGGTGAGACGGTGGCGACCATCGCCTGGATCGGTTACGACGCACCACAACTCGACAAAGACGACTACTTCTCCGAGGAGAGTGCGACGGGGTTGATTCAGGTGGCGCAGCCATGGAACGCGCAGGCCGCAGCACCCAACTTGTCGCACTTCTACGAGGGCATCGACGCGTCGAACTATGACGGTGACCCACATCTGACGGCTGTCGGGCATTCGTACGGGTCGTTCACCACCGGGCTCGCGCTGCAGGAGACTCCCGAGGGAATTGTCGACGATGTGATGGTCTACGGGTCTCCGGGCCTGGGTACCGGCCACGACTTCGACAGCAGTCTCGACAAGCTCAACATCGCACCCGGGCACGCGTACGAGATGACCGCGCACGACGACCCCGTCGCGCACATGAACCGCTTCGGATGGAGTCCCGGATACATGTCGGAGTTCACCCACCTCGACACCGATGCGACGACCACGGCGGATGGTGTCGCGCGCCAAGGCGCGACAGGGCACAGCGACTACCCGAGGTTGGGGGACAACAACGAATTGCGTACATCGGGTTACAACACCGCCGTCGTCATCGCCGGTCTGGCCGATGTGCCCGGCTTGCTCGTGACCGGTGACCCGGCATTGAAAACCGGAGGTATCGACATTCTCGACGGCCTGATGGACCTGACCCGATGATGTACGAGAGACGAACGACCGGTACCCGATCACGACGGTGGATGACGGCACTGACCGTCGCCTCAGTCCTTACGTTGACAGGATGTGGATCAGACGTGCTCGACAACCCGTACGAAAAATCCAGCCCGGCCGTGACGGCGGACTCAGCCGCGATCCTCGAGACGTTGCCGTCGCTCGAGGACACCGAAATGCAGGTCCACAGTGCCGTCGTGCAGATCGGAGCATTCGTCGACACCCTCGTACCCGGTATGAAGTGGACCTGGATACGCGAGCGAAGTGTCGGCGGCTGCAGCCGGCCGTTCGATGGGACCGACGGTGACGACGTCAAATTGAAGAACTATGTGTCGGAGGGGCCGATCCCGGATTCGATATGGCCGCGGGTATTCGAACATGCCAAGGCTCTCGCTGCCGCGGTGGGCGCGACCGAGTATCAAATCTTTCATGACGATCCCAGCCGACACCAGGTTCGCTTCTACAGTCCTGATGGCACGGCCATCTTCATCGGCAGCACCGGTGCCGTCATCTCCGCGAACACGGGATGTCGTTTGCCCCAGGCGAAAATGCCGGGGGCACAGGCTCCGCAGCCTCCTGTCACGCCGAACCCGTGACCATCCGCGTATCGAAAGGTTCCGGTGACGATGTCCAACAGCGCATTCGAAGAGCTGGGTGCGAAAGTAAAACGCGCACAATCGGTCGTGCGCGAGATTCGTGGTGTCGGCAGGGTCGGCGGTATCGCTGTCGAGGTCGACGCCGAGAACCGGCTGGTCGCACTTCACCACCCAGATGCCGACGTAATCCTGGCTGCGTACCGAGCAGCGCTCCTCGACAAGATGCCGCAGGTGGTCGACGCGATGCAGGATGTTCTCAGCGATCCCGACGCCCACGCGATCACCTCGTTCGTACAGCGCACCACTGCTATCATGCCGGCGTCCCCAGCGCAGCCCGTCGAAGACGACGACACCTACTTCCAGAATTTCAACCAGAATCCACTCGGCCGGAACTGATGACCGGCGACTCAGTTCGGTAGGCCCTATTTGCGGTTCGCTTCTCCTGATCGTCGGGCGGCCTGCTTGGCAACGCCCTGCTCGGCTCCGAATGCGATGTGCGCGTCCCCAGTCAACGGCGGCGAAGTCGGTCTTCGTTGTTGGGGCCGCCTTGTGTGGCGAATATTCTGTGAGTTTGGGGTCGCAGAGTCATCGGGGCGGGCATCGCGAACGGCCGTATCTGCCCCTGTCCGCCGGTGCGTTAGAAACGGGTTTTGTGCAAGCCTCCTGCTTACACAGTCTTACGTCTCGATAGGGATATTGAGCTACGTCGAGTCCTGTTCGCGTTCGTCGAGCAAGGAGCCGGCGGGAACACCAAGCACTTCAGCAATATCGAACAGCCGCTCGTACAGCAGCCCGCGTCTTCCGTGCTCGACATGTATGAGCACGTTACGAGTGACGCCTGATTCGAGCGCGAGTGCCTCCTGCGTCAAGCCTTGCTCGATCCGAAGTTGGCGGATACGGGCTCCAACCTGTCCTCGATATTCATCCCATCGGCGCGCACGCGCGGGATCTGTCTGACTCGGTCGCGTGGGCACTCGACAAGTACGTCAATTCGGTATAAATAAGTCTGCCCTACTAGTAGTTCTTTATGCGGTCATCGAAGACTGCGGTGACCGCTTCCAGGAGGTAGACCAGTGCGCGCCGACAATGATGGGGATACCGCCTGGCAGGCCAACTCTGAGGCTCAGCAGTGGCTTAAGAGAGTCGGAATACCTACAGAACCACGGATCATCGCAGTTCTGGCCCGAGCGTTCGCGCCACATGCCTACGGTTCTGGCCGCGAGGCTTTGTCGGCACCCGATCCAGATACGGCAGAAGAAGCAATTGTCGTCTCGCTACTTCGGGCTGGTCAGGTTCCCACACCTCGATCCGTCCGCGCGCACCTGAAGCAGTCTGAAACGAGAACACCCGTGTCAATGCAGGCTGCAGACGAAGCATTTAAGGTCTCCGCTGACCATTGGTATGAGCACATCGATGCATTCGGCCCGGTCATATCGACCGCAGTAGAACAGTTTTGGGTCGACAACAGTCGCGGCCCACTGCGAAGCGAAGCCTTCGCAGCGGAAACAGTCGTCGCGTTCTCGCAATCGAACAACCTCGCCCATACGACCAACCCTCAGCTGCGATCGATGCTGTGCGCGGAACTCCACCGCACAGGTTGGCTCGTCTCGAACCAGAGCCGACGGTCGCTCTGTGCCGGGCCAACCCACTTTGCCTTCCTCTGCGGAAAGAAACGTCGACAAAGTTCGTACAAAATCGGTCAACAAGTTGGACGGTTCATCGGTGAATTCAGGTTCCGACATCACCGGAGCCCCACCTGGAGCCAACTCGCAAGCCTCACCAAGAATGAACGCGACCTATGCATCTTTGCGAGCGGCACCGATGCGCAAGCTCAATCGAGATGGCTACTCACCCAAGAGTGGATCAGAATCGAGAACGGAGAAATCCGCCGCGGGGCGCAAGCCAAGGCACAGACGGCACGACGATCGGCCGGTCGTCAGAAAAGTTCGAAACAAAAATAGCTGGCATAAGCTGCTCGAGTCGTTGACGAGGTCGGGTCGGGCGACCGCCGGGCCGACTTTCGCATGAGCGATGTGTCACGGCCTCTAGCGTGTTCGCATCCGAAGCGCCGGGAGACAGATCGTCCGCGGCGGCAACGCAAGGAACGAGGTCGAGGACAGGTGACCAGCGACGGTACGCATTGGATTCGTGCGGCTCTACAGGTGAATCCCTACGCGTACGAGGGCCGGAACGCCCCGACGAACTTCTTCGCGAACGAGGAGGATTACAACGAGGCGCTCCGCGATGAATGCCAGGTGCTGGACATCAGCCTGATTGCCATCACCGATCACTGGTGCGTGGACTCTGCGCGTGGTTTGGTCGATGCCGCGACGGCTCGCGGCATCGTTGCTTTGCCGGGATTCGAAGCGAACTCATCTGAGGGCATCCATGGCTGGCCGCCGAACTGGGGAGTCCGAGAATTTTGATACGAACGGTTGCCAGCAAAGGCTGGCTCTTGCCACGGCCCGGTTGTCGCGTGGGAACCGCCGGCGCTCCAGACGCGGAGAATCTTATCCAACGCGCGACAGAACTCTTACGCTGTGGCCGTCAGATCGAGATAATTTAACCTGCAAGCACAAACAGCCGTCGAGCTAGCGAGTCCAGGTAGCGCTCTTGGGGTCAGGACTAAGGTCGCAGTCCGATTGCTGCATCGCCGGTACGTGCGTCGTCGCATCGACGAGGTACACCCGACACGGCAGGTCGACTTCGCCACGAAGTAGGTGCCGACAACTAGTGTTCGAGGCGAGCTTTTGGTCCGTCGGTGATGGATCGATGAGACCAAAGTACCGCTGCTGATTTGGAGTGCCTTTGTCTGTCCTGTCCAGCTTTGTGTGGAGTGTCGCCGACACCCTGCGGGGCCCTTACGCCGAGGCCGAGTACGGCTCGGTAATCCTGCCGTTCACGGTGTTGCGCCGCCTGGAGTGCGTCATGGGACTGCACCGCGACGCCATGGCCGAGATCGTCGCTGAGTACCCCGGCGAGCAGCAGCGCCGTACGCATCTGAAGGTCGCCACCCGCACCGAGGACAGCGCCGGGCTGTCGTTCTGGACCACCAGTGCGTACACGCTGAAGAAAGCGCTGCAGGACCCTGACAACCTGGCTGAAAACCTGATCGACTACGTCGGCGGGTTTTCCTCGAACCTCGACGTGTTCAGATCCTTCGGTTTCGAGAACGTGATCCGCGCGCTTGACGAGCGCGACAGGCTCGCGCAGGTCGCTCGCCACTTCGCCAGGATCGACCTGTCCCCCGACACAGTCTCGAACGCCGACATGGGCGACCTGTTCGAGAACCTCATCTACCGATTCGCCGAGTCCGCCAACGACGGTGCCGGCCAGTTCTACACGCCCCGCGACGTCGTGCGACTCCTGGTCGACCTCGTGTATGCCGAGGACACCGAGGCGCTGCGAGACCGCGGCACCGTCCGCTCGATCTACGACCCGACCGTCGGCACCGGCGGCATGCTCACCGTCGCAGACGAGCACCTGCACGCGCTCAACCCGGACGCGTCCACAGCGCTGTTCGGCCAGGAAATCAACCCGCGCACTTACGCGATCTGCAAGGCTGACCTACTCATCAAGGGGCAGGACCCATCCAACGTCCGGCAGGGCGACACGCTCGTCGTCGACAAGTTCGAGGACCGGCGCTTTGACTACGTGCTCTCTAACCCACCGTTCGGGACGGACTGGAAGGCAGTCGAGTCCGACGTGAAAAACGAGCACGCGCGCGGAGGACGGGGGCGCTTCGCGCCCGGGCTCCCGGGCGTCGGCGACGCGGCCATGCTGTTCCTGCTGCACGTCGCCTCGAAGATGCGCGACGTGGACCACAGCGGCCGCGGCGGCAAGGTCGGCATCGTCCTCAACGGCTCGCCGCTGTCCAACGGCGGAGCGGGCTCTGGGCCGTCCGACATTCGCGGTCACGTGCTCGAGGAAGATCTCGTCGAGGCCATCGTCGCCCTGCCCAACGACATGTTCTACAACACTGGCATCGCCACATACCTTTGGATCCTGTCGAACGCGAAGCCCGCCGAGCGCGAGGGCAGGGTGCAGCTCATCGACGCCACCGGGCTCGGGTCGAAGCTGAGAAAATCCATCGGCTCCAAGCGCGTCGAGATCGCCGAGAATGGCCGAGATGCGATCGTGCGCGCCTTCGCCAGCACCGAGGACGACGACGCCAAGGTGCCGGTGAAGGTGTTCAACAACCTCGACTTCGCGTACTGGACCGTCACCATCGAGCGCCCCCTCCGGCTCCGGTTCGTGTGCACCTCGCAGACGATCAGCGCCGTGGCCGAGCACAGGACGCTCGGGAAGATCGAGGGCCTAATCCTGGCTCTTGAGTCGTTCGGCGACGAACCGTACTTGAACCGGGAGAAGTTCAACCGGGAGCTCGGCAAGCACCTCGGCGACCGGGGACTTCGACTGACCGCCCCGCAGCGCAAGACGTTGTGGTTGACCATCGGCGTCCACGACGAGTCCGCCGACATCTGCGTTCATGCATCCGGTGTGAATAGGGGCAAGCCGGAGCCAGACGCCGCGCTCCGCGACACCGAGAACGTGCCGTTCGGATGGCGCGACCACCCGCAGTCGCACGAGGCGCTCAAGCAGACGGTGCAGGCATACTTCGACGCCGAGGTGAAGCCGCACGTCGACGACGCGTGGATCGACTGGTCGAAGACGAACACCGGCTACGAGATCCCGTTCACGAGGCATTTTTATACCTACGAGCCGCCCAGGCCCCTTGAGGAGATCGATGCCGACCTTGAGCGGGTCGTCGGCGAGATCATGACGCTCCTGCGCGAGGTTGAGTCGTGACGGACAGTGGTCTTCAGGCCGCCGAAGCCGCTTGGATGACGGGGCTTCGCGTTCCTGAGAGATGGACCAGGTCCCGGGTGAAGCATCTGGTTCGATCGATGCGTGCAGGGGACGCGATTACCGTCGACGCCATCGAGCAGGCCGGCGAGTACGCCGTCTATGGCGCTAACGGGGTGAGGGGGTTCACTTCGCGGCGTACACATGTCGGCACGCATGTGCTCATCGGTCGTCAGGGCGCACTCTGCGGCAACGTGCACCTTGTCAATGGTGAGTTCTGGGCAAGTGAGCACGCGATCGTCGCGACACCCTTGGCTAACGTCGACGAGCGATGGTTGGCCGCGCTTCTGCGGGTGATGAACCTTGGTCAGTACTCAACAAGCGCCGCCCAACCTGGCATCGGTGTCGGCCAGATTGCGCCTCTCCACGTGTACGTGCCGCCGCCCGATGAGCAGCGCGCTATTGCCGACTACCTGGACGACGAGACGGCCCAGATAGACGCGCTCGTGGCCAAGCAGGGAGAGTTCATCCAGCTGCTTCGGGAACGACGAAGCGCCATTGCCGACGCTGAGTTTCAACCGAGCGTTGGCAAGCGAAACGCAACCATTAGGCAGACACTGATTCGCCTCGAACGCAGGCCAGTGCCGGGATTAGGCGTCGTGACAGCCTACCGCGACGGCGTCGTCACGCTGCGCGCCAACCGCCGAGCCGACGGGTACACGATGTCAGCGTCCGAGGCGGGCTACCAGGGAGTCATGCCTGGGGACATCGTGTTTCATGCCCTCGACGGGTTCGCCGGTGCTGTCGGCATCTCCGACAGCGAGGGCCAATGCTCACCGGTTTACCACGTGTGTGCTTCCCGAAATGACGTCAATGCCGAATACCTCGCGCTCCTTATCCGGTACATGGGCACGTCGGGCTTCCTCAGCACGCAGGCCCCGAGTACGAGACAGCGGAGCGTCGACTTTCGGAACTGGAAAACCTTTGCGCGAGTCCCGCTGATGCTCCCGCCGATAGAGCGCCAGAATTCGTTCGTCACCGAGTACCACGAGCAGACGTCGCGCATCGATGCACTGATCGCGAAGGCCGAGGAGCACATCGCCCTCGCCAAGGAGCGCCGCTCGGCGCTGATCACCGCAACGGTGACCGGGCAAATCAACGTACGCACCGCACGGAAGGCGAGCTGAACCATGGCGGCACCAGACGGCACCCGAGAGGAGGCGTTCGAGCGCGAGATCGCCGAGTATCTCGCCGCTAACGGCTGGGGATACAGCGAGACCGACGACGGCTACGACGCCGAGCGGGCGATTTGGCCCGAGGACGTGCACTGGTGGCTGAACGAGACGCAGACCGAGGAGTACGCGAAGGTCGTCCGTGTGGGAACCGGTGCAGAGCAGGCCGACCGAGAGGCGCTGCTGGAGTCGCTCGTGTCGCGGCTGGACACGCCGATGAGCTCGGGCGGCGGCACGCTCAATGTACTGCGTCGGAAGTTTTCCCACACCCGCGGGGCGACGGCGCATCTGCGGATGTGTCAATTCAAGCCGGCCACCACGCAGAACCCGACCACCACCGAGAACTACCGGAAGATGCGGCTGCGTGTCGTCCGGCAGGTGCATTTCTCGCCGAAGCGTGGGGACAACCGGTCGATCGATCTGGTGCTCTTCGTCAACGGGTTGCCCGTGGCGACAGTCGAGCTCAAGTCGTTCTTCAAGCAAGAATGGCGCACGGCGGTCAGTCAGTACCGCAACGATCGGAACCCTGCGGGGCAGCCGTTGCTCGGATTTGGCACCCGTGCCCTAGTGCACTTCGCCGTCGACGACGACCAGGTTCACATGACCACCAAGCTCGCGGGAGAGAAGACCTACTTCCTGCCCTTCAACCGCGGACACAAGGACACCGGTGCTGCGGGCAACCCGCAGAACCCTAGCGGGGCCGCCACTTCTTACCTGTGGGAGCGGGTCCTACAACGCGACAACTGGCTGGCCATCCTCGGCTCGCAAATATTTCTTAAGACCGAGGCCGACGAGGATCCGGCTACCGGCAAGATCAGGCGATCCACGACGCTGATGTTCCCGCGTTACCACCAATGGCGCGCGGTGACGAAGCTCGTCGAGACCATCGCCGAGGAGAAGCCCGGCAGGCGCTACCTCATCGAGCACTCGGCCGGGTCGGGGAAGACCAACACAATCGCCTGGACCGCGCACCGGCTAGCACGGCTCCACGACGCTGCTTACGAAAAGATCTTCGACAAGGTCCTCATCGTCTCCGACCGCCGCGTACTCGACGCGCAGCTGCAGCAGGCCGTCGAGCAGGTCGACGACACTGTCGGCACCGTCGCCGTTATCGACTCGGCAGCTGTGCGGCGATCCGGTGGCTCGAAGTCGCGCGCGCTACTGGATGCGCTGACCGGCTCGGCGCTCATCATCGTCGTCACGATCCAAACGTTCCCCTATGTCAAAGGCCTTTTGGAGACGACGCTGGGCGACAAGAACTTCGCCGTAATCATTGACGAAGCGCATACTTCGCAGTCCGGCAAAACGGCATCGGACCTGAAGAAGGTCCTCACCGAGGGCGGTCAGGTCGCAACCGACGAGGAAGTCGACTCCCAAGACGTCGTGAACGAGATCGTCGAGGCCGACGACGCTCGCGAGGCGCAGATCGCCGCAGAGACGGCGGCCAGAGCCGGTGCTCGGAACGTGTCGCTGCTCGCCTTCACCGCCACGCCGAAAACGAAGACGAAGGTGCTGTTCGGCCGCAAGGACGAAGACGGCAAGCCGGTGTCATTTGATGTCTACCCGATGCGGCAGGCGATCGAGGAAGGCTTCATCCTCGACGTGCTGCACGGCTACCAGACTTACCGGACCGCGTTCGAGATCGAGCAGCGCGGCGAGGACGGCGTCGTCACGGGCATCATGGCAGACAGCGACGACCGCCTCGTCGACCCGAAGGTCGCGGCCCGCAAGATCATGCGGTTCGCGAACCTGCACCCGACGAACATCGGCCAAAAGGTCGAGATCATCGTCGAGCACTTCCGCGCGAACGTTGCCCAGCTCCTCGACGGCCACGCCAAGGCGATGGTCGTCACGGACTCCCGCCAGGCCGCAGTGCGGTACAAGGTCGAGGTCGACAAGTACCTCGCGCAGAAGGGCTACGACTACCAGTCCATAGTCGCCTTCTCCGACAAGATCAGCGACGACGAGTACGGCCTGACCGATGTCACCGAGGCGTCGATGAACCCCGGTCTCGGCTCGGACCTAGCGCGGGAGTTCCGCCGTCCCGAGTATCGCCTGATGCTCGTCGCCGACAAGTTTCAGACCGGCTTCGACCAGCCGCTGCTGTGCGCTATGTATGTCGACAAAAAACTCCCGGACGTGCATGCCGTCCAGACGCTATCGCGGCTCAACCGCACCTACCGAGCGCCGTCAGGGGAGAAAAAAGATCGCACATTCGTGCTCGACTTCGTCAACGACCCGGCCGAGATCCGCGAAGCATTCCTCACCTACTACCTCGAGGCCCACATCGAGACCGAGACCGACCCGAACTTGGTGCATCGGCTCGCGACCAAACTGGCCCAGGCGCGGATTTACACCATCGAGGACGTCGAGCGTTACGCGAAGGCGTGGTGGACGCCGACGCAGTCGCACGCGGCGCTGGCGGCTGCCGTGACCCCGGCCCGCGACCAGTTCGCGCAGCGCTGGGCCGAGGCGGCGGACCAGCAGGACAGTCAGGGCCTAGACGAGCTGCGGACCTTCCGCAAGGACTGCGGATCCTACGTACGCCTGTACGACTTCATGTCGCAGGTCGTCGACTACGCCACCAGTAATCTGGAGAAGCTAGCCGAGTTTCTTCGGCAGCTCGTGCGGCTACTCCCCTCCAACGACCCAGGAGCGGACGCCGACGTGTCCGGCCTTGAGCTGCGCCGCGTCCGCCAGATCGAACAGGGAAAGGCCGACATCGGCCTCTCCGGCGACCAGAACACGCCCGGGCTGTCCGGCATAACCGGCATCGGGTCCGGAGTGTCCAGGCCCGATCCGCAGCAGGAGTTGCTGTCGGACATTATCGCCCGCATCAACTCGCTCTTTGGCGCGGAGTTCGCCGACCCGCAGATCGCGGGCTTCGTCATCGCGGCCGCAGGCATGGCCGAGGAGGACCAGCGCATCGCCGACCAGATAGACCACAACGCCGTCGACCAGTTCCTGGCCTCGCGGGAGCTGCGCGAGACGCTGACCGACGCTGCCGTGCTGAACGAAGGCGCGTTTGGCAAGCTCACCGGTGCGCTGACCGGTGAGAACGAGCGTGCCGACGAATTTGTCCGACTGATCGGGCAGTACCTGTACAAGTCGCGCAGGATGCGGATGGTGGATGCGACGGATCTCGACGACGACCATTCGGGCAAGAGCGAATAAGGCGATGGCGACGAAGAGCGCTCCACACCCGGCAGTTCGCGCGGTGCTCCAAGACTTCGAGTCCGCGCCATACACCGACGGTGACCGCGGCCCGGTTGGCTTGGACCATGCGACAAGTGTGTCCTTGGCGAGGGCCCTTGCCGTCGGAGGGCTCAGTCGCCTCGATCCGGGTCTCACGACCGTCGAGATCTGGGACCCTGCGGCTGGCTTGGGGTTCGCCGGTTTCCTACTGGTCGAAGCGCTCCAGGCGGCTGGAGTAGAGACCCGCTACCGCGGCCAGGACATTAACGAGGCCGCCGCGTCCGCTGGCCGACGTCGATTCAACGCGGTCCACGACGCCGAAATCGCTCAAGCGGACACGCTGGCGCACGATGCCTTCAAGGACTTCAGCGCCGACCTGGTGATCGTCGACGCGCCTTGGGGAATGGACTGGAGTAGCTCGGCCTCGGAAGTGAAAGCGCGCCAGTCAAACGGTGAGTTCCGGTTCGGTCTTCCGCAGAGCTCCGACAGCACCTGGCTGTTCATCTCGTTGGCCCTTGAGAAGCTTCACCTGGCTGAGCAGGGCGGAGGACGTGTCGCGGCATTGGTGAACCCGGGCGCTCTGAGCTCCGGCGGCACAACCGCTACGGTGCGGCAGCGGATACTCGACGAAGGCCTTCTGGAATCGGTCACTCGGCTCCCCGACGGCCTTTCGCCGAACACGCAGATCCCCCTTTACCTCCTTACATTCTCGAACAATGCCAGGGACGTCTCCCGGGGTAAAGCGATGGTCGCCGACTTGCAGACGATGTTCACTACGGAGCACGGTCGCAGGTCGATCCCGGTTGAGGCGTTCCACGAGCTCGAATTCGGGCTGCGGACGATGAAGCCGGGCCCGCGCAACCGCACCATCAGCACTCGCCAGTTCACTCGAAGGGACGCACGGCTGTCGCGCGCCACACGCGAGGGCCGTCAGCTCTCGTGGCGCCTCACCACGTACAACGACACAGCGATCGACGGTGGCTTGCTAAATGCTCGCTATGGGCCAGACTCCGGCGTCTCGCTTATCGAGGAGCCGCGCGAGACCGTCGACCTCGATCCCAGTCACGTTTTTAAGGACGACTCGCGCGAGCTGTTGCGAGACATGGCTGCCAAAGGCTGGCCCAGCCGGCGACTCAGCAGTCTTCTCGCCGGAGAGCCCGGCATAGCAATCGATCCAAATAGCGAGCAGGACGAGCGGCGGTTGTTCGTGCCCACCGGCGGGGGTGGCATAGCCGCTACGAACCTATCCGAGACGAACGCCGGCGGGCGGGTCCTGGTGATCCATCTCGACGACGACTCGATCCACCCGCCCTTCATGGCGGCGTGGCTCAACTCGGAGCAGGGCGTCGCCAGTAGGCTCCATGCGATTGACAAGGGAAGCTCGGGCCACAACCTTAAGATACTGCGGTCGGATCCCAACTCATTGATGCGGTGGGCCGACGAGCTCCTCTTGCCGGTCCCGGATCTCCGCGTGCAGCTCGCCCTCGCGGCGGCGGATGGGCGGCTCAGCTCGTTCCAGACTGACCTCGGCACCAGACGAGCGAGCATCTGGTCAGCGCCGGAGGACGCTGACGAGGTAGTAAGCAAGGTCGCCGCCGCTTTCGACGACTCGTTGACGTCCTGGCTCGACCAGCTGCCGTACCCGATCGCATCGGCACTGTGGACCGCGGAGTCCGCCCAGTCGGTGGGGGAACAGCAGCGCGCCTATTTACGCGCCTGGGAGGCGATCGTGACCTTCCACGCGACGGTACTGCTCTCCGCGAGCCGCACCGATCCGGGCAGCAGCAGCGAAACCGAGGCCGCTATCCGTCAAACCCTGCATGAGCAGCACCTAGGCATCGAGAAGGCTTCGTTTGGTACCTGGGTGGTGATCGTCGAGAAAACGTCAAAGTACCTCCGCAGCGCGCTAGAGGACGGTGACGCCGATGACGTGGCCCGTATCCGCCGCGCGTTCGCCGAACTTGGCCGCGCCGGAATCGAGCGGCTGATCTCGAAAGACGTCGTCAACAAGTTCAAGGAGTTGAACAGCAAGCGCAACCGTTGGTCCGGCCACACGGGATACACCTCAGAGCAGGAGTTGAGGACGCAAGTCGACTCGCTCGACTCGGACCTCAGGGAGCTCCGCGGGCTCCTCGGGAACGTTTGGTCGCAGCTCGTGCTGGTTCGCCCCGGCAGCGCCAAACGCCGTCGCGACGGCCTCATCCAGACCGCCGAAGTCGCATTGGGGACTCGGACGCCCTTTGCGGCTCGGGAGTTCGCTGTGGGGGAGCAAATGTTCGAAGACGAGCTTTACCTCGTCCGAGATGGATCACAGTCGCCGCTGCGCCTAGGGCACTTCGTGCAGCTCCGCGCAGCGCCGAGCAGCGCCCATTTCACCACGTATTTCTACAACCGGACGGAGGGGCGCAGCGTGCGCATGGTCAGCTACCAGTACGGGCCGGAGAGCGAACTGCAGGACGACGTGAATAGCCTCCTTTCGGATTTCGGGGGACTCGCCGACGCAGCCGCCGATGACCGTCATGGAGGGACGTAAGGGCACAGCCTCACAGCCCAATATCGGACTACAATTTCCGGTGCGACCATCGCCGTCTGCGAACGTGAGGTACCGCAATGGATACCCGACAACGGAGAAGCCGCCTAACTACTCCATCGGCCGACCTGACCTCAAGGGAGCCATCTTATGATCTCCGCCCTACCGACTGCTCGTAGCTTCGACCAGCTCGTCGGCCCGTTCTACGACACCTCGGGTCTGACCCAGTGGTGGGGCGTGAGCCGGCAGGCCGTCGCGAAGGCATCGTCCACCGGCACGCTGATCGCCTGCCGGCTCGACGGCGGCGGATGGGTCTATCCGACCTGGCAGTTCACCGACTCAGGCACGGTGTACCCGGACCTGCTCACCTTATGGTCGACGTTGCGTGCTGCAGCCGATGCCTGGACCTGCGCAACCTGGCTGCGCAGTTCCCTCGCCGACCTCGACGACCGCAGCGCAGCGCAATGGGTCACCGAAGGGCGCCCCATCGAGCCAATACTCAAGCTCGCACGCGCCGACGCGCGTCGGTGGGCGACGTGACCCGCGACCCGATCGAACCGCCTCTGTCCACAAAGGATACCGACTGTCGATAGCGCAATGACCAACGGATCGCGTCGACACTGTGCGGAAGCTCGATCAGGCTGCCCACGTGGGTGACCGATCATGCGTCTGAATCGCTCGCTGTGATTGGTACGACCGTCGGCGGCGACAAGGTTATGCCGAAGGCTACGAACCTGCCTCTCGCGTGACCGAGACACGAGACAGCCGCGACGGCTTTTTCTCGCGGAGGGCTTCGCTGTACCGAGTGGGGGCCATCCGTCGAGGTCCGAGAACCGGGCGTCAGCCTGGATCGTCCGCCGGTCTCGGGGCTCGTTGACGCCGCGCCCCCAGGTCAGCGAGTGGGGCCTTATGTTGAGCGGCGGCCTTTTCCAGCGCCATCGTGTTGATCACGGCTGCGTAGAACGCGACCTGCGCTTCCAGTTCGGCGTAACTCGCGATGAGCTTGGCGTGCTGGGCTTTGAGCTTCTCGAAGTCGCTGAGGTCCCGTGCAAACGCCGCAGGTGTGGACTGCGCAGTCTTGACCTGTGCCTGGAATAGCTCTTTGAGGTCGACATGCTGGTGGGTGAGGTGCCAGCGGGGTAGGTCGGCCTCGACAGCAAGTTGGGACACGCTCATCCGCCCGGTCGATCGCAGCGGTTGACCCGCCGTTAGGCGGTGCATCGCGGCAATGATTTTTTTCCGAACAGGGTCCGTTTCGTGTGCGGGATCTCCGGTCACTGCACCACTCCGGCGTCCGCGTGGGCGCTCAAGATCGACTCAAGCCTGTCCATCTCGTGTCGGTCCCGCTGGTGACGGATTGGCGGAGCAAGGACATCACCGGTGATCTCGCTGAGCTCCGCGTGCCTGGCGCGAACAACGTCGATATCCCTGTCAGTGCGGGCAATATTGGGGCAACGCGGTCGGCAGTCGTCGACGTCGGGGGTGACCAGCGGGTCGTCTCGGGTGCCACGCAACTGACACGCCGCTTGCTGCGGATCGAACACGCAGGTCATGCCGTGCCCGTGGAAGATCTTCAGCAGAGGATTGGCCATCAGTTCTCGTGCTTCTCGATCAGATTTCAGGACATGTCCGGCGTAGTTCCGGTGCGCGGCGATCACGCGATCGCGGTAGGGGCCGGCTGCCGGCCCGGATAGCTTCTCGCCGCTAGCAAGAGCTTCCTTGTCCTCGGCAAGTTCCTCCATGCGGGCCAGGAAGTCCTCGAAGGCGTAGTCATCGGAGAACCCCGAGTCGTAATCGCCGGCATAGCCTTGGATCAGCCGAGTGTGGACGTGGCCGTACTGGATCGCGCCCGCGACAAGCCCACGCGGGCGGCGCCGGATGTACCACGCCAAAGTCCTGCGGAACCGGGAAGGGTTGAGAGGCCCGTTGGGATCGGCTGGAATAGGATCGACGCCGAGGTGCCCGGCCATGCTGTTACACCAGGCGACGAAGTCAGCCATATCACGGGAGATCACGGAACTGACACGCGCCCGCCCCTTACGCTGAAGATTTTGCTGCCGATGGTGCACCAAAATCTGAATTGGGAATAGCAATTCGTGACCGTGCAACCGTTCGAGGACACCGACGGCGTCCGCGACGGTACTTACCACCACCCAGGGGTCGGGGCGTAGTTCCCCGGCCGGAATCTTGTTTCCGTTCGCATCTACCGCATTCTTGAAGTAGACCCCGCTCAGCAGGTGCAGATCGGTGACCGAGTCGTAGCTGACACAGCCGCGACGGAGGTTGAGAACCTCGCCCGGCCGAGCACCGCTGAGGTAGGACAACACGACGAAACACGCTGTGCTCAACAGCCTGCCCAGACGCCTGGCCTCGTCGAACTCAATAGGACCGTTTCGCCAGCGTTGTCCTCCGATTGTCCCAGTGATTGGGACCTCCAGAAAGCAACCGTCGGTTACGCGGATGCCCGAATCCAATGCCATTTTCCCCGCAGGAGTGTTCGCCATTGTCCGGTTCTCGGTGCAGTTCAGGACTTTACCGACGTGGGGCCAGTGAACGGCAAGACTTCCGTCAGGCTGGCGCTTGCCCGGCAGCGGCAGCTCAGAGGCACGCAGATGCTCCAGCCAAAGCGCCATCCGCTGCTCGATTTGGCCGTTGGGCGACCGCTCTAGCGTTCCCAGGGCGCGGCGCCGTTTTCGGCTCCTGTCGTGCAGGAAGCGGTATTCGGTATGGGCGTTGATGATGTCCTCGGAAAAATCTTCGACGAAACGAAGCGCCCATGACAGCAATGGCTGCATGGTGGCCTCGCTGATTCGGTGGGTCAAGTTCTCCCGCTCGGCCTTGGAGCGGCCGAACAGTTCCCTGGTCGGGTCACCGCCCCAAGGCGGAACCGCCGGAAGCCGCATCTGCTCGGGAAGTAAGGCACGGTAAGACCACAGGCGGCGGACTTCGGCGGCCCGCCGGTACTTGAGGCCAAGGGTGATTGTCTCGCTGTCGAGCAGATGGATCAGATAATTGTCCAAAACTGCTGCATCGACCTGGTTCAGCGCGGTGATACCGCAGTTGTCCAGCCAGAGGATGAAAGACTTGAACTGCGGATATGTGGTAAGAAGCGACGCGATCGAGGTCTGGACGGGCGGAGCCGAACGCATGCCTGCCGGCGAGTCGGTGTTGATCTGCTGCCAGTAGTAGTGCTTAGCCATCAGACGGAGCGGGGCCGGAATCGCGGCAAAGTTCAGACTAGCCGACTGCGCATTCTCCTCGAAGACTGCCGAATTGAGATACCACCGGTCGTGGGCGAAACGTGACAGGACTTCCATGTCGACGCCAGGCACCAGCTCGCGGTGAAGCAATACGATCGTGTCCGGACCTGGCCATTCAGTCCCGACCGGCACTGAGAAATTCTCTTCGCGTGCGGTGCCGCTCATCGTAGATCGAGCTCTCTGTTGAGGAACCGCGCAACGATAGCCCGGTCGGTATCGGTCACTGCATCGCGCGCTTCCGCGACGTCGGCGTTGTCGTGCTGGCGGAGGAGGTCTGCCAATTGTGTGTGCGGCAACGCGAAGCGGCGCGTCCAAGTGAGCGGGGTCATCTCCGATCGGCGGGCCCCGAGGGTGTCGTGGACGAGTGTCTGAATCGGCAGGTGCCTGGGCAATGCCCTCGCGCAGGGACAGTCCAGGCACGCCATGAACGATGCGCGGCAGGGATGCCCGGATGGGGATTTCGGGCTGTTCTCGTTATCGACGCAGCCGTTCATCACCGTGTCTAACTGACCTTCGATTAGCTTATTCAAGGTGACCGAACCGACGCCGAAGTCGCGAGCTGCCGAGCTCGGGTCAGTGCGAGCGGCCTTGAGGTCGGCCTCACTGAACGTGGCCATGAGCCCGTAAGCGCGAGCCTTATTGACCTCCTCGGCCAGGGCATCGGCGACCACCTTCCGATACTCCGCGTAGTTACCGCGGTTGCGACCAAGGTAGTGGCTTGCAAGGGTCTGCTCAGTGTGCGCGACCGGTACTTGATGCAGCTCCAGATAGGTCAGCCGGATCCTGTCCAGCCTGGCCTGCAGAATTCTCGGCTCGGCGGCCTCGCCTGCGGCGGCAGCTCTTGGGTCAGGATCTGCCCTCAGATTCTTCTCCTCCGACCATCTCACCGTGGAGTACCACGAGTGGGCCGGGGCCAGCGGCCGAAGCCCTCGCCCGTCTCCGCCTACTGCACGCCCCCTGACGTGGTAGGCCAAAAACAGCTTGTCCGAACCCGTCACACGCTGCGAAGCTGCGGTCAACTCGTGCAACAACGCATAAACCCCAAATGGGGTGTGCAGCTCATCGCGCGCAGAGAGCTCAGACGGTTCCCCCGGGATACTGATCCAGTCCGGGACCTGCGAGATCACCAGGTTCATGTAGGCCTTTCGGCCCCGACGCGGCTTGATCGCGTCCACGATCGCCGTCCGTGGCCCACCGGCAAAGCCATCGGCCCGGTGGTGGGTCGATGGGGTATCCAGGAGCACGCTCGGGTTTTCCCCCGTCATCGCGCCGAGAAGGATCACCCCGGCTGTGGCCTCGCGGACAGTCAGATGCGCACCGGAAACCACGTCGGCCACCGTGCCAAATTTCTTGACCCACGGCATCGGGACTTCTCGATGCGCGGTCCATTTATCTCGGCCGATCGTGCGCGGGACATCACCGTGGCATTCCACGAAGTCCAACAGCTCCAAACGTCGATCCGGATCTGTCAGCTCATTAGCCCGGTAACGCGTCAGCAGCTCACGGTTGACGCGAATCCGCTTAGCTGCGTTCCGAAGATCCGATCGGGCCGCGTCGGCGATCCGCTTGAACTCCTGGCTGCTGTAGCTCTGCTTTCGATTTTCCTCAAGCCGAACCCGCTTCGGAAGCGGCTCCCGGCACTTCACTACCAACTCCGGTTTGATTCCCTCGACCAGCAAGAGCATTGTCTTGATCTCCCGCGCCTCCGAATAAAGGGTTGAGTTTTGCAGCGAGCGCGAAGCCAGGAAGCCGTCGACGTGCTCCGGCGCCAAATGCTCCACCTGCGTTGGCGGCCAGGCGAGCTGCGCCAGGTATTGGCTGAAACGCAGGGAAACCCGGAACGGATTAGCTACCGCTGACAGCCTGGTCAAACTCCTTTTCGGTGCAACGCGTAGAGCGAACGCGCCCGCCAGCGCCGCCTGTAGCTGTGGCGACACCGTCAGGTTGGCAAAATCGAAGTCTCGCTGCTCTTTGCCGTCCGGTGAGAAGCACCTCACGACTAGACCACCCCCAGGCATAAGGCCCCAGTCCGTCGTGGACCCACCGCGGTTGGGGTAGGTGGCTTTGCGGCCTCGCGGGCTCACGAGTCCCCCGCCAGCGGGTCGGTACGTACACGGGGGTGCGAGGCGAATGCCTCTGCCATGAACCGCGCCACGGGAAAACCCTCGGAATGAGCCAGCAGCTGCTCTACCTCCAACCGCCGAAACGGCTCCAGATATACATCTTTGGTGGTCTCCACCCTCTTGTGTCCCAACATTGTCTGCACCAGATGCCAGGTGTCGCCGAACTGTTCACGGAAATCGTCGGTCTGGTCTTTCGACAAATGAGCCATCTGGTGACCACGAACCAGCTTGCCGATCGAGAACCAGCGAAGCGCAAAGCTGTGGCGACACATGTGGGGGGTGCACCTGAACCCGTCCAGCCCTAGCCCGCTGATTCTGCGGTTGGCCGCCTCGAATGTGTGATGCCATCCGTGCGGATCCCGCGGCATCCCGTCCTCGTTCAGCCACAGCCACAATGGCTCCAGACCCGCCGGCGTGGACCGAAACAACGCGCGCCGCTGACCCGGCCGCATCAGTGCCCACGGACGCGTCGCCGTCCCAGCTACCCGATCTGGCATCGTCACGGACACACGGCTGGGCTCCCCCGCCACCACCCGGATCCAGGGAAGCCGCTCGTAACGACCTGCAGCCTGCGCCTCGCGCACTACCCGCGCCCTTACCCCCTCCGTGTAAGCCCGAAGCTCGGCTAGCGCCGCACGCGGAATCCAGTACGAATGTCCATTTCCGCCCTTGGCGCACATGTCAGCCAGCTCGCACCGGTAATAACCCCGCCCGACCTCCAGCTGAGGTAACTCGGGTAGCACCACGCTGGCCCACTCAGTCAGTCGTAGCCCCGTGCCATACAAGCCGTCGACGAAGGCTGCGTCTCGCTGTTCGTTGCGTCCCCGCCACGACCGGTCCCGGCGACCTGACGGCAGTCGCCCTCGCAATCCTAGGTCCCGCCACCGTACAACTGCCGCAGGATCGAGCCACTTCACATCGGCCCCGCGTTTCGCAATTGGGGACGAGATCTGCGCGAACGGGTCGGCAATGACTGGGTACCTTTCGCTAATCCAAGTGTAGAACTTTTTGCAAGCGGCGAGGTCCTTGCTGAAGGTCGAGGTTCCCACGGGCTGTTCGTTCTGTGGGTCGGTCAACCGCCAGAACTTGAATTCCTCGGCGTCGTCCTCACCGGCTTCCCACCAGACCTGATCCGTGACATCTAGGAAGTTCAGCCACAACGCCAGCGAATGCGCGTAGTCCCGCTGTGTAGTCTCCGCAAGGCTCCGAATCCTCGGTGACGCTAAGTACGCGTTCACCCGCAGGTCAGGAAATCCGGTTGGCGCGATCAGGAAGCGCTGACGATGCCGCATCCCTGACTCCCGAGCCCATGTCGCCAGATCCGGGCTGTCGCCACAAAGTTTTGCCGGCACATCAGGCCAGCGCCTCTCGAAGTCGTACTGAAAGACCCGCCACACCCTGTCGGCCATCTCAACTCACCCCATAAGTTCTTGGAAGACTAGCAACAACAGGTGCCTTGCTATAGAACGAAGGCGGCTCCCGAGATGACCGTCCAGCCGTCGAGCGCCAGATCGGCGGATATCTCCGCCGTCACATGATCACCGTAGGGACTCGATGCGCGTGTCCCGACGATGGACACCGACCGCTCGGTGATCGTTGCCACCGGCCGAGTTCCCAGCGCCCACAACGCAATCGGTGGACACGTATCCACCCCTGCGGTCATGCCCGGTCCGTCGAATCCGAGGAAGCGCCACGCCGGCCACTCGTCGTCGTCCGGCGTGATCAACCGACCACCGAGCGCAGCGATGTGATCGAGATCTGCTGCAGCGGTGTCGATGTGGGCGCGGACCGCGAGCCGCTCCCCCAACCTGCCCGCCCGCACGGCTTGTGCCGTCGCTTCGGGACCGTGCGCGGCAGCATGATCGACCACCGGCCGATGCGGACCCTGCGCCACGCGAGAGAGATACGCCCAGGCGAGACGGCGCGCGTCGTGCGTCATGCCACTCCCCTGTCACGGAAATCGAGTGCCGCTCCGACCTCGTCGGCACCGGGGACCGAACCACCGGCCAGATCGTTCAGCGTCCACGCCACCCGAATGGCTCGGTCTGCGCCGCGCGCGGTCAGCGATCCGTTGCGCAACGCGCGCTCGACCGGAGCGAGCGTCGAGCGCGCCAATCGAAATCGTTGGCGCAGAGCGGGTCCGGGAACCTCCGCATTGGTCCTCCAGCCGAACTCTCGCCACCGCTGCGCGGCGGCGTCCCTGGCCCCGGTCACACGTGCGCGAATTTCGCTCGTACCCTCCCCCACTTCGTCGACCAGTGCACCTGTCGCGACACCCATCATCTGAATGCGCAGATCGACGCGGTCCAGCAACGGCCCGGACAGCTTGCCGAGATATTTGCGTCGCGCTGTGGGCGGGCAGACGCAGTCGACCTGCCGCGCAGGCGCACACGGACACGGATTGGCGGCGAGAACCAACTGAAATCTGGCCGGATACCTGGCCACTCCGTCACGACGGGCAATGCGAATCTCCCCGTCTTCCAACGGAGTACGCAAGGCCTCGAGTACCCGAACACTCATCTCGGCGCACTCGTCCAGAAACAGGACTCCGCGATGTGCGCGGCTGACCGCTCCCGGTTTGGCCATTCCGGTTCCGCCCCCGACCAAGGCACTCACCGAGGTCGAATGATGCGGCGCGATGAACGGCGGTGACGTGATGAGCGGCCGCGCGGTGGTCAACAGACCCGCCACCGAGTGGATGGCTGTCACTTCGAGCGCTTCGGATTCGGTCAGCGGCGGCAGAATTCCCGGAAGGCGTTGCGCCAGCATCGTTTTTCCGATGCCCGGTGGCCCGGTCAACATGATGTGATGTGCGCCTGCGGCGGCGACCTCCAGTGCCCATCGCGCATCCGCCTGTCCGGCGACATCACTGAGGTCCGGATAGATCTCCTCGTGCCATTCGGTCGGGACGGGTGATTCGAGTGCCTGCTCACCGCGAAGCCAGGCCACCACGTCCCCGAGCGAACCCGCACCCAGCACCTCGATCCCGTCCACCAGACCCGCCTCGGGCAAACACTGCAGCGGAACGACCACCCGCTGCCAGCCCGCACTCTTGACAGCGAGCACCCCGGGCAGGACCCCACGGACTGCGCGCAGCCTCCCATCGAGTGCCAATTCACCCAGAAACACGGTGTCGGACAGGCATCCGCGCGGAATCGCCTTCGCGGCATCGAGAACCGACAACGCGAGTGCAAGGTCGTACACAGATCCGCCCTTCGGCAGGGTCGCGGGCGACAGCGCGAGAATCACCCGGCTGTCCGGCCAGGTACCGCCCGAGTTCTTCACCGCGGCTTTGACCCGGTCACGCGATTCGTTCAGCGCAGTATCGGGAAGACCCACAAGATGCGTACCGGGTAGGCCCTGCCCGATATCGGCTTCGATTTCCACCAGCACACCGTCGACCCCGTTGACCGCAACCGAATGCGCTCTCCCGAGTGGCATCAGAACGCGGCCCGAACGTGCGTGATGACCGGTTCCTCGTTGCGACCGACCACGATCGCGATCACGTCGAATCTGATCTGCACCCACGGTCCCTGCTGCAGCGAAAGCCATCGCAGCGCCAGCCCTCTGATTCGAGTCTGTTTCGTGTACGTCACCGCTTCGGCGGGTGTTCCGTATCCGATTCCCGATCGAGTCTTCACTTCGACGAACACCACCGTCTCGCCCTCGCGCGCAATGATGTCGAGTTCTCCGGAACGATGCCGCCAGTTCCGCTCGATCACCTCGAGACCGATGTCCTCGAGATGGCGCACCGCGAGTTCCTCACCGCGCGCACCGAGTTCCTGATTGGTTGCCATGTCCGCCATTCCTCCACTCTCCGACCGTGCATTGCGGCCGATTCGGTCGTCTCGACGGTGACACGACCCGAAGGAGGAGAAGCGAAGAAAGTGCAGGTGGGAAATTGCCCTGTGGACAACTGCTCGACTGTGGACGAACGGTCCGATTGTCGGCGGCGATCAGTCCACTGTGTCGGACCGCCGTGCTACGGCTCGTAGCGTGTCCGAGCCGCCGGGTGAAAGCGGACTCGATACGCAAAAAGCTCCGTCCTGATTCAGAGAATCGGACGGAGCTGATGCGGCGTGTCGATACCGGCATCGAAAGTGCCGATACGCAAAACGTGCTGCCGAGACACCCAGCCTCGGTTCGCGAAGGACGATCAGTGAGCAGCCTCGTAGGCCGCCTGCACATCCTGACTTATACGGCCGCGGGCACTGACCTCGTGGCCGTTCTCGCGGGCCCATGCTCGAATGTCCTGCAGATCCACCTTGCCGCGGGCCGGTGCAGATGCAGCGCCGCCCTTACGGGTGCGGCGTCCGGAAATCTTCTCGGCGTGCTCGATCCAGAATGCCAACTGTTCGTGCAATTCGTTGGCATGTTTGAGGTTCAAATCGATGCGGTACTGGTTTCCACCGATGCCGAATTCGATGGATTCACCTTGGCCGTCTTTGATGACCGATCCGTCTACATCGTCGATCATCTGCACAAGCGTCTTGCGTGCCATCTCGTACCTCTTACACGTCTGGGGGATGTGATATTCAAGTTCTACCACCCATTCTCGTATCCACGCAAAGAACTGCAGGCGTTTCGTGACGTGTCGAATCGACGAATATCGGTGCAGAAATTGTTCAGCATTTCGAGCGACTAATCGACCAATTCGAATAGCTTTGTTGCGCAATCGATTTCACACGGGAAACCCGATCTCAACCGCCGTGCACCATTGGACGGGGAACAACTTTCCGTGACACCGAACACGGAAACAGGACATGCGGACCGATTTGGCCGGGCGTCCAATTTTTCGGGTGGCAAAACGATCGGTACAGCACGACCGCACCGCATCGGGTGGTTCGCGGCACGGTGCTCCGACATCCGACGCTCAGGGCGACTCCGTCACGCTCCAGCGTCGGACGAGGAGCTATTCCGGCAGACGCAGATCTGGTTTGTCCAACTCTTCGATGTTGACGTCCTTGAAGGTGATCACTCGGACATGCTTGACGAAACGGGCGGGGCGATACATGTCCCACACCCACGAGTCGGACATTCGCAATTCGAAGTAGATTTCACCGTCGGCGTTGTGCGGAATGAGTTCGACGGAGTTCGCCAGATAGAACCGCCGCTCGGTTTCGACGACGTAGTTGAACTGACCCACGATGTCCCGATACTCGCGATACAGCGAGAGCTCCATCTCGGTTTCGTACTTTTCGAGATCTTCGGCACTCATCGGTCTCTTTCATCCTCCAGTCGGGCGTGAACAGCAATCATCGCGTACCGGCGTCGCGGCAGTCCATTCGCCCCAGGGCGTCGACGGCGTCCGGAGAAAGCCCCGCGGCGGCCGCTGCGACATTCGCATAGGACATTCGATGCTCGCGGCTGGGCCCGAGAGCGGTCATGGCGGCCGAGTGAGCACGGGTGCTGTACCCCTTGTGCACGGCGAATCCGTAGCCGGGAATCGTGTCGTCCAACTGCACCATCAATCGGTCCCGGGAGACCTTCGCGAGCACGCTCGCCGCGGCGATGCACGCTGCGGTGGCGTCACCGCCAATCACCGGTAGCGACGGAACCGGAAGTCCGGGCACTCGAAAGCCGTCGGTGAGTACGTAGCCCGGGGTCATGCCGAGCCCGGCAACCGCGCGTCGCATTCCTTCGATGTTCGCCACGTGGACCCCGATGCGGTCGACCTCGGCCGCATCGATCGACACCACGCTCCATGCCAGTGCCAGCCTCTGGATCTTGGGAAAGAGCTCTTCGCGTCGTCGCTCGGTCAACTTCTTCGAGTCGTCCAGATCCGCCAGGGCGGCATGTGCGCGCGCCCCGAGAACACACGCTGCGACCGTCAACGGACCGGCGCAGGCTCCTCTTCCCGCTTCGTCGACTCCTGCGACCGGACCGAGTCCGCCCCGCTCCAACGCCGATTCCATCGTCCGCAATCCGGCCGCCCGTCGGATGATCGGACGCGGCGGCCACGACGACCGAGTCAGAGTTGCGCGCGCACGCGGCGCACGTCGCGGGGTTGCCGTCATCGACCCTGGATGTCGGGAGAATCCAGGATGCCGGTTCGTGACGGCGGCAGCGCGATGAACACGGCCTTCCCGATCACGTTGTCGAGGGGAACGGTTCCGGTGAACTCGTCGGTGACGTGATACCGGGAATCTCGCGAGTTGCTCCGGTTGTCACCCATGACCCAGACGTTGCCCTCCGGCACGGTGACGGGGTCGAAGCATCGTCCGGACTTCAGTTCGGTGTCGCACGTCATCGTTCCCGAGGTGAACGGGAAATCCATCTGGATGTACGGCTCGTCCAACGGCTGTCCGTCGACGAGCACTCGCCCCTGGTCGTCACAACATTCGACGGTCTGACCGCCGGTGGCGATGACGCGCTTGACCAGATCGTTCTCGTCGGGCGCGACGACTCCGATCAACGAGCCGACTTCCTGTGCGCCACGAATCACCGAGTTGTCGGACCGCTGTGACACGAATTCGTCGTTCCACGAATCCGGGCCACGGAAGACGACGATGTCGCCGGGCTTCGGGTCGCCGAACCGGTATCCGATCTTCTCCACCACGATGCGGTCACCGGTGCAACCGGTGCAGCCGTGCAAGGTCGGCTCCATCGATTCGGACGGGATCAGATACACCCGTGCGACGAATGTCTGGAGCAGAAAACTCAGTACCAGCGCTACCAGAATCAGAATGGGGAGCTCACGCCAGAACGATCGGGGCTTGCGTTCCCGACGCTTCTTCCGTGAAGACTCGTCGTCGGGCTCGTCGGTTGGATCCTGTGGGGACTGCGTCACGTGATCAGGTTAGCCGGAACCGTCGCCCGCACGGCCGGACGGTCTGCGCATGGGCGGTTCGCGGCTCTCGATCCGCCCGTCGACAGGGTGGAACGCGGGTCGATCGCGGGCAGAACGCACCATGCCGCGTCGCCCTGACGGGCAACGCGGCATGGTGTGAACTGATGTGTCCGGGCGGAACCGGTCAGCGCTTTTCCTTGATCTTGGCGGCCTTGCCACGCAGATCGCGGAGGTAGTAGAGCTTGGCGCGACGGACGTCACCGCGGGTGAGGACCTCGAACTGAGCGATGTTGGGGCTGTGCACCGGGAAGGTGCGCTCGACGCCGACGCCGAACGAGACCTTGCGGACCGTGAACGTTTCGCGAACGCCACCGCCCTGACGTCGGATGACGACGCCCTTGAAGATCTGAATGCGCTCCTTCGAGCCTTCGATGACCTTGACGTGCACGTTCAGCGTGTCGCCGGGACGGAAATCGGGGATGTCGCCACGCAGCGACTGATTGTCGAGAAAGTCCAGAGTGTTCATCGGTTGTGCCATCCTTGCGTTCTGCGCATGAGTAGAGGAACCGAGCGGCTCGCTGACACAGCGGCTCGACTGGTTCGTACTCCGAGTGAGGTCCGTGCCTGCTAGAGGCAACCCGACAATTGTGCCAGACCATCAGGCGTTCGACGAAATCGGCGCTTCTCGGCTCGCCGCCGTCCCGCTCGGCATCGGCGCAGGCAATACCGTTCGCGCCAATTCCTGCTCGGTGGCCTCACGTGCATGCACGATGCTCGGCTTGCCTGCGATCGCGTCCTGAAGATAGATCTTGGCCCGGATGATCGGCCGTCGCCACCGCTTCTCCCGGCGCAGTGCGCGTTCCATCTTCTTCGGCCTGGTGGTGTAGCGCCACCTCGCCCACGGGGCACTCGGCCTGCTCAACCGCACCGCGGCCAGAACGAGGATCGGCAGGACGAACAGCCCGAGCAGTCCGGTCCAGATCTTTCCTTTGAGCAGTACCACGACACCAAGCGCGAGATTGGCCAGGGCCAACACCGCCAGGGTGCCGCGCACCCACGGGTCGGGATCGGCCCGGAAGCCGGCCGGGCTGAGCAGCTCCAGAGGGTGCAAGCCGAGCAGCAGCAGGCCGGTGAATCCCACTGCCGCGAACACGGCGTCCACCGACGTGCGCCCCTGTTCGGACCAGTAGACATCGCGGAGATAGAAGATCAACGCGAACTCGTCGAGGACGAGAGCAGCCCCGATACCGAAGACCGCTGCCAGCACCGCCCCGACCGACTCGGAACCGTCGACGTACACCGCGATCAAGCCGATCCCCGCGAGCAGCATCAGCACGATCCCGAAGACGACATGGTGGATGTGCTGACCGCCGGGCGTGATGTTTCCCGGCCACCACTTCACATCTGCGCGAATCATCCTGACGCTGAGTCGGATCAGCAGAAACCCCACCAACAGCCCCAGTAGGAAACACAGCAGCGGCAGGCGGCCGTGATCGATGACCCCGTGTTGCAACCACCTCACGTGTGGCTCACGTCCTTCCTGCCGAACGGCCGAACGACCGGTGAATCACCTTTCACACTATTCGTGTTCGGGACCGCCCAGGGCAGCATCGACCCGAGGATCCGCCCGCTATTTTCCGAATCCCGCCTTCCGTAGCGCATCGGCCATGGAGCCGGCCGCCGGTGCTGCCGACTGGCCGCCGCCGCGCTGTGGGCGCGCGTCTCGACTGCGGTTGCTCTGGCCGCTGCCCGCAGCTCGGCCCTGGCCTCGGGGCCGGTCGGGCTGCTGTCCGCGAGAGGCGTCCTTGCCGCCACCGGCACCGGGCTCGTCGTCCAACCGCAGACTCAGGCCGATGCGCTGCCGCGGGAGGTCGACCTCCATGACCTTGACGCGCACCACGTCACCGGACTTGACGACCTCGCGGGGGTCCTTGACGAAGTTGTGCGACATCGCCGAGACGTGCACCAGCCCGTCCTGGTGCACACCGACGTCGACGAACGCGCCGAACGCTGCCACGTTGGTCACGACACCTTCGAGCGTCATACCCGGCTTCAGATCGGCGACCTTCTCGATACCGGCGGCGAAGGTGGCGGTCTTGAACTCGGGGCGAGGGTCGCGTCCCGGCTTCTCGAGTTCGGAAATGATGTCGGTGACGGTGGGCAGACCGAATCGCTCGTCCACGAATTCGGCAGGGTCGAGACCTCTCAGCAGAGCCGTGTTACCGACTACCTCGCGCACACCCAGGCCTGCCTTGCCGACGATGCGCCGCACGACGGGATATGCCTCCGGGTGAACACTCGACCGGTCCAGGGGATCCGCTCCCCCGGAGATACGAAGGAATCCGGCGCACTGCTCGAAAGCCTTGGGGCCCAAACGCGGTACATCTTTGAGCGTGCTGCGGCTGGAGAACGGACCGTTCTGGTCGCGGTGCGCCACGATGCTCTCGGCGAGAGAGCCGGCGATACCGGAGACCCGCGAGAGCAACGGAACCGACGCGGTGTTGACGTCGACGCCGACGGCGTTCACCGCGTCCTCGACTACGGCCCCGAGGGAACGGGCCAGCAGGGTTTCGGAGATGTCGTGCTGGTACTGCCCGACGCCGATGGACTTGGGATCGATCTTGACCAACTCGGCCAGCGGATCCTGCAACCTGCGGGCGATCGAGACGGCACCGCGGATCGATACGTCGAGTTCGGGCAGCTCGCTCGAGGCGTACGCGGAAGCGGAGTACACCGACGCTCCGGCCTCGGACACCACCACCTTGGTCAGGTTGGCGGCGGGGAACTTGGCGATCAATTCTGCTGCCAGCGAGTCGGTTTCACGCGATGCGGTGCCGTTGCCGATGGCGATCAGTTCGACCTTGTGTTTGGCGGCCAGGCCGGCGAGGGTGGCCACCGCCTGATCCCACTTGCCCTGCGGCTTGTGCGGGTAGATGGTGTCGTGGTCGACGACCTTGCCGGTGGCGTCGACGATGGCGACCTTGGTGCCGGTACGGAAGCCCGGGTCCAGGCCCATGGTTGTGCGGTTGCCGGCCGGTGCGGCGAGCAGCAGATCCTTGAGGTTGCTCGCGAAGACGTCGACGGCGTCCTTCTCGGCCGACTGACGCAGTCGCATACGAGTGTCGAGGGAGACGGTCACCAGCATCTTGGTGCGCCACGCCCATCGGACGGTATCGAGCAGCCACTTGTCGGCAGGCCGTCCTCGATTCTCGATCCCGAACTTGGTCGCGATCCGACCTTCGTAGACGCTCGGCACCCCGGGGGTCGGTTCGTCGCGCTCGGGCTCGAAACCGAGGGAAAGTATTTCTTCCTTCTCGCCTCTGAGCGTGGCGAGGATTCGGTGCGAGGGCAGGCTCGTGAACGGTTCCGAGAACTCGAAGTAATCGGAGAACTTGGCACCCTCCTCCTCCTTGCCCTTGCGAACCGACGCGACGAGCTTGCCGGATGTCCACATCAGTTCGCGCAGCTCGCCCACCAGGTCCGCGTCCTCGGCGAAGCGCTCGACGAGAATCGCCCGTGCGCCGTCGAGTTGCTCCTGATCGAACTGGGCCGGGTCGGTGGTGGGGTCGGAGAACAGAGCGTCGGCGACGGGCTCGTGCCCGGCCTCACGCGCGATCTGCGCCTTGGTTCGACGCTTTGGCTTGAACGGCAGATAGATGTCCTCGACGCGCGCCTTGGTGTCGGCCAGCATCAGCGACTGCTCCAGCGCGTCGTCGAGCTTGCCCTGCGAGCGGATGGACTCGATCACGGCGTCTCTGCGCTCGTCGAGCTCGCGCAGATACCGAAGTCGCTCATCGAGCTGACGCAGTTGCGTGTCGTCGAGAGTGCCGGTGACTTCCTTGCGGTAGCGCGCGATGAACGGGACCGTCGACCCGCCGTCGAGCAGTTCCACGGCGGCACGAACCTGTTCTTCACGAACGTCGAGTTCTTCGGCTATGCGCTTGTTCACAGATTTCAGAGCAGTGGTCACGGCGATGGACCCTACCGCTACTGTGGGACAAGTCGGTCAGCGGTTCAACGTGTGGGAGAGATACGCGGATGGTCAGGGGGTCTCGGTTCCTGGCTGCAGCCTGCGCCTCCCTGATACTGGCCGGATGCTCGGCTCCTCCCGACGACCAGGTCGGTGACTCCGCCTCGAAGGACACCGCCGAGACGTCGGCGTCGCCCTTTCCCGATATGAAAAAGGTCGACGGCGTAGCCCTCGAAGCTCGTATCCCGATGGCGATCGCGTCGGCCCAGGCCCGCGGTGCCGACGTCGATTTCGCACTGTTGGATCGTCAGACGGGCTCCTACTACAGCAGCAATGCCGATATCCAGGTCGAAACCGCATCGGTATCCAAGCTCTTCATCGCCGACGAGGTGTTGTTCCGAGCGCAGTCGGAGAACCGTCCGGTCTCTGCCGACGACCTGACCACCATGACCAGCATGCTCGAGTTGTCCGACGACAACGCCGCGTACACGCTCTGGTATCGCTACGGCTCGTCGGAGATCGTGCGCACGGTCGCGGCTCGCTACGGCTTGACGAGCACCACGCCGCCCGGGGACGACGAGTGGTACAACACCGAGACCACACCCAGCGACCTGGTCGGTTACTACGCGGGGTTGCTCAACGGCAGCGGCGGTCTGACCACGGCATCCACGGACATCGTGATCGGAATGCTGCGCCGTTCAGCACCGATTGCCGCGGACGGCTACAAGCAACATTTCGGGATCGTCGACGGTTTGCCCGGCGA
The DNA here is from genome assembly GCF_033142325.1 of Rhodococcus sp. IEGM 1370. NCBI lineage: Bacteria > Bacillati > Actinomycetota > Actinomycetes > Mycobacteriales > Nocardiaceae > Rhodococcus > Rhodococcus sp. IEGM 1370. The sequence continues at coordinate 355,197 of NZ_JAWLRY010000002.1, read as the reverse complement.
GAGTGTGCACGCTGTGAAACAGGGCTGGATGTGCTGCGTGTCCGATCGGTGGGTACACCTGTCGACGGGCACCATCGGTGTCGACAACCGCTACGTTCTGGCTCTGTCGTCACGCGAGGACATCTTCTACGCCGACGACATGGAAAGTTATCCGGACACCGCGGTGGTCGACGTCAGTGACGACGCCAGCGCGCTGCATGCCAGGGACACTCTCACCGGATTCGTCTCGATGCTCTTCCCCGACGGCACCGTCAGCTGAATTCGTCAGTCCTGCAACAGGTCCGGACGGCGCTCGGCGGTCCTGTCCAGTGACTGCCGTCGGCGCCACGCAGCGATCTTGGCGTGATCACCCGAGAGCAGTACCTGCGGAACGTCGAGATCTCGCCACTGTGCGGGACGCGTGTAACTGGGCCCCTCGAGCAGACCATCGGAGAACGAATCCTCCTGGTGCGACTGCTGATTGCCGAGAACCCCTGGCATCAGCCGCACCACGGCCTCGGCCATGACGAGAACAGCCGCTTCGCCGCCGATGAGCACGTAGTCGCCGATGCTGACTTCCTCGACACGGACCCGACGTGCGGCGTCGTCGAACACTCGTTGATCGATGCCTTCGTATCGGCCGCAGGCGAATACGAGATGCTGTTCGGCGGACCACCGCTCGGCTGTCCGCTGGGTGAACGGCACACCGGCAGGCGTCGGGACGACGAGGAGAGAATCATCGGTCAGCACGTCGTCGAGTGCGTCACCCCAGACGGTCGGCTTCATGACCATTCCCGGTCCGCCGCCGTAGGGCGAATCGTCGACGGCCTTGTGCACGTCATGAGTCCACGACCGCAGATCGTGGACCTCGACCGAGACGAGGCCGCGGTCGATTGCTTTGCCCAGCAACGCGGTTCGAAGCGGCGTGAGGTACTCGGGAAAGATGGTGACGACGTCGAGGCGCACGATCTACTCCGGATCCAGCAGACCCTCGGGCGGATCGATCTCGATCGTCTTGTCTGCCAACGACACCGTCGTCACGATGGCCGCTACGAACGGCACGAGGATTTCGGCACGTGCTGCTTCGCCGGAACTCGGATCCGGCGTGATGGAGAGCAGCTCCCCCGCTGCGGAGTGGAGAACTTCGCGGACCGTTCCCACGACGGTGCTGTCGGTCAGGATCACCGTGAGGCCTTCGAGTTCGTGGTCGTAGAACTCGTCCGGGTCGTCGGACGGCGGAAGATCGGTGGATTCGACGACGAACAGAATGCCCCTGAGTTGGTCGGCGGCCGTCTTGTCGTCGATACCGTTCAGACGCAGCAGAAGCCGCCCGGAGTGTTCCCGGACGGCGTCCACTGTGTACGAGGCTGGCTCGGCGTTCGATCGAGGCTTGCGGCCCGAGAGAACGGTTCCTTCGGCGAAGCGGTCGTCGGGGTTGTCGGTGCGAACCTCGACGACGACTTCGCCTTTGATGCCGTGCGACTTCGCGACACGGCCGATGACCAGCTCCATGATGGGTACGTGACCTACTGGTCCGTGTCGACCACGTCGACACGGATGCCGCGACCACCGATTCCCGAGACGAGCGTGCGCAGTGCCGTAGCGGTACGACCGCCACGGCCGATGACCTTGCCCAGATCGTCGGGGTGCACGTGGACCTCCACGGTGCGGCCACGACGGCCGGTGATCATCTCGACGCGAACGTCATCGGGATTGGCGACGATGCCGCGAACGAGGTGTTCGACAGCATCGGCGACAACGGCACTCACTTCTCAGCAGCCTCGGCGGCCGGCGCGTCTGCCGTCTCGGTTGCTGCAGCGTCGGTGGTCTCCGCAGCGGCGTCGTCGGCCTTGGGAGCCTTCTTCTTCTTGGCGGTGGTGGCCTCGCCCTGGGGCTCGGAGTCGGCCTGCGCCAGTGCGGCGTTGAACAGGTCGAGCTTGGACGGCTTGGGCTCGGCGAGGCGGAGGGTTCCCTCGGCACCGGGGAGGCCCTTGAACTTCTGCCAGTCGCCGGTGATCTTGAGCAGAGCCTCGACCGGCTCGGTCGGCTGTGCGCCCACGCTCAGCCAGTACTGCGCCCGCTCGGAGTTGATCTCGATGATGCTGGGGTCCTGCTTGGGCTCGTACGTGCCGATGGTCTCGATCGCACGGCCGTTACGACGGGTGCGGGCATCGGAGATGACGACGCGGTAGTGCGGGGTGCGGATCTTGCCGATACGCATGAGCTTGATCTTGACAGCCATGTTCTGGTGGAGCCTTTCGAAAGTTGGTCACGGCGCAATTCAGCGGTCCGCACGGCATGCGAACCCGGTTTTGCGTTGAAGGGTGTTGTGACCGCCGCTCGGTACGTAACCGGATGACGGGCGAACAGCTGTTCATTGTGCCAGACGGGTCGCACTATCGGTGAATCGGGCCCGCAGAACCACTCCCGTCAGGCGAGCAGGACCACCAGGGCAGGAAGGGTGTTGTTCAACGAGTGTGCCGTGATCGACGCGACGATCGAACCGGAGCGCATTCGAGCGATTCCGATTGCGAATCCTCCCCACAGCAGCACCACCAGGCGCCACCACTCTCGGTGCCACACCGCGAACAACACCGCGGTGATCGCCAGGACCACCCATCGGTTGCCCAACCAGGCCATCGGCATCGGGCGGGTGCGTTTCTCGAGCGCTCCCCACAGCATGCCGCGGAACATCGTTTCCTCGCAGATCGGTGCACCGAGCCAAATCCACAGGGCCAGAACGATCTTCAAGCCGACGGCCGTATCCGTGACAGTGCCGAGGGGCGTCGGGTCGCCGACTTCGATACGAGACAACAGAATCAGAGCCAGCACTATGCCGCCGACCACGGCGACGCCACCCCACGCCAACCCGGATCGGAGGTGCCCGAGAAATTCGGGGATGGATCTGGGGAGGCCGAAGTCGACGACGGGACCGTTGCCCCGCGACTTCGAGATGGCCACCGCCACTCCCGTGGCGAGCAGGCTCGGGATCATGATGCCCACCACGAAAACGGCCGAGGCGTCCGACGTCACGACGAGGCCGAGAACCAGGAATCCGGCCAGATTGAGCCCCAGCACCAGCGCCGCGGCCGGCAGTCCCCACCGTTGGCCGCGTCTGCGTTCGAGCGCGGCCTGCTCGGCGCGCCAGTAGGTTTCGGACAGTCCCGATCCTTGCTGATGAACGTGATTCATCGGAGCCAGACCGGCCCAGCTGGGGCGGTCTGGATCGGCTCGTCCTGCGCCGTCACCCGGGTCGGTCACCCCCGGACCGTCGATCCACTCGTCGTGCGACCACGCCGGTCGGTCACTCGTCCGCGAAGGATCACCAGATCCGGGTTGGACAGCACATCCGGTCCTCCCCGCGGATCTTCGGAGTAGACGACGAGATCGGCGGGCGCGCCGTGTTCGAGGCCCTGTCGACCCAGCCACGACCGGGCGTCCCAGCAGGCGGCACCGAGTGCGTCGGTCGGTGAGAGTCCGACGGCCGCGAGTGCGGCGACCTCGTCGGAGATACGACCGTGCGCGATCGAACCGCCTGCGTCGGTGCCTGCGTAGATCGGAATGCCTGCGTCGTGAGCTCGTCCGACGGTATCGGCGACGCGTTCGTGCAGCGCCCGCATGTGCCGGGCGTAGACGGGATACCGGGTGGCGGAGTCGGCGATGCCGGGGAACGTCTCGATGTTGATCAGCGTCGGTACCAGTGCTGTGCCGTGATCGACCATCATCTCGACGGTCTCGTCGGTCAGGCCGGTGCCGTGTTCTATGCAGTCGATCCCTGCCGCGATCAATCCGGGCAGGGCATCTTCACCGAAGACGTGTGCGGTCACCCGCGCGCCCTCGGCGTGGGCAGCGGCGATGGCGTCGACGAGGATCGAGTCGTTCCACAGCGGTCGGAGATCTCCCACCGAGCGATCGATCCAGTCGCCGACGAGCTTGACCCAGCCATCGCCGAATCGTGCCTGTTGGGCCACCGCCTCGGGCAGCTGCGATTCGTCCTCGATGTCGATTGCGAGACCCGGGATGTAGCGCTTGGGTGATGCGATGTGACGGCCCGCTCGGATGATGCGGGGAAGGTCCTCGTATTCGTCCAGCTCGCGCGTGTCGACCGGAGACCCGGCGTCGCGCAACAGCAGCGCGCCGACGCCTCGCTCGGTTTCGGCCTGGCGGATCGACCCGATCAGGTCGGTGTGTCCCCCGCCGTACTCGATTCCGACATGGCAGTGGGCGTCGACCAGACCGGGCAGAATCCAGCCGCCGTCGTGAACGAGATCGGCATCCGCGATCGGCTCCGTGGACAGGACGCCACCCTCGATCCACAGATCGATCTCGGACCCGTCCGGCAGTCCGCGGCCCCGCACCCGCATCGCCGACACGTGCGCGCTTACTTCTTGGGTAGTTTCAGCTGCGACAGATCGATGCCTTCGAGCCCCGGTGGCAACTGGTCGAGGCCCTTGGGCATGGACGACAGGTCGGGCATTCCGGCAGGCATTCCGCCCGGCATGCCTGGGAATCCACCGCGGATCTTCGGCTGCGTCGGGCCGCGTGCACCCTTCTTGCCCTTCTTGCCCTTCTTGTTGTTCCGCACCTGTTTGCGCGCGCCCGGCATTCCCATCCGACCGGCCATCGCAGACATCATCTTGCGCGCCTCGAAGAATCGGTCGACCAGCTGATTGACGTCGGAGACCTTGACGCCGGAGCCGTTCGCGATACGGAGTCGACGCGACGCGTTGATGATCTTCGGGTCGTTCCGCTCCTGTGGCGTCATGCCGCGGATGATCGCTTGCACGCGGTCGAGTTGCTTCTCGTCGACATTGGCGAGCTCTTTCATCTGCCCGGCACCGGGCAGCATGCCCAGCAGGTTTCCGATGGGTCCCATCTTGCGGACGGCCATCATCTGCTCGAGGAAGTCGTCGAGCGTGAGTTGCCCCGAGCCGATCTTGTTGGCCGTCGCCTCGGCCTGCTCGGCATCGAAGTGCTGCTCGGCCTGCTCGATGAGGCTCAGCACGTCGCCCATGCCGAGGATGCGGCTGGCCATGCGATCAGGGTGGAAGACGTCGAAGTCCTCGAGCTTCTCACCGGTCGACGCGAACATGATCGGCTGGCCGGTGACCTCGCGGACACTCAGCGCGGCACCGCCGCGAGCATCGCCGTCGAGCTTGGTGAGAACGACACCGGTGAAGCCGACGCCGTCACGGAACGCCTCGGCGGTACTGACGGCATCCTGGCCGACCATCGCGTCGAGAACGAACAGAGTCTCGTCCGGCTGGACCGCGTCACGAATTCCCGCGGCCTGACTCATCAGCTCGGTGTCGATGCCGAGGCGACCAGCGGTGTCGACGATGACCACGTCGTACTGCTTGCTTCGAGCCTCGGCGATGCCGGCCCGGGCGACCTCGACGGGATCCGCGGCCGAGACTCCGAGTGCATTGTCGCCGCCACCGATGGACGTGCCCGGATGCGGCGCGAAGACGGCGGCACCGGCGCGCTCGCCCACGATCTGCAGCTGGCTCACGGCACCGGGACGCTGGAGGTCGCACGCGACGAGCAGTGGCGTGTGGCCCTGGCCCTTGAGCCATTTCGCGAGCTTGCCCGCCAGCGTCGTCTTACCCGAACCCTGCAGACCGGCGAGCATGATCACCGTTGGCGGGTTCTTGGCGAACACGAGCCGGCGAGTCTCGCCGCCGAGGATGCCGACCAGTTCCTCGTTGACGACCTTGACTACCTGCTGGGCGGGGTTGAGCGCGCCCGAGACCTCGGCACCCTTGGCCCGGGCCTTGATGCGGCTGATGAACTCACGTACGACGGGCAGTGCCACGTCCGCTTCGAGCAGGGCAAGACGGATCTCACGGGCGGTGGCGTCGATATCCGCGTCGGACAGTCGACCTTTGCCACGCAGGTCCTTGAGAGTCCCGGTCAACCTGTCGGAAAGGGATTCGAACACCGATTGCACTCCTGAGCTAGCCGATCACCGAAAACGAGCCGAATCCGGCACGGTCACCACACTAGCGGCAGCCCGCCGCGTCGTCGCTGGGGCGTTCGACTGTCGTGTCGAACGTGGCGATGTCGAGTCAGGCCAGGCGCGCGGAATCGTTCCACGTCACTGCAACTCCCCGCGTCGCGAGCCACTGCGCGGGGTCGACCTTGACGCCGGAGGGATCGTGTACCTCGAAGTGCAGATGTGGGCCCGTCGACTGGCCGCGGTTGCCCACGGTTGCGATCTGCTCACCGGCCGCCACGCGCTGGCCGGGCTGAACCGAGAAGTCGTTGACGTGTCCGTAGACCGTCTCGGTGCCGTCGTCGTGCCGCACCTTGACCCAGAGACCGAAGCCGGATGCAGGTCCTGCGTCGGACACGGTGCCGTCAGCGGCGGCGTAGATGGGCGTTCCGATGGGTGCCGCGATGTCGAGGCCGCTGTGCTGGGTTCCCCACCGCGAGCCGAAGTTGGACGTCAACACTCCAGCCACGGGCTGCACTGTGCCCTTCTTCAGCGAGCGCAGGCTGTCGAGAGGAGACTCCGTACCCAACTGGCCCAGGCCGACGTCGTCGAGCCATTGCTGGGCGACGGCACCGGGATCGGCGACTCCGAACGAAGCCAGGGGGTCCGCGGTCGGAGCCGGTGCCGGTGCCGGTTCCGCAGCAGGCGCGGGTGCGGTAGGCGCGGCCTCGGGCGGTGCCGGCTGCGACGGTGCGGGCGGTGGCGCGAACTGTGGGGGAAGGAACTGCGGGAGTTCGAACTGGGGCAGCTCGAATCCCGCGGGCAGCAGACCCTCCGGTACGGCGAACGGCAGTCCTGCTGCGGGTGGCTCGGGGATCGGCGCGGCACCTGCGGTACCGGCACCCATCGTCGTGGCACCGACGACGATCGCGCCCGTCGCGGCGACGATGGTTGCCGCCCGTCGACCGAGGTCGGGTGTGTCCTGTACGGCGCGGTGTCTGCCACTCGTCGGACGTGCCGCGATGTCGGTCGGTGTGTGGACGGTCGACCGTCGGTGGGATCCCACAGTTGGTGCCTCTCGAAAGATCAGGAGTGGAGCCTGCAGGAACGACGTGGTTCGAGCAGTGTGGAGCCTGCAGGAACGACGTGGTTCGAGCAGTGTGGAGGTCGCTCGAACGGTCGAGAGTGTCGTTTCTGCGTCTGGGACGAATGTAACAAATCGGCATCGGCGGCAGGCCCGGTGGCCGGAAGTTCGTGAATAGTCACCAGCGCGAGTCGGTCTGCTCTCGCATTCCGACCCGCGGTCAGGTGCCTTCGGGCTTTTCCGGGGGCTTGGGTGGTTCCGGGGCAGGTACCACCGCGAGGATCGCGCGCTCGAGGTCCTCGCGAACCGCCCTGCTGTCGGCTCCCGCAAGGTCGATGCAGAAGGAGTCGACCACCGAGCTACCCAGGGTCGAGACGCGGGCCCACCGGATGTCCGATCCTTGCTGTTCGATCGCACTGGCCAGTCGGCAGAGCAGACCGAGCCGGTCCTCTGCTCGTAGCTCGAGCACCACCTGACCCGGTTCGTTGTCGTCGAACCACAGCACCCGAGGCGGGGCTTGGGCGTAGAGAACCGGGACTGCAGAATCCTCGGAATCGTCCTCGACGGTTTCGGCTCTGGCGTCGCGTTCCTTGGCGTCGAGCACGGCGACGAGGTCGAGTTCGCCGGCCTGGGCTCGGATGATTTCCTGCCGCAGGAGACCGGCCTGTGGCGGGGATCCGAAGAGCGGCGCGACGTCGAACGAGTTGATCGCCGATCCCTCGTGACTTCCGAGGGAGGCCGAAAGAACGCGAAGCGAATGCAGTGCGAGAACTCCCGCGGCGTCGGAGAGCAGCCCGGGCGTGTCGGGGGCGATGACGGTGACGACGAAGGTGTGCAGCCCGTCGGTCGGCGCGATGTCGACATGGACGCCTCCCCGCGATGCGAGTTCGACGTGCGCAGGGTCGAGTGGATCCGGAGAGGGCAGACTCTCCCCCGCCATCACCAATCGGCAACGGCGCACGAGCTCGCGGATGAGCGAGGCCTTCCAATCGCCCCACACCCCCGGTCCGGTGGCGAGCGAATCCGCCTCGGCCAGTGCGTGGAGCAGCTCGAGCAGGATGGTGTCGGCACCGAGTGCGTCGACGACGGCTTGCACGGTTGCCGGGTCGTCGAGGTCGCGTCTGGTGGCGGTCTCCGGCAGCAGCAGGTGGTACCTCACCATCGACGTCAGCAGTGCCACGTCGGACGGCCACAGTCCGAGCCTGTTGCCGATCTGGATGGCCAGATCGGCTCCGACGACGCTGTGGTCGCCGCCGCGTCCTTTGCCGATGTCGTGGATCAGCGCGCCGAGCACCAACAGGTCCGGACGCGCAACTCGGGTGGTCAATGCGCTTGCGTAGGCGGCAGTTTCGACCAGGTGCCGATCGACTGTCCACGTGTGCACGGCATCTCGTGGCGGCAGATCGCGGACCGCACCCCATTCCGGAATGAGCCTGCCCCACAGACCGGTTCGATCGAGAGCTTCGATCGCCGCGATGGCTTTGCGACCCGATCCGAGCAACACGAGCAGATCGTTGAGGGCTTCCTTCGGCCAGGGCTCGCGGAGCTCGGGAGCACTGTCGGACAGTCGGTTCAGGGTCGAGGCCGACATCGGCATTCCGGTCTGCGCCGAGGCGGCGGCGACGCGCATGATCAGGCCGGGGTCCTTGTTGGGTCGAGCGTCGCGGGCGAGAACGACTTCGCCGGCATGTTCGACGACCCCCTCGTCGAGCGGCCGCCGGACCGGAACTCGACGGAGGCGTGAAAGACCCTTTCGAGGAAGCGAATTGCCGGCAGTGCGCAGTCCGACGTCGACCGAGTAGCTGATGGTGCGGGCCGAATCACTCAGTACGCGAGCGAGATCGAAGCGGTCACCGATCCGCAGCGCGGCACCGATCTCGTCGGCGTCCTGGGCGCGCAGTTGATCCCGTGCCCGACCGGCGACGCGGTGCAGTTCGGTGCGCACGTCCAACAGACGTCCGTGTGCGAAAGCCAAACCGCCACCGGGCGATTCGGGTCCGAGACCGGGCATGCCGTCGGTCAATTGTGCGATGGAGAGGGCGTCGAGCAACTGAACATCACGCAGCCCTCCGCGGCCGCTCTTGAGATCGGGTTCGGCGCGGTGTGCAATCTCACCGCTGCGCGACCACCGCCCGCGGGTCTGCTCGATCAGCTCGTCGAAGCGCCCTCGAATACCGTTGCGCCACTGGCGACGTACGCCGCCGATGAGGAGGTTGCTCAATTCGACGTCGCCGGCGATGTGCCGCGCCTCGAGCATTCCGAGAGATGCCGTCATGTCGGCTGCGGCGACCTGCAGCGCCTGTGGCACCGTTCGCACGCTGTGGTCGAGCTTGATGTGTGCGTCCCACAACGGGTACCAGAGCTTGTCGGCGACATCGGAGACGATGCGTGGTTCGAGATCGTCGTGCAGCAGTATCAGGTCCAGATCCGAATACGGCAGCAGTTCGCGTCGAGCAAGACCGCCCACGGCGACGATCGCGAAACCGGAGTCCGGTTTGATCCCGAGCTCGGCACCTTTGGTGGTCAGCCAGAACTCGTGGAGATCGACCAGAGCCTGCCGAAGCGAGGGTGCATCGAGTCGACGATTGCGTGTTCCGCCGTCGAGCAATTGTTTTCTGGCCCGAGCGAGATCTGCTGCAGCATCGCTCGTGCCCTTCGATGCGGAGCCCATGGAGACCGAAGGCCCCGATCCTGACGCTTTCGCGCCAGAACCGGGGCCCACGGCCCGAGACCCTTTGGGGTCAGAGTGCATCAGCGCCACGTTCTCCGGTGCGGACTCGAATGACCGAGTCGACCGGGGAAACCCAGACCTTGCCGTCACCGATCTTGCCGGTGCGTGCAGCCTCGACGATGACCTCGACGACCTTCTCCACAGCGGCGTCGTCGACGACTACCTCGACACGGACCTTCGGGACGAAGTCGACGGAGTACTCCGCACCTCGGTACACCTCGGTGTGGCCCTTCTGGCGGCCGTATCCCTGAACTTCACTGACTGTCATTCCGAGTACGCCGGCCTGCTCCAGCCCCGTCTTGACGTCCTCCAGGGTGAACGGTTTGACGATTGCCGTGATCAGCTTCATTTTTGCTTCCCTTCACAAGACCTCGAGTGCCCGTTGTCGTACGGTGCAGCGTTCACGTCTATCTCTACCTTGTCAGGCGAAATCATATGCAGTCTCAGCGTGCTCGGCTTCGTCGATGCCGTTCGCCTCTTCTTCGTCGGAGACGCGCCAGCCGAGGGGCTTGAGCGCGAACGCGATGACCGCGGTGACAATGGCGGTGAAGACCAGCGCGAACAGTGCGATGACGATCTGCACGACGAGCTGCTTGTAGTCGCCGCCGTAGAACAGGCCGGTCTCGGATGCGAGGAAGCCGATTCCGATCGTTCCCCAGAGTCCTGCGACGAGGTGAACGCCCACGACGTCGAGCGAGTCGTCGTAGCCGAATTTGAACTTCAGTCCGACAGCGAGTGCGGAGAGCACACCGGCGATGACGCCGAGGATCATGGCACCGACCGGCGTCAGTGCGCCTGCGGCCGGAGTGATGGCGACCAGACCGGCGACGATGCCCGAGGCAGCGCCGAGGCTGGTGGCATGACCGTCGCGGATACGCTCGGTGATGAGCCAGCCCACGATCGCCGCTGCCGTGGCGGCGGTGGTGTTGACCCAGGCCACGCCGGCGATGCCGTCGGCGGCGAAGGCGGATCCTGCGTTGAATCCGAACCAGCCGAACCACAGCAGTGCTGCGCCGAGCATGACGAACGGAAGGTTGTGCGGGCGGTAGGCGACCTTGCCGAAGCCTGCGCGCTTGCCGATGATGATCGCCAGAATCAGGCCGGCGATACCGGCGTTGATGTGCACGACCGTGCCACCGGCGAAGTCGATCGGAGCGACGTTGGCTACGAGCCCGCCCTCACCGTCGTCGGTGGTTCCGAAGATCATCGCCGCCAGACCGTTCTCGGATCCGGAGAGCAGTCCGCCGCCCCAGACCATGTGGGCCAGCGGGAAGTACGCGAGGGTGACCCAGATGCCGGCGAAGGCGAGCCAGGTGCCGTACTTGACGCGACCGGCGATCGAGCCGCTGATCAGTGCGACCGTGATGATGGCGAAGGTGACCTGGAATGCCACGTCGATGACGTTGGCGTAGCCCCATGCGCCGGCGATGTAGTTACCGTCGGCATCGGTGATCGAATCCTTGAGTCCGAAGAACTCGAACGGGTTGGCGAAGACACCGCCGATGTCCTGGGTTCCGTAGGACATCGACCATCCCCACAGGAAGTAGATGATCGAGACGACGGCCATTGCTCCGAACGACATCATCATCATGTTCAACACGGACTTCGACTGCGACATACCGCCGTAGAAGAACGCCAAGCCCGGCGTCATCAGCAGTACCAGCGATGCTGCCATCAGCATCCACGCGGCGTTGCCGGAGTTGGCCAACATATCCTCGGGACTCACGTACACCCTCCATTCTCCTGCACACCGGTTGGCGCGCCGTTACGCAAGAAGAGTGGTTTCACGAAGTTTCATCCGTGACACTCGGGTGTTTCGGGCATGTGAACGCATGACCGAATTCTGTTGCAAAAAGGTTTCGTGCTGGCGTTTGTGCTTTTGCCCCGGTTCGGGAACTACCCCCGAGTCGAGATCAGCCCAGCAACGCGTCGACGAAGGCACCCGGCTCGAACGGTGCCAGATCGTCGGCACCCTCGCCGAGACCGACGAGCTTGACGGGCACTCCGAGTTCACGCTGCACCTGAAAAACGATGCCACCCTTCGCGGTTCCGTCGAGCTTGGTCAGCACGACTCCCGTGATGTTCACGATCTCGGCGAAGACACGGGCCTGCGTCAGTCCGTTCTGGCCCACGGTTGCGTCGAGAACGAGCAGAACGTCGTCCACGTGGGCCCGCTTCTCGACGACTCGCTTGACCTTGCTCAGTTCGTCCATCAGACCCGATTTGGTGTGCAATCGTCCCGCTGTGTCGATCAGAACCACATCGACACCGTTCTCGATCCCCTTGCTCACCGCGTCGAACGCGACAGCGGCCGGATCCGCGGCCTCCTTGCCGCGAACCACCTCTGCACCCACTCGCTCGGCCCAGGTCTGCAGCTGATCGGCCGCAGCTGCGCGGAACGTGTCGGCGGCACCGAGCAACACCCGCCGCCCGTCCGCGACCAGCACGCGAGCCAGTTTGCCGGTAGTCGTGGTCTTGCCGGTTCCGTTGACCCCCACCACCAGCAACACCGCGGGCGCGCCGTCGTGCGGCAGCGCGCGAATCGAACGATCGAACTCGGGGTGCAGCTGCGCCACGAGGATCTCGCGCAGCAGAGCCCTGGCGTCGGCTTCGGTGCGAATACTGCGCGCCGCCATCTGCTCACGCAGCGTCCGCATGATCTCCGCGGTGGTGGCAGAACCTATATCGGCGATCAGGAGGGTGTCCTCGACCTCTTCCCACGAGTCCTCGTCCAGATCGCCGCCGCCGAGAAGGCCGAGCAGGCTCTTGCCCACGGCCGACTGAGATCGTGCCAGCCGGCCACGGAGACGGTCGAGTCGTCCCTCGGTCGGTTCGATGGTGTCCAAGCGGCGAGGCGCGGGAGCAACGGTGTCGGCCACCGACCGCTCGGGCGCAACGGGATCTTCGACGGTGGCATCGGTTGCCGGGGCCTCCGGCTCGGACACCTCCGGTTCGATCCAGACGGTCTCCGATTCGACCGGTTCAGGCGTGGGTACCACCGGCGGCCGCTCGACCGGCGTGGACTCGACGGGGATGTTCTCGACCGGCTTCGGCTCGGCAGGCTTCGGCACGACCGGCTTCGGCTCGGGCTCGGGGGCCTTCGGGGCAACAGGCTCGGCTGTCGCCGTTCCCTGACTGAACGAGAAGCCGCTGCCCGCGGTGTACCCACCGGATTTGTCCTTGGTGGCCGCGCCCTCGATTCGCGCTGCCTCGTCCGACTTGAGGGACACTCTCCGGCGACGGGAGAGAACCAGCCCGACGACGAGGACGACGAGCAGGACGGCAGCGATCGCCGCGACGATGATCCACGCTTGGTTACTCACGTGGAACATCCTCTCAGGCGATCGCGTCCGTTCGTCACCGGTGGTGCACCGACCGCGAAAATGCGCTTCCCGCCCGCAAGTCCGTGTCGATAACATTCACGGTCATGGAGTGGACCACGGTGCGCGACGCCGCCGAACTGACCGAGATGTTCGGAGAGCCGAGCTTCCGAGCCGCCAACAAGGACCGGCGCACGCTGCACCCTCTGGACGTGCAGTGGCTCGCTGCCTCACCGTTCTGCCTCATCGGGACCTCGGACGCGAGCGGGCGATGCGACGTTTCGCCCAAGGGTGATCCGCCCGGGAGCCTGGTGCACGTCCTCGACGACGCCACGATCGCTCTCGCCGAACGGCCGGGCAACCGCCGGATGGACGGCTATCGCAACATCGTCGAGAACCCGTTCGTCGGGCTGAACTTCTTCGTCCCCGGTCGCGGTGACACCCTCCGCGTCAACGGTCGCGCTTCCCTGGTCACCGACGCCCCGTTCTTCGACGAACTGCAGGTCAAGGGCCACCGCCCGATCATGTGTCTGGTCGTCGACATCGAGCAGGTGTTCCATCACTGCGCGAAGGCGTTCATGCGGTCAAAGCTGTGGCAGCCCGAGACCTGGGATGCCGACGCCATCCCCGACGTCGCGACGCTGACGAAAGCGTTGATTCCTCAGGCTCCCGAAACGGTGGAGGAACTGCGGGAGTACTACGGTCCGTCCTACGCCGAACAGCTCTACCCGAAGCAGTAGCCACGGAGGACGCTGCTCAGGAGACGGTGTCGGATTCAGCGACCGCATCCGGCTCGGTCGGGTCCGGCTGTACTGCGTCCACTGCGACGCGTTCTCGGTTCAACCGCTGCGAGATGACCGTGGTGATTCCGTCGCCGCGCATGCTGACGCCGTACAGCGCGTCGGCCACTTCCATCGTCGGTTTCTGGTGCGTGATGACGATCAACTGCGACTTCTCGCGGAGCTGCTCGAACAGTCCGATCAGTCGACGCAGGTTGGTGTCGTCCAGTGCTGCCTCGACCTCGTCCATGACGTAGAACGGTGACGGTCGAGCGCGGAAGATGGCCACCAGCATGGCCACCGCGGTCAGCGATTTCTCGCCACCGGAGAGCAGCGAGAGCCGCTTGACCTTCTTGCCGGGTGGGCGGGCCTCGACCTCGATTCCGGTTGTGAGCATGTCCGACGGGTCGGTCAGGATCAGTCGTCCTTCGCCGCCGGGGAAAAGCTTGGCGAACACCCCGGTGAATTCTCGTTCGACGTCGAGCCAGGCCTCCGTGAAGACCTGCAGAATCCGTTCGTCGACGTCGGCGACCACGCCGAGCAGGTCCTTGCGCGCGGACTTGACGTCTTCGAGCTGGGTGGACAGGAAGTTGTAGCGTTCCTCGAGGGCGGCGAACTCCTCGAGAGCGAGCGGGTTCACCTTGCCGAGTGTCGCGAGGTCACGCTCGGCGCGTTTGGCGCGCTGCTCCTGAGTGGCGCGGTCGAACGGCATCGGGGCCGGTGCCACCACCTGCTCGCCCCGCTCCTTGGCCGCCTCGTACTCGGCCATCTCGAGTTCGGTGGGTGGCAGGGGCACATCGGGCCCGTACTCGGCCACCAGATCGTCGAGGCCGATGCCGTGTTGCTCGAGAATCGTCGTCTCGAGTTGTTCGATCCGCAGCGCGGCCTGGGCGCGGGCCACCTCGTCCCGGTGCACGGCGTCGGTGATCGACGCCAGCTGCCCCTGCAGGGCTCGAACCTGCTCCTTCACCTTGTCGAGTTCGATTGTGCGCGTTGCACGTTCGGCTGAAAGCTCGTCGCGCCTCCGTGCAGCGGCTGCCACGACCGTGGCCAACCGCGCGGCGACTTCCTCGCCGGATTCTCCGACCGCCGCCGCCACTGCGGCCGCATGCCGACGCGCCGCGCTCTCACGCTCGGCTCGCGCCCTGGCCTCACGCTCGGCTCGCGCCGCCCGTCGAAGCGAATCCGCCTTGCCGCGCACGGACTGTGCGCGCTCTTCGGCGGTACGCACGTTCAACCGAGCTTCGACCTCGACGGCACGCACTTCGGTCAGTGCCGCTGCCGCCATCTCCCGTTCCATCGTGGTCGCTGCGTCACTGCTCTCGCCGTCTCCCGCGAAACCCGACTGCTCGTCCTCGGCCGTCCGCAGACTTTCCTCGAGCTCGGCCAGCCGCGCAATCGCTTCCTCCCGGCTGGCCTCGGCAGAGCTACGCTGCGTCGTCAATCGCGCCGACTCGGCATGCGCCGAACGCGCCAGTTGACCCAATCGGCCCAACTGCTCGTACACCGCTGCCATGGCAGCATCGGATTCGTTGAGCGCCGCGAGCGCTTGCTCGGCCGATTCGCGCCGGTCCCGTTGTTCGTCCAACGCTCCCGACAGCGCTGCGTCGAGTTCCTCCGCGCGGCGGACTGCCGCCGCCAACTCCACGGTGGACGTGTCGATGGCCGACTGCACCTCGAGTGTGCTCGGACGACGATCCGAGCCGCCGGTGACCCAGCCGGGTTCGACGACGTCGCCGTCCTTGGTGACCGCACGCAGATCACCGGAATCGGAGACGAGACGGTGTGCAGCGTCGAGCGATTCGACGGCGACCACACCGTCGAGCAGGGCCGCCATGGCTCCGGCCAACCGGTCCGGATACTCGATCAGGTCCAGCACCCATCGAGCGCCGTCCGGCAGTTCCGGACGTGAAAACGACTGCGCTGCAGCGACACTGCCGTACACGATGGACGCGCGCCCGCCGTCGGCCGCACGCAGCGCCAGCACGGCATCCCGCGCGGCGTCGAACGATTCGGCGTGTGCGGCATCGGCGGCCGGACCCATGGCCACTGCCACCGCGACCTCGTATCCAGGCTCGACCGTGAGATGGCCGGCGAGCAGGCCGGACAGGCCGTCCTGCTGATTCTCCACCAGCCACCCGGCACCGTCCTTGCGTTCGAGGCCCATCGTGAGCGCCTCGATCCTGGCCTCGAACGACGCGACCCTCTTGCCCGCGATGCGTTCTTCTGCCTGCAGCTCCGTCACTCGGGCGTCGGCATGTCGCAGCGCGGCAACGGCGCGTTCGTAATGGGTGTCGAGGCTCAGTTCACTCGCGTCGAGCGTGCCGATCTGATCCTGCACGCTCTCGAACTCACGCTGAGCCGATTCGCCGCGCTCTCGGGCCTCGTCGATGGCCACCGACAAGCGCGCCACCTCCGAGTCGATCGACTCGACCTTGGTTCGGAAGGTGTCGACTCGGCCGGACAGGCGAGCGAACCCTTCGCGCCGGTCGGCCACCGCGCGTACAGCGGCGAGGTGGGCGCGCTCGGCGGCCGCAGCGGCAGCTTCGCGCTCGGCCAGCTGCTCGCGTGCCGCCTCGAGGGTTTCACGTGCCATCTCGACTGCTTCGACGAGTTCCATCTCTTCTTCGGCGACCCGCTCGGCCTGCGCTTCGAGCTCGTCCGGGTCCTGCCCTCGACCGGTGGATCGAACGGCGTCGAGATGCCGAGCCCGTTCGTGTGCGATGCGCACCGTCGCGTTGACGCGCTCGGCCAGGGCCGACAGGCGGAACCACGTCTGCCCGGCCGCTTCGGCACTGGGGGTCAGCCGGGCGACGGCCTGCTCGTGTTCGCCGAGTGCCACCGAGCCGGCTTCGAGGGCGTCCTGCACCATCGCGTACTGCTCGCGTGCCGCTTCCTCGTCCTGGGTCTGGTTCGCGAATTCCTCGCGCCTGGCCACCAGATCGTCGGCCACCAGTCGCAATCGGGCATCGCGTAGGTCGGCCTGGACGGTCTGCGCGCGGCGCGCAACCTCGGCCTGCCTGCCGAGAGGCTTGAGTTGGCGGCGCAATTCGGTCGTCAGGTCGGTCAACCGCGCCAGGTTGGCCTGCATCGCGTCGAGCTTGCGGACGGCCTTTTCCTTGCGCTTGCGGTGCTTGAGTACCCCGGCTGCTTCTTCGATGAAGGCTCGCCGGTCCTCGGGCCGCGATTCCAGGATCGCTGCGAGCCGACCCTGCCCCACGATCACGTGCATCTCGCGGCCGATACCGGAGTCGCTGAGCAGTTCCTGGACGTCCATCAAACGGCACGAACTGCCGTTGATCTCGTACTCGCCCGCGCCGTCGCGGAACATACGCCGAGTGATGGAGACCTCGGAGTAATCGATCGGAAGTGCGCCATCCGAATTGTCGATCGTCAGAGTGACCTCTGCGCGGCCCAGCGGGGCCCGCCCCGAGGTGCCCGCGAAGATGACATCTTCCATCTTCCCGCCGCGCAACGCCTTGGCACCCTGTTCACCCATCACCCAGGTCAGGGCATCCACGACATTGGATTTACCCGAGCCGTTGGGGCCGACGACACAGGTGATTCCCGGCTCGAAACGCAGAGTCGTCGCCGAAGCAAAGGACTTGAAGCCCTTCAGCGTCAGACTCTTGAGATACATAGCGTCCGTACTTTACCGGTAGTACGGAGCGATGTGCGCCGAGCCGTCCGCAACGGGCGATCAGCGTTCGACGAAGCCCGTCAGATCTCCGCGGGCGGTGTCCCAACTCTCCACGACGAGCGTGACCGTGCCCGGCGTCCGATCGCCTCGGAGCAAGGCCAGCAGCGCCTCGAGACGCTCACGTGGGCCCTCCGCTATCACCAGGACCCGTCCGTCCGCCTGGTTGGTCGCGTGACCGACCAGTCCGAGTTCGAGGGCGCGCGAGCGCGTCCACCACCGGAACCCGACGCCCTGAACGAGCCCGTGCACCCACGCCGTCAGCCGTTCCTCGCTCACGAGCGAGCCAACTTCCGGACGGTTCCGTCGAAACTGGTGGCGTACAAAGCCGTCTCGTCGAATCCGACCCCGCCGAAGGCTACCGACGAGGTCAGCGAAACACCGGTGGCTATCACGCAGGACGCTCCGGATTCGGGATCGATACGAACTACCCTGCCGGCGAGATTCTGTGCGAGATAGACCGTTCCGTCGTCGCCGACGGTCAGGTCGTCCGACATCGTGAGCGGTCCGACGCCGTCGATGCGAATGCGCTCGGAGGGTCCGGACGGATTGTTCTCGTCGAGCACGGTGAGCGTCGTCTCGAGATCGAACATGTTGGCCACGTACATCTTTCCGCCGCCGATGCCGATTCCGTTGGCCGTTCCCACGTCCGTACGTACCGTCGACACGGTGCGATCGGTCGCGATCCGGGTCAGTCCTGCAGCGGCACCCAGGTTCCGGGTGGTGAACAGATCGCCGGCCTCCGATCGCGTCAGACCGTTGGGCATCGCCAGACCCGACGCGTACGTGGACCGAACCCCGGTACCGAGATCGATCGTGTCGACGGTGCCGGTTCGCGTATCGAAAAGCCCTGCGACAGCGCTGTTTCCGGTCGTGAAGTACAGCGTGTCACCGTCGGTGACCAGTCCGCCCGGAGAATCGACGTCGGCAACGAGTGTGCCCCGGTCACCGTTCGGAGCCACGGTACGCAGAGCGCCGGGCCCAATGGGAGAGGTCTCGGAGACGATCATCGAACCGCGGCCTTCGAACTCCAGATTCTCGAGCATCCCGAATCCCGACGCCACCGTGCTCACCGACCACGCACTGCAGGTGCTCGACGCCTCCGCGGTGGGAGCCAGGGCGGTCGCCGCGCCGAGGAGCAGACCCGTGACGACCACGGCTGCCCCGACCTTCATCAGGCGTCCACGTCGATGTCCAGGGTGACAGTCGTGCCGGCCTTCAGGGTCCGGCCTACCGTGCACACCTTGTCGATGGCGCGCTGGACGACCGTGAGCAGACGCTCCTGTGCCTCGGGGTCCATCTCGCTGAGGTCGACCCGAAGAATTTCGTTCAGTTCCGGGTACAGCTCGTTCTCCCGATCTGCGGTACCCGACACCTCGACGGTGGCGGAGTAGTCGTCTCCCAGTCGACGCGAAAGCGGTAGGTCCGAGCTCATCCCGGTGCACGCTGCGAGGGCGATCTTGAGCAGCTCGCCGGGGGTGAAGACGCCGTCGACCGACTCGGACCCGATGAGTACTTCTGCTCCTCGCGAGCTGCGGCCGGTGTAACGACGTGTGCCTGTGCGCTCGACCCAGAGGTTGGTCGGCGTGCTCTGTTCTGCCATGACCGAAATACTAGGCGGGCGGTTCAGGAGTGGAGCCTGCGGAACAATTTGTTCCCTGTCAGCCACGCACGTGTCGGGGTCGCGGCTGGCACGTGGGGCAGCTGAACGACGAGCGGTTCATGAACTTCTCGCGTCTGATCGGGGCTCCGCATCGCGAGCAGGGCAGGCCCTCCTGCCCGTAGGCGTCGAGGGATCGATCGAAGTAGCCGGATTGACCGTTGACGTTCACGTACAGCGCGTCGAACGAGGTTCCGCCCTGTGCCAAGGCCTCGCCCATCACCGCGTGCACCGCGGTGAGAAGGCGCCGCAGCGCCGGCCGTGTCAAAGTCTCCGCGATTCGATTGCCGTGGATCTTCGCACGCCACAGCGCCTCGTCGGCATAGATGTTGCCCACGCCCGACAGCACGGTCTGATCGAGGAGTGCCCGCTTGATCTCGGTGTGCTTGCCGCGCAACACGTTCACCACCGATTCGGCGTCGAACAGTGGATCGATCGGGTCGCGGGCAATGTGTGCGACCGGTTCGGGTACCTCTGTGCCGTCCACGGTGACGATCGGGGCGAGTGCCCAGCCGCCGAACGTGCGCTGATCCACGAAGCGCAGATCGGTGCCGTCGTCGAGTCGAGCACGAATCCGCAGGTGCTTCTCGTCCGGGGCGGACGGCGGCTGCACCAGCATCTGCCCGCTCATACCCAGGTGCACGACGGTCGCGAAATCGCCGGGTTCCATCACCAGCCAGAGGTATTTTCCGCGCCGTCGAGCGGAGGAGATGCGTTGACCGCGCAACTGGCCGATCAGATCGAGACCACCGAGATCGTGACGCCGCACGGCGCGGGGGTGCAATACCTCCACCGACCGCATCGTTTTGCCGACGACATGAGATTCCAGACCGAGTCTGACGACCTCGACCTCGGGTAGTTCCGGCATCAGGAAGGGTCTGGGGCCGACTCGGCCGGAATCGCAGTGTCGTTGTCCGACAACGCATTCCAAGCCAGACTGGCAGCCTTCTGTTCGGCTTCCTTCTTCGATCGGCCGATACCGACGCCGCGGGGGAATCCACCGACCAGCACGGTCGCGGTGAATTCCTTGTCGTGATCGGGCCCGGTGGACGAGATTTCGTACGCGGGAACGCCGAGTGCACGTTCGGCGGTCAATTCTTGCAGGCTCGTCTTCCAATCCAGTCCTGCACCGAGCTTGGGAGCCCGATCGAGGAGGCCTGCGAACAACGTCAAAACGACGGTGCGCGCAACGTCGATGCCGTGCTGCAGGTGGATTGCACCGAGCAACGACTCCATGCCGTCGGCCAGGATGCTCGGCTTGTCGCGTCCACCGGTCTGCTCCTCACCTTTGCCCAACAGCAGGTGGCGACCCAGGCCGCCGTCGCCGAGTCCACGCGCGACCTCGGCCAGGGCATGCATGTTGACCACGCTCGCCCTGATCTTGGCCAGTTGACCTTCGGACTTCGCAGGGTGCACCGCGTAGAGATGCTCGGTCACAGCAAGACCGAGGACGGAGTCCCCCAGGAACTCGAGACGCTCGTTGGTGGGCAGACCACCGTGCTCGTACGCGAACGATCGGTGCGTCAGAGCCAAAGCCAACAACGGTTCCGACAGAGAGACACCGATAGCGGCGAGGAGCGACTCTCGGTCGTCCCCGCCGCTGGCGGCAGTGGAGCTATTCTTCTGTGAACCGCTGTTGTGCCGATCCACTACTTCGTGTGTCACGTAAGCGGAGATCAGACCGCTGCGACGACCTGGCGGCCCTTGTAGGTGCCGCACGAGGGGCACGCGATGTGGGGCAGAGTCTTCTCGCCACAACCGCGGTTGGGGCACGTCACGAGGGTGGGCGCAGTGGTTTTCCACTGTGCACGACGCGACCTCGTGTTGGAACGCGACATTTTGCGCTTCGGGACAGCCACTTACTTCTCCTCGGCTTCGTTGTTCACAAGTTCTGTGCTCGGTTCTGGATCCACGCCAAATTTGGCTGCAAGACCAGCCCAGCGAGGATCAATTGTATCGTGAGAGTGGCCGGATTCAGCAATCGCCAGGCGAACGCCGCATTCTGGGCACAATCCCTCGCACTCGTCACTGCAGACGGGGTGGAGTGGAAGCTCCAGACCGACCGCGTCGACGATGACGGGTTCGAGGTCTATCAGGTCGTCGGCGATGCGGTGAATCTCGTCCGCATCGGTGGTCTCCTCGGTGATGCTGTTCGGGTAAGCGAACAACTCGGTCAGGTAGACGTCGACGTTGCCACTGACCGGGTCGAGGCACCGTGTGCACTCTCCGGCCGTGGCTGCTCGTACGGAGCCGGTGACGAGAACGCCCTCCGAGACCGCCTGCAACTGCAGATCGAGCGAGACCGGTACACCGGCTTCGATGGCAATGGCATCGAGGCCGATTCGGGAAGGAGCCGGAACCGTCCGCTCGATGGCCTTCGTCGACCCGGGTCGACGACCGAGGTTGAGAATGTCCAGAACGAATCCGTCGTCCAATTCCGGACGGGTCGTTCTCTTGGGCGGGGGCACGGCTGATCTTCCTTACTGTCGGTATGCCTACTGTCGGTAAGCAACCCCACAACGATACGCATACACGCATACGAGGGCAAATTGCTGCCGTTCAGTGGCGGCTGCGACGCCCCTGCTCCGGGCTTCCGTACGCCGATTCGCCGTACGGCTCGCTGCCGTATTCCGGTACACCCGAGCCGGTTCGCAGTTGCTGACGCCCACGGCCGACCGAACGGATGGTGCCGCTGAGGAACTCCTCGAACTCTGCCAGCTTGGTGTCGACGTAGACGTCGCACTCGCTGCGCATCCGATCCGATTCGGCGTGCGCGCTGTCGATCACCCGAGCCGACTCGGCGTGGGCCGCCTGAACGACCTCGGTTTCCGACACGAGACGGTTCTGTTCGGCGGTGCCGTCTGCGACCGACCGCTCGTACGACGCCGTACCGGACTCGATCATCCGATCGGCTTCGGTGCGGGCGCGAACGGTCAGTGCCTCGTACTCACGCTGGCCTTCCAGCACCGTGCGCTCTGCTTCTGCCTCGGCATCGGCCACGAGCTGGTCGGCGTGCGCCGACGCCTCGGACACCATGCGATCCGCCTGAGCCTTGGCGTCGGCAAGAATGCGATCGGCCGAATCCCTGGCGTTCTCGACGGTGTCCTGCGCCTCGGCATTAGCGGTGCTCACCGTCTTCTCCGCGGTGGCCCTGGCATCGCCGACGAGCTTGTCGCGATGGTCCAGTACGTCCTGGGCGTCGTCCAGCTCGCCGGGGATGGCGTCTCGGACGTCGTCGAGCAGTTCCAGGACGTCGCCGCGAGGGACGACACACCCGGCAGTCATCGGAACGCCGCGCGCCTCCTCGACAATGGCGACGAGCTCGTCGAGCGCCTCGAATACGCGGTACACCGGTTACCCCAATCGTCGAATCTGCCACTGCGCGGTCTTCACTCGCAGTGCTGCGCTACCCAGTCTGCCCGCCGACGCGCGCGTCTGCGCTATACCGGCCCGGTGTGTCGCTCCTCGAACTAGTCTGCCGCCCGCTCGGCGATACGGGCCAGCAGTCGGTCCTGAACGAACGGCGGCAGCATGCCGGTGACGTCTCCCCCGAAGGTCGCGACCTCCTTGATCAACGAACTCGACAGGAAGCTGTGCGCAGGATTCGCCGGAAGAAACAGCGTGTCCACACCGGTCAACGTTCTGTTCATCTGCGCCATCTGCAACTCGTAATCGAAGTCGTTGGCACTGCGCAGACCTTTGACTATCGCCGAAAAGCCTTCTTGCCGAGCATAATCGACCAACAAGCCGTACCACGAACCGATTCTGACGTTGGGCAGATGCTCCGTGGCGACCTCGAGCATCTCGATCCGCTCGTCGATGCTGAACATGCCCTTCTTGCTCTTGTTCACCATCACCGTGACCACCACCTCGTCGAAGGCGGCCGCTGCGCGCTCGAAGATGTCGAGGTGACCGTTGGTCACCGGGTCGAAGGATCCAGGGCAGAGTGCGCCAGTCATGCCCGCGAACCTATCAGCCGATCCCGGGCGCGCCCGTCACGCGCGTGCCGCGATCTCGATTCGACTCTCGCCGTACTTCTTCGACTTCTCCGGAACGAGTCCGGTCGGCCATCGGGTCTCCGGCGACCGCGACGAGCGCTCGAGGACGACGACCGCGTCGGGGGTGAGCCATCCCCCGGTGACGAGCCTGTCCAGCAGACCGGCGACGGCAGTGTCGGTGACCGCATACGGCGGGTCGGCCAACACCAGGTCGTACGCCGCGTCCGCTGTCCCGGCCAGTACCGAGGCCACCGGGGCACACCGGACCGACGCACCGGGCAGACCCACGGATTCGATGTTCTTTCGCACCACCGCTGCCGCTCGGGCGTCCGACTCGACCAACACCGCCGACGACGCGCCGCGCGAGAGTGCCTCGAGCCCCAGTGCCCCCGATCCCGCGAACAGATCCAGCACCGCGGCACCACCCAGTTCCATCCGACTCTCCAGGGAGCTGAACAGCGCCTCGCGCACTCGCTCGGAGGTGGGACGGGTGCCCTGGCCGGGTACCGACAGACGTCGACCGCCCGCGACACCCGCCACGATCCGCGTCATTCGCTGCCGGCCTCTTCGCCCGTCGACCCCCCACCGATGACGACGAGCAGATCGCCGCCCTCCACCTGCTGCACGCCCGAGATCGCCAGACGGGTCACGGTGCCGCCGCGAGGTGCGGTGATCGCGGCCTCCATCTTCATGGCCTCGATCGTGGCGACGGTGTCACCGGCCGAGATCTTCTGTCCCTCTTCGACGGAGAGCGTCACGACACCGGCGAACGGTGCCGGGATATGACCGGAATTCGATCGGTCTGCCTTCTCGACAGTGGGTGCCTCACTCGAGATGGACCGGTCACGCACCGAGACAGGACGCAACTGTCCGTTGAGAATGCACATCACGGTACGCATACCGCGCTCGTCGGGGTCGGAGATCGCCTCGAGACCGATGAGCAGTTCGACGCCCTTCTCCAGTGCCACGCGATGCTCCTCGCCCTGCCGCAGGCCGTAGAAGAACTGATTGGCCGACAGCCGCGTCGTATCGCCGTACTTCTCGCGATGAGCAGCGAGTTCGGCTGTGGGACCGGGGAACAGCAGACGGTTGAGAGTCTCGCGGCGCTGAGCCGACGTTCCGTCGAGGCTCTTCTCGTCTTCCTCGGTGAGTGGTGTCACCGGCTTGCCCTCACCGCGCCCCTCCAGCGCCTTCGTCCGCAACGGTTCCGGCCATCCGCCCGCGGGCGTACCCAGATCACCGCGCAGGAAGCCGATCACCGAATCGGGGATGTCGTAACGACCGGGGTTCTCGGCGAACTCCTCGGCGGACGCGCCTGCACCGACCAGAGCCAGAGCCAGGTCGCCGACGACCTTCGAGCTCGGGGTCACCTTGGTCAGGCGGCCCAACATACGGTCGGCTGCAGCGTAATTGGCCTCGACGGTCTCGAACCGATCACCGAGCCCGAGCGAAATCGCCTGCTGCCGTAGATTCGAGAGCTGTCCACCGGGAATCTCGTGGGTGTAGACGCGACCCGTCGGTGCAGGCAGCCCGGACTCGAACGGCGCGTACACCTTTCGCACGGCTTCCCAGTACGGCTCCAGGTCGCAGACGGCCTGCAGATTCAGACCGGTGTCGCGCTCGGTGTGTGCCGCCGCCGCAACGATCGCGGACAACGCGGGCTGACTGGTGGTGCCTGCCATCGCCGCACTGGCACCGTCGACGGCGTCCGCCCCGGCCTCCCAGGCCGCCAGGTATGTCGCGAGCTGCCCACCGGGGGTGTCGTGCGTGTGGACGTGCACGGGTAGATCGAAATTCGAGCGCAGCGCCGTCACCAGGGTCTTGGCTGCAGGTGCGCGAAGCAGTCCTGCCATGTCCTTGATCGCGAGCACGTGCGCGCCCGCGTCGACGATCTGCTCGGCCAACTTCAGGTAGTAGTCGAGGGTGTAGAGGTTCTCGTTCGGGTTCGACAGATCACCGGTGTAGCTCAGTGCCACCTCGGCGAGCGCCGTGCCGGTCTCGCGCACGGCATCGATGGCCGGACGCATCTGATCGACATTGTTGAGCGCGTCGAAGATTCGGAAGATGTCGATGCCGGTGTCGGTGGCCTCGGCAACGAAGCTGCGGGTCACCTTCTCCGGATACGGGGTGTAGCCGACGGTGTTCCTGCCGCGCAGCAACATCTGAATTGCGATGTTGGGCACGGCCTCTCGAAGGCTCGCCAGTCGCTCCCACGGATCCTCGTGCAGGAATCGCAGTGCCACGTCGTAGGTGGCACCGCCCCACGCCTCGATCGAGAGCAACTGCGGCGTCGTGCGCGCCACGTACGGGGCGACGCCGAGCAGTCCGCTCGTCCGCACTCGCGTCGCCAGCAACGACTGATGTGCGTCACGGAACGTGGTGTCGGTGACGCCGAGAGCCTTCTGGTTCCGCAGATCGCGAGCGAAGCCCTCGGGTCCGAGCGCCAGCAGACGCTGCCTCGAACCATCGGGAATCGGAGCCTCGAAGTCGACCGCGGGGAGCTTGTCGTGCGGGTACACCGGAGACGGACGCTCACCGTGCGGCTTGTTGACCGTCACATCGGCGAGGTAGGCGAGGATCTTCGTGCCGCGGTCGCCCGAGGATCGCGAGGTGAGCAGTTCGGGGCGCTCCTCGATGAACGAGGTGGTGACGCGACCGGCCGTGAAGTCGGGATCGACCAGAACCGCTTGCAGGAACGGAATGTTCGTGGCCACACCGCGAATCCTGAACTCCGCCAACGCTCGTCGAGCACGGGCCACAGCGGTGTCGAAATCACGGCCACGGCAGGTGAGCTTGACGAGCATGGAGTCGAAATAGGCCCCGACCTCGGCACCCAACGTGGTTCCGCCGTCGAGACGTACTCCGGCACCGCCGGGCGTGCGGTATGCCGTGATGCGTCCGACGTCCGGGCGGAATCCGTTCGCCGGATCCTCGGTGGTGATGCGGCACTGCAGCGCCGCACCGCGCAACACGATGTTCTCCTGCTGCAGACCCAGATCCGCGAGCGTCTCTCCCGAGGCGATCCGCAGCTGGGACTGCACCAGATCCACATCGGTCACCTCTTCGGTGACGGTGTGCTCCACCTGGATTCGAGGGTTCATCTCGATGAAGACGTGATTGCCGCGGGTGTCGAGCAGGAACTCGACGGTACCGGCACACGAGTACTCGATCTGCTTCGCGAACGCCACGGCATCGGCGCAGATCTTCTCTCGCAATCCTTCGGGCAGATTGGGAGCCGGAGCGAGCTCGATGACCTTCTGATGCCGACGCTGCACACTGCAGTCGCGCTCGAACAGGTGCACCACGTTGCCCTGGCCGTCGGCGAGGATCTGAACCTCGATGTGCCGAGGATCGATCACGGCCTGCTCGAGGAACACCGTCGGATCACCGAAGGCCGATTCCGCCTCGCGCGCAGCAGCTTCGATGGATTCGCGTAGCTGCTCGGGCTCGGCCACCCGGCGCATCCCGCGACCACCGCCACCGGCGACCGCCTTGACGAACAACGGGAACGTCATGGTCTCGGACGCCGCGACCAGCTCGTCCACGTCGGACGACGGTTCCGACGACGCCAGCACCGGCAGTCCTGCGGCCTTGGCTGCCGCGATGGCCCGCGCCTTGTTGCCGGTCAGTTCGAGCACGTCGGCGGACGGGCCGACGAAGGTGATGCCGGCCTCGGCGCACGCTGCGGCCAGATCCGGGTTCTCGGAAAGGAATCCGTACCCGGGGTAGACCGCGTCCGCACCGCTGCGCTTGGCAGCGGCGACGATCTCGTCGACCGAGAGATACGCGCGAACGGGATGACCCTTCTCCCCGATCTGATACGCCTCGTCGGCCTTCGTCCGGTGCACCGAGTTCCGGTCCTCGAACGGGAACACCGCAACGGTCGAGGCCCCGAGTTCGTAGGAGGCGCGGAAGGCGCGGATGGCGATTTCGCCGCGGTTGGCAACCAAAACTTTGGAGAACATTGGCTCAACTTACCCGGCAGAGTGAGCCACCGAGGTGTACTGATCTCACCATTCGAGACGAATTGGTCGAATCGGCCCACTGAAACGGTGCAGTGCATCCCGACGGCCGTTCCTGATCGTTCCCGGTCGTTCCTGCAGGCTCCACTCCTGCCCCGTCAGGACTTCTGCAGGTAGTCGACTCGATCCGATCTCCAGGCCGACCGCATCATCGACGCGATGCCGGGATCGTTCGCCAGC
Source organism: Rhodococcus sp. IEGM 1370 (assembly GCF_033142325.1). Taxonomy (NCBI): domain Bacteria; kingdom Bacillati; phylum Actinomycetota; class Actinomycetes; order Mycobacteriales; family Nocardiaceae; genus Rhodococcus; species Rhodococcus sp. IEGM 1370. Next base: position 327,812 of record NZ_JAWLRY010000002.1, on the reverse strand, counting down.
GACGGGTCCCGCGCGAACAGCGATCGTGCGCAGTCCTGCGCGTCGGCGATGATGTCCTCGTCGTCGATGAACGAGAGCAGTCGCAACCCGCTGACCGTGCCCGACTGTGCGGCACCGAGAACGTCGCCCTCGCGACGAGTGGCCAGATCCAGCTTGGCCAACTCGAAGCCGTCGTTGGTCGCTGCCACCGCCTCGAGCCGGGCGAAGGAGCCGCCCGCGGGGCTGAGATAGCTGATCATGATGCACAGGCCCTGGTGCCCGCCTCGGCCGATTCGGCCTCGCAACTGATGCAGTTGGCTCACGCCGAATCGGTCCGCGTCCATGATGACCATGACCGTGGCGTTGGGAACGTCCACCCCCACTTCGACCACCGTGGTGCAGACCAGGACGTCTATCTCGCCGGAGTTGAACTCGGACATGGTGATGTCCTTGTCGTCCCCCGACAATCGTCCGTGCAGCAGCCCCACGCGCAGATCGTGCATCGGTCCGGTGGAGAGGGTCTCGTACAGGTCGACCGCAGCAGTCGTCTCGGGGCCGTCCTCCGCGCTCGCGCTCTTCTTCTTCGCAGCGCTCTTCTTCCCGGTCTCGGTGTCCTCGTCGTCGCCGATGCGGGAGCACACCACGTACGCCTGCCGACCTGCTGCCACTTCTTCGCGAATACGCTGCCACGCTCGATCGACCCAGCCCGGTTTGCTCCTGGCGGGCACCACGTTGCTGACGATGGGCGATCTGCCGCGGGGCAGTTCTGTGAGCACCGACGTCTCGAGGTCGCCGAGGGTCGACATCGCGATGGTGCGTGGGATAGGGGTGGCGGTCATCACCAGCAAGTGCGGACTGGTGTTGTCGCGAGCCTTCGCGCGCAACGCATCTCGTTGCTCGACGCCGAACCTGTGCTGCTCGTCGACGACGACCATCGCGAGATCGAGGAACTCTACTCGGTCCTCGATCAGGGCGTGGGTACCGATCACGATGCCTGCATCACCGGTGACCGCATCGAGCAACGCGGACCGCTTGGCCGCAGTGGACATCGAGCCGGTCAACAAGGCGACCTTGGTCGCCAGCTCGTGCGATCCGAGTTCCCCACCGGCTGCGAGGCTTCCGAGCATCGAGCGAATCGAGCGCGCATGTTGGGAGGCGAGCACCTCCGTCGGTGCCAGCAACGCGCACTGGTGTCCAGCGTCGATGACCTGCAGCATCGCCCGCAACGCGACGATCGTCTTACCCGAGCCGACCTCACCCTGCAGCAGCCGCGACATCGGATGTGGTGCCGACAGATCGTGGGCGATCTCGGCCGCGACCTGGTGCTGACCGGCCGTCAACTCGAACGGCAGACGCCGATCGAACTCCGCCGCGATACCGTCGGTGATCGGTGGGCATCGCGCTGCCACCCGGGTGGATGCGTCGCGTCGGCGGTCGGCGAGAACGAGTTGAACGGCGAGCGCCTCGTCGAACTTGAGCCGCTCGCGCGCGGAGTCCTTGTCCTGTGCGGTGTCCGGGAAATGGATCGACCGCAGTGCGGTGTCGATGTCGACGAGACCGCGCTGCGCACGTACCGACTCGGGCAGCGGATCGACCACTGCGTCGAGTTGGTCGAGTACCTGCCGCACGCAGCGCATGAACGTCCAGCTCTCGACGTCCTTCGCGGCCGGGTAGATGGGCACGAATGCTCGATCGAACACCGACATGTCGACCGCTCCGGAGGAATCGACCGAGCCACGAGCGAGTCCGGCCAGGGTGCCGCCGCCGACGATTCGACCTGCGGGCACGACGGCACCGTCGTTGTCGTCGCCACCGAGAATCACGTAGCTGGGGTGCGTGAGATTCCACCGCTTGCCGAAGTACTTGACCTTGCCGGAGAACATCCCGCGTCGACCCGGCACCACCACATGCTTGAGCTTGTGCGGACTGAAGAAGGTGGCTTCGATGCGCTGTCCGTCGGCGGCGAGTGTCACCGCGAGGAACTGGCCGTTGCGGTTCTTCATCGACCGCAGCGTCGCGGACTCGACCGTCGCGACGATGGTGATGTGCTCGCCCTCGGGCGGCTCCTTCTCCCCCAGCTCCGAACCGTGCGTCATGTAGCGGTGCGGATAGTGCCGAAGCAGATCCTCGACGGTGTGAATACCGAAGACGTCGGCCAGCGGCGTCGCCGCCGCGGCTCCGAGGACGTGATCGAGCCGGTCCACCAACGTTGCCATTGTCCGAGATTCCCTATTCCACTCCGAATTGCACGAGATCCCCCGGCTGCCCACCTGTATAGACCACCACGTCGACTCCGGGGTGTGCGCCCGCCACGTATTCGGCCAACTGATCGCCGAAATCCTCCGACGCCTGAGCACCGACGAGCACTGTCACCATCTCCCCGCCCGTCGCCAGGAGCTGATCGATCAACCGACACCCCGCATCGAGCGGACGGGCGGCGACGATCACCACTTCCTGCCCCGCGAGCCCGATGCAGTCGCCCGGCTCACACGTGCCGACCCACGTCAGCGATCGCTCCCGCGCGATACGCAGAGATCCCCATCTCGTGCCCGCCGCCGCCTCGGACATCGTGAATGCATCGTCGACCGCAGCCCTGGCTGCATCGTGCACCGCGAGCGCGGCCAAACCCTGCACCATGGCCGAACACGGCAACATCACCACGTCTTTGCCGTCCGCTCGGGCAGCTGCGCCGACGGCAACCAGTTCCTGCGCGGACAACGCGCCGTTCGGCAACACCAACACCTCGCGGTGCTTCATCCCGACGATCGCACGATGCAGCACCGAGGAGTCGATCGCCTCGTCGCACCGCACCACCGTCGCGCCTTCCTGAACGTAGAGATCCGCGGCACCCTCACCGGCAACCAGCGCCAAAATATCGCGACCCACCGACAACGCTGCTCCGTCGTGCGCTCGGGGGCTCACCGCCCCGTCGAACTCGGCGAATCCGAAACACGAGATGCGCACTCCGCGAACGTCTCCGGCTGCGATGCCGAGATCGACGGCACTGCCGGGGTCGGTGGTGTGCACATGCGCGGACCATGCCCCGGAACCGTCACCGGCGACCACGACGGAATCTCCGATGTCGGCCAGATCCCGTCGAAGATCCGCCGCCCTCGCGTCGTTCGGGCCGTGCACGACGTAGACCACCTCGTACCCGAGAGGGCGACTCGACCCGTACCCCGACACACTCTCGGGTGCACCACCGCACTCCGACGAAACGTTCGACGCACCGGTCACCGCCCGGCGTTCGTGCTCGTGTGGGCGACGGTAACGCCGGCGCGGCGGGGTGCGGCCGATCACCACCTCCACGAGGGCATCGATGATCACCGAGAGACCGAGTGCGCCTGCGTCCACCACTCCCGCCTCGCGGAGTTCGGCGAGTTGATCGGTCGTGCTGTCGACAGCCCGAGCGGTGGCCTCGGCTATGTCGACCACCAGCGTCGAGAGGCCGACGTTGGCGTCGTGGGCGGAGGCCTCCCGATCGGCGGCGTCCAGAACGGTGAGCATCGTGCCCTCGACGGGAACGCTCACTGCGGCTGCGACCAGGACTTTCGCGCGTCGCAACATCGCCTGGATCGACACCGTGTCGAGCGGGCCGTCCGCTGAGGCCTCGGCAACAGCGCGCAACAACTGCGACACGATCACTCCCGAGTTGCCCCGCGCGCCCGCGACCGCCCCCACGGCCAGTGCCCGCCCGATGGCGCGGGCGTCCGCAGTGGGCCCGGCTGCGCGCATCGACTCCACCGCGGCACGGAAGGTGAACATGAGATTGGTGCCGGTGTCCGAGTCGGGAATGGGGAATACGTTGAGTGCATCGATCTCGTCGCACCGCGCGGTCAAGGAATCGACACAGCGGTAGGCCCACCGTCGGAGGGCCGCCGCATCGATCGATTCGAGAACGTCGACCACGTCGAGCAGCCTCCCCCCGCGTCACATCCGCTACCTGGTCCGAACTCCCTCGCGGACAGTGCCCGAAGCTTAGTCGGGCATGATCGGTGGCGCGCCGTCCGTGAGCCCTCACGCAGCGTCTGCCGTGGCGGTTTGGTGATTGCGGGCCGCGCCGCTATTCTTGCAGGGTTGCCTCGAGGCGATCTTCACGCATTGCAATCCTTGCATCTGCTCGTAGTTCGTTTCGATGTCTTCGACCACATGTATCGATCAACATCTATCAAGGAGTTCGCGACTATGGCTGCCGTCTGCGACGTATGCGCCAAGGGGCCCGGCTTCGGTAAGTCGGTCTCGCACTCGCACCGACGGACCAACCGTCGTTGGAACCCGAATATCCAGACCGTTCACGCTCAGGTTGCGCCTGGTAACTCCAAGCGCATGAACGTGTGCACCTCCTGCTTGAAGGCAGGCAAGGTGGTCCGGGGCTGATTTCGGCCTCGCTCTTCGATTTCCTCCACGGCCTCGACTGCGTGCGAGCACTGTGCCCCGCCCCCGATTTTCGGAGGCGGGGCACAGTCGTTCGCTCTTCCGGCCCGTTACGTTCTGTTACACAGCCGGTAAGTGCCGGAAGCGGGATCGTGCATCCGTACCGAGGCACCGCGGCCCCACGACGGAATCACGACGTCGGTTAGAGTCCGGAACGTGACTTATTCGGACGCCGACATTTCCAGCAAGGTCCGCATCGAGGACGGTGTACTTCGCATCGTCGTCGCCACCGACGCCGGCGGTGCGTCGCTCGATCTGGATGGTATCGCCGACGGCACCGCGGCTCTGCGCTCCGCCAACGACGGCAGCACCGCGATCGGAAGCGTCCTGCTCATCGGTCGAGGGCCGAATTTCTGCGCAGGTGGCAATGTTCGCGACTTCGCCGGTGCGGCCGATCGCGGTGCCTTCGTGGGTTCTGTCGCCGACACGTTCCACGCCTTCGTTCGTGAATTGGCCGCCGTCACCGTCCCGGTCGTGGCCGGTGTGCACGGTTGGGCTGCCGGTGCAGGAATGAGCCTGGTCTGCCTCACCGACATCGCCATCGGCGGGCCCTCGACCAAGCTTCGCCCCGCGTATCCATCGATCGGTTTCACTCCGGACGGTGGCATGTCGTGGACACTCCCCCGAATCGTCGGCTCGGGCCGCGCTATGGACATTCTGCTCAACGACTCGATCATCAATGGAGAGGAGGCCGTTCGTCTCGGGATTCTCAGCCGCCTGGTGGGCGACGACATCGTCGACAGCGAGGCCGAGCGCCTGGCGCGAACCCTTGCCGTCGGGCCGACATCGGCGTATCAGGGAATCAAGACTCTGCTGCGGGCCGCCGAATCGGTCACGCTGACACAGCAGTTGGACGCCGAAGCCTCCTCGATCTCCGCAGCCGCGTCGTCACCTGCCGGACGTGAAGGCGTCGACGCGTTCGTCGAGAAGCGTCGGCCCGACTTCTCCTGATTCGATCACGGCAGCGTCCAGTCGATCGGTTCGTCTCCCCCCTCGACCAACAATTCGTTGACACGGCTGAAAGGCTTGGATCCGAAGAATCCGCGTGACGCGGACAGCGGAGACGGGTGCGCGGATTCGATGTAGGGCACCGATCCGAGCATCGGCTTCAGGCTCGCTGCGTCACGTCCCCACAGAACGGCGACCAGTCCGGGCGCGTCGGGATTCTCGGCCCGGGCGACGAGTGCACGAATTGCTTGCTCGGTCACCGCTTCCCACCCCTTCTTCCGGTGCGACGCAGCCTGACCCGGCTCTACGGTGAGCACCCTGTTGAGCAACATCACCCCGCGGTCCGCCCAGGGTGTGAGATCACCGTTGCTGGGCGTGGGCAACCCCAGATCGTCCGAGTACTCCTTGAAGATGTTGCTCAGACTGCGCGGTACGGGTCGCACATCCGGGGCAACGGAAAAGCTCAGCCCCACTGCGTGTCCCGGCGTCGGATACGGATCCTGACCGACGATGAGAACGCGAACTCCATCGAAGGGGTGGCGAAAAGCGCGCAGTACGTTCTCGCCGGCGGGGAGGTAATGACGTCCTGCAGCGAGTTCTGCCCGTAGGAAGTCGCCCATGGCAGCAACATTCGACTCGACCGGCGCGAGGGCTGCCGCCCACCCCGATTCGACGCTCTCGGCGAGCGGACGCGGCGTCACCGATCGATCCGGCGCAGCGCGTCGCGGTAGTACGCGGCGTTGGCCGAGTACATCTGCACGTTGATGTCGACATGCCCTTCGGGAACCTGGTACCCCTCGCGAATTTTCGCCGGAACCCCCAGTGCCATGGAGCGTTCGGGAACGACGAACTTGAACGGCACCACTGCGCCTGCTCCCACGATCGAGCCGGCACCGATCTTCGAGCCGTTCAGTACCACCGAGCCCGAGGCGATGAGGCAGTTGTTCCCGATGGTCGCACCCTCGACGTGCGCGTTGTGGCCCAGTACGCACCCGGAACCGATGACCGTTGCGTCGATCGGGGTGCAGTGCACCACGGTCCCGTCCTGCACGTTGGTGCCCTCGCCGATCGAAATGGTGCCGTAATCGGCCCTCAGAACGGCAGTGGGCCACACCGACGATCCGGCCGCCAGAGTCACCGCTCCGATGACGACGGCGTCGGGATGGACGTAGGCGTCTGGGTGGATGTCGGGTTCGCGATCACCGAGTGCGTAGATAGCCATCTCTGCAACTTAGCCGACCCGATGGACCCGACCGCGTTCACTCGCCCTCGAAACTCGACCATCCCGATCTACCCGAATGGGGGCGTCCGCCGACCGTCACTCGCGGGCCCTGTTCGTCACCGCCGTGCTGGACACGTCCGATCACCGTCCATCCCCGGGGAACGCCTGCGGTATCGGGGAAGGTGCCGACGAGAGCGTGATCCTCGCCTCCGGTGAGCACCCAGTCCAGCGGATCGTGCCCCATCAGTGTTGCAGCCGAACGCACTTCGACCGGGATGTCCAGAAGGTCGGAATCGACGTCCAGCAGAACGCCCGACGCGTCGGCGATGTGGCCGAGATCGGCCAACAGGCCGTCGGAAACGTCGGTGAGAGAGGTCGCTCCCGCCTCTGCCGCGTCGATCCCGGCGCGATACGGAGGGACGGGCACTCGGTGCGCGTCCAACACGGCGTCGTGGCCGGTTCTGTCCCTGTCGCCGAGCAGGAGGGCGAGTCCGGCCGCCGACCAGCCGAGCCGTCCCGCGTACGCGATCACATCACCGGCTCGCGCCCCCGATCGAAGAACCGGGGCCCGGCCCTGAAGGTCGCCGAGCGCGGTGATCGAGATCACCAGCTCCGGCGACTGCACCACATCGCCGCCGACGATGGCCGATCCAGCAGCGACCGCCTCGAGCCACATGCCCTCGTTGAGGCCGTCGGTCACGCTCACCGGCGTGTCGGCCGGGCATCCGAGAGAGACGAGAAAACCCGAGCACTGCGCACCCATTGCAGCGATGTCCGCGCCGTTCTGCGCGATCGCCTTGCGGCCGATCTGTATCGGACTCGACCAGTCGAGCCGAAAGTGCCTGCCGTGCACCAACATATCGGTGGACGCCGCGATCCGACCGTCGGACGCGGCGACGACGGCTGCGTCGTCACCCGGCCCGACGATGGTCGACGGTGGCTGCACACGGTCTGCCACGGCGCGGGCGATCACGTCGAATTCACCGACCTGCGCGACGGTGCGCTCGCTGCCGGTGGACGAGTCGGTGACGGTGTCGTCGATGATGTTCCTCCCTGAGAACGCGGTGCGTGCGCGACGGTCTCACGCGGAGCGCGCGCCGAGCCTGCGGTACCTTTTAGCGGCGGTCGGGACAGTACCGATGCAGCAGGTTACGTGCGAAGAGAACGTAGTCGAACCAACCTACAGTCGAGAAGTCCGGCAGGGGAAAGGGACCACCGATGGTGCAAGCATTCGTTCTCGTTCAGACCGAGGTGGGCCGTGCGACGGCCGTCGCACAGCAGATCGAGGCCGTCGACGGTGTCGTGTCGGCGGAGGCCGTCGTCGGGCCCTACGACGTGATCGCGCGCGCCGACGGTGCCTCCGACGCCGAGATCGCCGAGATCGTCTCCCGCATCCAGAAGGTCGATGCCATCACTCGCACCCTCACCTGCCCCGTGGCCCCGCAGTCGACGACGTCCGTCGGATAGCTCGTGAATTCACCCGACACCGGCAACGACGCCGGCACCGAAGACAGCCCGGCCGAGACCGAGAGCACTCGCGAGCAGCGCCATCCCGCAGTCATCGCCACCGCGATCGCGTTGCCGGTCGCGCTGGTCGTCGGGGTTTTGGTTGCCGCCATCGCGGTCAACCGCTCACCCGTCCGCGATCCGGTCGCACTGGGCCCGGTCGACTCCCCCGATGCCGCGAGCGCGCAGTGCACATCCCTGCTCGACGCCTTGCCCGAGAACCTCGGCGACTACACCGGAGCCGAGTTGGCCGACCCGGCCCCGGTCGGAGTCCGCGCGTGGGCCTCGGACGTGGAGAACGCCGAGCCGGTCGTGTTGCGGTGCGGCCTGCCCCGGCCCATCGGGTTCGATGTGGCCGCACCTCTGCAGGTGATCAACGGCGTTCAGTGGTTCGAGGTGTCCGGGGAAGACGACGGGATCGATGCCAGCACATGGTTCGTCGTCGATCGCGGCGTCTATGTTGCCCTGACGATTCCGGGCGACTCGGGCCCAACCCCGTTGCAGGACGCGTCCTCGGCCGTGTCGGACGCGCTGCCCCAGCAACCTCTCGACCCGGCTCCGTTGCAGTAGCGCTGGGCCGCAACGGCTCTAGCGCAAGCCGGTGCCGCGGGCGAGGGCGGTGTCGATCAGAGTCGCGATGAGCGTCGGGTAGTCGACGCCCGATTCCGCCCACATCTTGGGGTACATCGAGATCGAGGTGAACCCGGGCATCGTGTTGATCTCGTTGATGACCGGACCGTTCTCGGTGACGAAGAAATCCACGCGCGCCAGGCCTTGGCAGTCCAACGCCCGAAAGGCCGCGACGGCGAGTTCACGTATGCGGTCGCTGGTAGCGTCGTCGAGTGCCGCCGGGATGTCGAACTCACTGACATCGTCGAGGTACTTGGTGTCGAAGTCGTAGAAAGCATGATCGTCGATGTCCGCGTCGGGAATTCGGATCTCGGCGACGGCGCTCGCGCGTACGGTGCCGTCGGGAAATTCCAGCACTCCGCACTCGACCTCGCGGCCGTGGATCATGCCCTCGACGATCACCTTGGGGTCGTGTTCGCGTGCGACGGCGATCGCGGTGGGTAGTTGGTCCCACGCGGTGATGCGCGAGATTCCGATGGACGATCCACCTCGGGCCGGTTTGACGAATGCGGGCAGGCCGATTCGGTCACGCTCGGCAGCCGTCAGGTCGTCGACCGCGCGTCGGAGTACGACCTGGCGACCGATCGGCAGTCCTTCGGCTCCGAGCAGCTTCTTGGTGAATTCCTTGTCCATGCCTGCAGCGCTGGCCAACACGCCCGGCCCGACGTACGGAACACCGGCTAGTTCGAGCAGACCCTGCAGGGTGCCGTCCTCGCCGTACGGTCCGTGCAGAACGGGGAACACGACGTCGACGAATGCAAGCACCGTCCCGCCTTCCCCCTCGCCGAGCGCGAGCAGAGCACCGGCGTGGCCGGGGTCGGTACTGAGAGCAAGCGCGGCTCCCGTCTTGTCGACGGTCGGCAGCACCCTGTCGTGAATCGCCAGCGCATCGATGTCGGAGGAGCCGAGTACCCAGGCACCGTCCGCGGTGATCCCCACCGGAACAACCTCGTACTTGGCCGGATCGAGGTTCTGCAGCACGCTACCTGCCGATACACAGGACACGGCATGCTCGCTGCTGCGGCCACCGAAGACGACGGCAACTTTGATGCGGGGAGTACTCACGATGAGAAACCGTACCGTCGCGGCTCATCGAACGCGGATTCGCCCTGTTCGTCGCGAGACCGCGATCACTGCCTCACTCGGGCTTGATACGACGTCCCAGCAGGTGCCCGACCGCATCCGGAACGGACATGCCGCCGTGACACACCCGATGCACCGCGTCGGTCAGTGGCATCTCGACGTCGTAACTCTCGGCGAGCGCTCGCACCGAGGTGCAGGATTTGACGCCCTCGGCCACCTGCCCGTGCGCTGCCTCCTGCGCACTCTCGAGGGAGCCACCCGAACCCAGTCGCTCTCCGAACGTGCGATTGCGCGAGAGAGGCGACGAGCAGGTGGCGACCAGGTCGCCCACGCCGGCCAGGCCCGACAGCGTCGACGGCTTGGCACCGAGCGCCACTCCGAGGCGGATGATCTCGGCCAGACCCCTGGTCATGATCGACGCGAGGGTGTTCTCTCCGTATCCGACGCCTGCGGCCATCCCGCAGGCGAGGGCGATGACGTTCTTGCAGGCACCACCGATCTCGGCACCGATGACGTCACTGTTGGTGTAAGGCCTGAAATATCCGGTTGCGCAGGACTTCTGAATCTCGAGGGCTCGCTGGGAGTCGGAGCAGGCGATGACGGTGGCTGCGGGCTGCCCCTCGGCGATCGGGCGCGCAAGATTCGGCCCGGACAGGCACGCCACCCGGCTGGGATCGGCACCGGTGACCTGAGAGATCACCTGACTCATCCGCATGAGCGTTCCGGTCTCGATTCCCTTCGCCAGGGAGAGCAGCGTTGCCTGCGGCGGGATCGAGTCGGTCCACGCCCCCAGATTGGCCCGCAGACTCTGCGACGGCACGGCGAGAACCACGATGTCGGCTCTGTCGAGGGCACGGACCGGATCACTCGTCGCGCGGATGGACGACGGTAGCTCGATTCCAGGAAGGTAGTCCTTGTTCTCGTGGTCGTCGGTGATGGATGCAGCGAGTTCCTCGCGGCGGGCCCACATGGTGACGTCCGTTCCGGCATCGGCCAACACCTTGGCGAATGCGGTCCCCCACGAACCCGACCCCAATACCGCTGCTCTGCTCATTCCGCCAACCCCTCGCCTACTTCGCCGATGCCCTGTCCACGCGCGCATCACCCTAACTCGCAGACCTGCTCGGGCGGTCGGAGTCGGCACAGATCGGTGACGCTGGCAGGATCGAGCACCATGGGTGCATCACGAGACGACGACGGCGACCGTGTCGTCAGGGTTCTCATCGCGGTGAAGGATCTCACCGCGGCGAAGTCGCGCTTGGCGGCGGAGTTCTCGGCACCCGATCGGACTCGATTGGTGCTCGCGATGCTCAGCGACACCGTTGCGGCCGCCGACGCCGTCTCGGTGGTCGATTCGGTCACGGTGGTCACCCCCGATCCTCTCGTCGCAGAGACGGCCCGAAGGATCGGTGCACTGGTGTTCGACGAACCGGTCCGCGACCCTGCGCTGCAACCGGACCAACGCCTGAACCACGCGTTCGCGGCTACAGCGCACGTACTGCGTCACGGTGACGTCGGTGTGGATGTCGGTGTGGATGTAGGTGGGGGCGAGACTGTCGCCGCGCGCCGCGTCGACATCATCGCGTTGCAAGCAGACCTGCCTGCGATGCGTTCGGCAGAACTCGCGCAGGCCTACGCCAGTGCCCGCCGGGGAGGCCGATCGCTCGTGATCGACCATCACGGCACGGGGACCGCCGCCCTGATCCTCAAGGACTCCCCCGACGAGTTGGCACCATTGTTCGGACGGGACTCCGCGCGTCGCCACACCGTCTCGGGCGCACTGGAACTCGACGGCACCTGGCCGGGTCTTCGACTGGACGTGGACACCGCCGACGACGTCCGCAGAGCGCACCGTCTGGGAGTCGGACCGGCGACGGCGGCCGTGCTCCACTCGCTCGGGTGGAGTGACGAAGCATCGGCGACGACTGCCTGACGGCGCGTACCGCCGTGGGAGTCGAGTGAACGGAGACTCGAGTTCTGCCATCGGAGTTTCACCGACGCCCGGTATGGGGGATGATCGTGCGGTGAGCAAAGACGACGCGCAGTCAGCGAACCAGGATCCTCCGATCGATACCGGAAAGGCCACCGGTTCGGACCCGGCATGGAGCGCTCCGATCGCGGCGACGATGCCGAGTATTCCCTCCGCGCTTCCGGCCGCCACACCGGAATCCGTCGACGCTGCCACCGTGCTCCCCGAAAATCGCTATCTCAACCGGGAATTGAGCTGGCTCGATTTCAACTCGCGCGTTCTCGCGCTCGCGGAGGACTCGTCGCTCCCCTTGCTCGAACGGGCGAAGTTCCTCGCGATCTACGCGTCGAATCTCGACGAGTTCTACATGGTTCGGGTTGCGGGCCTCAAGCGCCGTGACGAAACCGGACTGTCGGTCCGCTCCGCCGACGGCATGACCCCACGCGAGCAGCTCGCGGTGATCGGTCAACGCACCCAGGAGCTCGCGCTCAAACATGCGCGAGTGCTGCTGGATTCGATCCTGCCCGAGCTCACCGCCGAGGGCATCGCGATCATCCGGTGGTCCGACCTGGACAGCGACGAGCGCTCCCGGCTGTCGGAGTACTTCACCGAGCAGGTCTTCCCGGTTCTCACACCGCTGGCCGTCGACCCGGCCCACCCCTTCCCGTACATCAGCGGGCTGAGCCTGAATCTCGCTGTGACAGTGAAGGATTACTCCACCACCGGTGAGCACTTCGCCCGCGTGAAGGTGCCCGACAACGTCGATCGCTTCGTGCGGGTCAAGCGCGGCGAGGGCAACCACCGCATCGACGCCTTCCTGTCGATGGAGGAGTTGATCTCGGCTCATCTGGACGTGCTCTTCCCCGGGATGGAGGTCGTCGAGTCTCACGCGTTCCGGATCACGCGCAACGCCGATTTCGAGGTCGAGGAAGACCGCGACGAGGATCTCCTCCAGGCACTGGAGCGAGAGCTCGCCCGTAGGCGTTTCGGCTCTCCGGTCCGCCTCGAGATCGCCGACGACATGACCGAGCACATGCTCGAATTGTTGCTCCGCGAACTCGATGTCGATCCAGGCGACGTCATTCAGGTTCCCGGACTGCTCGACCTGTCGTGCCTGTGGCAGGTCTACAGCGTCGACCGCCCCAACCTCAAGGACGCACCCTTCGTTCCGGCCACCCACCCGGCATTCGGTGAGCGCGAGACCCCCAAGAGTGTCTTCTCCACCCTGCGCGACGGCGATGTCCTGGTCCATCATCCGTACGATTCCTTCTCCACCAGCGTTCAACGCTTCATCGAGCAGGCCGCGGCCGACCCGCAGGTGCTCGCCATCAAGCAGACGCTCTATCGGACCTCCGGAGATTCCCCGATCGTCAACGCGCTCGTCGATGCCGCAGGCGCGGGCAAGCAGGTGGTTGCGCTGGTCGAGATCAAGGCGCGTTTCGACGAACAGGCGAACATCGAGTGGGCACGCAAGCTCGAAAAGGCGGGCGTACACGTGGTGTACGGACTCGTCGGGCTCAAGACGCACTGCAAGACGTGCCTCGTGGTGCGCCGAGAGGGATCCGTCATTCGCCGGTACTGCCACATCGGTACCGGCAACTACAACCCCAAGACAGCGCGAATCTACGAGGACGTGGGCCTGCTGACGTCGTCGCCCGAAATCGGGGCCGACCTCACCGATCTGTTCAATTCGCTGACCGGATACTCGCGAAAGTCCAAGTACCGCAACCTTCTCGTCGCACCGTACGGAGTTCGGCGCGGCATCGTCGAGCGCATCGAGGCGGAGGTCGAGCACCTCAAGGAGGGCCGCAGCGCCGGAATTCGCCTCAAGGCCAACGCCTTGGTGGACGAGCAGGTCATCGACGCGCTCTACCGAGCGTCGATGGCAGGAGTGCCGGTGAAGGTGGTGGTGCGCGGAATCTGTGCACTCAAGCCAGGCGTTCCCGGTCTGTCGGAGAACATCGAAGTGCGTTCCATCCTCGGCCGATTCCTCGAACACTCGCGTGTTCTGCACTTCCAGGGTGCGGACGAATTCTGGATCGGCAGCGCAGACATGATGCACCGCAACCTCGATCGCCGAGTCGAGGTGATGGCTCAGGTCAAGGATCCTCGATTGGCGAACCAACTGAGCGACATCTTCGATTCTGCACTCGACCCCACCACTCGATGCTGGGAGCTGGGACCGGACGGCGGCTGGGTCGCGTCACCGGCTCGGGGTGAGAAAGTTCGTGAGCATCAGGTGGACCTGATGCGCAGTCGGAGGAATCAGGGCTCCTGATGGGCACTTCCGACGGCTCACCCCGCGCCAACATCTTCGCGGCGGGCTCGATCCTGTGGCGACGCTCACCGAGCGGCGGCTCGGGCGTCGAGGTCGCCTTGGTGCACAGGCCGAAATACGACGACTGGTCGTTTCCCAAGGGAAAGCTCGATCCCGGCGAAACAGCTGTCGACGCAGCAGTCCGAGAGGTCAAGGAGGAGACCGGATTCGACTCGAGACTCGGACGGTCTCTGTCCTACGTCACGTACCCGATTCCGGGGCACCGTCGGGTCAAGAAAGTTCTGTACTGGGCAGCGGAGGTCACCGGGGGTGAGTTCGTCCCCAATGTCGAGGTCGACGAACTGCGCTGGGTAGCGCCCGAGGACGTCGGCCGCGAACTCTCGTATCCCATGGACCACAAGATCCTTCGCCGGTTCGTGGCCAAGCCTGCAGACACCTCCACAGTGCTGTTGGTTCGGCACGGCAGTGCCGGGTCGCGCTCACGGTTCAAGGGCAACGACGTCGACCGTCCACTCGACAGGATCGGACGCCGACAGGCCGAATCCCTGGTGTCGTTGCTTCGTGCCTTCGGCGGCGATGCCGTGTACGCAGCCGACCGTGCTCGGTGTGTGCAGACCGTTGCTCCATTCGCGGAATCGTTGGGGGTGGACATCACTCCCGAGCACCTCTTGTCCGAGGAAGGGTATGCCGACGACCCGCGCAAGGGCCGCCATCGCGCTCGCGACATCGCCGAACTGCCCGGCACCCCCGTTGTCTGCAGCCAGGGAAAAGTGATCCCGGACTTGATGCGTTGGTGGGCCGAGAAGGACGGAATCACGTTGCCGGCCAACAGAAATCGCAAGGGCAGCGTATGGGTGCTCTCACGCCGCGACGGCAGGCTCATCTCGGCCGATCACATCGCCAGTCCGTTGCCCACCCTCGCCGCCGACGGCTGAGCGGCCAAACGAAAAACAGAAGGCCCCCGACTCGATCTTCGAGTCGGGGGCCTTCTGCCGTTCACAACCTGCCTCACTCACGCTGCCGCTTCAGCGGCTGCGCCTGACGAGTGAAAACCTGCAGGCTCTACTTCTTCGCTGCGCGCTTCGCGGGTGCCTTCTTGGCCGGAGCCTTCTTGGCCGGGGCCTTCTTGGCGACGGTCTTCTTGGCCGCTGTCTTGGCCGGAGCCTTCTTGGCAGGAGCCGTCGTGGTTGCGGCCTTGCGAGCGGTCGTCTTGGCCGGAGCCTTCTTGGCAGCAGCCGTCGTGGTCTTGCGCGCGGTGGTCTTCGCGGGAGCTGCCTTCTTGGCGGCCGTCTTTGCGGGAGCTGCCTTCTTGGCGGCGGTCTTTGCCGGAGCTGCCTTCTTGGCTGCCGCGGTGGTGGCCTTGCGGGCGGTCGTCTTCACCGCTGCCTTCTTGGCGGCCGTCTTCTTCGCTGCCGCAGTCTTCTTGGCCGGAGCTGCAGCCGAACCGCGCTTGACGGCAGGTCCGGTTGCGGGCAACTTCTGTCCACCGGCGATGACGGCCTTGAACTGCGCGCCCGGACGGAATGCCGGAACGTTGGTCGGCTTCACGCGAACGGTCTCACCGGTGCGGGGGTTGCGGGCGACACGCGCTGCGCGACGACGCTGCTCGAACACGCCGAAGCCCGTGATCGTGACACTCTCGCCGCGGTGGACCGCGCGCACGATGGTGTCGACGATGTTCTCGACAGCCTCTGTGGCGCTCCGCCTATCAGACCCCAACTTCTCGGTCAGGGCGTCAATCAGCTCTGCCTTGTTCATGGATTTCCTCCGCTATATGGTGGTCCATCGTCGGACCGACTACTACAACGGTAAACCCCAAGTCGTCAAGAGTCTATGCGCCACGCCAATTTTCATTCCGGTGTCGCGGAATGGTTCACGGCCCCAAAGCGTGTCGGACCGGTGCCAGGTCAGCTTTCGGAGGGTGTCTCGATCCGCGCCGGGAGGGTCAGGGGTTTGTATGAAGGCCTTGACTTTTCGTACTCCGTAATGGCCTCTACCTGGCGTAACGTCAATCCGATGTCGTCGAGACCCTCCAGCAGACGCCACCGCGTGTAGTCGTCAATCGCGAAGCGCACCACCAACGTTCCAGCCGTTACGGTCTTGTCGACGAGGTCGACAATCAATTCCAGACCGGGCTGTTCTTCTAAGGCTTTCCACAGCAATTCGACGTCCGACTGATCGACTTCGGCGGCCAACAGCCCGGCTTTGCCCGAGTTTCCGCGAAAGATATCGGCGAAGCGAGAGGCGATCACAACCCGAAATCCGAAGTCCGAGAGTGCCCAGACGGCATGTTCGCGTGATGATCCCGTACCGAAATCGGGCCCGGCAACGAGCACCGAACCTCGGTTGTAGGGCTCGAGATTCAGGATGAAGTTCGGGTCCGAGCGCCAGGCCGCGAACAACCCGTCCTCGAATCCGGTGCGCGTGACGCGCTTGAGGTAGACCGCGGGGATTATCTGGTCGGTGTCGACGTTGGACCGCCGTAGCGGAACTCCGATACCGGTGTGTCGAGTGAAAGCTTCCATCGAATGTGCTCCTATGCGTTCGATCGATCCGAGCGAGGACGCGCGTTACGCGAGATCCGCCGGAGAGGACAGGGTTCCGCGGATTGCGGTAGCGGCGGCAACCAGAGGCGACACGAGATGAGTGCGACCGCCCTTGCCCTGCCTACCCTCGAAATTCCGGTTGGACGTCGACGCCGATCGCTCGCCCGCCGCCAGCTGATCCGGATTCATTCCCAGGCACATCGAGCAACCGGCCTGACGCCACTCCGCTCCTGCGGCCGTGAAGATCTCACCCAGGCCTTCCTCCTCCGCCTGCGCTCGCACCCGCATGGACCCGGGTACCACCAGCATTCGCACTCCGTCGGCAACCCGATGCCCTTCGAGAACGGACGCGACTGCCCGCAGATCCTCGATTCGACCGTTGGTGCACGAGCCCACGAACACGGTGTCGACAGCGATCTCGCGGATGGGTGTACCCGCTTCCAGGCCCATGTACTGCAAAGCCTTCTGGGCTGCCGCCCGCTCGCTCTCGTCGACCATCGCCTCCGGATCGGGCACCGTATCGCCCAGTGGCGCACCCTGACCCGGATTCGTTCCCCAGGTGACGAACGGCGTCAACGTGCCGGCATCGATGTGGACCTCGTTGTCGAACACTGCATCCGGATCGGTCGCCAGTTCGTCCCACGCCGCCACCGCCGCGTCCCAGTCGGCTCCTCGAGGAGCGTGCGGGCGTCCCTTCAGGTACTCGTACGTGATCTCGTCGGGTGCGATCATGCCTGCCCGTGCACCGGCCTCGATCGACATGTTGCAGATGGTCATTCGCGCTTCCATCGACAGCTTGCGAATGGCCTCACCGCGGTACTCGAGGACGTAGCCCTGGCCACCGCCGGTGCCGATCTGTGCGATGACGGCAAGGATCAGGTCCTTGCTCGTCACACCGGGGGCGAGCTCACCGTCGACGTTGATCGCCATCGTCTTGAAAGGACGCAGCGACAGTGTCTGCGTCGCCATGACGTGCTCGACCTCGCTGGTACCGATGCCCATTGCGATCGAGCCGAAGGCACCGTGCGTCGAGGTGTGGCTGTCTCCGCACACCACGGTCATGCCGGGCTGGGTCAGACCCAACTGCGGCCCGATGATGTGCACGATGCCCTGATCGAGATCGCCCATCGGGTAGAGCCGAACACCGAATTCCTCGCAGTTGCGGCGAAGAGTGTCGACCTGTGTGCGCGAGACCAGATCTGCGATGGGCGCGAAGATGTCGGCCGTCGGGACGTTGTGGTCCTCGGTCGCGATCGTCAGATCCGGACGTCGGAGTCCGCGGCCGGCCAGCCGAAGGCCGTCGAACGCCTGCGGGCTGGTGACCTCGTGCACCAGATGGAGATCGATGTAGATCAGATCCGGCTCACGCGCTCCGCCTTCTCCGCCGCCTCGGACCACCACGTGCTGGTCCCATACCTTCTCCGCCAAAGTCTTCGGTGTTTCGGACATCGCTGTCGCGGACCTCGTCTTCCCTGTCGTCGTCGCGCCGATGAACGGGCTGGTCCACCTCGCGTGATCGTCTCGACATCATGCCCCCGGCACGCACTGAAGATCTCGTAGTTGTGCAATCTCAGCATTCGGGAGGCTAATATCGTTCTATGAGACAGCATAGCCCCAATGGCCTCGTCGACAAATCGAGCGGTATCGGTGTCCTCGACAAGGCGATGACGGTGCTGCACGCGGTGGCGGAGACGCCCTGCAATCTCAACGACCTGTGCGCTCGAACGAGCCTGCCCCGGGCAACGGCCCACCGCCTCGCGGTAGGACTGGAGACCCACCGCCTTCTCGTACGGGATGCCGACGGCCTGTGGCGGACCGGCCCGGGATTGGGAGAGCTTGCGGCGAGCGCATCGGACACCCTGCTCGACGCTGCTGCCTCGGTCCTCCCACGCCTGCGCGAAATCACCGGTGAGAGCGTGCAGATCTATCGGCGCGAAGGGACAGTGCGGGTGTGCGTGGCATCCATGGAGCCGCCGACCGGACTTCGAGACACCGTACTCGTCGGCGCACGTCTGCCGATGACGGCTGGATCGGGTGCCAAAGTCCTTCTTGCATGGGCAGATTCGCAGACCCAACGAACAGTTCTGCCGGATGCAGAATTCAGCGAGCGTGTTCTGCTCGAAGTTCGGCGGCGCGGATGGGCACAGAGCGCGGGCGAGCGCGAACCGGGCGTCGCGAGCGTCGCCGCGCCCGTGCGAGACGGCAACGACACTGTGGTGGCGGCGATCTCGGTATCCGGACCGATCGATCGAATCGGACGCAAGCCCGGAGCGCGGTGGGCCGCGGATCTTCTTGCCGCCGCGGACGCTCTGCACAAGCGACTCTGAAGTAAACCGCAGCCCCGTCGGCCCGAGAAAAACGAGCTGATCGAGCTGCGAGAGTGGGGTACCTTCGTCTCGAGCGGCCTACCCGGTCGGTCGACGACTGCGAGGAGTCACCCCATGCCCGAATCCGGCAGTGAAGAACTGAAGAAGAAGTTCCGCGAGGTTCTGGAACAGAAGAACAGCAAGTCCCACAATTCCGTCGAACACAAGGACGGTGGACCGAAGGTCAACAACGTCCACGGTCCGGCCGACCATCAGAAGATGTTCCGCCGCAAGAGCGTCTGAGACGCACGCACCGAAACGACAACACCCTCCCGATCCTTGGATCGAGAGGGTGTTGTCAGTTGTAGCCCCGACGGGATTCGAACCCGCGCTACCGCCTTGAGAGGGCGGCGTCCTAGGCCGCTAGACGACGGGGCCAGGAACTTCACCTGCATTGTGTTCGAGCTTGTACGTGCTGAGTCAGCTTAACTGCCTCGGCCTCGGCGACAAAATCGCCTTCACCTGCTCGCTGGGGTACCAGGACTCGAACCTAGAATGGCGGTACCAGAAACCGCTGTGTTGCCAATTACACCATACCCCAATGGACTTGAATCGAATTGCTCATCACGATCGATGTGCACTGCGTTTCGAGCCGGGATAGAGACTATCAAAGGTGACTACCCATTCTCCAAATCGGCTGCTCAGAGCCACCGAAACCGCGCCGAAGACGTGTCGGGAGCGGCCGAGGCACCGTCGAGTGGGGACCGCAAGAGCCCCCTCTGCACCTCGGCCGACGAGTGGAGCAGACTCGTTCTCCGTGACCGATCGCAGACCCGGCCGAGTCCGATGAAGATTCTGCTCGTCCCTCAGGGCGAGCAGGCCGTGCTGACGCACCTCGCCGACGACGGCTCGACGCTGAGCGATCCCACCGTGGCCGAGGATCTCATCGCGGCCGTAGCCGAGCTCGAGCGCGACGAACGGCCGAGGTGGGTGTGGGAAGACACGAGCCGTATCTACCCTCGGCTGCTCGAACGAGGAGTCCGCGTACGCCGCTGTCACGATCTCGCACTCGTCGGTGCCATCCTGTCGATGCGGGCCGGCTCGGCGACTGTCCCGTCGGCTCCCGCCGACCTGAGGCCGGGTCTGTTCGACGCGAACCCGAACTCCGATCCGGCGGCGGTTCTCGCCGAGTATCGGCGTCAGCTCCGCGGCGTCGGTGACGATCGCGCACTGCACCTGCTGGCAGCGGCCGAGTCGGCCGGAGGACTGGCCGCAGCGGAGATGACCTTCGACGGGTTGCCGTTCTCGGCGTCGGCGCATCGCCGTCATCTCGAGACGATGCTCGGTACCCGGCCGCTCGATGGATCCCCTCCCCCGGCCCTCGTAGAGCTCGAGAATCAAATCTCCTCGGCGTTCGGCCGACGCGTCAATCCTGCCTCGCCCGTGGAGTTGGTCGCCGCGTTCGCGCGCGTCGGTATCGAACTGACATCGACTCGCGCGCATACCATCCGCGACATCGACCACCCGGCGGTTTCGCTACTGCTGCGGCACCGTGACCTCTCGAAGCTGCATGCCGCGAACGGGTGGGCGTGGCTCGACGCGTGGGTCCGCGACGATCGTTTCCGGCCTGTCTACGTTCCCGGCGCTGTGGTGTCGGGCCGGTGGGCCAGTCGCGGCGGGGGCGGCCTTCAGATCCCGAAACCCCTGCGCGCCAGTGTGATCGCCGATCCCGGCCACACCTTCGTGGCCGCCGACGCCGGCCAGCTCGAACCACGCATCCTCGCGGCGATGTCCGGCGATCCCCGTATGGTCGCCGCGGCAGGCACCGCGGATCTGTACGCACCGGTGGCCGCAGAATCGTTCGACGGCGATCGCACCCACGCCAAGGTCGCCGTTCTCGGGGTGCTGTACGGCGCGACCTCGGGTGACGCGCGCGCTCTGCTGACGCGACTACGGGCCAAGTTCCCCGGTGCCGTTGCACTGGTGGAGGAGGCCGCCCGAGCCGGTGAACGTGGCGAGGTCGTTCGTTCCTGGCTGGGACGGGCCTGCCCACCGCCCTCGGCGCAGTGGTGGTCCACCGGTGACGCCCATGCGCGTGGCCGGTTCACCCGAAATTTCGTCGTGCAGGCCACCGCCGCCGAGTGGGCGTTGTGTTTGTTGGCGGATCTGCGCGGACGGTTGGCCGGAAGCGGAGCCCGCAGGAGCGACCGGAATTCCGACGAAGGGAGCGGAGCCCGCAGGAGCGACCAGAATTCCGGAAGCGGCAGCGAGTTGGTGTTCTTTCAGCACGACGAAGTGGTGGTGCATTGTGCGATCGCCGAGTCGGGTCGTGTCGCCGAAGCGATTGCAGGATCGGCGTTGTCGGCCACCCGGCTGATGTTCGGTGACACGGCCGTCCGGTTTCCGATGGAGACCAGAGTCGACCGCTTCTACGGTGCCTCGGCTGCCGGTTCCGAGCTGGATTCGGACTGAGCTCGCGGCGGGTCGACGAACGTCACGTCGATGTCCTCGAACGGCTTGCTGCGTTGCGCTTCTGCCTGCCCGGTGTACGTGAGTTTGTCGCCCTGAGTCAGTTCGACGTCGTCGGTGAACGGGGCCAGCAGCGCGCGCGGGAAGAGCCGATCGACGCGAACCACGTTGATCTCGATGCACATCACGATGGACACCGACGTCACGTAGAGAAACGCCAGCAGTCCCAGAACGACAGCGAACACACCGTTGGTGACGGTCGCGTTGCTGACGACGTACTTCACGTACACACTGCCGAAGGTCTGCAGCAGCTGCCAGATCAGACCGGCAACGACGGCCCCGGGAAGAACCTGTGGGATCGACACCGACCTCGCGGTGGCGAGCCTGAACGCCACGACGAACACACCGACGTAGAAGAACGTGCCGACCACGAACACCACGAGGCCCGATTCCGGACCGAAATATCCTGCGGCACTGAGCACATTGAGTGCGGTGATGGCCAGAACGGCCAGACCGACCGTGCTCAGCAGACCCAAGCCGCGCACGCGGGCGCGGATGGGATCGGGCCGTAGGTTCTTCGGCACCGTCCACGCCGTGTTCATCGCGTTCTGGAGCGCCACGGCCACCCCGAGTCCGCCGTACAGGGAGCCCAGGACACCCACCACCAGACCCACGGTGCCTCCACCGATGCGGTCGGGCCTGCCCAGTTCGTCCCCGATCACCGGGATCTGACCGAGTGCCGAGTTCAGGATCTGTTGCTGCAGTTCCGGACTACCGGCCAATACGATTCCCAGCACCGTCGAGAACAGCAACAGTGCGGGAAACAGCGAGACGAAGGCGTAGTAGGTGATCAGGGCAGCGAGGTAGCCACCCTGATCGTCGACGAACTTGTACACCACCGCAATGGGGTATCCGAGAACCGGCCGCCTGCGCTGGAGTCGATCCAGTCGATCGGAAAAACTCATTCGAGGCTCTCCCCGAGGACCGGGGTGCGCCGGCGGCCGTGCGCCCTCACGCCACCTGGGCGCGTGCCGCAGCCAGGCGCGCCAAGGTCTTCTCGCGTCCGAGCAATTCCATGGACTCGTACAGCGGTGGGCTGATGTGCGACCCGGTCACTCCCACCCGGATCGGGGCGAAAGCCTTGCGCGGCTTGAGCTCCAGCTTCTCGATCAACACGTCCTTGAGAGTCGCCTCCAGGTCGGCCGTGGTCCAGGTCTGCAACGCCGTCAGTGCCTCGACAGTGGCGTCGAGAACGGGTGCGGCATCGGCACCGAGGTTCTTGGCCGCGGCTGCGGGGTCGATCTCGAAGTCCGCCTCGTCGACGAACAGGAACTTCAACAGTCCCCATGCGTCCGACAGGACGACGATGCGGGTTTGCACCAGATCGGCCGCGACAGCGAAGACCTTCTCGTCGACCGGCTCGGTGAGATGGCCCTGTGCGACGAGGTATTCGCGCAAACGCGCCGCGAAATCTTCCGCTGCCAGCATCCTGATGTGCTCGGCGTTGATCGCGTCGGCTTTCTTCTGATCGAAGCGCGCCGGATTGGAATTGACGGACGAGATCTCGAACGCCGCCACCATCTCGTCGAGCGTGAACACGTCGTGATCGTCCGAGATACCCCATCCGAGAAGCGCGAGGTAGTTCAGCAATCCCTCCGGCACGAAACCACGATCACGGTGGATGAAGAGGTTGGATTCGGGGTCGCGCTTGGACAGCTTCTTGTTGCCCTGGCCCATGACGAACGGCAGGTGCCCGAACTCGGGGGTGCGTTCTGCGACACCGATCCGGATCAATGCCTCGTAGAGAGCGAGCTGACGAGGCGTCGACGACAGCAGATCCTCGCCGCGCAGGACGTGGGTGATCTTCATCAGTGCGTCGTCGACCGGATTGACCAACGTGTACAACGGAACTCCGTTACCGCGGGTCAAAGCGAAGTCCGGCACCGTCCCCGCCTTGAACGTGGTCTCCCCGCGCACGAGGTCGTTCCATGTCAGATCGTGATCGGGCATCCGCAGTCGCACGACGGCGCCGCGCCCCTCGTCGAGAAATCCCTGTCGCTGCTCCGGCGTCAGATCGCGGTCGAAGTTGTCGTAGCCGAGTTTGGGGTCGCGGCCGGCTGCCTTGTGTCGGGCTTCCACTTCCTCCGGCGTGGAGAAGGACTCGTAGGCCTCCCCGGCGTCGAGCAACTGCTGCACGACGGCGAGGTGCTGGTCGCGACGCAGCGACTGACGGTACGGCTCGTACGGGCCACCCACTTCGGGACCCTCGTCCCATTCGAGGCCGAGCCAGCGCAACGCGTCGAGCAGGGCGGCGTAGGACTCCTCGGAGTCGCGTGCGGCGTCGGTGTCCTCGATGCGAAAGACGAAGGTGCCGCCGTGATGCCTGGCGAACGCCCAGTTGAACAGTGCGGTGCGGACCAGGCCGACGTGCGGGGTACCGGTGGGCGACGGGCAGAACCGAACGCGGACATCTGTTGGTGTGGTCATGTTCGCCCTACTTCTTCGCTGCGACGGGGTTGGTGAGGGTACCGATTCCCTCGACGGTGATCGACACGCTGTCTCCGTCGGTGATGGGTCCGACTCCCTCGGGGGTTCCGGTGAGGATGACATCTCCGGGGAGCAGCGTCATCACCGCGGACACCCACTCGATGATCTTCGGAATGTCATGCAGCAGAAGCGAAGTGCGGCTCCGTTGTTTGACCACGCCGTCGACCTCGGTCTTGATCTCGAGATCGGTCGGGTCGAGCGAGGTCTCGATCCACGGCCCGAGCGGACAGAAGGTGTCGTGTCCCTTGGCGCGCGTCCACTGTCCGTCGTGCTTCTGGTGATCGCGGGCCGAGACGTCGTTGGCGACGGTGTATCCCAGCACCACCTCGTACGCCTTGGCGGCGGGGACGTCCTTGCACGGACGGCCGATGACGATCGCCAGTTCCCCCTCGAAGTGCACTTCGTTCGAGGACGGCGGCAACACGATGGACGCACCGGGGCCGACGATGGAGGTGTTCGGCTTGATGAAGATCACGGGGTCCTTCGGTGCTTCACCGCCCATCTCGGCCACGTGCGCAGCGTAGTTCTTACCGATGGCGATGACCTTGCTGGCGAGGATGGGCGCGAGCAGTCGCACGTCGGCCAGTGGCCACGACCGACCCGTGAACGTGGGTGTGCCGAAGGGATGTTCGGCGATTTCCTTCGCAGTCTGCGAGTCACCCTCACCTTCGATACTCACGAATGCCACACCATCAGGACTTGCAATTCGACCGAGACGCATGTCGGAAGTCTATCGACAAGCGTGGTGTGCACTCCGCCACCGTCCGTTCGGCGCGGTTCGGGCCGGTGTAGGGTCGAACTTCGGTTCCATATTGCAAGAAACCACGTCCATATATTGAGATGGAGAATTGATGGACGCCACCGCGCAGCTGTCCGACATCGGCGAGTTCAGGCGATGGTTCATGCTTGCCCTCGGCATGCTCGCGCAGACCGCAGGCGCGGTGTTCATCAACGGTGCAGCGTTTCTCATTCCCGCCCTGCACGACGACCGCGGCCTGAGCCTGCCCGCCGCCGGACTCGTCGTCGCCATGCCCACCGTCGGCATCATGTTCACCCTGATCGCCTGGGGTGTGTTGGTCGATCGGATAGGCGAAAGACTGGTTCTCGCAGTCGGGCTCGGCCTGACGGCGCTCGCCGCTGTAGCCGCCGTGTTCACCACTTCCGTTGCTCTGCTGGCAATCCTGCTCCTGCTCGGCGGAATGGCAGCGGCGAGTGCGAACAGCGCCAGCGGACGTGTGGTGGTCGGCTGGTTTCCGCCGCAGCGTCGTGGATTGGCCATGGGAATCAGACAGATGTCGGTCCCTCTGGGCGTCGCCATCGCAGCCCTGACCATCCCACCCATCGCCCGGGACCACGGCGTCGGAGCGGCACTGCTCGTACCCGCGGCCGTGTGCGCAACAGCCGCAGTGATGTGTCTGGCGGTCGTCGACCCCCCGCGTCCCAATCGCATCGATGCCGCGGAGCAGGGTCTGCTCGACAATCCGTACCGGGGCAGCAGGCAGCTGTGGCGCATTCACGCCACCTCGATCCTGTTGGTGGTGCCGCAGTACGTGGTCTGGACGTATGCGCTCGTATGGCTGATGACCGACCGAGGGTGGACGGCAGCGGCGGCGGGCGTCCTCGTCACGGTGACGCAGATTCTCGGCGCACTGGGCCGGATGAGCGTCGGCGCGTTGTCCGATCGGGTCGGCAGCCGCATGCGGCCCCTCCGGTGGGTCGCGGTGACTGCCGCCGTCAGCATGCTCGGACTCGGAGTGGCCGACTGGTTCGACTCCCCCGTCGCGATCGTCATGCTCGTCGTCGCGTCGGTCGCCACCGTTGCCCCGAACGGGCTTGCCTTCACCGCTGTTGCCGAGATATCAGGACCGTATTGGAGCGGACGCGCCCTCGGCGTGCAGAACACGAGTCAATACGTGTTCGCGTCGGCCGTGCCGCCGGTGTTCGGGGCCCTCGCGGCGGTCAGCTTTCCCGTCGCATTCCTGGTGTCGGCGGTCTTCCCAGCACTCTCCGTGCCGATCGTCCCCGACGATCCACGTCCCGAGAGTCCCGACGAGAAGGCCGACAGTCCCGAAAAGAATTCCGACCGCGCCGGCTGATCCAGCACGGTGGGGATGTCCGGAAACACGAAATGCCACGGTGGCCGGTCGGCCTACCGTGGCATTCGTGTCGGTTCGGCTAGAGGCGAGCGGCGATTCGTGCGCCGATCTCTTTCGTCGACGCAGTCGTGGTTCCACGCTGCGCGAGGTCCGCTGCGACAGCGGCTTCCACTCGCGCCGCTCCCGCCGCGTCGCCGAGATGATCGAGTAGCAAAGACACCGACAGGATGGCCGCCGTCGGATCGGCCTTCTGCTGCCCTGCGATGTCGGGAGCGCTGCCGTGCACGGGCTCGAACATGCTCGGATTGGTACCGGTGGCATCGATGTTTCCGCTTGCGGCCAAACCGATTCCACCGGTCACCGCTGCCGAGAGGTCGGTCACGATGTCGCCGAACAGATTGTCGGTGACGATGACATCGAACCGGCCCGGGTCGGTCACGAGGTGAATCATCGCGGCATCGATGTGCTGGTACGCGACCTCGACGTCCGGGAACTCCGTCGCGACCTCGTTCACAGTCCGAGCCCAGAGGCTGCCGGCGAACGTGAGCACGTTGGTCTTGTGCAGCAGCGTCAGGTGCTTGCGCCGTGTCAGAGCCCGCTCGAACCCGTTGCGCACCACCCGCTCGACGCCGTAGCGGGTGTTGACACTGACCTCGGTGGCCACCTCGTGCGGCGTGCCGACGCGAAGCGCTCCACCGTTTCCGGTGTACGGACCTTCGGTGCCCTCACGCACGACCACGACGTCGATCTGCTTGTCACCGGCCAACGGCCCGACCACTCCGGGGTACAGCTTGGCCGGACGCAGATTGATGTGGTGATCGAGCTCGAACCGAGCTCGCAACAACAGTCCACGCTCGAGCACGCCGCTGGGCACCGACGGATCTCCGATGGCTCCCAACAGAATTGCGTCGTGCTCACGCAGTTCCGCCAACACCGAGTCCGGCAGCAGTTCTCCGGTGGCGTTGTAGCGACGAGCACCGAGGTCGTACTCGGTCTTCTCGGCTCCGGGTGCAACCACGTCGAGCACGGCGAGCGCCTCGGTGACGACCTCGGGTCCGATTCCGTCCCCGGCGATGACGGCCAGCTTCATCTCACTCCTCGTGATTGTTCGACTTCGTTCGATCGACTGCGAGCGACGCTCAGGACAGGTCGACCAGCTCGATGGTGGACGCGCCGACCGCCGATGCGATGCTCGCGCTCAGCTCCTCCGGAACGTCCTTGTCGACGCGCAGCAGAATCGTTGCACCGTCGCCCTCGGAGTCCTGGCTCAGGGCGGCGGCCTGGATGTCGATGCCGGCGTCGCCGAGCAGGGTGCCGATCCGGCCGAGGCTGCCGGGCTGATCCGCGTAGTTGACGATGAGGTTCTTGCCCTCGGCACGGAGGTCGAAGTTGCGACCGTTGATGTTGACGATCTTCTCGACCTGCGTGGTACCGGTCAGCGTGCCCGCGACGTTGAGCACAGAACCGTCGCCGTAGACAGCGCGGATGTCGACGACACTGCGGTGGTTCTCGCTCTCGGAGGCTGTGGTGACCTCGGCGGTGACGCCACGCTCCTCGGCCAGCGAGGGGGCGTTGACGAACGTGACCGAGTCCTCGATGACGGCGGAGAAGAGTCCGCGCAGCGCCGAGAGCTTGAGGATCTCGACGTCCTCGGTGGCGAGTTCGCCGCGAACGTCGACCGACAGCGAGGTGGGAAGTTCGGTGGACAGAGCGCCGAGCAGCACACCCTGCTTGCGCACGATCTCGAGCCACGGCGAGACCTCCTCGCCCACGGCACCACCCTTGACGTTGACGGCGTCGGGCACGAATTCGCCTGCGAGAGCGAGTAGTACAGACTTGGCGACGTCGGTGCCCGCGCGATCCTGGGCCTCGGTCGTCGACGCGCCGAGGTGCGGGGTGACGACGACCTGAGGCAGCTCGAACAGCGGGCTGTCGGTGCACGGCTCGGAGGCGTACACGTCGATTCCCGCGGCGAAGACGTGGCCGGAGGTGATGGCGTCGGCCAGGGCCTGCTCGTCGACCAGTCCACCGCGAGCGGCGTTGACGACGATGACACCGGGCTTGGTCTTGGCGAGGGCTTCCTTGCCGATGATTCCCTTGGTCTCCGGGGTCTTCGGCAGGTGAACCGAGAACATGTCGGCGCGCTCGAGCAGCTCGTCCAGGCTCACCAGCTCGATGCCGAGCTGGGCGGCACGCGCGGCCGAGACGTAGGGGTCGTAGGCGATGATGTGGGTCTCGAATGCAGCGAGACGCTGCGCGAAAAGCTGACCGATGCGGCCGAGTCCGACGACGCCGACGGTCTTGCCGAAGATCTCGACACCGTTGAACTTGCTGCGCTTCCACTCGTGCTGACGCAGGGTGGCGTCGGCAGCGGGAATCTGGCGCGCGGCGGAGAGCAACAGCGTCACCGCATGCTCGGCAGCGGTGTGGATGTTGGAGGTCGGGGCGTTGACGACGAGGACACCGCGCTCGGTGGCTGCAGGTACGTCGACGTTGTCCAGGCCGACACCGGCGCGGGCGACGATCTTGAGCTTGGTGCCGGCGGCGAGAACCTCTGCGTCGACCGTGGTCGCGGAACGCACCAGGATCGCGTCGGCCTCGGGAACCGCGGCGAGCAGCGCGGGGCGATCCGGGCCGTCGACCCAACGGACCTCGACGCCGTCGCCCAATGCCTCGACGGTGGACGGCGCAAGTTTGTCGGCGATCAGAACGACAGGACGGCCTGGCTGGCTCACGTGAAAAACTCCCTATGTCGGTTCGAGACTGTTGTCGATGAAAATTCGGAGCTGGTGCAGCAGAAACAGTTTAGAGGCCGGAGACGTCGAGCTGCGACGCCACCTGGTGCACGCACCGAAGGGCACCCCTACCGATGCAGGGGTGCCCTTCGATCAGCATGCGTGCGAACGTGATTCGATGAGAATCAAGCCGTTTCGGTGATCGGGCGATCGACCCAGCTCATCAGGTCGCGCAGCTTCTTGCCGGTGACCTCGATGGGGTGCTCGGCGTTGGCCTTGCGCAGGCCTTCGAGCTCGGTGTTGCCGTTCTCGACGTTGGCGACCAGGCGACGGGTGAACTCACCCGACTGGATGTCGGCCAGGATGGCCTTCATGCGCTCCTTGGTGCCTGCGTCGATCACGCGCGGGCCCGAGAGGTAGCCACCGAACTCCGCGGTGTCGGACACCGAGTAGTTCATCCGAGCGATGCCGCCCTCGTACATGAGGTCGACGATGAGCTTGAGCTCGTGCAGCACCTCGAAGTACGCCATCTCGGGCGCGTAGCCGGCCTCGACCATGACCTCGAAGCCCGTCTTGACGAGCTCCTCGGTGCCACCGCACAGCACGGCCTGCTCGCCGAAGAGGTCGGTCTCGGTCTCTTCCTTGAACGTGGTCTTGATGACGCCTGCGCGCGTTCCACCGATACCCTTGGCCCAGGACAGGGCCAGTGCCTGACCTTCGCCCTTGGGGTCCTGGTCGATGGCGATGAGCGCGGGAACACCCTTGCCGTCGACGAACTGGCGACGCACGAGGTGGCCGGGGCCCTTGGGTGCGACCATGCCGACGGTGACGAACTCCGGAGCCTTGATCAGGTCGAAGTGGATGTTGAGACCGTGCCCGAAGAACAGCGCGTCGCCGTCCTTCAGGTTGGGCTCGATCTCCTCGGAGAAGATCTTGGCCTGTGCGGTGTCCGGTGCGAGCACCATGATCACGTCGGCCCATTCGGACACCTCGGCGGGAGTGCCGACCTTCAGGCCCTGCTCCTCCGCCTTGGCGCGGGACTTCGAGCCCGCTGCCAGGCCGATGCGCACATCGACACCGGAGTCGCGCAGGCTCAGCGAGTGCGCGTGGCCCTGGCTTCCGTAACCGATCACAGCGACCTTGCGGCCCTGGATGATCGACAGATCAGCATCGTCGTCGTAGAACATCTCGACTGCCACTGTTTGTAACCTTTCCTCTTCGATTTCGCTGAAAATCACGTCCGCCGCTCAGCGCGACGCTGTGATCGATTTCGGTCCACGTCCGACGGCAACGACTCCCGACTGAACTATTTCTCGAATTCCATAGGGGTCCAACATCTTCAACAACGCATCGAGCTTCGAGCGGGTGCCCGTCGCCTCGACCGTCACGGCCTCGGGAGACACGTCGATCACCTTGGCGCGGAACAGGTTCACCGTTTCGATGACCTCACTGCGCACACTGGCGTCGGCGCGAACCTTGATCAGCACCAACTCGCGAGCCACCGAGGAGTCGTCGTCCTGCTCGACGATCTTGATGACGTTGATGAGCTTGTTGAGCTGCTTGGTCACCTGTTCGAGCGGGAATTCGTCGACGGTCACCACGATCGTCATCCGCGAGATCTCGGGAATCTCGGTGCCGCCGACGGCAAGCGAGGAGATGTTGAATCCACGGCGCGAGAACAGCGCGGCGACGCGGGCCAGCACACCTGGCTTGTCCTCGACGAGGACGCTGAGGGTATGGCTCGTGCTCACTTGTCGGTGCCTTTCACGTCGTCGATCTGCGGGTGCGGGGCCTGCTCGCGCTCCATGGCCTCGTCGAGGCCCGGCTCGCTGCCCACGGTCTCGTCCTCGTCGAACAGCGGACGGATTCCGCGGGCGGCCATGATCTCGTCGTTGCCCGTTCCGGCAGCGACCATCGGCCACACCTGCGCGTCGGCTCCGACGATGAAGTCGATGACGACCGGACGATCGTTGATCGCTCGTGCCTGCGCGATCACCGCATCGACGTCCTCTTCCCGCTCGCACCGCAGCCCGACGCAACCGAGCGCCTCGGCGAGCTTCACGAAATCGGGGATGCGGACGGCACCGTGGGTACCGAGATTGGTGTTGGAGTAGCGCTCCTCGTAGAACAGGGTCTGCCACTGGCGGACCATGCCGAGGTTGCCGTTGTTGATGAGGGCGACCTTGATCGGGATGCCCTCGACCGCACAGGTCGCGAGTTCCTGGTTGGTCATCTGGAAGCATCCGTCACCGTCGATGGCCCACACCTCGGCGTCGGGGAGGCCCCTCTTGGCACCCATTGCGGCCGGGACCGCGTACCCCATCGTGCCGAGGCCACCCGAGTTGAGCCACGTGCGCGGCTTCTCGTAGTTGATGAACTGCGCGGCCCACATCTGGTGCTGACCGACGCCGGCGCAGTAGATCGCGTCGGGTCCGGCGAACTTGCCGACCGAGCTGATGACGAACTCCGGTGACATCGATCCGTCGGCCGGGCGGTCGTAGCTCAGCGGGTAGGTCTTGCGGATGCCGTTCAGGTAGACCCACCACTGCTCGAGGTCGAGCGTGGTTCCGGTCGCGCGGTCCGCCCGCAGCGCCTCGATGAGCTCGGTGATGACCTCACGGCAGTCGCCGACGATCGGCACGTCCGCGTAGCGGTTCTTGCCGATCTCGGCCGGGTCGATGTCGGCGTGGATGACCTTGGCATCGGGGGCGAAGGACGAGAGCTGACCGGTGACGCGGTCGTCGAACCGGGCACCGAGCGTGATCAGCAGATCGCTCCGCTGCAACGCGGCCACCGCGGCGACGGTCCCGTGCATACCCGGCATTCCGAGGTTCTGATTGTGCGAGTCGGGGAACGCGCCGCGAGCCATCAGAGTGGTCACGACCGGGATTCCGGTCAGCTCGGCGAGCTCGAGCAGTTCCGCCGAGGCGTCGGCCTTGATGACGCCGCCGCCCACGTACAGCACCGGCTGCTTTGCGTCGGCGATGTAGCGGGCTGCTTCGCGGACCTGCTTGCCGTGCGGCTTGGTGACCGGACGGTATCCGGGCAGACGCATCTCCGGCGGCCACGAGAACGTGGTCTGCGCCTGCAGCACGTCCTTGGGGATGTCGACGAGCACGGCACCGGGACGGCCGGAGGAGGCGATGTAGAAGGCTTCGGCCATGATGCGCGGGATGTCGGCACCGTCGGTGATGAGGAAGTTGTGCTTGGTGACCGGCATCGTGATACCCGAGATGTCGGCTTCCTGGAAGCCGTCCGTCCCGATCAGACTGCGGGCGACCTGACCGGTGATCGCGACGACCGGAACCGAATCCATCTGAGCGTCGGCGAGTGGGGTCACGAGGTTGGTCGCGCCGGGACCGGACGTCGCCATGCAGACGCCGACCTTGCCGGTCGCCTGGGCGTAGCCCGTCGCGGCGTGGCCCGCACCCTGCTCGTGGCGCACCAGAATGTGGCGCACCTTCACGGAGTCGAAGAGCGGGTCGTAGACCGGGAGAACCGCGCCACCGGGAATGCCGAATACGGTGTCGACGTCGAGTTCTTCGAGGGCCCGGACGACCGACTGTGCGCCGGTGACCTTCTCCGGTGCGACGTGGCGTCGCGAACCGTTGGTCGCCGCTTCTGCGGACGGGCTGGTCGACGGGCTGGAGGCTGTCCCCGACTTACGGGTCGTGGGCCCTGGGCGTGCGGTTGGTGCGCTCACTGATTGCTTCCTCAGGAATGTGAAATTGCTGGGCGATCTCTGGGCAAGAAAAAACCCCCGTCAGCGTGAGCTGTACGAGGGTGGCGCGTCGATGCGAGTTTGAACAACCGGCTCAGGCGTTGACGCGCCGGCCGATTACGAGTATCCAATTCCGCTTCACGCGCTCGACGGTAGGCGCGCGCACAGGGAAGAGTCAAACTCGTCACGACGCAATCCCATTATGTGAGATCGCGTAGATGCAATGCGAAGATGAATGGGTGTCGTCTTCGCAGCAGTCCGAACCACCTCGGCCATCATCCCACACCGCACCCGAGTCACCGAACGGTGCCGAGGGAGCGCAACCATCGAGAACCCAGGTCATTCGAGTCCCGCGCCTCGCGCTCCTCGGCGTCGGCCTGCTGTTGTTCGGCACCGGACTGACTGCCGCCAGCTGGCCCGCGGCCATGGGATGGCTGCTGATCCTGCCGATCGTCGCGGGCATCTGGGTGTTTCGAGTGCGCACGGTCATCTCTCCCGAGGCGATCACGGCTCGACGGTTCGTGGGTTCGGATGTGATCGCGTGGGAATCGGTGGCGGGTCTGCACTTCCCGGATCGCCGCTGGGCGCGGGTGGTCCTGACCGACAAGAGCGAGAAGTCGTTGCCGCTGGTGCGATTCGATCTGCTCCCCCAACTCGCCGTGGCCAGCGGCGGCCGGATCACCGACCCCTATGCCGCTGCAGCAGCCGCGGCCGAAGCCGAAGCCGAGGCCGAAGCTCGAGACCTCGAGGACGGCGATGACGGCGAGAACGGCGACGAACAGGCAGCGAAGGAGCAGTAGTCGGCGGCGAGTAACCTCGTCGCTGCGAGAAACCGCCGCAACGAACGAGGACAACGCACTATGCCGCCGCTACGCTCACGGGTCACCACTGTCGGACGCAATGCCGCGGGCGCGCGCTCGCTGTGGCGCGCCACCGGAATGACCGATTCGGATTTCGGAAAGCCCATCGTCGCCATCGCGAACTCGTACACCCAGTTCGTCCCCGGCCACGTGCACCTGAAGAACGTCGGCGAGATCGTCGCCGACGCCGTCCGAGCGGCAGGCGGAGTTCCCCGGGAGTTCCACACCATCGCCGTCGACGACGGGATCGCCATGGGCCACGGCGGCATGCTGTACTCGCTGCCCAGCCGCGAGATCATCGCCGACTCCGTCGAGTACATGGCCAATGCGCACACCGCCGACGCGCTCGTCTGCATATCCAACTGCGACAAGATCACTCCCGGCATGCTCAATGCGGCGATGCGCCTGAACATCCCGGCCGTGTTCGTCTCCGGTGGACCGATGGAGGCGGGCAAGGCCGTGGTCGTCGACGGCGTCGCGCAGGCACCGACCGACCTGATCACCGCGATCTCCGCCAGTGCCAACGACGCCGTGTCCGAGTCGGGCCTCGACGAGGTCGAGCGCAGCGCGTGCCCCACGTGTGGCTCGTGCTCGGGCATGTTCACGGCGAACTCGATGAACTGCCTCACCGAGGCGCTCGGCCTGGCACTGCCCGGCAACGGCTCCACCCTGGCCACTCATCAGGCCCGTCGAGCACTGTTCACGCGTGCCGGCACCACCATCGTCGAGGCCGCTCTGAAGTACTACCGCGACGAGGACGAATCCGTACTCCCCCGCAACATCGCCACTCCGGCCGCGTTCCGCAATGCGATGGCCCTCGACGTGGCGATGGGAGGGTCAACCAATACGGTGCTGCACACCCTCGCCGCCGCACAGGAGGGCGAGGTCGACTTCGACCTCGACACCATCGACGCCATCAGCCGTAAGGTCCCGTGCCTGTCGAAGGTCTCCCCCAATTCCGATTACCACATGGAAGACGTGCACCGCGCCGGCGGAATCCCGGCTCTCCTCGGCGAACTGCGGCGCGCGAACCTCCTCGAAACCGACGTCTCGACCGTGCACACGAAGAGCTTCGACGAGTGGCTCGACACCTGGGACATCCGATCCGGCAAGGCGTCCGCCGAGGCCGTCGAGTTGTTCCACGCCGCCCCGGGCGGAGTCCGCACCGTCGAACCGTTCTCCACGGGAAACCGCTGGTCCTCGCTCGACACCGACGCCGCAGGCGGCTGCATCCGCGATCTCGAACATGCCTACACGGTCGAGGGTGGCCTGGTGGTACTGCGCGGCAACATCGCCGTCGACGGTGCGATCCTCAAGACCGCAGGCATCGACGAGGACCTGTTCTCCTTCCAGGGTCCGGCAGTGGTCGTCGAGTCGCAGGAAGAAGCCGTCTCGGCCATCCTGCAGAAGAAGATTCAGCCCGGTGACGTGCTGGTCGTTCGCTACGAGGGCCCCAAGGGCGGTCCGGGCATGCAGGAGATGCTGCACCCGACGGCTTTCCTCAAGGGCGCCGGTCTGGGCAAGGTCTGCGCACTGATCACCGATGGCCGCTTCTCCGGCGGAACGTCGGGACTGTCCATCGGACACATTTCCCCCGAGGCCGCGGCCGGCGGTGTGATCGGACTCGTGGAGAACGGCGACCAGGTCCGAATCGACGTCGCGACCCGCACCCTCGAGATCCTCGTCGACGAGGAGACCCTCGAGACGCGACGCGCGAAGATGAACGCGTCCGAGCGCCCCTGGCAGCCGGTCGACCGCCAGCGCACGGTCACCACCGCTCTGCGCGCCTACGCGGCGTTGGCGACATCGGCGGACAAGGGTGCAGTTCGCTACGTCCCCTGAGGGTGAAACGCACGTGAGCGGAACGTCGTAGCAGGCTAAGAGGTTCCGCTCACGTGGTCGGGACAGCGTCCGGAGTCAGCGGACGACTGGGTTGGCCCCGTTGAGGAAGATCCAGATGCACACGCCCGCGGCGATACCGACGACGAGTGCGAGGAACGAACCGATCCGCGGCCGGGTGGCCCATCCGCGTCGGCCGTCGAATGCGATCTTGCCCGGGCCCGTGAGGATGATCGCGGCAGCGGCGAAGCCGAGAACCGTCTCGTACTCCACGCCGCCGGTGCCCGAGAACTGCAGTCCGGGCTCGACGGCTTGCTTGAAGCACCAGGCGTTGATGATCGTGGCCAGCACAGCGGCACCCGCCAGTGGCGTTGCCAGACCGAGTATCAGCAGCGCTCCACCGAGTGTCTCGCCTGCCGCGGCCGCGATCGCGAGGATCTCCGAGTAGCGGAATCCGGAAGTCTCCAGCAGGTTCTGAAATCCGTCGAGGCCGGGGCCGTTCCACAGTCCCACGAGCTTCTGTAGTCCGTGACCGAGAAACACCGCGCCGATGGTGACGCGAAGGACGAACAGGCCCAGGTCGGTGCTGCCGCGGCGTGAGGGAACC
This sequence comes from Rhodococcus sp. IEGM 1370, assembly GCF_033142325.1. Taxonomy (NCBI): domain Bacteria; kingdom Bacillati; phylum Actinomycetota; class Actinomycetes; order Mycobacteriales; family Nocardiaceae; genus Rhodococcus; species Rhodococcus sp. IEGM 1370. The sequence goes on along the minus strand of NZ_JAWLRY010000002.1, from coordinate 292,037 downwards.
TCGACGGTCTCCGTACGAATCTCCGGCTCGGACGCGACGGCTGCTGCCGGCGCTGCGGCTGTGGTGGTACCGAGATACTCGGTGGAGCGATCGGAGTACGCACTCGACGACGTCTTGTCGGAGGCCGACGGGCGGTCGGTTGGCGAATCGGCGAAGGCCGACGGGCGATAGGCCTGCATCTTCTCCGTCGGCTGTGCATCGGCCGAGCGTGCATCGGACGAGGACGAGTGCGGAAAGTCGAGTTCGTCGTCGGTTCGCGGCAGTCGGTCCGAACGCTGAGCGCCGAACGCCGTGGTCGGCGCACCCGAGGTGTCGGTGCGGTCGGACGCCGGCGTCTCGGAGGTGGAGCGCGAGGGTGGAATCTTCTCCGTGGGGTTGTCGTACGGGCTCTCGGCCGGTTCGTACGGCGTATCCGGCCGGTTGGGGTCGCGCGGTGTATCGGTCACCTCTCCACACTAGAGCCGATGAGTGCTCCTCACCGACGTTGACGCTCACGGCCGCGTGGCGAGTCTCCCCCGACGTTCCGTACCGTTCGAAGTATGAAGCCGGTCGGAGCGTCGCCACGAACTGCAACCGCTGCCGTCGTCGCCCTGTCGATGACCGCTGCCCTGCTCGCCGGGTGCGCCCGATTCGACGACTCGAATGCGTCGCCGTTCACTCCTGCGCCAGAGGTGGGCGCGGCCGAACTGGAGCCGACGACCCCCAGCGAGACGACGCCGCCGTCCGATCCCGATGCACCGCCACCGCCGTCCGGTCCGTGTGTCGACCCCGATCCGGCGGTCATCGCGACATGCCTGGACACCACGGGCGGGCTGGTAGCGCTCCCCGACGGACAGTCGGCGCTGGTTGCCGAGCGTCGCACCGGTCGCATCATGGAGGTCACCGCAGGCCGGACGCCGGTCGAGGTGGCGCGAATCGATGTCGACGGCACCGGCGACGGCGGCCTTCTCGACATCGCGTTGTCTCCGACGTACATCGAGGACGGGTTGCTCTACGCCCTCATCACCACATCCGCGGACACCAGGGTGGTCCGCCTGGCCCAGGGCGATGTACCCAAGGACATCCTGACCGGTATCCCCCGCGGCGCGACGGGCAATCGCGGGGCGATCGACTTCTACACGCCGAACGAATTGCTCGTCCTCACCGGCGACAACGGCGATCCGGCTGCGGCGGCCAGCCCGAACTCATTGTCCGGCAAGTTGTTACGGGTGACCTCACTGTCGCCGACAACGAACCCGCCGCGACCGCAGATCGCGCTCAGCGGTATCGGTACGGCGGGCGACGTCTGCACCGACGGCACCGGAAACATCTACGTCACCGACCGCACCGCGCTCGAGGATCGCCTGCAGCGCATCGACTCACTGGGCGCAGTGTTCAACCCGGTGTGGACGTGGCCGGACCGTCCGGGTGTTGCCGGATGCGCAGCGGGAGAAGGTGGCGTGGCGGTTGCACTCACAACGGCCAAAGCTGTTGCAGCACTGACCACGGACGCGAACACCGGAGCTGTCTCGGCCGAACCGACACTGCTGATCCAGGACGAGTACGGCCAGTTGAACGGCGCGACGAGCTCGGCCGATGGACAGATTCTGGTGGGCACCGTCAACAAGAACGGTGCGGAGCCCGGACCCACCGACGACCGCGTCGTCAAAGTGCCGTTCCCCGGCGGCGGCGGAGGCGGTTTCGACTGAACGAGAAACGACCGAGGCCGAGCGCTCGATTGCGCTCGGCCTCGGTCGTTCTCCGTCGTGATCAGGGCTGGCCGCAGGCCTCTAGTACGAGTTCCTTGACGCGAGCGGCATCGGCTTGGCCGCGTGTCGCCTTCATCACCGCACCGACGATGGCCCCGGCGGCCTGAACCTTGCCGCTGCGGATCTTCTCCACCACACCGGGATTCGCTGCGAGCGCCTCGTCCACGGCGGCCTGCAACTTGGTGTCGTCCTTCTCCAGTACGAGATTGCGCGCAGCCATGACCTCTGCAGGCTCACCCTCGCCCGCCAGCACCCCGTCCACGACCTGACGGGCACCGTTGTTGTTGAGCTTGCCGTCTGCGACCAACGCCGCCACCTCGGCGACCTGAGCCGGGGAGATGGACAGATCGGTCAGTTCGACTCCGGCGATGTTGGCCTGCTGCGCCAGGTACGACACCCACCACGACCGCGCCGCCTGCGCCGACGCACCCGCCTCGACCGTCGCCGCGACCAGCTCGAGCGCACCGGAATTCACCAGATCGCGCATCTCCTCGTCGGAGACCCCCCACTCCTTCTGAATCCGACCGCGGCGCAACCACGGCAGCTCGGGCAACGTCGTCCGAAGCTCCTCGATCCAGGCCGCGTCGGGAGCGACGGGCGCAAGATCGGGCTCGGGGAAGTAGCGGTAGTCCTCGGCGGTCTCCTTCTTGCGGCCGGCGGTGGTGGTTCCGTCCGACTCCTGGAAGTGCCGAGTCTCCTGCGTCACCTCTCCGCCCGATTCGAGAACCGCTGCCTGACGCCGCATCTCGTACCGAACGGCAACCTCGACGCTCTTGAGCGAGTTGACGTTCTTCGTCTCGGTGCGCGTGCCGAATTCGGTTGCCGTCTTCTCCATCAGAGACACGTTGGCATCGCAGCGCAACGAGCCCTGATCCATCCGCACATCGGACACGTTCAGGGACTTCAACAGGTCGCGCAACGCGGTGACGTACGCCCGTGCGACCTCGGGCGCACGGGCACCGGTTCCGGTGATGGTCTTGGTCACGATCTCCACCAACGGAACCCCGGCACGGTTGTAATCGAGCAGCGAATGCGACGCCCCCTCGATACGGCCGGTCGCACCGCCCACGTGCGTCGACTTACCGGTGTCCTCCTCCATGTGCGCGCGCTCGATCTCGACTCGAAACGTACTGCCGTCGTCGAGCAACACATCGAGGTAGCCCTCAGTGGCGATGGGCTCGTCGTACTGCGAGATCTGATAGTTCTTCGGCTGATCCGGGTAGAAGTAGTTCTTGCGAGCGAACCGTCCCCACGGGGTGATCGAGCAATTGAGCGCCAGCCCGATCCGAATCGCCGACTCCACCGCAGCCGAGTTCACCACCGGAAGCGCGCCGGGAAGGCTCAGGCACACCGGGCACACCTGGGTGTTCGGCTCGGCACCGAATTCGGTGGGGCAGCCGCAGAACATCTTGGTCGCCGTGCCCAACTCCACGTGGACCTCCATGCCCAACACGGGGTCGAACTTGGCGAGCACATCGTCGTAATCGATCAGATCGACGGTTGCAGCAGTCATGGTCAGTAGTTTATGCGTTGCACACGACGCGCGAGTAACCACGTGCACTCGTTACCGTGCACGGGTGACTCCCCCAGAGAAGCAGACACTGTCCATGACCGTGCTGATGACACCCGACATGGCCAACTTCTCTGGCAACGTCCACGGCGGCACGATTCTCAAGTTCCTGGACCAGGTGGCGTACGCCTGCGCCAGCCGCTACGCGGGGGCCTATGTCGTGACTCTGTCGGTCGATCGCGTCGTGTTTCGCGAACCCATCCACGTCGGAGAACTGGTCACGTTCTCCGCGTCGGTCAACTACACCGGCCGCACCTCCATGGAGGTCGGTATCCGCGTGGAAACCGAGAACATTCAGCGCGGTGAATTGCGCCACACCAACAGCTGCTACTTCACCATGGTCGCGATCGGCGACGACGGCAAGCCGAAGACATTGCCCCAGTTGACGCCGACCACCGAGGTCGGTGCTCAGCGCTTCGAGGCAGCGCGGCGACGGCGCGAACTACGCCGCGAGACCGAGGAACGCGAAGCCGAAATCCAGCAGGCCTCCGGTCGCATCTGACGGCTCACGACGCCACACCGAATTCAGCCGAAGAACGCGGCGGCGTCGTCGTATCGGGTCTGCGGTACCCGCTTGAGTTGCTTGGTGGCCTCGGCCAGAGACACCAGGCCGATCTCGGTGCCGCGCAACGAGACCATCTTGCCGAAGTCTCCCGAATGCGCCGCATCGGTCGCGTTGACGCCGAATCGTGTTGCGAGAACACGGTCGTACGGCGTCGGCGTTCCACCGCGCTGGACATGGCCCAGCACCGTGGTGCGTACTTCCTTGTTGATGCGGCGCTCGATCTCGACGCCGAGCTGGTGGGCAACTCCGGTGAATCGAACGTGGCCGAACTCGTCGATTCCGCCGTCGAGAAGCTGCATCGAGCCCTCGATCGGCTTGGCACCCTCGGCGACGACACAGATGAAGTGCGAGTCTCCGCGCTGAAAACGCTTGCGCACCAACGTGCACACCTCTTCGACGTCGAACGGCTGCTCGGGAATGAGCGTCATGTGCGAACCGGACGCCAGGCCGGCGTGCAGAGCGATCCACCCCGCGTGCCGACCCATCACCTCGACGAGCATCACGCGCTGATGGGATTCTGCGGTGCTGTGCAGTCGGTCGATTGCATCGGTGGCGATGGTCAGAGCCGTGTCGAAGCCGAATGTGACGTCGGTGCAATCGATGTCGTTGTCGATCGTCTTGGGCACACCGACCACCGGCACACCCTCTTCCGACAACCACGCGGCAGCGGTGAGGGTTCCTTCGCCGCCGATCGGGATCAACACGTCGATGCCGTTGTCCTCGAGAGTCTGCTTGACCCGATCGAGTCCGGCGCGCAATACATCCGGATTGGTGCGCGCGGTGCCGAGCATCGTGCCGCCCTTGGTGAGCAACCGGTCGTTGCGGTCGTCGTTACGCAGTTGCACCCGACGGTCTTCGAGAAGCCCGCGCCAGCCGTCCTGGAAACCGACGACAGTGGAGCCGTACCGTGCGTCCGCGGTGCGTACGACTGCGCGAATCACCGCATTGAGCCCTGGGCAATCGCCGCCTCCGGTCAGAACTCCGATGCGCATCGATTTTCGCCTCTCTGCTCGCAGGTCCGTGAAGCGGACCCGGTGACGGACGTCAGCCTAATCGGGGGTGGGATGCTGCGCGCGTCGGTACCGTTCGGTGCTCACTTCGTCGAGGCGAAGCCGTGCGTCAGTCGAGCAGACCCACACGTTCGCCGAGCCAGTCCATCTCCTGTTCCAGCGCCGGAGCCCAGACCTGCATCGAGTGTCCACCGGGCAGCTCGCTGTAGTGCGCGTCCACACCGGATGCCACTGCAGCCTCGAACGCACGCTCGGTCTGCGGCCGGAACTCTTCGTCGTCGGCACCCACGACGAAGGCACCGGCCGAATCGGGAAAGCTGTTGCGCGAGAGTATGTTCAGCGGCGTCGTGCGCTCGAAACGCGCCTCGTTCGCCGGGGTGTCCGTGCCGTATGCCGCTGTAACGGACTCGCTTCTCGTGCCCCGACGTTGCTCGTCCTCACCCGAGATGTCGAGAAAGGTGGGGTACACCGACGGTGCTGTCACCGCCAGCTGCAGCGCGCACGTTCCCCCGTAGGAATACCCGCCGACCGCCCAGGCCCTCGGATCCGAGGACACCCGAAAATTCGACCGAATCCAGTGCGGCACATCGACCGACAAGTACGTCGCGGCATTTCCGAGATTCGAATCCATGCACATCGGATTCGCCTCGGTGTCACCCAGACCGTCGGCCACCACGACGATCGGAGCCGCACCGCCGTGCCGCGCCGCGAAGGCGTCCATCGTCTGGACCAGACGACCACCCTCGATCCAGTCGACGACGTGGCCGGGTTGGCCGGTGAGCAACACCAGCACCGGTAGATCGCTCGCTCCGGCGTCGTACGACGCCGGAACGTAGACGGTGGCGGGCCGCGCGGCGAAGTGCGACACAGTGCCGGGCACGTCCACATCGACCAACCTGCCGGTGCCCTCGGTCACGGCCGGACGGTGGCCCAGCGCCACGGCCACCGTCGGGTATCGAGTGACGGTCAGATTGGTGAGCACCGTCGCCGCCAACAGAAGCGACGCCACGAGCCCGAGAGCGCTCAGCGGACCGAACACCGCTCCCAGTGCTCGGCCTCGCCGGACCCGCAGCACGACAGCGACGGCCAGGACCGACGTCACGACAACGGCCGCCGTCGACGCGAGCACGGGCACTGCACCGGAGAGCAAGGGCAGATGAGCCAGATCGGCAGCCCACCGATGCAGCACCTCGAACTACCTCAGATCGCCGCGAGCGGCCTCGTATGCGGCACCGACGCGGTAGAGCCGCTCGTCCGCGAACGCCGGAGCCATGATCTGCAGACCCACGGGTAGTCCGTCCTCGGAGGCAAGACCCGACGGAACCGACATCGCGCAGTGACCGGCAAGGTTGGTCGGCAGCGTGCAGAGGTCGTTGAGGTACATCGCCATCGGGTCGCCGACCTTGTCCCCCAACGGGAATGCCGTCGTCGGGGTCGTCGGCGACACCAGCACGTCGACCTTCTCGTATGCGGCATCGAAGTCACGTGCGATGAGCGTGCGCACCTTCAGAGCAGAGCCGTAGTAGGCGTCGTAATATCCCGCGGAGAGGGCGTACGTCCCGATCATGATGCGACGCTTGACTTCCGGCCCGAACCCCTGCGCGCGCGTGGTGGCCATGACCTGCTCGGCGCTGTGCTTGCCGTCGTCCCCCGCACGCAATCCGTACCGCATGCCATCGAACCGAGCCAGGTTGGACGACACCTCCGACGGAAGGATCAGGTAGTAAGCGGCCAGTGCATGCACGAAGTTGGGGCACGACACCTCGACCACCTCGGCACCGAGTTCGGTGAGTGCGGCGACCGCAGCATCGAACGACGAGATCACACCGGGCTGGTACTTGTCCGAGTGCAATTCCTTCACCACACCGACGCGCACGCCCGTCAGGTCACCGCGAGCACCCTCTCGTGCCGCTGCGACCACCGGTCGAACAGCCGTGTCGACCGATGTGGAGTCCCGCGCGTCGTATCCGGCGATGACCTCGTGCAGCAACGCGGTGTCGAGCACGGTCCGACCACATGGGCCACCCTGATCGAGTGACGAGGCACAGGCGATCAGTCCGTAGCGCGAGACGCTGCCGTAGGTCGGCTTGGTTCCCACGGTGCCGGTCAGAGCCGCCGGCTGACGGATCGATCCACCGGTGTCGGTGCCGATGGCCAGCGGGGCCTGGTACGACGCGAGCGCCGCAGCACTGCCGCCGCCGGAGCCGCCGGGGATGCGAGTGGTGTCCCAGGGGTTCTTGGTCGGTCCGTACGCCGAGTTCTCGGTGGACGAGCCCATCGCGAACTCGTCCATGTTCGTCTTGCCCAGCACCGGAATGCCCGCGGCCCGCAGCTTCGTGGTCAGCGTCGCGTCGTAGGGCGACATCCACCCGTCGAGAATCTTCGATCCGGCCGTCGTCGGCATGTCGGTCGTGGTGAACACGTCCTTGAGAGCAAGCGGCACGCCGGCCAGAGCCGAGGCAGGTGCGTGTCCCGCCGACAGTCCCGCATCGACGTCGGTCGCTGCTGCGAGTGCCTCGGCTCCTGCGACGTGCAGAAATGCGTGCAGGTCGCCATCGACCTCGGAGATCCGGTCGAGATGCGCCTGGGTCACCTCGACGGCGCTGATCTCACGCGCGTGGATGCGGGTGGCGAGCTCGGACGCGTCGAGCTTCGTCAGGTCGGTCATTCGCTCTCTCCCAGAATCTGCGGCACCGCGAAACGGCCCTCCTCGGCGTTCGGTGCACCGGACAGCGATTGCTCCGGCGTCAGGCCGGGAACGATCACGTCGGGACGCGTCACGTTCACGATGTCACTGGGGTTGGCCGTCGGCGGAACGTCGTCCGTCGCCACCTCCGCCACTGCCTTGACGTGATGAAGAATCGAATCCAACTGGCCGGCGAACTCGTCGAGTTCGGCGTCGCTGAGAGCCAAGCGCGACAGCCGGGCGAGGTGAGCGACCTCGTCGCGGGAGATGTCTGGCACCGCGTAGACCCCTTTCAGACGTGAGGAGCGGAGCCCGCAGAAGCGGCCCCGTATTCGTGCAGAGCGAACCTCACGGGTTCGCGAACGCGGTCCAGCCTAGTGCGCAGCATTACGCAGGCTTCACTCACGCCTCGTGGCTTGCGTCGAGTGTCGGAATTGTCACGGCCCGCGTTGCGCGACGTACCGGACAGGTCGAAGATGCAAGGATTGCTCGCGCCGGGGTGCACAGTGTTCCCTTCTGCCAGCCAGCAACGACCGCTGACGCTGGGGTGGCCGCAGTACGCCAGAAGTCGAAAGGGAGCGTGACATGTCCTACCTGCTCCGCGTCCAACTGCCGGATCGTCCGGGCAGCCTCGGATCGTTGGCCGTCGCTCTCGGGTCGGTCGGGGCGGACATCCTCTCCCTCGACGTCATCGAACGCGGCGACGGTTACGCGGTCGACGATCTGGTGGTCGACGTTGCTCCGGGTTCGCTTCCGGACACGCTGATCACCGCTGCCGAGAACCTCACCGATGTCCGGGTCGATTCCATCCGCCCGTACACCGGCGTCCTAGACACGCATCGCGAACTGGAACTGATCGATCGGGTCGCCGCGGCGTCCGACGATCGACTTCAGGTGCTCGTCGACGGAGCGCCCCGTGTCCTTCGAGTGGGATGGAGCACCGTCGTTGCCACCAACGCGCACGGCCCGTTCCGGCTGGTGGGCAGCTCCGGGGCTCCCGAGACTCACGCCGCCGAGCTGCCGTGGTTCCCGTTGAACGCCCCCGCCGCTCTGGACTCCGAGGCCGAGTGGGTGCCCCAGGTATGGCGCGACATGGACACCAAGATCGCCGCTGCTCCCCTCGGTGCCTCCGGCACAGTGCTGATGCTGGGCAGGCCGGGCGGCCCGGAGTTCAGGCCCTCGGAGGTCGCCCGCCTCGGTTATCTCGCCGGCATCGTCGCGACGGTACTGAACTGACGCACCGAGGCACTGACGCGTCCGGGCTCGGTCAGTCCGCCGATCCAGGTTCTGCCTCGGTCGGAGCCACGGCCTCGGGTCCCTCGGTCAACAGCAGGGTGAAACCCGCTTCGTCGAGTACCGGCACGCCGAGCTCGATTGCCTTGTCGTGCTTGGACCCCGGAGCTTCGCCGACGACCACGAACGCCGTCTTCTTGGACACCGAACCTGCAGCCTTGCCACCTCGCAGCAGAATCGCTTCCTTGGCCTCGTCACGTGAGTAGGACGTCAGCGACCCGGTGACCACGATCGAGAGCCCCTCCAGGTTCCGCTCGATCGACGCATCACGCTCGTCTTCCATCCGCACGCCTGCTGCTTGCCACTTGTCGACGATGGCGCGGTGCCAGTCGACCTCGAACCACTCGGAGACTGCGGCCGCGATGGTGCCACCCACCCCGTCGACCGCCGAGAGCTCCTCGACCGACGCCGCGCGTATCCGCTCGAGGCTGCCGAACTCCCCTGCCAGTGCTCGGGCTGCCGACGGCCCCACGTGCCGAATGGACAGACTGACCAGCACCCGCCACAGCGGCTGATTCCGTGCGGTGGCCAGGTTGTCGAGCAACTTTCGGCCGGTGGCGGACAACGACCCGGATTTGGTGCGAAAGATCGCCGTCTTCATCAGGTCGTCCTCGGTGAGCGAGAACAGATCGCCCTCGTCCTCGATGGCCCCGGTGGCCAACAGGTCGGATGCGGCCTCGTACCCGAGGCCCTCGATGTCGAATCGCTGCCGCTCGGCGACGAAGAACACTCGCTCGCGGCGCTGCGCCGGGCAGAACTGCGAGTTGGGGCACCGCAGATCGGCGTCACCCTCCTTGGCCGGGGCCAGTGGCGTCGAGCACTCCGGGCACTCGGTGGGCATGACGAACTCGGTCTCGTCACCGGTCCTGGCGTCGACGACCGGGCCGAGAACCTCCGGAATGACCTCTCCCGCTTTGCGAATGGTCACGGTGTCACCGATCAGAACGCCCTTGCGCTTGACCTCCGAACCGTTGTGCAGCGTCGCCAGCGACACTGTGGACCCGGCCACGAGCACCGGCGTCATGTACGCGAACGGCGTCACTCTGCCCGTCCGGCCGACGCTGACGCGGATGTCGAGCAGCGTCGTGGTGACTTCCTCCGGTGGGTACTTGTACGCGATGGCCCACCGCGGCGCGCGAGACGTCGTCCCCAGTCGACGATGCAGCGACATGTCGTCGATCTTGACGACCAGGCCGTCGATCTCGTGTTCGACGTCGTGACGGTGCTGGTCCCAGTAGACGACCTTCTCGATGACGGCGTCGACGCCCCGTACTCGGGTCGTGTGGGTGGAGATGGGCAGCCCCCAGGCGCGAAGCGCCTCGTAGGCGTGCCACTGCGACTCCGGGGTGAAACCCACCATGCGACCGAAGCCGTGGCAGATCATTCCCAGACGTCGCTTGGAGGTGACCGCCGGATTCTTCTGTCGCAGCGACCCCGCCGCCGAGTTTCGTGGATTCGCGAACGGGGGCTTGCCCTCTGCCACGAGCGAGGCGTTGAGCGCCTGGAAATCCTCGAGCCGGAAGAAAACCTCGCCGCGCACTTCCAACAACTCCGGCACGGGGTACTGCTCGCTACCCGTCAGAGTGTCCGGGATGTCGTCGATCGTGCGTGCGTTGAGCGTCACGTCCTCACCGCTCCGCCCGTCACCTCGGGTGGCACCGCGCACGAGCGTCCCGTTCTCGTACACCAGATTCAGGGCGACGCCGTCGATCTTGACCTCGCACAGGTACTCCAGATCAAGCCCTGCCTCGGTCTCGACTCTTTTGGCCCAGGCACGCAGCTCGTCGTGATCGAACACGTTGTCCAAGCTCAACATTCGTTCGAGATGGTCCACGGCGGTGAATTCCGTCGCGAAGCCGCCCCCGACGAGTTGCGTCGGTGAATCCGCGGTGCGCAGATCCGGGTGTGCTTCTTCCAGCTCGTTCAGCTCACGCAGCAACGCGTCGAACTCGCCGTCGGACACGATCGGCGCGTCGCGCACGTAGTAGCGGAACTGATGACCGCGTACTTCCTCGGCCAGCATCTGCCATCGCTCACGATCGGCCGACGACGCGGCATCGAGTTCGACACCGACGGTCCCTGCGGTCTCGTCGTTTCCTGCGGGCGGTTCGGTCGCTTCGGGCACGTGTCGAAGATTATCCGAACCCACCGACAGAGAAGCACGGGCTGCAGCCCAGCGACTACCGCCCCAGCAGACCCAGCAACAGCGTCGCGGCGATGATCGCCACCGCGCAGACACCGGCGGTCAAGGCGAATCCGGTCACGAAGGAGTCGGCGTAGATTCCGCCGAGCACGGAGGCCATCACCGACAGCAGCACTCCGGCAGGCAGTCCACGTCGCTGAGCATCCGATAGCCGATACATCGCACGATCATCGCAGAAGTCCCACCCAGGCACACCGGCGCATCGAGCGACGTGGTGCGAGGGCTCAGATCTCGTCGATGACCAAGCTGTTTCCTCCGGACTGCTTGGACCGGTACATCGCCGCGTCCGCCGTACGGGCGGCTCTGCCGACCACGGACTTCCCCACGTCCCACAGAGCCGAATCCTCGCGCAACAACGCCATTCCCACGCTGACGGTGACGGGGATGTCGTCGCGGTGGTCGCAGAGCACCCGAACCGCGTCGAAGCCGAGATCGACCATCCCCCGCGCATCACCGACCATGGCGACGAGGAACTCTTCGCCACCGGTTCGGGCGAGCACTCCGCCCTGATGCCGGACCAAGCGGCGCAGCCGATCGGCGACGCGCACGATCACTTCGTCGCCGCGGCTGTGCCCGAATCGGTCGTTGACGGACTTGAACTTGTCGATGTCGACAACCAGGAATGCCATGGACATGCCCCGCTTGCTGGCCTGATGCCACAGGTCCAGCAGTTCGCTGTCGATGCCGCGCCGGTTGTACACCCCGGTCAGAGGATCGAGAACCGATCGCTTGGCGTCGTTGGACAGCGTCGTCCACGCCACCTGGGCGAATACCGGTACTCCGACGGTGGCGAGAAGGAGAACCACGGTGGCCGTCGCCACCGAAGGCCCGTCGATGTATTCGACCTCCCCGTTCATCACTGCCAGGAACACGCGGACGCCGAACCCGATGATGAATGTCGCGGTCCATACCAGGTGCGCCACCAGCAGTCGCGGACTGAGGAAGTAGGTGCAGAACGCTCCCGTGACGGCGAACAACACGGTTCCGATCAAGGACGCGACGGGTGCGTACAGAATCAACACAGAGGTCGTGAGAATGTCCCCGAAGGCCAGAAACGCGACGAAGAACTTCTTCCCGGGCAGCGGCCCGAACACGCACCGTGCGGCGACGAACACCTGGGTGACGAGAACGAAGAGAACCCAGCCGATCGCCACACTGCCCTGAGGACCGAGATCGCTGAACAGCATCAGTATCGACGTGACGGCGTACAGCATCGTGGCGGTGCCGAACACGGCACGAATGATCCCGGTCAGCGGACGGGTCGATCTGTGATTGAGGATCCACTCGAAATCGTGCGGAGCCCGATACCAGTCGGAGGTGGCCGCGGCCAGTTTCGCCAGGAGACCTCGGCGGTGCCTGCCGGAACGCCGGAGGGAGGCAACCTCGTCGAAGTCGCGACCACCTGATGCCATTTCCGAACTCCCACGTATTCAACAGACCCCCAACGGCCATGTGAATAGTGTCACACCTGTTCGACGTACTAATAGTAGTGGGCTCGTTCGTCCGGAGTCCGCGGTGTTTCACTCCGTCCGGCTGTGTGATCTCACAAAGAATCGGGTGAATCTCCGAACGCGGCGGCCACGTCGTGGGCGAGTCCTGTTGCGCGACGGGCCCACTCCGGTGTGCTGCCCGCCAATCCACATGCAGGCGTCACAGAAATCCGGGAGGCGAGAACCGACCTGTCGAAACCGAGTCGGTCGATCAATGTGACACCCGGCTCGGCCAGTTCGCGCCACTGGGGTGGCCGCGCGGGGGCTTCGGACGGAATCAACCCGAGCATCAGTGTCTTGCCGGATTGCAGCAGCTCGCCGACTCCGTCGAAGTCGCTGCGGCGCAGCGCAGTCGCGTCGACGGAAACCGCAACGGCACGCGAACGGCGAAGAAGATCGAAGGGAACGTCGCCGTCGCAGCAATGCACCGCAACGGGAAGATCTATCGTCTCGATCAGTGAATCCAGCAGGTCGAGAACGTCCGGTTCCGGGACTGCCCGCACCGAATCGAGCCCGGTGATGCCCGTCAGGCTGCCGGCCAGAACGGCTGCGAGACTTGGTTCGTCGAGCTGAACGACGACCTCGACCCCCAGCCGACGCGTCAACTCCGCACAGTGCAGACGCAGCCCTTCGCCGAGAGATTCGGCGAAGTGCCGCAGCGCCCCGCGATCGGTCAGGGCCCGATGCCCGTGCCGAAGTTCGACCTGCGCTGCCATCGTGAACGGACCGGCGGCCTGGACCTTGATGGTGCGGCCACTACCGCGAAGCCCCGAGACCTCCCACAGTTCCTCGAGCACATCGAGGTCCTCGGCCAGGAAGTCGGTCGCTCGGCGGCCCGCGAGCATCGGGCGTGGCACCACGCGATAGCCGGAGGTGCGCACGTCGAGTTCGACGTCGACCATGATGGCTCCGGTGCGCCCGATCATGTCTGCGCCCAGGCCCCGGGCCGGAAGTTCGACGATGTGTGGAAGCTCGGTGAACTCCCCGACGACGACCGCCGCGGCCTCACGAATGTCGGTGCCCGGCCACGAACCGATACCGGTCGCGAGCCCTGAGAAAGCGCTCGGGGTCACTCGCGCTCGGATCGAGTGCCCGAGATGGTCGAGCTGCCGATGACGATGTCTCCGTGAATGTCCTTGCGGTACAGCACCGCTGCCTGACCCTTGGCCACACCGGTCAGTGGAGACCGCAGTTGGATCTCCATGCCGTCGCCCGCTGCCTCGGCGACGGCCTCGGTCAGTCCACCGTGCGCGCGAACCTGGACGACGCACTCGATGGGGCCGGTCGGGGCGGTACCTTCGGTCCACACCGCACGGTCACCGCTGATGGCCCAGACGTCGAGCTTCTGCGCGGAGCCGACCATGACCGTGCCACTGTCGGGTTCGATCGACGTCACGTAACGGGGACGGCCGTCGGCGGCCGGTCCTTCCACACCGAGACCCTTGCGTTGCCCGATGGTGAAGCCGTGCACGCCCTCGTGATCGGCCAGTTCGGCTCCGGTCTCGGAGTCGACGACCTTGCCCGGGCGCACGCCGATGCGCGCGCCCAGGAATGCGCGAGTGTCGCCAGAGGGGATGAAGCAGATGTCGTGACTGTCGGGCTTGTCGGCGACGGCCAACCCTCGCTCGGCAGCTTCCTCGCGAATCTCGGACTTCGGTGTGTCGCCGATGGGGAACATCGCACGCGAGAGCTGTGCCTGGTTCAAGACCGCCAACACGTACGACTGGTCCTTGTCCGCGTCCACGGCACGTCGCAGGACGCCGTCGTGGAGTTGCGCGTAGTGCCCGGTCGCCACGGCGTCGAAGCCCAGCGCGAGGGCGCGGTCCGCCAGAGCGGAGAACTTGATCTTCTCGTTGCAGCGCAGGCACGGATTCGGGGTCTCGCCCGCGGCATAGGACGCGACGAAATCGTCGATGACGTCCTCTTTGAAGCGATCGGCGAAATCCCATACGTAGAAGGGGATTCCGAGTACGTCGGCAGCGCGACGAGCGTCACCCGCGTCTTCCTTGGAACAGCAACCACGCGAACCGGTGCGCAGAGCTCCCGGAGCAGTCGAGAGAGCCAGGTGCACGCCGACGACGTCGTGGCCCTCGTCCACGGCACGGGCCGCGGCCACGGCCGAGTCGACTCCCCCGCTCATAGCAGCCAGAACACGCATCAGCGATTTCCTCCTCGAGCTCCGACGCCGGCCATTCCGGCGGCGCGAGCACGTTCGACGACCTGCGGCAGAACCGCAAGCACAGTGGTGACGTCCGATTCGGACGAGCCGGCTCCCAGCGAGAACCGCAGTGATCCACGGGCGACGGCCGGATCGCACCCGAGCGCAATCAGTACATGGCTGGCGCTGGCGACGCCTGCGGTGCACGCCGAGCCCGTCGAGCATTCTATGCCCGCCGCGTCGAGCAACATCAACAGCGAATCACCCTCGCACCCGGGAAAGGTGAAATGCACGTTCCCGGCCAGCCGGTCGTCGCCTTCCGGACCGTTGAGGATCGCGTCGGGAACGGCGTCTCGGATTCCGGCGATCAACCGATCTCGTAGTGCTCCGAGTTCTGCTCGGTGCCGCGCGGAGTCCTCGACGGTCGAACGCAGCGCAGCCGCCATCGCGACGACGCCTGCAGTGTCCGGAGTGCCCGATCGAACGTCTCGCTCGTGCCCCCCGCCGTGGAAGAGCGGAACACACGGGACCTGGCGGCCGAGCAACAACGCTCCGACGCCCTGGGGTCCGCCGAACTTGTGCGCGGCGATGCTGAGAGCGGACAGGCCGCTCTCGGAGAACCCGACGGGCAGATGCGGCACGGCCTGGACCGCATCGCTGTGCATCGGAACCCCGTATTCGGCGGCCACGGCTGCGAGCTCGGCGATCGGCATGACGGTGCCGATTTCGTTGTTGGCCCACATGATCGTCACCAACGCGGTCTCGTCGGCATGCAGGGCCAGCTCGGCGCGCAGGGCATCCGGGGTGACCCGCCCCTCGGCGTCGACCGGGAGCCACGTGACACTCGCACCGTCGTGTGCGACGAGCCACTCCACTGCGTCGAGCACCGCGTGATGTTCAACCGAGCTGGCGATAATCCTGGTCAGCGCCGCATCGGAGTCTCGACGGGCCGCGAAGATGCCCTTGACGGCGAGGTTGTCACTCTCGGTACCGCCTGAGGTGAAGATCACCTCGGACGGTCGCGCGCCCAGGTCCGCAGCGATCGACTCGCGGGATTCCTCCACCCGACGTCGAGCGGACCGACCGGAGGTGTGCAGCGAGGACGCGTTGCCCACCGTGGCGAACACAGATGTCATCGCCTCGATCGCGCTCGGCAGCATCGGGGTCGTCGCTGCGTGATCGAGGTACACCGGTGGCCGCGGCGGGACGGGAGCAGTCGTACTGCGCACAGAAGGCATAACAGGCTAGACGATACCCGCTGCCGTGACCGCGGACCTACCTGCGCGAGGTGGGTCCGCGGTCACGGTGATCGATACTCGGTCAGGCCGCCGCGACCTTCGGCGGCACCGGGCTGCGTTCGGCCTCGGCCACGACCTCGTGCACAGCTGGGTCGTAGACGTCGTCCCGGCGAATCGCCACCTCGCACCGCCGGGCGAGGTCGCGTCGATCGCCGCCGGGTGCCTCCGGGGCCGTGAACTCCACCTCGGCGCGCAGTCCTCGCAGTCGGAAGATCCGGCCGATGGAGGCACCGATCGTTTCGTCTCCCACGAAGCACGTGGCGGTGGTCTGCTCGCCGGTCCGGTCGACGTAGCGCAGCCGAATCGGTTGTACCCAGGTCTCCGAATCGATCGCGGCCTGCAGCAGCGCCGGCCGTAGCGAGCCGTATGCACGACCACACCAGGTGGTGGCCTCGGGGAAGACGACGACCGACCCGCCTGCGCGGACACGATCGGCAACCTGATCGACGACGCCGGGGAGCTGATGCAGTCGAGCTCGATCGATCGGAAGTACCTTCATGGCCCGCGCCAGGCGACCGAGCAGCGGCCAGTCGATCAGGTCGGCACGCGCCACGAAGGTCGACGGCTGTACCGCGGTGAGCACGACGACGTCGGTCCAGGAGATGTGACCGGCGACGTGCAGTGCACCTGCGGCGGTGCGGGAGCGTTCGCGGTCGGAGCGAGCGTCGAGCACGGTCAGATCGATCCCGATGGCGAACAGCAGACTGCGAGCACCGATCCGCGTCAGCGAGCGGCGAACCCGCGGGAACGGAACCCCGAGGACGACCAACACCGGCAGCAACCCGAACGCCGCCATCGCCAGTGCGATTCGGAGCGCGAGGACGATTCGTCCCACCGTCGGTGGGTTCTTCGGCAGACAGCCGTCACTGCACGGCGACGACGGCATCCACGCGTGCACGATCGGTCGTGTCACCGGACACCCGACTCGAACGTCGTTGCTGCCGAACGCAACCGGTCGAGATAGCGAGTGTTGGCCTCGTGCAGCCCGAGCAATGCGACGAAATCGGCGACACCGAATTCCGGATCATGAGCCGGCTCACCGCAGATGGAGGCACCGAGCCGGAGGTAGCCGCTCATCAACGGCGGCATTGACGTTCGCTTCGCGGGTTCGATGTCGATCAGATCCACCCCGTCGACGACGACCGGAGCGTACGGCCGGACCCGACGGTCGGGCGGCGTGGCGTGCTTGTCCAACAGGCGGTCTCGAACACCGCGAACGTTGGCCCCGATCGGATCCCCTGGTGCCGACTGCATGGGCACCGACACGCACCCCATGACCCACTCGTATCCCGTCACATCGAGGTAGTGCAGGATTCCGGCCCACATCAGCCCGAGCACGGACCCGGACCGATGATCGGGATGAACTGCAGCCCTTCCCATTTCGACGATGTTCATGCCGACTGGATCGAGTGCGGAGATATCGAATTCGGTTGCCGTGTAGTACCCGCCGGCGGACACGGCGGCCTGCGGCGGCAACATGCGGTAGCAGCCGACGAACGTGTCGGTCCACTGGTCACGAACGAGCAGGTGATCACAGAATTCGTCGAACCGATCGGCGTCGAGGCCGTCGGTGTCGGTGGGAATGGAAAACCCCGGCTCGGAAGCGAACACCTCGTAGCGCAGACGCTGCGCGGCGAGTCGGTGCTCCGGGTCGGTGGACAACACCAGCGAGTAACGGTCGGTGGCCGGGACGATCGATGCAGTCGAGCTCATGACGGAAGTGGTCATGAGGTGTGTCTAACGAGCGGGGAAGGCCACCGGGCATCGTCGGGGAAACGTGTCGGAAGAGTTTGTGTGAACAAGGTTGCGCTGCCCGAGACGACAGGCCCCCACCGCGCGAGCGGTGAGGGCCTGTCGTCGAACAGCGCTGGAGGCTATCCCTTGTGCTTCTTGACTGCCTCGGTCAGCTGCGGTGCGACGTTGAAGAGGTCACCGACGATGCCGTAGTCGGCGATCTCGAAGATGGGCGCTTCCTCGTCCTTGTTGACCGCGACGATCGTCTTCGAGGTCTGCATGCCTGCACGGTGCTGGATGGCTCCGGAGATACCCAGCGCGACGTACAGCTGCGGGGAGACGGTCTTGCCCGTCTGACCCACCTGGAACTGGCCGGGGTAGTAGCCGGAGTCGACAGCGGCGCGCGAGGCACCGACTGCGGCACCGAGCGAGTCGGCCAGACTCTCGACGACGGAGAACTTGTCGGCGCTGCCGACACCACGTCCACCGGACACGACGACCGATGCCTCGGTGAGCTCCGGACGGTCGCCGCCGACGATCGGGTCACGCGAGGTGACCTTGACGGCCCCTTCTTCCTGCGCGGGAACCTCGACGGTTTCGCGGGTGCCCGCTCCGGCCTTCGGCTCGGCCTCGACTGCACCGGGGCGCAGCGAGATGACCGGAACGTCGCCGTTGGCCTTGGCCTCGACGGTGAACGCGCCACCGAAGATGGAGTAGACGGCACTGCCGTCGCCGTTGATTGCGACGACGTCGTTGTGGTAGCCCGAGCCGAGGCGTGCTGCGAGTCGTCCCGCAACTTCCTTGCCCTCGATCGTGGCAGCGGTGATGATCGCTGCCGGCGAGACCGACTCCGCGAGTGCCGACAGCACGTCGACCTTCGGGGTGACGAGGAATCCGTCGACCGCGTCGGATTCGGCGGCGTAGATCTTCTCGGCACCGGCTTCGGTCAGTGCGTCGGCGACCTTGTCGGTGGTGCCGACCGGGCCGGTGACGACCGCGGACGGCTCACCCAGCGCACGAGCGGCGGTGATCAGCTCGGTGCTGACCTTCTTCAGTGTTCCCTCGACGTGCTCCACGAGCACGAGTACTTCTGCCATGACTTGCTCCTCGTTTGTCTTCGATTGCTCGGTGGGGCGGGATCAGATGATCTTCTGGCCGACGAGGTAGGTGGCGATCTTGTCGCCGCCGTCGCCCTCGTCGGTGAGCCGCTCGCCTGCAGTCTTGGGAGGCTTGGGGGTGGACGACGTGACGGTCGTTCCCGCGTTGTCGACGCCGACGATGCCGTCCTCGACACCGATGTCGGCGAGCGTGATGGTCTGCACCGTCTTCTTCTTCGCGGCCATGATGCCCTTGAAGGACGGGAAGCGCGGTTCGTTGATCTTCTCGGTGACGCTCACGATGGCGGGCAACGCGGCTTCGAGGCCGAAGATGCCCTCGTCGGTCTCCCGCTCGCCGGTGACCTTGCCGTCGGCTACGACGAGCTTGCGCATCTGCGTCAGGGCCGGGATCTGCAGGTATTCGGCGATGATCGCGGGAACGGCACCGGTGCGGCCGTCGGTGGCCTCGTTGCCGGCGATGATGAGATCGGCCGGCTCGTCGTTCTCGAATGCGACGTTGCCGAGCGCTGCGGCCAGCGCGTATCCGGTCTGGATCGCGTCGGAGCCGTGCAGGGTCGGGTCGTTGAGGTGCACTGCACTGTCTGCACCCATCGACAAGGCCTTGCGAATGGCGTCGGTGGCGCGGTCGGGGCCTGCGGACAGAACCTTCACCTCACCGCCCTGGGCTTCCTTGATGAGCAGTGCTTCTTCGACGGCCCGCTCGTTGATCTCGTCGAGGACGGCGTCGGCAGCCTCGCGATCGAGGGTGTAGTCACCGTCGGTGAGCTTGCGCTCGGACCACGTGTCTGGAACCTGCTTGATCAAAACAACGATGTTCGTCATGGGTCTGCGTCGACCTCCTGGTCATGTTCTGCTGATCGTGAGTGTTCTAACGGTTGGTGCAGTACTGGTTGGTGCAGTTCTACGGTCTGGGACGAGGTTACCTCACCGTAGTTACTCGTGGGTAACTTACCTCCCTGCCTGTCCGACCATACATCTGCACCCCGACTGTTATGGAGACCACGTTGGCTTACCTCCCGCGCGCCTCCACTAACCTTTCGGCGGTGAACGATTCATCGGCTCAGGCACCGGCACCGGAACCACTCCCCCTCACCGGAGAACGCACCGTGCCCGGCATCGCCGAGGAGAACTACTGGTTCCGCCGCCACGAGGTGGTCTACCGCGCACTCGTCGACCGCTGCCGTGACCGAACGGTGCTCGAAGCGGGATCCGGAGAAGGCTACGGAGCCAACATGATTGCCGATGTCGCGTCGAACGTTCTCGGTCTCGACTACGACGCGTCCGCCGCCGCACACGTGCATGCCCGCTACCCGAGGGTGACCATGCTGCGTGGCAACCTCGACCGCCTACCGTTGGCCGATTCCTCGATCGACGTCGTCGTCAATTTCCAGGTGATCGAGCACCTCTGGGATCAAGGTGCGTTCCTCGCCGAGGTGCACCGGGTGCTCGCGCCCGGGGGCGTTCTGTTGATCAGCACACCGAACCGCATCACGTTCTCGCCCGGCCGCGACACCCCGCTCAATCCCTTCCACACCCGCGAACTCGACGCGGCCGAACTCACCGAACTACTCGTGGACGCTCGGCTCGAGGTCGACGAACTCACGGGGGTCAGGCACGGACGCACTCTGGCCGCCCTCGATGCCAAGCACGGCGGTTCGTTCATCGACGCTCAGATCGACCGAGCCCTGGCCGGCGAACCCTGGCCTGCCGAACTCACCGAAGACGTCGCGGCTGTCTCGATCGAGGATTTCGACATCACCGCCGACCGCATCGACGACAGCCTCGACCTGGTCGCCGTTGCCCGCAAGAGCTCGAGCACGGTGATCGGGTGACATCCGGTGCCACCGTGCCGGGCATGTTCTCTCTCGTTCTGCACTCCCACCTGCCGTGGTTGGCCAATCACGGCAGGTGGCCGGTAGGCGAGGAGTGGCTGTATCAGTCCTGGGCCGACTGCTACCTGCCACTCACCGCGATGCTCGAGCAACTGGCCGAGGACGGTCACACCGACGTGCTGTCGCTGGGGATCACCCCTGTTCTGGCCGCTCAACTCGACGATCCACACTGCCTGTCCGGAATGCACCACTGGCTCGGGAACTGGCAGCTCAGGGCCCACGAGGCAACAGATCGCGACCTGTCCGTTCGTGAGCACCGAGGTTCTGCCGCGGCGCTCGATCGATTCGAGGCCCGGTGGCGACACGGCGGTTCGGCGGTACTCCGGCCGCTGGTCGACAACAGAACCGTCGAACTGCTGGGTGGGCCGCTGGCGCATCCCTTCCAGCCGCTGCTCGATCCGCGGCTTCGGCAGTTCTCACTGAGCGAAGGCCTGCTCGACGCCCGCTCCCGGTGGGGCACCACGCCCCGAGGCATCTGGGCACCCGAATGCGGATTCACCCCCGGCATGGAAACCGAATACGCCGCCGCCGGGGTCTCGCACTTCATGGTCGACGGGCCCGCGATGCGTGGAGACACCTCCCTCGGCAGGCCGGTATGGGACTCCGACGTCGTCGCGTTCGGACGCGATCTGCCGGTCAGCTACCGCGTCTGGTCACCGAAGTCCGGTTATCCCGGCCACGGTTCCTACCGGGATTTCCACACCTACGATCACGCGACCGGTCTCAAACCGGCCCGGGTCACCGGCCGCTCGGTCGCGTCGAACGACAAGGCTCCCTACGATCCCGAGCGGGCGGCAGCGACGGTGGACCGTCACGTGGCCGACTTCGTCGATGTGGTTCGTCGGCGCCTGATCTCGGAGTCCGAGCGGATCGGTCGCGACGCCCTCGTCGTCGCGGCCTTCGACACCGAGCTGTTCGGGCACTGGTGGCACGAGGGTCCTCAGTGGCTCGGCAAGCTCATGCGCGCGCTACCCGCCGCGGGCATCACCGTCGGCACGCTCGGCGACGCCCGCGAGCAGGGATACGTCGGAGCGCCACTGGAACTGCAGGATTCGTCGTGGGGATCGGGTAAGGACTGGCGGGTGTGGGCGGGCGACGACGTCGCGGACCTGGTCGCGCTCAATGCCGAGGTCTCTCGGACCGCTCTCGACGCCGTCGATACCGCCCGAGCTGCACAGCGTCGCGCCGGTGGACCCGAACTCCGCAATCGCGTCAACGATCAGATACTGCGTGAGACACTGATGGCCGTGGCCAGCGACTGGGCATTCATGGTCAGCAAGGACTCCGCCGCAGGCTATGCGCGGGAACGGGCACACGTTCACGCACATGCGTTGCGCGAGATCGCTGCCGCGGCCGCAGGTGGATCACCTGTACGAGCGAACGAATTGGCTCGGCAGTGGAACCGCGCGGACGGGCTGTTTCCTGCGTTGGACGCACGCAGACTGCCCGGTACACACGTCGGCGGCGAGCGAGAAGATGCAGGGGGGCGTCGATGAAGATTCTGATGGTGTCGTGGGAGTACCCACCCGTGGTGGTGGGCGGTCTCGGTCGGCACGTTCATCACCTGGCAACCGAACTGGTCCGATGCGGCCACGAGGTCGTGGTGCTGTCGCGTCGACCCACCGGAACCGACGCCGCCACCCACCCGACGTCTCACCACATCGAGGACGGGGTGCTCGTCGTCGCCGTAGCCGAGGACCCCGCTCACTTCGTCTTCGGGGAGGACATGCTCGCATGGACCCTCGCGATGGGGCACGCGATGGTGCGTGCCGGCGTCGCGCTGGGAAAGCCGGGTCTGGGCGACGGCTGGCAACCCGACGTCGTTCATGCGCACGACTGGCTCGTCGCGCACCCGTCGATCGCACTCGCCGAGTTCTACGACGTACCGCTCGTCTCGACCATCCACGCCACCGAGGCCGGCCGCCACAGCGGCTGGATCTCCGGCCCCGTCAACCGTCAGGTGCACTCCGTCGAGTGGTGGCTCGCCAACGATTCCGATGCAGTGATCACCTGCTCGGGGTCGATGAAGGACGAGGTCACCACCCTGTTCGGAGTATCCGAGTCGGCGGTGACAGTGATTCGCAACGGAATCGACCGATCCACCTGGCACTTTCGTCGACGAGAGCCCCGATCGGAGCCGGCCAAACTGCTCTACGTCGGCCGACTCGAGTACGAGAAGGGCATCCAGGATGCCATCGCCGCCCTGCCCCGCATCCGACGAAGCCACCCGGGCACCACCCTGCACATTGCCGGCGAAGGAACACAGTTCGCCTGGTTGGCAGGGCTGACACGCACCCACCGGGTTGCCCGCGCAGTGTCTTTTCTGGGCAATCTCGACCACACAGAATTGCTCGGCTGGCTGCACGGAGCCGACGCCATCGTCCTACCCAGTCGATACGAACCGTTCGGCATCATCGCGCTGGAGGCTGCGGCTGCGGGCACCCCACTGGTCGCGTCCACCGCAGGCGGTCTGGGTGAAGCCATCGTCGACGGCGTGACCGGCCTGTCCTTCGAGCCCGGCGACGTCGGTGGGCTCGCTGCAGCCGTGCGGCGCGTTCTCGACAACACGGACGCCGCGCAGGAACGAGCCGTGGCCGCCCGCGACAGGCTCACCGTGGATTTCGACTGGAAACACGTCGCCGAGTCGACGGCCCAGGTCTACCTGGAAGCCAAACGCAAGGTTCGGCATCCGCTGGCCCGCCCGCACATCGCCGAGCGCGCGCTCCCCGGCCGTACCTGAGCACACCGGGGTCAGATCTCCCGCGCCGCCTCGGCCTGTCCGAGCGCCTTCTTGCGGGCGATATCCTCCAGCGCAGCAATGTATTTCGCGCGGTCGGCGGCACCGGCCTCCCACGCGTCCTTGCGATTGCGGACGACCTTGGCCGGGGCCCCGACCGCGATGCTGTAATCCGGGATCTCACCCTTGACGACGGCGTGGGCTCCGAGCACGCAGCCCCGCCCGATCCTGGTCTCGCGCAGGATCGTCACCTTGGCGGCGATCCACGTGTCCGGCCCGATCCGCACCGGGCCCTTGACGATTCCCTGATCCTTGATGGGCATGTTCACGTCGTCCATCCGATGATCGAAATCGCAGATGTAGCACCAGTCGGCCACCAGCGTCGATGCGCCGATCTCGATGTCGAGGTAGGTGTTGACGACGTTGTCCTTACCGAACACCACCTTGTCGCCGATCCGCAGCGAGCCCTCGTGGCAGCGAATGGCATTACCGTCGCCGATGTGGACCCAGCGCCCGATCTCGAGACGAGAGAGTTCGGGGGTCGAATGTATCTCCACGTTCTTGCCGAGAAACACCATGCCCCTCAGGATCACGTGCGGATTGGCGAGCTTGAACTTCGCGAGGCGGTAGTACCGCACGAGGTACCACGGCGTGTACGCCTTGTTCGCGAGCACCCAGTCGAGGGACGCACGCGTGAGGAACCGCGCCTGCTCGGTGTCGCGTCGTCTCGACCCGCGCCAGCGTGTCCGCAGCGGCGCGTTCCACATACTCGTCATGGACGTTCACCCTAGTTTCTCGTTCGCCCGCTCTCTGCCGGCACCCTTGCGCGGGCTAGGGTTGCCTGTCGACTGTTGCTCGTCGACGAGACGAACACAGACGCCCCGGCACCACGTCGGGCACGGAAATCAAGACACGGGGAGCGATCGATGCGCGGCGTCACGGCCAAGGGCAGGACCGGCAGAAAGGTCACTGCGGTCGCTGCGGCGATAGTCGTGGTGACCGTGAGCGGTTGCAGCGCCGACACCTCGGCCATCGAACCGCTCTCCCCCGATTCGTGGCCCGCAGCGCATGCGAACTCGCACAACAGCGGTTCGACGGCCGTGTCGGTGTCGACTCCGCTGTCCCTGGACTGGACGCGTCCCACGGGCGGCACGGTGACCTCTCCGGTATCCATCGGATCGACGGGTCAGATGTTCGTCACCGCCGCCACCGAATCCGGCTGCAACCTCTTCTCGTTCGAGATCGACTCCGCCCGCAAGCGCTGGTGCAATCGAGTCGGGCCGTCCGTCGTCACTGCCACGCCGACCGTCGATTCGGCCATCAACGTCTACATCGGCGACGACGGCGGCATGAACTCGTACAACGACCACGGGCAACTGCGTTGGCGCACACCGGTGTACGGAGTGCCCAAGTCCGCCCAGTTCCTCGGGGACGGCAGCCTGCTCTCGATCACCCAGATGGGCCAGGTCAGTGTTCTCGATTCGCAGAACGGGCAACTTCGAGTGCCCATTCTGGATCTGGTTCCGACGCCGGATTTCCTGACCGATCCGAACTCCGAGTTTCAGCCGGTGGACACCGGACTCGCCCAGTGCAGCTCGGGTGGATCCGAATGCCCCGTACCCGCAGCACCCGCGGTGGACAGTGCGACCGGAACGATGTATCTGACACTGTGGCGTCCGGGTTCGATTGCACCACAACTCGTTTCGGTGCAGTACGACCGGGATGGCTCTCCCGGACTCGTCGAACGCTGGTCCTCGGACCTGCTGCCCGCCGGAGTCGCGTCGAGTCCGGTGCTGTCCGAGGACGGGTCGACGATCTACCTGGCCGACGTCGACGGCAGGTTGACCGCGTTCGACACCGCCGACGGGCGACAGAAGTGGACCGAGAGCACCGGGCTCGGCATCGGTGCCAGTCCCTCGATCGCTTCGGACGGCACGATCGTGCCGTCGGGCGGGGACGGCACCCTCATGGGCGTGCGCGACAACGGAGATTCGGCCGAGCGAGTGTGGGTCCGCGACGACATCGAACAGGCAGGCAGCGCAGCGCAATCCGCAGACGGACGCGGCCATACCGTCGTACGCGAGGACGACGGGCTGGCCCTGCTCACGTTCGATGCGGCCACCGGAGAAACGGTGGACGTGCAACCGGTTCCCGACGTCGTCGGCACCACCGTCGGCACGTCCATCGGCCCGGACGGCCAGGTCGTCACCTCGAGCTACCTCGGCGAGATCTTCACCTACACGGGCTGAGCGACAGCGCCGGGCGCGCAGACGAACGCCACCGCGGACCGTTCGACTCGGGCGATCACCACCGACAACGCCACGGAACCGCGCAGTTTGAGCCTGGGCCGCAGTATCGCCGGATCCACGTCGACCCCGCGGACGAGGATCTCCACCACGCCGCAATCCATCCGATTCAGTTGTTGCCGAAGCACTTTCTCCGAGAACTTGGACTGCTCGAGAATTCGAAAGCCGCGAACCCCGGCCGGGACGGTGTCGCCGGTCAGATACGCGATTCTCGGATCGAGTTGCCACAGACCGAATCTGGCTCCGTAGTGCCGAACCAAGCCGGCTCTGACCACCGCCCCGTCGGGATCGACCAGATAGCGGCCGGGGGGCCGAACCGGAATGTCGTCCGACTCAGCATCGGTGAATTCCAGAACACTGCCGTCGGATCGAAGAACAGCTGCCCGGCGCCGAACACCGTGCTCGCTCAACCCCTCCGACCACAGGCACGCTTCTCTCACTCCCCCGTCGAGCGAGACCACCTCGATCTCGCCGGCCCAGTCGAGCGCATCGAAGTCCAGGCCGGGCGCACACTTGACGACCAGGTCTCGGCCTCGATAGGCGTCGAACAGATCCGGGAGCGGCGGCTGCAGAGCCGCCGGGTCATGGCGTCGCCGACCACCTGCTCGGCGGCCGGGATCGGCAACGACGACGGTCTCACGCGTCGTCGGGGTCAGTGCGTCGGCGCGCAGCAGAGTGGCCTCAGGAACGTTGTGTGCGGCCATCCGAAGCCGAATCGGGTCGAGATCGCTGCCCACCGCCAACTCCGCCGTAGCGACGAGGACGGACAGTTCACTGCCGATCGAACACGTGACATCGTGCACCCGACGCCCCGCGAGTCGAGCGGCCCGCCTCCGCGCGACGAGCGTCGGCGTGGCCTGCTGGACCGCCTCGTCGGTCACCAGCCACCGATCGGAGTCGACCAACTTCACTCGGGCCTTGCGGCGGACCGTGACCGTTTCGATCAGTGCACTCGCGTGGTCCGGGAAGCGAGTGCGCACCGAGGCCGTGTCGCGCACCGACGTTCGAGCGCTGAGCTCGAGATCGTCGACCGCAGCAAGAGCTCCGGCACCGGCCTCGCTTGAAAGGAAGTCGAGGTCGGTGCCGGTGAATTCGTAGCCCACTAGCGGACTCGAGCGCAGAGCCTGCGGCGGTCCGAGCCGATCAAGCGCGAGGGGCGGGCTTGATGCCGGTGATCATCACGTTGTAGAACAGTCCGCGCGGAACCACGTGCTGCAGCACGTTCTCGTCCACCCAGCTCAGTGTCTTCCAACCGCCGAAGGCGAATTTCGCCCAGTTCCATCCCAGCTTGCCCTCGGGTACTGCGGCCTCGAAGGTCCGAACCGGCCAACCGAGCAGAGCGGCGGCGAACTCCTCGGTGTTCGCCTGCACGGACTCGGCACCGGCCGAGAGCGCGATGTGCTCGAGATCGGTGGGATCGAACGTGTGCAGGTCGACGACGGCCTCCAGTGCCGCCGCTCGCGAGGATTCGTCGAGCTCTTCCTGCGGCTTGCGCCAGCTCGCCAGGAACGGAAGTTTGGTCGCGCGGGTGGTCGCCTCCCACGTGATGCGTCCGAGCCACCGTGCGTAGAAATTGCCGACCGTGGTGGGTTCGCCCGCGAAAACGAAGCGGCCGCCCGGCTTGAGTACCCGCAGCACCTCTCGCAGGGACTGTTCGACGTCCGGGATGTGATGGAGGACGGCGTGCCCGACGACGAGATCGAACGTGTTGTCGTCGTACGGAATCGTCTCCGCATCGGCGACCCGGCCGTCGACGTCCAGGCCGAGGTGCTCGGCGTTGCGAAGAGCGACCTTGACCATGCCGGGCGAGAGGTCGGTGACCGAGCCCTTGTCTGCGATGCCGGCCTGCATCAGGTTGAGCAGGAAGAACCCGGTACCGCAGCCCAGCTCGAGGGCGCGGCCGTACGGAAGTGCGGATTGCGCCGACGCGTCACCGGAGACCGCCTGATCGAATCTGCCGCGCGCGTAGTCGATGCATCGCTCGTCGTAGGAGATCGACCACTTGTCGTCGTAGGTTTCGGCTTCCCAGTCGTGATAGAGCACCTGAGCCAGTTTGGTGTCCGACCGAGCGGCCTCTACCTGCTCGGCAGTGGCGTGCGGGTTCGGGGCTGGATCGACCTGGCGGTCATCGGTCTCGGACGAGGTCGAAGGCATCGCGTTCGAGATCGATCGATTGACACCGTCGTGGGGGCTTGCAGTCATCAGGCGAGCCTACTATCCGGTAGCTGTGGAACAACTCTGCTCTGCGGGACCGTTGCTTCACCGTCCGGTGAAGGTCGCTTTACCAGGGCCGTCGGCCACGAACGACGTCATGCCGATCGTGCGATCCTCGGTGGCGAACAGCGCCGCGAACTGCTGAGCCTCGATCCGAAGACCGGTGGTGAGATCGACGTCGAGCCCCTGATCGATCGACGCCTTCGCCGCTGCGAGCGCTCGCGATGCACCCGTGGTGAACTGCATGGCCCAGGCGCGCGCTGCGTTGTACACCTCGTCCGGTGCCACCACCTCGTCCACCAATCCGATGCGCAACGCTTCCTCGGCACCGACGAAGCGGCCGGTGAAGACCATGTCCTTCGCACGGCTCGGGCCGATCAACCGAGCCAGCCGCTGCGTTCCGCCGCCGCCGGGGATGACACCGAGCAGCACCTCGGGGACACCGAACTTGGCGTTGTCGCCGGCGATCCGACGGTCCGCACCCAGTGCAACCTCCAGCCCACCACCGAGTGCGTACCCGGTCACGGCCGCGACCACGGGCTTGGGAATGGTACTGAGCGAGCCGAGGGCCGACTGCAGATCTCCGGCGATCGCGGCCATCTCCGACGCGGACAGCGCCACCATCTCCTTGATGTCGGCACCGGCGGCGAAGACCTTCTCACCGCCGTAGACGACGACGGCCTTGACGTCGGCATTCACCGTGGCCTCGCGAGCCGCCGCTCGGATCTCGTCCTGCATCTGCCGATCGAGCGCATTCATCGGCGGACGGTCGAGGCGGATGGTGCCGATGCCGTCGGAAACTTCGAGATTCACGAACTCAGCCATGGGCCGAAAGGCTACCGGGCCGAGGCCTAGCGATCCGACCAGGGATGGCGCGTTCCGGCGTAGTACGCGTCGTCGCCGTCGAAGAGCACCCGGACCGTCCCCTCGTCGCGGGTGAGGATCGGCAGAACCGGGGCGATCTCGCGGTCGTGATCGACGACCTGTGCGACGGTGTCGAACCGAGACAGTGCGTCGAGTTGGCTCCAGGTGGGCGGAAGGAGGATGGTGTTCCCCGACCGCCAGTCCGCCAGTGCGTCACCGGTGGACCGCCAGCTCACCGACGCCGCCTCGCTGGTCTCGCCGTCCGCATTCTGTCCTTCGGGAAGCACTGCGACGAAAAACCGGGTGTCGTACCGTCGAGCTTCGCCCACCGGGGTGATCCAGTGCGACCACGGCCGGAGCAGATCCGATCGCAGAACGAGGTCGTGGGCGGTGAGGAATTCGGCGAACGACACCTCACGGCGCTCGAGCCGACCCCGCTCTGCCGCGAACGGAGCCGTATCGGCAACGATCGAATCCGGTGTCGAGCCGGCCAGCAGTACACCGCACTCCTCGAACGTCTCGCGCGCCGCGGCACACACCAGGGCCTGCGCCTTGCCCTCGTCGGTTCCGAAGCGCTCGGCCCACCACGACGGCGGCGGTCCTGCCCAGCGGACGTCAGCTGCCGCGTCCGAGGGGTCGACGCCACCACCGGGAAACACCGTCATGCCACCCGCGAAGGCCATACCACCGACACGTTCGAGCAGGAACACCTCGATGTCGGGTCGTGACAGGCCGTCACGAATCAAGATGACCGTCGAGGCGTCCCGGGCCTGTACGTGATCGGCAGCACTGTTCGAGCTCATGAAAGGGAACGTACCGCTGCACTGCGCAGCGGAGTCGATCGGTCCGCTCTATCGGCGGTGCGCCCCGGCAGCGCGGGTCCGCCGCGCGAAGAAGCGACCGTCGACGCGATCGAGTGCGATCGACTGACTGAACGCCTCGGTCAGATTCTCTGCGGTGATGACGTCGTCGACCAGTCCCTGCGCCACCACCCCGCCTTCCTTGAGCAGCAACGCGTGACTGAATCCCGGCGGAATCTCTTCCACGTGATGGGTGATCAGCACGGTCGCGGGGGCGTCGGGATCGGCAGCGAGGTCGGTCAGCCGCGCCACCAGTTCCTCGCGTCCACCGAGGTCGAGCCCTGCCGCAGGCTCGTCCAGCAACAGCAGTTCGGGATCGGTCATCAGAGCGCGGGCGATGAGAACGCGCTTTCGTTCGCCTTCCGACAGCGTGCCGTAGGTGCGGGTGGCGAGATGCTCGGCACCGAGGCTCTCGAGCATTTCCACTGCACGCTCGGTGTCGACCGCGTCGTATTTCTCACGCCAGCGCCCCAACACCGAGTAGCCGGCGGACACCACCAGATCGGATACCAGTTCGTCGGCCGGAATGCGCTGCGCCAGCGAGGAGGACGACAGGCCGATCCGCGGCCGGAGTTCGGAGACGTCGGCCTTGCCCATGACCTCGCCGAGAACGTGGGCGACACCGGACGTGGGATGGATTTCGGCCGCTGCGATACGCAGCAGGGACGTCTTTCCCGCACCGTTCGGGCCGAGGACGACCCACCGTTCGTCCAGTTCCACCTTCCAGGTGACGGGTCCCACCAGGGTCGCACCGCCGCGGCGGACGACTACGTCGGTGAAATCTACGAGCAGGTCGGGATCCGGTTCAGACACGACGCCTATCTTCCCGCACATCGACCACGCATTCACGGCAGGATGTGCACGCGTGTCGCCCAATGACGATCTGCCTCGTAGCTTGCACCGGACCACCGGCGGCGAGTCCGTCTCGAACCCGCCCGGATCACCGTTCCCACTGGGTGCCACCGCGATGCCGACTGGCACTCAATTTGCAGTCCACGCACCCGAGGCCGACGGAGTCGAGGTGTGCCTGATCGATCCGGACGGCGGCGAGCGTCGGGTGGAACTGACCACCCGGACATTCGGAGTTCGACACGCCTTCGTCCCGGGAGTGCGGCCAGGTGATCGATACGGCTTCCGCGCCCACGGGAGATGGGATCCGCACTCCGGGCGCCGGTTCAACGGTGCGAAGATTCTGCTCGATCCCGCGGCACGCCAGGTGATCGGAGCATTCGGAGACCCGTCGGCGTTGCTCGCCTACGAGGACGACCCGTTCGGTGCGCCCAGTTCTCGCGACTCGCTCGGGCACCTCCCGCTCGGCGTCGTCCGCGCAGCCCCCGATCGCGTCGGCCGTCCCGCTCGCCCCGAGGTGCCGTGGGACCGAACCGTCCTGTACGAGCTGCACGTGGGATCGTTCACGGCCCGCAATCCTGCTGTCCCCCAGCATCTTCGCGGTACGTATCTCGGCCTGGCCGAGCCGGCCGTCCTCGAGCATCTCGCTCGCATCGGCATCACGTCGGTCGAATTGCTGCCCATACACACCACATTCACCGAACCCGGCGTCCGTGCCAGGGGGATGCGAAACCACTGGGGGTACTCGACGGGTGCGTACTTCGCACCGGATCCGCGCTTCGCCGCCGTTCCCGGTGACGAGGTGGACGAATTTCGCACCATGGTCGACGCATTGCACGCTGCCGGGATCGAGGTGATCCTCGACGTCGTCTACAACCACACGTGCGAATCCGCGATCGACGGCCCCTCCATCAGCTGGCGTGGGCTCGATGCGCCCGGCTACTACCTGCTGGACGGACGCGGATCGGACGTCGATCTGACCGGCTGCGGCAACACTCTCGATTCCGCGTCGCCCGCGGTCGTGCGGATGGTGTGCGACAGCCTTCGGTACTGGGTCGAGGACATGGGCGTGGACGGGTTCCGATTCGACCTCGCCAGCACTCTCGGCCGACCCGGCGGTTGGCGATTCGATTCTCGCGCACCGTTGTTGACCGCCATCGCCACCGATCCCGTCCTGGCTCGGGTCAAATTGATCGCCGAGCCGTGGGATGCCACCGGTGCCGGCTATCAGGTCGGCAACTTCGGAGTGGCCTGGTCGGAATGGAACGATCGCTACCGTGACACGGTCCGACGCTTCTGGGCGGGCCAGCACGGCGTCCGCGAATTGGCCTCGCGCCTGGCCGGTTCGGAAGACCTCTTCGCGAGCAGTGGACGCTTGCCATGGGCGTCGATCAACTTCGTCACCGCGCACGACGGGTTCACCGCCCGAGATCTGGTGTCGTACGACCGAAAGCACAACGAGGCCAACGGCGAAGAGAACAGGGACGGTACCGACAACAACTCGTCGGTCAACCACGGAGTCGAGGGTCCGAGCGAGGATCCATCCGTCGCCGAGGCCAGGGCACGCCATGTCCGGGCACTATTGGCAACCCTGACGCTCTCCACCGGAACACCGATGCTCCTTGCCGGCGACGAACTGGGACACAGTCAGGGAGGCAACAACAACGCGTATTGCATCGCCGAGGATGCACCGGCGGCCGACGCCTGGGCGATCGACTGGGACAGTGCCGATCAGAACATGATTCGCTTCGTGGGTCGACTCCTTCGTGTCCGAGCGAGCGCTCCGACACTGCGTCAGCAGGAGTTCTTCACCGGCCGCGCGACACCGACCGGCCGACCCGATCTGGTGTGGTTCGACTCCGCTGGAATCGAATTCGACACGGACCGATGGAACGACGACTCGGTGCGCACCATTCAGGCCTGGGTGGACGGTTCCGACGTCCGCTCCTTCGCCTCCGACGGCGGGCAGGTAGACGATGCCAGCTCGCTCCTCGTTCTCCATTCCGGAGGCCCAGCCGATATCGTTCTGGCGTGCCCGAGTTGGTCGTCGTCTCGGTTCGTTCCGGTTCTCGATTCCTCGACTGTTGACGGTGTTCCCTTCGAAACCACTGCGCTGGAACCGGGTTCGACGATATCGGTGACCGGATCGACGGTCCTCGTGCTGCGCAGCGCAGGCAGGTGAGTCATGAACAGTTGCACGAGCGGACCGACTCCGAGCGCATAGAGAACCGTCCCGACGCCGAGCGTCCCGCCGAGCAACCAACCGGTGAGCACCACCGTGCACTCGATTCCGGTGCGGGTGAGGCGAATCGACCATCCGGTCCTGGCCACCAGACCGGTCATCAGTCCGTCTCGCGGCCCCGGACCCATCCCGGCACCGATGTACAGCGCGGTTGCGAACGCGTTGACCACGATGCCCGACACCATGGCCAGGGTCCTCATCGGGAGCCCGTCCAGGTCCGGCAGCATCGCCGACGTCGCGTCCACCGCAACGGCGATCACCACCACGTTGCTCACGGTGCCCAGGCCAGGACGTTGCCGTAGCGGGATCCACATCAGCAGTACGGCCGCACCGGTGATCGCGGTGATGGTCCCGAAGCTGAGCGACAGGTGGCTTTCGAGCCCCTGATGAAAGACGTCCCACGGGTTGACGCCCAGTCCACCCGCGATCATGAACGACATCGACGCCCCATACAGCCACAGCCCCACGTAGAGGGCAGCCAACCGAGCAGGGAGTCGGCGACCGGCGAGTAAACGACGTGGTGAGGTGAACATGCTTCCAGTCTCGGGGCTACTGGATATGTTCGGCATAGCCACTTGTGCGACAGTGGACCCCAGAGCTACGGAACGGCGATCACGGTTGTCGAACCGGGTGCCACTTCGGTGAAGCCTGCGTCCCGCACCGCGACGGCGCGACCGGCACGAACCTCACCCAGTGCACGCGTCCATTGTTCCGGGTTCGCGGATCGGACCGAACATTCGAAGCCCGACGCAGCCCATTCGCGGCATTGCGCTGTGCTCATCGCACCCGCCAGCAGCATGGACGCGTGCCCCACCTGAGCGGCTGCTTTCCCCACCGTCATCGACAGGGAGGCGTCGATCCACAGCACCGGTCCGGCCGAGACCGAAGGTTCGTCGTCGGCCGACACGTCGGTTCCGCCGATCTGCAGCCGCTTGATCCGAGGATCCAGATCTCCGACCCGACCGGGCACGAACGCACGTGCCGACGCTCCCCCGACGTCGACCGTGACACCAGGAACGTCCTGCGCCGCACGCCACTGCGCACCGCGTGCACGTCGGGCAACCTTCCGGATGCGTGCCGACGTCCATTCGGTGAAGGCCTCGTTCCACGACGCGCCCACGCCCACTCGTGGGTCCAGGCACAACGCAACGGTTGCTCGTGCAGCCGCCTCGAGCAACTCGCTGCGGAGGGGCGGATCGATCTTGGGGATGTGCAGCACCAACGGCATCGCCAGAACCTGTGCCGGATCTGCCGGGTCCTCCGCTCCGCCGTACCCACGAGCGAGCGCGGCGTGCCGCGAGACGAACGTGTTGTCGGGTGAGAATTCCTCGACCGCAGTCTCGGCCGCCACGTCATCCGGTGTGTCGCCGGTAGTGGGATCGCCGGTCACGGGATCGCCGGTCATGGGATCGGGACGCGGCGGACTCCCCCGTCCACTGCGTCCGCGGCTTCGATCTCGTTGCGGGTGACGCCGAGGATGAACAGGACCGCGTCGAGGTACGGATGGGAGATAGCGGTGTCGGCGATCTCTCGCAACGCAGGCTTGGCGTTGAAGGCAACCCCGAGGCCTGCCGCGGTGAGCATGTCGATGTCGTTCGCTCCGTCGCCCACGGCGACGGTCTGCTCCATCGGTACTCCCGACTGCGCCGCGAATTCACGCAGTGCGGTCGCTTTCGCAGCACGATCGACCACTTCTCCGATGACCCGTCCGGTGAGCTTGCCGTCGACGATCTCGAGGGTGTTCGCCTTGACGTAGTCGAGTTCGAGTTCGTGAGCGAGGCCCTCGATGACCTGTCGGAATCCCCCGGACACGACGCCGCAGGCGAAGCCGAGACGCCGGAGGGTGCGGATGGTGGTTCTGGCCCCCGCGGTCAGTTCCAGACTTTCGCCCACTTCGTCGATGACGGATTCGTCGAGTCCCGCCAACACGGCGACCCGCTGTTCGAGCGACTCCGCGAAGTCGATCTCACCGCGCATGGCAGCTTCGGTGACCGCACGTACCTCGTCCTCGCGTCCCGCGCGGGCAGCCAACATTTCGATGACCTCACCCTGGACGAGCGTGGAGTCGACGTCGAACACGATCAGTCGCTTGGATCGCCGTGCGATTCCGCCGCGCTGCACGGCGATGTCGACGCCGATTCCGGCTGCGATGGCCGCGAGCCCCGTGCGCAACTGCAGGTCGGCATCCGGCGACGTGTCGGTCGCGGTCACCTGCAGTTCGAGGCCGGTGACGGGATAGTCGGCAATTCCGCGTATGGAATCGATGTTCGCGCCCTGGCGGGCGAGTTCACGGGAGATGGTGCTGAAAGCGCGCGCTGTCACGGGTCGTCCCAGCACGACGACGACGTGGGTGGCCAAACTCTGACCACCGCCCCGCGCGGTGTCGATCTCGACATCGACGTGAACGCCGACCGTCGCCATCGCGTCCTCGAGCTCCTCCTGCAGTGCCTCGGGATCGCGCGGGCAGGACAGGAGAACGCCCAGTGTCAATCTGCCGCGGATGACCACCTGCTCGACGTCGAGCAGACTGACGTTGTGCCGTGACAGTGCTGCGAACAGCACCGATGTGACGCCCGGCTTGTCGGGTCCCGTCACCGTCAC
The DNA here is from genome assembly GCF_033142325.1 of Rhodococcus sp. IEGM 1370. Taxonomy (NCBI): domain Bacteria; kingdom Bacillati; phylum Actinomycetota; class Actinomycetes; order Mycobacteriales; family Nocardiaceae; genus Rhodococcus; species Rhodococcus sp. IEGM 1370. The sequence continues at coordinate 256,599 of NZ_JAWLRY010000002.1, read as the reverse complement.
CAGCACTGCGGTGTCGCTCGAAGTCACCGAATCTCCCTTTCGTGCACGGCCCAGCGGCCGGATAGGTCTTCGTGTCACCTGTCGTGGACGAGCGAGCCCGAACACGCCACGAGATTGTCGCAAGCGAAGAGCCCCACCCGGTAGCCGGGAGGGGCTCTCGCTGCACTGTGGACTACTTGGGGTCCGGGTCTCCTGACCCTTCGTGATCGCTGGTGGCGATCGGGGCCCGGCGGGCCTGTTCGAGCACTGCGGTGGTCTTACCGCCGTGCGCTCCCGGCCCGACGTGCGCTTCCGCGCGCATCCGCTCGACCATGTGCGGGTAGTGCAACTCGAACGCCGGACGCTCGGAACGAATCCGAGGCAGTTCGGTGAAGTTGTGTCGCGGCGGCGGGCACGAGGTGGCCCATTCCAACGAGTTGCCGTAGCCCCACGGATCGTCGACTGTGACGACCTCGCCGTATCGGTAGGACTTGAACACGTTCCACACGAACGGCAGTGTCGAGGCACCGAGAATGAAAGCACCGACCGTGGAGATGACGTTCAACTCGGTGAACCCGTCCGAGGGAAGGTAATCGGCGTACCGACGCGGCATGCCCTCGTTTCCGAGCCAGTGCTGCACCAGGAACGTGGCGTGGAATCCGAAGAACGTCAGCCAGAAATGCCACTTGCCCAGAGCCTCGTCCATCATCCGGCCCGTCATCTTCGGGAACCAGAAGTAGATGCCGGCGTACGTCGCGAACACCACGGTGCCGAACACCACGTAGTGGAAGTGGGCGACCACGAAGTACGTGTCGGTGACCTGGAAGTCGATGGGCGGCGATGCCAGCAGAACACCGGTCAGACCACCGAAGACGAAGGTGATCAGGAACCCGATCGAGAACAGCATCGGCGTTTCCAGTGTCACCTGGCCTCGCCACATCGTGCCGACCCAGTTGAAGATCTTCACACCGGTGGGCACCGCGATGAGGAACGTCATGAAGGAGAAGAACGGCAGCAGCACAGCGCCGGTGGCGTACATGTGGTGCGCCCACACGGCGATGGAGAGAGCGGCGATCGCGATCGTCGCGTAGATCAGACCCGAGTAGCCGAAGATCGGCTTACGCGAAAAGACAGGGAACACCTCGGAGACGATTCCGAAGAACGGCAGCGCGATGATGTACACCTCGGGGTGGCCGAAGAACCAGAACAGGTGCTGCCACAGCAACACGCCACCGGTGGCCGGATCGAACAGGTGCGCGCCCAGGTGACGGTCGGCCGCCAGGCCGAGCAGCGCCGCCGTCAGCAGCGGGAAGGCCAGCAGAATCAGGATCGACGTCACCAGGATGTTCCAGGTGAAGATCGGCATACGGAACATCGTCATACCGGGGGCGCGCAGGCAGATCACCGTGGTGATCATGTTGACGCCACCGAGGATGGTGCCGAGACCGGCAACGGCCAGGCCCATGATCCACAGGTCCGCGCCGACGCCCGGCGAGTGCAGAGCCGACGTCAGTGGGGTGTACGCGGTCCAACCGAAGTCCGCTGCGCCACCGGGAGTGATGAACCCGGCCGTGGTGATCAGCGCACCGAACAGGTAGAGCCAGTACGAGAACGCGTTCAACCGTGGGAACGCGACATCGGGGGCACCGATCTGCAGCGGCAGGATGTAGTTCGCAAATCCGAACACGATCGGCGTCGCGTACAGCAGCAGCATGATGGTGCCGTGCATGGTGAACAGCTGGTTGTACTGCTCGTTGGACAGGAACTGCATTCCCGGTATGGCCAACTCGGCGCGCATCAGCAGCGCCATGAGTCCACCGACCAGGAAGAACGCGAACGATGTCGCGATGTACATGATTCCCAACACCTTGGGATCGGTTGTCGTCACCGCTTTGTGCAGGAACGACCCCTTCGGTCCCGTCCGCGGCGGGAACGGCCGAGCAGCATCCACCGCAGGTGCGGGCCTAGGCGCTAGGGCAGTCACAGATCCTCCTGATTGCGCGTCGGACCTCGAACCACGAGGCGACGTCATCTAGTCGTGCGCTCCTCGAATCGTAGACCTTCGGACCGACGCTTGCCGAACCGGTCCTACCGTGTGTCGTATTGGGCCCGATCGGCCGTGCCCGGATCGCGCGATCTGCCTGCGCTGTCGGCCTTTCCGGCGCAGTCGGGGACGCCGCGGGAGTTGCCGATTCCGCACGCTCCGCGGTGCCCGTTCGGGTGTTCTGCGACGGCCGCCTTCCGATACTGTGTGAGACCACCCGACCCGTCGAAGGAAGTCCCGCGTTGCCACTCCATCCACGAGTCCCCCGTTCGTGTGCGCCGCGCAGGATCGGTGCCGTCGTCTCCGTGTGCCTCGCCGCCGCCGTGGCGCTGGTCGGTTGTTCCGACTCCGAGGCGCAGGACGACGCATCCACCATCGTTCGCACCACCACGAACATCGCCGGTGCCGGAGTGGTCGGCAACAACCGGGACACCGAGGGACTGTGCCCCGCACTCGCACCACTCGACCCGACCGGCATCGAGGGCGACACCAGACCCGTCGGACATGCCGAGGGCATCAGCGTCCTTCCCGCCGACCCCCAGCGCATCGTCGTTCTCGATGCCGCAGGCCTGGACGCGAGCTGCGCGGTCGGCATCTGGGAGCGCGTCGTCGGGGCGGCCACGATCGACCCCGATTTCCGGGGCGACGGAGACCAACCGCTGTACCTGGGCACCGGATTGGCGTCCGTTCCGTCCGTCGGGCCGGTGGGTTCACCCGACATCGATGCCATCGCCGCCCTCGACCCCGATCTGATCCTCGGTGCCGAGTCGCTCGGATCGACTACGTACGACGAGCTGACAGCCATCGCCCCGACCGTCTTCACCGCAACGGGGCAGGGTTGGAAAGACACCTTTCTGCAGTCCGCGGCGGCGCTCGGTCGCGGCCAGGCGGCATTCGAGGCACTCGCATCGTTCTCCGCCGACGCCGAACGAGTCGGTCGTGAGATCGACGCCACCCAGACTCAGGCGTCCGTCGTCCGATTCGCTGCGGATTCCATCGAGGTGGACGGACCGAACTCGTTCGCGGGCCAGATACTCGACGAGGTCGGAGTCGGCCGGCCCCAGAGCCAGCGCGACGCCACGTTCTCGGTCGAGTCGGACAACCTCACGCCGGTCGAGGGAGACATCGTCTACGTGCGATTCGCGGGCCCCGACGGCGAGAGCTTCGGGCGCGAGGTGATGGACTCCGATGCGTGGCACGCTCTCGGTTCTGTCACCGACGGTCGGGTCTTCGCCGTCAACGACACGGTGTGGTCGGGCAGCGGCGTCGTCGCGGCACGGGCCGTTCTGGACGACCTGTCCGCCTCCCTGAACGCCTACGTCTCCTGACGCGATGCCGATTCCCGAATTCGTCCGCGCTCTGCGCAGTGTCGTCGGAACGTCGCCGTTGTGGTTGTCCGGTGTCAGCGCAGTCGTTCTCGACGACGACCGGCGCGTGCTGCTGACCCTGCGAGCGGACAACAACACCTGGGCCGTGGTTTCGGGGATTCTCGAACCGGGTGAGGAACCCGCCCCGGCAGCGCTGCGTGAGATCGGCGAGGAAACCGGGGTGAACGCCTCGATCGAGCGCTTGACGAGCGTCGACGTGACGGAGCCGATCACCTACCCCAACGGCGACGTCGCGCAGTATCTGGACATCACGTTCCTCGCTCGATACACCGGCGGCATCCCGCATGTGGCCGACGACGAGAATCTCGACGTTGCCTGGTTCGCACTCGACGAGCTCCCCGAAAACCTCACGGCCACTTCGCGATTGCGAATCGAGAAGGCCATCGCCGACGAGCCTTCGGCGTGGTTCCGTCGCTGACTCCCGACCGCACCGAGGACACAGTTCGACCGAACCTTCCCCCTTTCGATCGTAATGTGATATCACTTTAATATCACCATCGAGAGGGAGGTACTCATGTCCGCACCTGCAACCGTCGCCGAGAAGCCGACGGGTACCCCGACCACCACCATCGCCGAGCGCCCGGGATGGGATCTTCCCGGCTGGTCGATGCTCGGCATCGGCCTCGCGCTGATTCTCGGCGGAATCGCCGCGTTCACGGTCGGACTGGTCTTCACCGTCGTCGGACTGATCGTGACCGGGGTCGTACTGTTCGTCCTCTCACTTCCGGCACTCATGGGCCTGACGCTGGTGCAACCGAATCAGGCTCGCGTTCTTCAGCTCCTCGGGAGTTCGTACAGCGGCACCCTGCGGACGCCGGGGCTGCGCTGGACCAATCCGTTGACGTATCGCAGGGCCATCTCGACGCGAATCCGCAACCACGAGACCGGACAATCCAAGGTCAACGACGCCGACGGCAACCCGATCGAGATCTCCGCCATCGTCGTCTGGCAGGTCGCCGATACCGCACTGGCGTCGTTCCAGGTCGATGACTACGAGGAGTTCGTCGCCGTCCAGACCGAGTCCGCCGTCCGGCACATCGCCGGCAGCTACCCGTACGACGCCGAAGGGCGAATGTCGTTGCGGGAGAACGCCGACGAGATCACCGCCGCCATGTCGGAGGAGGTGCACGCACGGGTACGTTCGGCCGGTGTCGAGGTGATCGAAACCCGAATCAACCGGTTGGCCTACTCACCGGAGATCGCTCAGGCAATGTTGCGGCGGCAGCAGGCAGGCGCGGTCATCGCCGCCCGTCAGCAGATCGTCGAAGGTGCCGTCGGAATGGTGGAGATGGCGCTCGGAAAGCTGGAGGAAAAGCACGTCGTCGAGCTCGACGAGGAGCGCAAGGCCACGATGGTGTCGAATTTGCTCGTGGTCCTGTGCAGCGACCGAGACACGCAACCCGTCGTCAACACCGGATCGCTGTACCAGTGAGCCATGGCCGTCGAGCGTAAGAAGATTCTGCTGCGGTTGGACCCAGCGGTGCACGACGCTCTCGCCCGTTGGGCCTCCGACGAGTTGCGGAGCACCAATGCTCAGATCGAGTTCCTATTGCGCCGCGCTCTGAGCGAGAAGGGTCGAATGCCCAAGGACGCCGAGGACATTCGCCCGCCGGGACGCCCACCGAATTCGTGAGCGTCCCGGCGTGGCGAACGGGCTCAGAAGTCCCAGTCCTCGTCTTCGGTGTTGACGGCCTTGCCGATGACGTACGAGGAACCCGAGCCGGAGAAGAAGTCGTGATTCTCGTCGGCGTTGGGTGAGAGCGCCGACAGAATCGCCGGGTTGACGTCCGTCTCGTCCTTGGGGAACAGGCCCTCGTAGCCGAGATTGTTCAGTGCTTTGTTGGCGTTGTAGCGCAGGAACTTCTTGACGTCCTCGGTCAGGCCGATCTCGTCGTAGAGGTCCTGGGTGTACTCGACCTCGTTGTCGTACAACTCGAACAGCAACTCGAAGGTGTAGTTCTTGAGTTCCTCGCGCTGCGCCTCGCTGACCTTCTCGAGACCCTTCTGGTACTTGTACCCGATGTAGTACCCGTGCACGGCCTCGTCGCGGATGATCAGACGGATCAGGTCAGCGGTGTTGGTGAGCTTGGCCCGTGAGGACCAGTACATCGGCAGGTAGAAGCCGGAGTAGAACAGGAACGATTCGAGCAGCGTCGACGCGACCTTGCGCTTGAGCGGATCGTCACCGTGGTAGAAGTTCAGGACGATCTCGGCCTTGCGCTGGAGGTTGACATTCTCCTCGGACCAGCGGAATGCGTCGTCGATGTCGCGGGTGGAGCTGAGGGTGGAGAAGATGGAACTGTAGCTCTTGGCGTGCACCGACTCCATGAACGCGATGTTGGTGTACACCGCCTCCTCGTGGGGAGTGATGGCATCCGGAATGAGGCTGACAGCGCCGACGGTGCCCTGAATGGTGTCGAGCAGTGTCAATCCGGTGAACACACGCATCGTCAACTGCTTCTCGACGGCGGTCAGCGTTGCCCACGACGGAATGTCGTTGGACACCGGCACCTTCTCCGGCAGCCAGAAATTACTGGTGAGGCGCTCCCACACTTCGGAGTCCTTGTCGTCCTGGACCCGATTCCAGTTGATCGCGGAGACGCGATCGATGAGCTTTACCATGGGTGCCTACCTACAGGTCGATGAGCGAGAACTGGGACGGAACTGCGTGAAAAGTCGCTGACACGAACACTACCCGTTGTGTCCGACAAGTCCGGTAGGCACTACAAAGTGTGCCGCGAGTGTCGCCCGCAGCGACGACCCCTACGCCTGCTTCGGTCTGTCACCACCCCACCGAGCACGGGACGGTTCCGGCTTCGATGGCCTCGACCAACTGCGCATGATCGCGCTCGTTCTGATCGGCGTAGGCGTGAGCGAAAGCCGCCATCGCCCGACCGACCTTGTCTCCTCGTCCGAGATAGTCGGCGATCGCCTCCGCGTCACCACTTCGGGCGTGCGCTCGTGCGAGCACCTCACCGCATGCGGTTGCGAATTCGGTGAGGTACGGCCCGATGATCTCGCCGTCGGGAATGACCTTCATGTCACGGAACTGCCGAACGTAGAAGTTCATGTCCCCCACTGCAGTCCATCCCACGAACATATCGGTGGCACTCTGCAGCATTCGCTGTCCGCTGACCACGCGCGCACCGTGATTGTCGTACCTGCTCGGTTCGAGAAATCGCTCGAACACCGACGGCCCCGCCTGCTTGATCTGCAGGAAGAACGGGTCGCCCGTCCGCCGTTCTTCCAGCAGCGCCAGATACACCCGCATCCCTACGCTCCCGACGCCGACCACCTGCCGAACCACGTCGAGAACTCGGAACCTGGACAGCAGACTCCAGATATGGTCGTCGACCGACTCGCTGTAACCTGCGATGACCGCCTGCACGAGCTCGATCTGGGAATCACCCACGTGGGTGCGAAAAGGCGCGTCCTCGCGAATTCGTCGACGCCCGTCCCTCGTCTCGGTGAACTTGCGGGACGCCCCACGGCTGGTACGACGCTCGGCTTTCGTTTCGATGAGTTTCTCGGCGTGGCGGGCGATGCCCGACGAGAAGTGACCGAGCAAACCCGCGACGTCGATGCGGTCGTACCAGATGTCGATCTCCGGGGTCTTCGCGTACGCCCTCATCTTTCTGCAGTAAGCCGCCGTCATCGCTGCGACCGCCCGATCGGAGCGCCGCGCATCGACCCCGTTCTCGCGACCGAGAACCACCAGAGACGTCGCCAGCCTCTGGAGATCCCACTCGAACGGGCCCGGCAGCGTTTCGTCGAAGTCGCGGAGATCGAAGTACAGGTTCCGTTCGGGGGTGGCCCACAATCCGAAGTTCAACACATGGGCGTCGCCACACAACTGGACCTCGATGCCGGTGTGCGGAGTCGACGCGAGATCGGCCGCCATCACGGCCGCGGCCCCACGGAAATAGGTCCACGGCGACGCGGACATGCGGGCGTAGCGGATCGGTAGTAGCTCCGGCACCCGAATGGTGTTCTGCGCCAGCACCGTTTCGAGCGCATCATGGCCACGTGAGGCTGGATCCCACTCGCCCAACCCGCTGCGAGGTACACGCCGTCGGGCGTGTCGACCACGCGACAATTGCTCGGAAGGACGTGCGTCCTTCCGAGCAATTGTCACATCGATATCGGATTCGACCTCGTCGCCCGCTTCGGTGTCCATGCCTGATTATGCTCCGCGGCGCACCGCGATTTCGCGGTATTCGCCACAGGCCGACCGACCGAGTCGACTACAGCATGCAGGACACGCAACCCTCCACCTCGGTGCCTTCGAGGGCCAACTGGCGCAGGCGGATGTAGTAGAGAGTCTTGATGCCCTTACGCCATGCGTAGATCTGCGCGCGGTTGATGTCACGAGTGGTGGCCGTGTCCTTGAAGAACAGCGTCAGAGACAGGCCCTGATCGACGTGTTGCGTTGCGGCAGCATAGGTGTCGATGATCTTCTCGTACCCGATCTCGTACGCGTCCTGGTAGAAATCCAGGTTGTCGTTGTCGAGATACGGTGCCGGGTAGTAGACGCGGCCGATCTTGCCTTCCTTGCGAATCTCGATCTTCGACGCCACCGGGTGAATCGACGAGGTGGAGTTGTTGATGTACGAGATGGAACCGGTCGGCGGGACGGCCTGCAGGTTCTGGTTGTAGATCCCGTGCTCCTGCACCGACGCCTTCAACGTCGTCCAATCCGCCTGAGTGGGAACGGATACGCCCGCATCGGCGAACAACTTCGCAACCTTGGGTGTGGCCGGCTCCCAGACCTGATCGGTGTACTTGTCGAAGAATTCACCCGACGCGTACTTGGAGTCCGGGAACCCCTTGAAGTACTGCCCACGAGCCTTGGCCAGCTGATTCGATGCCTGGAGAGCGTGGAACAGCACCGTGTAGAAGTAGATGTTGGTGAAGTCGATGCCTTCGGTCGAGCCGTAGTGAATGCGCTCCCGTGCGAGGTAGCCGTGCAGATTCATCTGCCCGAGGCCGATTGCGTGAGAATCGTTGTTGCCCTGCTCGATCGACGGCACGGAGAAGATGTGCGTCTGATCGGACACTGCGGTGAGTCCGCGAATGGCCACCGCGATGGTCTTACCGAAATCGGGCGAGTCCATCGTCTTGGCGATGTTCAGCGAACCGAGGTTGCACGAGATGTCCTTGCCGACATGACTGTACGAAAGGTCGTCGTTGAACGTGGACGGCGTCGAGACCTGAAGGATCTCCGAGCACAGGTTGGAGTGAGTGATCTTGCCCTTCACCGGGTTCGCGCGATTGACGGTGTCCTCGTACATGATGTACGGGTAACCGGACTCGAACTGCAACTCGGCGAGAGTCTGAAAGAACTCGCGCGACTTGATCTTGGTCTTGCGGATCCGCTTGTCGTCGACCATCTCGTAGTACTTCTCGGAGACGTCGATGTCTGCGAACGGGACTCCGTAGATGCGCTCGACGTCGTACGGCGAGAACAGGTACATGTCCTCGTTCTTCTTGGCCAGCTCGAACGTGATGTCCGGGATGACGATTCCGAGCGAGAGCGTCTTGATCCTGATCTTCTCGTCCGCGTTCTCACGCTTGGTGTCGAGAAACTTGTAGACGTCGGGGTGGTGAGCATGCAGGTAGACCGCGCCCGCGCCCTGACGCGCACCCAGCTGGTTGGCATAGGAGAACGAATCCTCGAGCAGCTTCATGATCGGGATGACACCCGAGGACTGATTCTCGATGCGCTTGATGGGCGCGCCGGCCTCGCGAATATTGCTCAGCAGCAACGCAACTCCGCCACCACGCTTGGACAGCTGCAGGGCCGAGTTGATGGAGCGACCGATGGACTCCATGTTGTCCTCGATACGCAGCAGGAAGCACGAGACGGGCTCGCCGCGCTGCTTCTTGCCGGAGTTGAGGAAGGTGGGCGTCGCGGGCTGGAAGCGGCCTGCGATGATCTCGTCGACCAGATCGGTGGCCAGGGCCTCGTCGCCTGCGGCCAGCGTCAGTGCCACCATGCACACCCGGTCCTCGAACCGCTCCAGGTAACGCTTGCCGTCGAACGTCTTGAGCGTGTACGAGGTGTAGTACTTGAACGCCCCGAGGAACGTGGGGAACCGGAACTTCTTCGAGTACGCGTGGTTGATCAGGAACTTCACGAACTCGCGGGAGTACTGGTCCAGAACCTCGGGCTCGTAGTAGTTCTCCTCGACGAGGTAGTCCAGCTTCTCGTCCAGATCGTGGAAGAACACGGTGTTCTGATTGACGTGCTGCAGGAAGTACTGATTGGCGGCCTCGCGATCCTTCTCGAACTGGATCTCACCGTTGGGGCCGTACAGATTGAGCATCGCGTTGAGCGCGTGGTAGTCCATGTCGCCGTCGCCGCGGACGGTGCTGGGTACGGGTCCTGCGTCGGTGATGGTCGGTGCCACGGCGATGCTCCTACTGGGTATGTGGTGTGTGGTGCTCTAGTGCGTGTGGGCGGCGCGTCGGACTTCACGTTCCCAGAAGTCCTCCAGCCCCTCGCGGACCCGCACTACGTCCTCGGGGGTGCCCATCAATTCGAATCGGTAGAGATACGGAACTGCGCACTTCTGCGAAATGACATCTCCCGCGAAGCAGAACGAGTCACCGAAGTTCGTGTTTCCGGCAGCGATGACAGCTCGGATCAACGACCGATTGTGCTTGTCGTTGAGAAACTTGATCACACGCTTGGGGACGTAGTTGGTGTCGCGCCCGGAGTACGTGACCCCTCCCCCGTACGTCGGCACGATGAGGACGTAGGGAGTGTCGACACGAAAGGTGCCGTCCGGATCACGAAGTGGAATGCGTGTCGCGGGAATGTCCAGCTTCGAGACGAAGCGGTGAGTGTTCTCGGACGCGCTGGAGAAATAGACCAGTGAGTGGGTGGACTGCGGTTGGAAACTCACCGCTCACTCACTTCCTCGTTCTGTTCAAGCAGCGTTCGCTGCAAGGCTCTTGATGCGGTCCGGACGGAAGCCGGACCAGTGATCGTCACCGGCAACGACGACCGGAGCCTGCAGGTAGCCGAGAGCCATGACGTAGTCGCGCGCTTCGGGGTCCTGCGAGATGTCGATGACGGAGTACTCGATACCGGCCTTGTCGAGGGCGCGGTAGGTGGCATTGCACTGAACGCAGGCGGGCTTGGTGTAAACGGTGATGCTCATGGTGTCCCTCTTTCCGTTGTCGCCATCGGGTGAACCGACGCGACCGATGTGCTCTGCGTGTGGCACCGAGAACATCTCCCGCTCAGGGCGACTTCGACCTGCTCGAACCCATGTGTGCAGGCTCTTCGAGTTGTGGTCTCTCGGTTGGTCAAACACTACACCTAGTGTTCGACATCTGCCTAGAACACGAGATGTTGCGAACAACATGCTTGGTATTCGCTGGTCACGGCGTTGTCGAGCCGCGAGAATCGGCCGATATCGGCGTGTCGCACGTCACATTGCTTGCATGTTGTTCGTCACAGGGAGACCGGGCCGGGGCCATGACGTGCACCGAGAACCGCCGACCCTCCCTACGACACGCCGAAGGGCCCTCGAACTTCTCCGAGGGCCCTTCGGCGATCACGCAGTGGTCAGCGCTGGCGCGCCTTGAACCGCGGTTCCTTCTTGTTGATCACGAACACCGTGCCACGGCGTCGAACCACCTGCGCGCCGGGCTTGTTCTTGAGCGATTTCAACGAGTTTCTCACCTTCATGCCGCAACCCTACATGAAAATGATTCCCATAACCGAACGGGTCAGGCACTCACGAGTTCGTCGGCGGCCTTCACCAGTTCGGCAACGACGTGGCCGATCTCACCGGAGACCTCGGCGTTCTCACGCGGGTGGGCCGAGCCGAACTTGTCGACGGTGCCACCGATGGAGAGCCGAACATCCTCGAGAACCGTTCCGCCGGCGATGCGGACGGCCTTGCTGGTGTCCTCGTGCGCCCACTTCGCTCCGTTGCCGCTGGGGGAAGCGCTGATGACGACGACCGGCTTGCCCACCATGGCACCCGCACCGTAGGGGCGCGAAAGCCAGTCGATGGCGTTCTTCAGCACGGCCGGAATGGTGCCGTTGTATTCGGGCGTGACCAGCAACAACGCCGTGGCCTTCTCGGCAGCGGCCCGCAGAGCGAGTGCGCCCTCGGGCACCGATCCCTCGACGTCGATGTCCTCGTTGTAGAAGGGGACATCTCCGAGTCCGTCGTAGACCACTACCTCGGCACCGGCGGGTGCCACGATGACAGCAGTCTCGGCGATCCGCTTGTTCACCGACTCGGCGCGCAAGCTTCCGACGAGAACGAGTACATGAGCGTCTGACATGAGGTTATTCCTTCGCGAGTTCGGATGACGTGATCGTCGTGTCAATTCCTACCATCCAAACGGACCGTGGTCCATTTATGTTCCCGGCAAGGTAGGCTTCGTCTGTGACCGGCCCCATGCTGCCCATAGCGGGCGAGGAATCCGAACGGTGCGACGCAGCACGCAACCGTCGCCTTCTCCTCGATGCCGCAACGGATCTGGTGGCGGCCGTCGGAGCCGACGCCATCACCATGGACGCGGTGGCCACCAAGGCCGGAGTGGGCAAGGGCACCGTGTTCCGTCGCTTCGGGAACCGGGCCGGGTTGATGCGTGCGTTGCTCGACCACACCGAGAAGAAACTGCAACACTCGTTCATGTTCGGCGATCCGCCGCTGGGCCCGGGAGCCGACCCGATCGATCGTCTCGTCGCCTTCGGCCGAGCGCGACTGGAATTCGTCAACGTTCAAGGGGAAGTGCTCCGCGCCGCGGAGAGCGCCGACGACGCGCGGTATTCCGCCCCGGCGCACATGGTCAACTTCACCCACGTGCTGTCGCTGCTCCGCGCCGCCGAGGTGGACGGGGATCTCGAATTGCTCGCGTACTGGCTGCTCACACCACTCGAAGCCACCCTGGTCCTCCATCAGTACCGCGATCTGGGAATGCCGATGGATCGCCTTGCCGACGGTTGGGAAGACCTGGTACGCAGGGCAACTCGAGTCCGATAGCCATCGGGGCAACTCGCACTCGGTAGCTCCTGCGTTCAAAGACGGACGACGGCGGCGGCCGCCGCGTGCAGCGCGGTGCCGTACGAGCGGCCGTGACCGGCTGCGTGAACGGCGAGTGGATGCAGCTGATGCAGTGCTGTGCGTTCGCGCCACCCTGCTCGCAACGGCTGCACCGTCTCGTAGCCGCCGACGACGACGTCGAGGTGGGGGCAACCGAACAGCGCCAGCATCGCCAGATCGGTTTCGCGGTGCCCACCGTGCGCCGCCGGATCGATCAGCACCACTCCCGCGTCGGTCCAGAACACGTTGCCGTTCCAGAGATCGCCGTGAATACGACTCGGCGGCTCTGCATCGTCGAAGTCGCCGTCCGCGATGCGTCCACACGCCGATTCGACGATCGACGCCTCCTCCGACGTCACGGTTCCGGCGTCGACCGCGATTCGGAGAAACGGCAACACTCGTTCGGCCGCGTAGAAGGCTCCCCAGGATCGGTGCACCGTACTGCTCATGGGCCGGGATCCGATGAACAGCTGACCCGAGAAGGCGACGCCGTCGGTATCCACGGGTGGCGCACCGAACCCGGCGGCTCCGGCCGAGTGTGTCGCGGCAAGCGCGCGACCGAACCGTTCGGCTCCGGCAGGCGTGGGACGGGTCGCAACCAGCCGCTCGAGTTCGATGTACGCCCGGCCGTGCCCGACGACCCCGACGACCGGGGCCCCGGCCTCGCCGAGCCACCCGAGCCCGGTGGCCTCGGCGGCGTAGAAGTCGGGGTGTGCCTGGGGGTTTCGCTTGACGAAGGTATCGGAGGTTGCACTCACGACCACCGACACTACGCACGGCGCGAGATCTGCCCCGGCATTCGTCATTAGGATGACGTGATGGGACACATCAACTCGGAATTGCGCACGGGGATCATGCGCGAGCTGGCCGTGCAGTCGACCATCGACCCGATCACGGAGGTCCGCAGGCGAGTCGACTTCCTCAAGGACTACCTGGCGTCGACGCCTGCCTCGGGGTTCGTGCTCGGCATCAGTGGCGGACAGGACAGCACGCTCACCGGCAAGCTCGCCCAAAAGGCTGCGACGGAGCTCCGAGCAGACGGACACGAGGCCGAGTTCGTCGCCGTTCGCCTCCCCTACGGCGTGCAGGCCGACGAGGACGACGCCTCGATCGCGCTGAAGTTCATCGATCCCGACCGCACGGTGACGGTGAACATCAAGGACGCCGCCGACGCCGCAGCGGCCGCGACGGCGGAAGCACTCGGTAGTGCCGGAATCCGAGACTTCGTCCGCGGCAACATCAAGGCTCGCCAGCGCATGGTGGCGCAGTACGCCCTTGCAGGCGAACTCGGCTACGTCGTCGTGGGCACCGATCATGCCGCCGAGGCGATCACCGGCTTCTTCACCAAGTTCGGTGACGGCGGCGTCGATCTGACCCCACTGACCGGCTTGAGCAAGCGCCAGGGTGCGGCACTGCTGCGCGAGCTGGGCGCACCCGAGAGCACTTGGCGCAAGGTTCCCACCGCAGATCTCGAAGACGATCGACCTGCGCTACCCGACGAGGAAGCGCTCGGTGTCACGTACGAGCAGATCGACGACTACCTGGAGGGCAAGGACGTCACCGACGAGGTCGCCGACAAGCTGGAGAAGATGTTCCTCGCAACTCGTCACAAGCGCACGGTGCCCGTGACGCCGTTCGACGATTGGTGGAAGAGAAGCAGCTGAATCGGGCAGCCACGGGTCGGCGGCGGGGTGTACTCAGCCGCCGGCGAAGGGCGGCAGCACGTCGACCCTGCCGCCGATCACGCGCCCCAGATCGCGGGTGAGATCTTCTCCCACCAGGTACGCCGACACCCGCAGAATCGGCTCCATCGGCGCGCCGTGCCGGGACAGAATCAGCTCTCTCAGATCTGCGAGGGTGGCACCGACCGGCACGGTGAGGTACTCGGACTCGCAGTGCGACGCGTCGACCGCTGCAGCGAAATACCGCACCTCCACCTGGGTGTCACCCACCGATGGCTCCCATGCTGCGGGTGGGAGGTACGAAGCCGTCGGCGTCGATGCCGTGTCCAGCCCACTTGTTCCACATGGCCCCGCGCCACACCGCTGCCAGTTCCTCGTCGGTGGCACCGCCGCGCAGAGCGGCCCGCAGATCGGTTTCGTCGTCGCTGAACAGACAGGACCGAATCGTTCCTTCTGCAGTGATCCTGGTGCGGTCGCAATCACCGCAGAACGAGCGTGTCACCGACGCGATGATGCCGACGGTGGCGTCGGTGCCGTCGACGCTCCACTCCTCGGCCGGGGCCGAGGGGTCGGCACGCCCCACCTCACGCAGATCGAATTCGGTGGACAGCTCGTCGAGCAAGGTCTGGGCGTCGATCATGTTCGCGCGGGCCCACTCGTGATCGGCGTCCAGCGGCATCTGCTCGATGAATCGAAGTGCCACCCCCTCGTCGAGACACCAGCGCAGCAGATCGACGGCACCGGACAGCGTGTCGCGCATCAGAACGGCATTGACCTTGACCGGTCCGATCCCGGCTCGCTGCGCTGCCCTGATCCCGGCGAGCACGGACGGCAATCGGTCTCGTCGGGTCAGACGAGCGAAATCTTCGCGGTCGACGGAATCCAACGAGACGTTCACTCGGGTCAACCCGGCGTCGGCCAAGGACCGAGCCCGGTGTTCGAGACCGACGGCGTTGGTGGTCATCGACAGCGGCACACCCTCCGCGGCATCGCGGCACAACCGCAGAATGTCGTCGAGGTCGCGACGCATCAGCGGTTCGCCTCCGGTGAAACGCACATCCCGAATCCCCAGCAGCCGCACGGACACCGAGACCACGCGGGCAATCTCGGCGGGTGTCAGCAACGCTGCCGCCGGGATAGCCGGAAGGCCCTCCTCCGGCATGCAGTACGTGCAGCGCAGCGAGCATTTCTCGGTGATCGAGATACGCAGGTCGCGGGCCACCCGGCCGAATCGATCGATCAGGTGTGGCACGTCCGGCCGATCGGACACGGAGTTCACCCCGCCTGCCGCAGAACCCGTGGTGGTGCCGAACCTTGGAATGCCGAGCGAGGTGACACTGTCCACCGTCACCTCGTACCTCGTCTCTGTCGGGAATCACGCCTGTCGTAGATGTGTCTACCCATTATGCCGCAGCCCACACCGAGCGGACGGATCGGCGTGCCTAGGATTGGCAACCATGACGGTTGAGCAGACGCACGCGATCACTGGATCCGCACGGTGACCGCAGTATCGGTCGAGGAACACGCCGCCGCGGTCGAGACTCTGCTCGCGGCGCTGACAGCGAGAACCGCTCAGCGAATTCCTCTCGACGACGCGTTGGGCCGCGTCTCGTTCGAAGACGTTCGATCTCCGGTCGATCTGCCACTGTTCCGCAACTCGCAGATGGACGGCTACGCCGTGGATTCTCGATCCGTGGCGACGACCCCGGTGACGCTTCCGGTCTCGACGATCATCGCCGCAGGCCCGACGCTGTCGGCAGTTCTCGCGCCGGACAGCGCCGCGAAGATCATGACCGGTGCCCCCATTCCGGACGGAGCGGACACCATCGTCCCCGTCGAGGACACCTCCGTACCGACGGCCGGTTCCGTGACGATCGAAAGAAGCCGCGCAGCAGGCGAATTCGTACGCGAACAAGGAAGCGACGTACGCGTCGGGACAATCCTGGTCGAGTCGGGCCGAGTGCTCGAACCCCGCCACATCTCCGTTCTCGCCGCCGTCGGCTTCGGCGAAGTGGACGTTCGTTCGCGCCCTCGGGTGGCCGTGGTGACCACCGGTGCCGAACTGGTCGACGCCGGTTCGACGCTGACGCCCGGTCAGATCTACGACTCGAACGGCATCACCCTCGCCGCACACCTTCGCGCCAGCGGCGCAGAGGTGGTCTCCGTCTCGCGCAGCTCCGACGAGCCGAGCCGCTTTCGCGAAATCCTCGACGCCGCAACCGAATCGGCCGAGCTGATCATCACGTCCGGCGGAGTGTCGATGGGCGACTTCGAGGTGGTCAAGGACGTACTCCGCCCGCTCGGCGGCAACTTCGGATCGGTTCGTATGCAGCCGGGCGGACCGCAGGGCATCACGATGTTCGACGGCGTCCCCGTGCTCAGCTTTCCCGGCAATCCCGTCAGTACGGTCGTCTCGTACATCATGTTCGCGCGCAACATCGTTCGGCGAGCGGCCGGTCTGCCGCCGGTGCTCTCGACCACCGCGGCACTGCACGAACCGATCGTGTCACCGCCCGGTCGCAGACAACTACTTCGTGGCCGATTACGCGACGACGGACGGGTCGAGCTCGTCGCCGGCCCCGGCTCGCACCTGGTGGCCGCACTGGCATGGGCCGATGTGCTGATCGATATCGACTCCGAGACAACCGAACTCGCCGCAGGAACCGACGTGGAGGTGTGGCCGCTGTGACCACCGACGCCCAGCCACCCCAGCTGTCTCATCTCGACGATCAGGGCCGCGCCCGCATGGTCGATGTGGCGCACAAGAAGGAAACCTCGCGCACGGCCGTCGCCGCCGGTGAATTCCTCACCACGGCCGAGGTCATCGCGCTCGTGCGCGCCGACGACATGCCCAAGGCCGACGTTCTCGCCACCGCCCGCATCGCCGGCATCTCGGCAGCGAAGCGGACGTCGGAACTGATCCCGCTGTGCCATCAGCTCGCCCTCTCCTCGGTGAAGATCTCGTTCGGATTCACCGAGTCGTCCATCACGGTCGAGGCAACCGCCCGCACCACCGGACGCACCGGGGTGGAGATGGAAGCACTGACCGCGGTCGCCGTCGCCGGCCTGACCCTGCACGACATGGTCAAGGCCGTCGATCCCGGTGCCACCATGAACGGCGTCCGGTTGCTCACCAAAGACGGCGGCAAGCACGGACATTGGCAGCGGGACGACGCAGAGGTCTCCCCCGAGGCTGCGGCTGCGCCGATCTTCGAGTCCTCACGGTCCGCGGCGGTACTGGTGGCCTCCACCGGCGGGGCGAACGGAACTCGACCGGACACCACCGGCCCCACCATCGCGTCCTGGTTGACCGATCGAGGCTTCGCCGTGCGGGGCCCACTGGTGTACGCCGATGCCGAGATCGCTGCGGGGCTGCAGGACGCCCTGCTCGGCGAACCGTCGCTGATCGTCAGCACCGGCGGCACCGGCGTATCCCCCACCGATGCGACCCCCGAGGCGACAGCAGCCCTCCTCGACATCGACATGCCGGGAATCGCCGATGCCATCCGAACCCGCGGAACGTCTGCGACGCCTCACGCGGTGCTCAGCCGCGGCGTCTCGGGTCTGATCGGACGCACACTGATAGTCAACCTGCCGGGCTCACCGGGTGGCGTGAAGGACGGACTCTCCGTTCTCGACCCGCTCCTCGACCATGTGCTCGCCCAGATCGCCGGAGGAGGCCCCCACGATGAGTGAGCTCGTCGCCCGTATCTCGAACGAACCGCTGAGCACTGCCGAAGTAGAGGCAGCAGTGCAGGATTCGCGTCACGGTGCCGTCGTACTGTTCAGCGGAATCGTGCGCGATCACGACGGCGGACATGCGGTGGAAACTCTGGAATACCGCGCCCACCCCGATGCAGAACGGTTCCTGAGCCGCTGCTGCTCGGAGGTATCGGCAGAGACCGGATTGGCGGTGGCCGCAGTGCATCGCGTCGGCGATCTGCGCGTCGGCGACCTCGCACTCGTGGCGGCCGTCGGCTCGGCTCATCGCGCCGAAGCGTTCGAGGCCTGTGCCAGGCTCGTCGAGCGCATCAAGGCCGAGGTCCCGATCTGGAAGCGTCAGGGATTCGGGGGCGGACGGACCGAGTGGGTCGGACTCTAGGGAACTAGCCGGTCTCGAGGTAGCGATGGACCGGAAGCATGGCGGAGGCGTCGGCGACGTCGTCCGGTCCTCGCACACAGGCACGCAACCGCTGCTCGACGGCCGACGCATCGAGTTCGGTACCGATCAGCACCAGTGAGGTCTGCTCGGTCTCGCCTCGGGCCCAGGACGCAGCCTCGAATCGAATGTGTCGGCCCACCGTGTGCACGACGAACTTCTGCGGGTAGCCGGCGATGCCGAAATGCACGAATCCCTTTATGCGATAGAGGTTCCCGGAAGGATTTTCCAAGAACTCGATCAACCGACGCGGTTCGACAGGCTCCGCCGTGACGAATTCGGTGTGTGAGTACTGCGCGTGCAGGTGTCGGTCGTGGTCGTGGTCGTGGTCGTGGTCGTGATTCTCTCGGAGTAGTTCGTCGAACGACAGCTGCACCGCCATTGCCGAATTCACCGAGTGATCCTCGCGTCGGTCGAACAGCAGCAGCGGGTCGACGCGACCGAAGGCCACGGGTACGACGGGGACGTCTCCTACGACCGACTGCACCGTCGACACCACCGCGGAGCGTTCGGACTCGCTCACCGCGTCGGACTTGTTCAACACCACCAGGTCGGCCAATTGCAGGTGCTGGTCGATCTCGGGATGCCGCACGCGGGTCTGCGGGAATTCCACGGCGTCGACGACCCCGACGAGCCCGCCGTAGACGATGAATTCGTTCTCGCTGCCCCGGACCATTCTGATGAGATTGCGGGGTTCGGCCAAGCCGCTGGCCTCCACCACGATCACGTCGATGGCGGACCGACGGTGTGCGAGGGCGTCGAACATCGCGTCCATGTCGCTGATGTCGACGGCGCAACAGATGCAACCGTTGCCGAGCGAGACCATCGAATCGACCTGGCCGGCCACGAGCATCGAGTCGATGTTGATCGCCCCGAAGTCGTTGACCACAACACCTATTCGGATACCGGAATCATTGCGCAACAGGTGGTTCAGCAGCGTGGTTTTACCTGCGCCGAGAAAACCCGCAACTATCACTACCGGAATTCGTCGACGCGCCACGGCGTCCGAGACTACCGGTCGGCGAGAATCTGCTTCAGCAGGCCTCGAGCGAACGTCGACACACTGCTCACGTTGTCCGGGGTCGCGAGTGCTTCCAGGCCGTCGACGCCCAACGCATTCACGTACGGGGACACGCTCTCGAGCAACCTGGACAACGCGCTGCGCCCCTCGTCCGCGGGGCCCGCGCCGCTGGGTGCTGCCGGAGACGCGGCGGTATCGGTGGTCGCAGTAGCGGCGGGGGCAGCCGCAGGGGTGGTCGCGGCGTCCGTTGGGGTCGAGGGGGTTTCGGCCCCGAGGAGGTAGTCGATGATCCCCGTCGAGATGGCGATCGCATGCTCGAGCTGACCGTCCGAGCTCTCCAGCAGAGCTGCGTCGTCGGGATTGGATCCGTTGCCCATCTCCACGAACACGAGGGGCACCGTGGTCAGCGCAGGACCGGCGACATCGGATCGCTCCTGTATCCCGTTCTCGACCCCCGCGTAGTTCGCCGGCTCGAAGCCTGCGCGCACGTAGGAGTCTCGCATCAGCGTCGACGCCGAACGTCCCCCCTCGGACTGGGCAGCGTCGGCAGCGGCGCTCGGAATCGGCAGAGTGGGCACGATCAGATGGAACCCGTGCCTGTCGGCGTCGGTCGTCGTACTCGTGGAGTCCGCATGGATACTCACGGCCACGTCGGCCCCGGACTCACTGGCTGCCTTCGCCCTGTCGTCGACGCAGCCACCCCAGCCGGTGTCGTCTGCTCGACTCGTCTTCACCGTCGCACCCAGACTTTCGAGGCTCGATCGGACGAGCTCGCTGACCTTCCAGTTGATCGTGTGCTCGGGCACGCCGTCCAGGGTGGTCATGCCGGTGGTCTGGCAGTCCTTGGTGCCGCCACGTCCGTCGTTCACCTGCCGCTGCAGATTCTCCGAGTGTGCGGTGCCCTGATGACCCGGATCGAGGAACACCGTCTTCCCCGACAACTCCGTGCCTGCGGCGGGTGCCGTGCCGTCCGGTGCGGCCATGGCAGGCGCGGAAACGAGCACCCCGGCACCGAGAATCCCGACGCACATCAGCGCCGTCACTACCGATCTGGTCATCGGTGCAGATTTCATAGCGTCTGGCGCAACGGTGGAACTCGCTGCGCAACTCCCCTTCTCGACCCTCGGACACCGCTGATCCGAGCGGGTCACCGCATTGCGGGGCACCACACGTCACAACAGACACTTGCGCCTCAAGTGAAGCAGATATTGCCGTCGACGCGTATCGGGTGATTTTTCGTTAGTGAAACGAGTGCGTTTCGTGACCGATTCGTTGCCAGAAACATCGAAGCGGAGTGCGCCGGACGATCGCATTCGATCGAACTCGAACCGACTCGAGGATGGCACTACGTATTCAAACCGGACAGTTCGTCTTTCTCACGGATAACGATGAACAGGATCGCCGAGACAAAGCTTCTCACAATCACCTCGTCGGTTTCCCGAGCTGTCGAGGTGATTGTGAGAATTCTGCGAATCGAGTAACAATTCCCCGACCCACATGGATAAACACATTGTTCAGCCGTATAGTCGCTTCAGTTCGATCTGGACATCCCCGCATCATCCCCTGCATCATTGGAGAGCTTCAGCATGGCCAGAAAAGTCTATGTGCAACTAGTCGACGACATCGACGAAAAACCGATCGAATCCGGTGGCGAACACATAACCTATTCGGTCAACGGAGTCAGCTACGAAATCGACCTGAGCGACAAGAACGCGAAGGAATTTCACCGCAAGCTCGACTATTACATCGAGCACTCCACCAAGGTCGGTGGAAAGCGAACGAAGAAGTCGAGCACCCCGGCAACCGGTGCCAAGCGCGACGCCAATCAGACCAAAGCCATCAGAGAATGGGCCAAGGCGAACGGCCACAACATCTCGGCGCGAGGCAGAATCCCCGCCGAGGTCGAGCAGGCATTCGACGCCGCTCACTGAGCCACCACAGCCGAATCGGGCTCCGGTCCGACACCCGAAAGCCGATTCGGCGGTCTCGACACCGAAACACGAAAAAAGCGTCGCCCGAGGGCGACGCTTTTTTCATTGACCATCTCGGTGAAGCTTGCTTCTCGGTGGAGCTAAGGGGACTCGAACCCCTGACCCCCACACTGCCAGTGTGGTGCGCTACCAGCTGCGCCATAGCCCCGAGTTACTGCGTGCTCCCGCTCATGCGGTTGCTCGAACGAAGTTACACCATCGGCCGCAGCAGCAACAAATCACCTGGTGCGACCGGTACCGAATCCTCCACGACCGATCGCACCCACGCCCGAGATCAGTTGATCGACGCAAGCCATTCCGAGTCACCGAGCGCATCGACAACCTCACCGTCCACGAGGACCCCCGGCGTTCCCCGGGCACCCGACGCCGCCAGTGCGT
The DNA here is from genome assembly GCF_033142325.1 of Rhodococcus sp. IEGM 1370. Taxonomy (NCBI): domain Bacteria; kingdom Bacillati; phylum Actinomycetota; class Actinomycetes; order Mycobacteriales; family Nocardiaceae; genus Rhodococcus; species Rhodococcus sp. IEGM 1370. The sequence continues at coordinate 234,886 of NZ_JAWLRY010000002.1, read as the reverse complement.
CCCGTCCGGTGTTAGCATCCGCTACTGCTGCGTCGCGCTGCGCACCGCTGGTGATGCACTCCGTTGCCAGCTCGCTCGCTCCTGCAGATCCGGCGAGTTCGGCGAGTTCGGCATCGGTTCGGTCGGAGTCACCGCCTTCTTCGGGGCGAAATTCCGGGTCGAACAACCCGGCGTGAAATGCGGAGTAGACCCGCGCGTTCTCGGTCGCTGCCACGCAGTGCGACGCCGCGACGGCACGCGTCGAATAGTCACCGGACGCCGACTGTGGATCCAGGAAATTGACCAGGTGGTAATTCACCGAGACGACACCGTCGTCGATTTTCTGAGCCAACTCCTGGCCGTGTTTCACTTCGAGGTCGCCGCAGAACGGGCACATCGGATCCTCGAAGACATCGATGACCCGCTGCGCTTCCGGACGCGACAGCTGCACCACCCCGTCACCCGGCAACGACAATTCGACCGCCGGATTCTTGACCGTTCCGTAGCCGTCGTTGCGTGGAGCGTCGCTTCCGCTCTGCCACATGATCGCCACCACGATGACGATCACCACTACGACGAAAGCGATGCCGCCCAATACGTACGTCATCGTGTTGGAGGTCGCCTCGGGTGTGTGTTTCGTACTCGATATCTTCTTCTGGCTCACACATCGAATACTACGGTTGCGTGCGTCAGGTGCGCTCGCGCCCGAGCGTGTCCGGAACTCGCGACCACCAGAGTCCGGCCAGGAGAAGCAACGCTCCCGTCACGGCGAAAGCCGGACCGAACGAGACCTGCTCGACGATCATCCCGGCCACGATCGGGCCGATGACCGCACCGACATCGGAGGCCATCTGGAATGCAGCCAGCACGGGCCCTCCGCGCGCCTTCGATCCGATCACGTCGGCAACCGAGGCCTGCTGGGCGGGGCTCATCAGTCCCGATCCGATTCCGGCGATCAACGACACCACGAGAAACAGCACGGGATCGTGCACGTAGCCCATAACGACGGTTCCCAGGCCGCACACCGCCAACCCACCCACCATGAAGGGCTTGCGACCGCGCACATCGGACAGGCGGCCGGCAGTGGTGAGCACCAGCGCATTTCCCACTGCGAACACGGTCAGCGCGATACCGACGAACACCTCGGATCGCTGCATCGCCTCGACGACGAACAACGGCACCAAGGCCACCCGAACACCGAACACTGCCCACCCGTTGGCGAAATTCGACGCCAGCACGGCTTGATACGACGGAATCCGCAGGGCGGCAAGCAACGACATCGTGGGCGGTGCCGAGCCCTTCTCCGGCTTGACGAGGTCGGAATTGCCCAGGGTGAAATACACGACGGCCGCGGCGATCACGAGAGCCACGGCGTAGATGACGAACGGCACCCGCAGACCGAATCCGACGAGCGCGCCGCCGACGAGTGGACCGCCGATGGTTCCCAACAGGAAGGCGGTCGCATACAGGCCGGAGATACGGCCACGACTGGTCGGAGGACTGATCCTGATCAGCAGTCCCAATGCCGACACCGAGAACATCGTCGAGCCGATGCCGCCGAGTCCACGAAAGAGCAGCAGCTGCCAGTACGTCTGGGCCAGAGCGCACGCACCGGTGGACACCGCAACGATCAGCAGTCCGATCAAATACACGGGCCGCTCGCCGAGCCGCTGCACCAGAGCGCCACTGGCGGGTGCGAACAGCAACCGCATGAGAGCGAATGCACTGATGACCGCCGACGCCGCGGTGTAGCCGACGCCGAATTCCCGGGCGAACTGTGGCAGAGCGGGCGCGACGATGCCGAATCCGAGCGCGATGACGAACGCCGCGGATACCAGAACCCAGATCTCCGGCGGGAGCTTGCCTCCGGGTTGGAACGCCGGCTCGGGCGTCGAACTGTCGTGATCGGGTGGAGGTGAGTCGGTCACGAGCTCTCGAGTGCGGACGACACCAGTTCACGTGCTGCGGCTTGAACCCGGGCGAGATGCTCCTCGCCCTGGAACGACTCCGCATAAATCTTGTACACGTCCTCGGTTCCGGACGGCCGCGCAGCGAACCAAGCGCTCTCCGTCGTCACCTTCAGTCCACCGAGGGCAGCTCCGTTACCCGGCGCCTCGGTCAGCGTCGCCGTGATCGGTTCACCCGCCAACTCGGTGGCGGTGATCTGGCTCGGTGAGAGCTTGGCGAGAACGGCCTTCTGCTCGCGGGTGGCCGGCGCGTCGACGCGGGCATACGTCGGATTACCGAACTTCGCGGTGAACTCGCCGTAGCGCTGCGATGGCGTGGACCCGGTGACGGCGGTGATCTCGGACGCCAGCAGCGCGAGGATGATGCCGTCCTTGTCGGTGGTCCAGACTCGGCCGTTGTGACGGAGGAACGACGCGCCTGCGCTCTCCTCGCCGCCGAAACCGAGCTCACCTGCGAGCAGACCCGGAACGAACCACTTGAACCCGACCGGCACCTCGAGGAGTCGGCGACCGAGACCTCCGACGACCCGGTCGATCATCGACGAGCTCACCAACGTCTTGCCCACTGCCGCCGTGGGTGACCAATCGGGTCGGTGCGTGAACAAGTAGTCGATGGCGACGGCGAGGAAGTGATTGGGATTCATCAGGCCACCGTCGGGAGTGACGATGCCGTGCCGATCGGAGTCGGCGTCGTTTCCCGTCGAGATGTCGAAGCGATCGCGGGCAGCGATGAGCGACGCCATCGCGTTCGGCGACGAGCAGTCCATCCTGATCTTGCCGTCGGTGTCCAGAGTCATGAAGCGGAATGTGCCGTCCACCAACGGGTTCACCACGGTCAGGTCCAGATTGTGCCGCTCGGCGATGGCATCCCAGTAATCGACACTCGCACCACCCAACGGATCTGCTCCGATGCGCACCCCGGCCGCGCGAACGGCGTCGAGATCCAGCACGTTCGGCAGGTCGTCCACATAGTTGCCGAGGAAGTCGTAGCGCGAGACGCTCCCCGCGAACGCCTGTGCGAGGGTCACCCGCTTGATGCCCGAAATGCCATCGCGCAGAAGCTCGTTCGCTCGAGCGGCGATGACCGATGTGGCATCGCTGTCGGCCGGACCGCCGTGCGGAGGGTTGTACTTGAAGCCGCCGTCCCGGGGCGGATTGTGCGACGGAGTCACCACGATGCCGTCGGCCTGCGCCGACGGGCCTGATTCGTTGTACCGAAGGATGGCGTGACTGACGGCGGGGGTCGGTGTGTATCGGTCTCCCGAATCGACCAGGACGTCGACGTCGTTGGCTGCCAACACTTCCAGAGCCGTCGTCCAGGCGGGCTCGGACAACGCGTGGGTGTCCCGGCCGATGAACAACGGCCCGGTGATGCCTTGTGCCGCGCGGTACTCCACGATCGCCTGCGTCGTCGCGACGATGTGTGCCTCGTTGAACGCAGAATCCAGACTGGAACCTCGATGTCCTGAGGTGCCGAACACCACCTGCTGACTGGGTTCCGACACGTCGGGAACTCGCGAGTAGTACGCCGTCACGAGCTGCGAAAGATCGACCAGATCCTCCGGCAGTGCAGTGGTTCCAGCTCTCTCGTGCGCCACGATGCGCCTCCTCGTTGATCGACGAACCGAAATCCTCGACCAACCCTAGCGCCGCTGCCCCACCCGCGAGCTACTTGCCGGCTCGTTTCGGCGGTCGTGGGAGGAAATAGCTGGTCCGCTGCTGGTATTCGCGATACCCCGGACGCTTTTCCATGCTGCGCTCGAGCAACCGCGCACCGGTGGCGAACACCAGGAAGTACGTCATCGCGATGGGCGACAGCAACGTGAACACTCCGGGCCACGCCGACGCCGAGACGAGGAACAGTCCCCACCAGACCGCCGAATCGCCGAAGTAGTTGGGGTGCCGCGTCCAGGACCACAGACCACGATCCATGATCTTGCCCTTGTTCGACGCATCGGCCTTGAATGCTGTCAACTGCGCATCGCCCACTGCCTCGAACGTCCAGCCGAGAATCCAGACCAGTACGCCGAGTACGACCACCGGCAGAACGGATCCGTGGGCGACAGCGGATACCTGCAGCGGTAGGGACACGAACCACAGTGCAACCGCCTGCGTCAGGTAGATCTTCCGCAGGGCGTACAGGGTTTCGTTACCGGTGGCCTTGGCGAGCAGTTCGGTGTAGCGCGGATCCTCACCGTGCCCGCGCGAGCGCCGAAACACGTGCAGCGCAAGACGAAGCCCCCACACACCGACGAGCACGAGCAGAAGTATTCGACGCCACAATTCGCCTGTTCCGGTCGCAGCCGAAATCAGCGCGATCAGAACGAACCCGCCGCCCCACGTCACGTCCACGACGTTGTGGCGTCCGATGCGCGCGCCGATGAGAGCGGTGACGATCATCAGAAGGGCGGTACCGCCGAGGCTCGCCAGCGATACGGTGAGGAAATCGGACCAGTTCACCGCGGGCACACCCACACCGGCCGCACCGGTTCCATCTCGGACGATCCGTTCTCGGACCGAACCGCCAGAATCTGGTCGACGCCCATCCGGTTGTCCCGGAACGCCATTCCGCCGCCGATCAGGTACAGCCGCCACACGCGCGCGACCTCTTCCCCGACCATCGCCACCACATCTTCGAAGCGCGCCTCGAAGCGCTCGGTCCAGACGTCGACGGTCCGCACGTAGTGCTCCCGAAGGGCGTGGACGTCGCGAACCTCCAGTCCTGCCTCCTCGATCATCGCGACGGTCCGCCCGACCGGGCGCATGTACATGTCCGGCGCGATGAACGATTCGATGAATGCTCCGCCGCCGGGGTTGTCCCCTTCTCTTCGCGACATCTGCTGAATCAGCACGCGTCCACCCGGCTTGACGTTGGCGTGCAGTGCGGCGGTGTAGGTGGGGTAATTGGCCTCCCCCACATGCTCACCCATCTCGATCGACGCCACCGCGTCGAAGGGCCCGTCCGGGATCTCTCGATAATCCTGAATTCGAATCTCGACTTTGTCCTGCAGGCCCCGGTCGGCGATTCGCTTGTCGATGAAGGCTTTCTGCTCGCGCGAGATGGTCACTCCGACGACCTGCGCTCCGTACTCCTGAGCGGCGTGCAGGCTCAGGGACCCCCAGCCGCAGCCGACGTCGAGAAAACGTTGCCCTGCGCGCTTGTCGAGCCCGATCTTTCGGCAGACGAGGTCGAGTTTGTCGCGCTGGGCATCGTCGAGGGTGTACTCCGGCGAATCCGAGGTCCAGTACGCCGACGAGTACGCCATGTGCGAATCGAGGACCAATTCGTAGAAGTCGTTCGACAGGTCGTAATGGTGGCTGATCGCAGCGCGGTCACGGAGCACCGAGTGCAACCGCCCCTTCACAGACGCCTGCGACACGGGCGGAGGTAGTGGGCGGCCGAACACTCCGAGATCCTTGGCCAGTTTCGCCAACCGCACCAGCGACGCCGGCCCCGGTCGTATCGCCGAGAGTCGGCGCGCACGCACCACTCCCCAGACGTGATCCAGGGCCGCGGCGAGATCGCCGTCGACGTCCAGCTCCCCGGTGACGTATGCCTGCGCAGCGCCGAGTTCGCCCGGGCTCCACAGCAATCGACGAAGGGCACTCGGGCTCCGCAACAGCACTCGCGGTGCCGACGCATCTCCTGCAATGGATCCGTCCCACGCCTGCAGCCGAACGGGAAGCGGACCACCCACCAGGGGTTCGATCAATTCGGCAATCCGATGTGCAACACCGACACTGCGATCGGTCCGGTCCACGGAAAGTGTCGAGGTGGTCATCGGTTGTCCCTTCGGTCGAGCACGATCTGCTGAACATCGAGGTACCCGGATCGAAATCCGGCCTCCGAGTAGCACAGGTAGAAGTGCCACATTCGTGCGAACACCTCGTCGAAACCGAGCTCCTCGGCCTCGCTGCGGTATTCACGGAAACGCTTGTCCCACTGAGCGAGGGTGCGCGCGTAGTGATCGCCCATCGACAGACGTTCGCGAACCCTGAGCGATGTGCGCTGCTCGGTCACCTCCTCGATGGCCCGCACTGACGGCAGAAACCCGCCGGGAAATATGTACTTGTGTACCCAGGTGTACGTGTTTCGGGTGGCCAGCATTCGGTCGTGCGGCATCGTGATGGCCTGAAGGGCAACCCGCCCACCCGGCGCGAGCAGCGCGTCGATCGTCTCGAAGTACGTCGCCCAGTACTGATGCCCGACGGCCTCGATCATCTCGACCGACACGATCGCGTCGTACTCGCCGTCGACGAGCCGGTAGTCCAGTAGGTCGATCTGGACCCGATCGCCGTATCCTGCTGCGGCACATCGTTTCTGTGCCAATTCCTGTTGCTCGACCGACAAGGTCACCGAGCGAACGTTTGCCCCTCGCGCAGCCGCGCGGATGGCCAGTTCGCCCCACCCGGTGCCGATCTCGAGCACCCTGGTTCCCTCGCCGACGCCCGCCCGGTCCAGTAGCCGGTCGATCTTGCGGCGCTGCGCATCGGCGAGCTCTTCGCTGTCGTCGTCGCTTCCCGATGCGGCGAACAACGCACTCGAGTAGGTCATCGTCTCGTCGAGGAAGAGCTCGAAGAGCTCGTTCGACAGGTCGTAGTGGCGCGAGATGTTCGATCGCGTGTTCGTGGTCGTATTACGCTCGCTCCGTGGAGGTTTGGGGACATAGATCCCTCGCAGGCGCTGCAGGGACTTCGGAATCAGGGACGCCATGCGCCGCGCGAAGACCTCGAGCACGGCAGTGAGGTCCTCGGCATCCCAGTCTCCGGCCATGTATGCCTCACCGAATCCGATGAGACCGCTGTCGCCGACCCGTGCGGCGAAGTCGTGTGGTCGGTAGACGGTCATCAACGGTGCATCGGCCGAGCCGGCCCCGATCACCTCACTGTCGGGCATCGCGACCCGGACCTGCAATCGCGCGACCGCGCGGCGAAAGAGGAAGTCGGCGACGGGTGCGGCAGCCGCAACCTTGACGCCACCGGGGACATGGGCGATCTGAGGCCAGACCCGCGGATCCACCGATGGACGCGGACCGACAGCGGAAGCACGGTACGGGTTCGACACAGAATCGGCCTTCGACACAGTTGTCATCTGCGGGCCCCTTCCTTCTGGAATTCTCGTGCCCCGGGAGGGGCAGGTTTCTGCACGATCTTCAGCCCCCGAGCCCAGAGCCGAATGCCCTGCCAGCGGATCTGTATCACCACTCGCAGCGGCGCACAGGGGATCTCGAGTGCGGTGCGAAGAATCGACCGCGTCGTCACCTCTCGCCGACGGCCGTCCACGCTCGCCACGAACGGCGACTGACCGGGCCGCTCGAGGACGATCGACAGCCGGAGTGCCGCGTCCGGCTCGGGTAGCCGCATGGAGTATTCGCCGTCGACGTCGTTGAACGGCGAGACGTAGAACTCCTTGGAGGTGCGGGCCGCGCCGCGATGATCGGTGTGCAGCAGATACCGGTATCGCTCGCCGTAGGTGTTGTGGACCTCCGCCACCACGCAGCGGAGGTCTCCGTCGCGATCGTGACACCAGTACACACTCAGTGGGTTGAACGTGTGCCCGAACACCCGCGCGCTGGCCAACATCGTGATCCGTCCGCCGCCCAGGTCGATACCGTTCTCCGCCAGGAACCCGTCCACGTTCTCCCGAATGGTGGCGTCGGGGTCACCGAGATGGTCACGGGCGTCGAACGAGGCCAGCGGTCGCAGCATCCGGGGCAATTCGGGGAGTGCGTCGAGGTCGACGAACCAGCTGTAGCTCTTGTACGAGAACGTGTTTCGGATCGGCGCGCGTCGAACGTGGTCGATTCGAGTGCGATACAACGCCGCCCCGTGTGCGCGGGTGCTCGGCAGAACGGATGTCAGAGCCACGTGGCCCCCACCCGTTGTGCGGCGCGCGCTCCCGACAACGCACCGTCCTCGTGAAATCCCCAGCCGTGGTACGCACCGGCGAAGGCCACTGTGTCGGTATCCAATTCAGGAAGTCGACGCTGCGCTGCAACCGATTCGGGGGTGTACTGCGGGTGTTCGTAGGTCATCTCGTCGAGTACCGCATTCGGGTCGATGCGATCCGCTCCGCCGAGGGTGACCAGCATCCTGCGATCGGTGTCGCCCAGACGCTGCAACCTGGTCAGGTCGTAGCTGACGAGCACCCGGTCGGGTTTGGCGGCGCAGGACGGCAGGTGGTAGTTCCACGACGCCCGAGCCCTCGTGTTCTTCGGCAACACCGACGAGTCGGTGTGCAGTTGCGTGTGATTGGTCGAGTACGGCATCGCGCCCAGGATGCTGTGCTCGAGAGCCGTCGGTTCTGCGAGCATCTTCAGCGCGGCACCGGGATGCGCGGCGATCACGGCCGCGTCGAACGTGCGCAGGCGGTCGTGGCCGTCGCGGATCTGCACGGAGTCCTCGGACCTGTACACCGCGCGCACCGGGGTATCGAGCATCACCTCGTCGATGTGCTTCGCAACTCGGAGAACGTATTCGATGGACCCGCCGGTGACGGTGCGCCAGGTGGGAGATCCTGTGACGGTGAGCATTCCGTGGTGGCGGAGAAACGTGAACAGGTAGCGAGCCGGGTAGGCGAGAGCAGTGTCCGGATCGCACGACCACACCGCGGACACCAACGGCGTCATGAAGTGGGATTCGAAGTACGCGGAGAACGAATGATCTGCGAGGAACTGCGCGAGGGTCGTCTCGGACTCCACCGGTTCGGCACTGTCCAGCAGTTCGTTGGCCAGGCGATGAAAACGCTTGACATCGAGCAACATCGAGACGAATCGTGGCTTGAACACCGCGATGCGCTGCGCGAGGATCCCGCGCATGCCCTGGCCGCCCGAGTATTCGAGTCCGCACCCGTCGCAGCGCACGGACATGCTCATGTCCGAGTCCTGCGTCGGGACGTTCAGTTCGTCGAACAGGCGCAGCAGAGTCGGATAGGTCCGGTCGTTGTGCACGATGAACCCGGTGTCGACGCCTACCGGACCGTCCGGGCCGTCCACGTAATGGGTGTCCGCATGGCCCCCGAGCCTAGAGTCCGCCTCGTACAACGTCACCGACGAGTTCTTCGACAGCGCGTATGCGGCCGTCAGGCCGGCGATACCGCTCCCGACCACCGCGATACGACGGCGCGTCACGACGGTGTTCCCATGCAGTCGGCCCGCGCATCGGCGATGCCGAGAACGAAGTCACGCGTCGCCCGCGACCAGACCCGCGGATTGCGCAGCATGAAGTGCCCACCCGGAACGGAGAGGTAGCGGGCGTCCGCCCCTCGGGATGCTGCTCGCTCGGTCGCCCGACGCGAGGTTCGCGGATCGGTCCACTTGTCGGCCGTCCCGTGTACGACGAGCAACGCATGCTGCGCGCCGAATCCGTCGGCCTCCGTACCCTCCGGCCACCACGGAGCCAACGCGACGACACCCACGATAAAAGGGTCGTCGATCAGAGCAGCAGCAGTGCGGCCACCCATCGAATGGCCGACGACCACCACGTGAACGTCGGGATACTCGGCGTGAATGCGATCGAGCGCCCACCGCGCATCCTCGACCGGAGACCGCTGGGGGGCGTTCCAACCACGAAACCGATACTGCAGCTGTTGGACCGAAATGCCGCGTGCTCGGCCCGCGCGACGAAGCATCCACGTGAACGGCCACATGCGCAGACCGGCCAGGTGCCAGGGCCTACTGCGCGCCCGGCTCACGTCCTTGCCGCCGCCGAGGACCAACACGACCAGTGCAGGCTCGGAGACTCTTTTCCCGGTCCGCAGAAGTGGAGTCGGCTCGTTGCTCATGACCACTATTCGGCACTGCGGCCGCTTCGGGTGGGATGGGTCGAGTCGAGTCGATTGTGACCTGGCCGACAGAGAAAGAAGACCGGGCCGAGAGTGTGTCTCTCGGCCCGGTCTTCTGCGGTGGAGCTGCCGGGAATCGAACCCGGGTCCTCTGCTGCATTGCCAGGGCTTCTCCGTGTGCAGTCCGCTATGCCTCTACTTGGATCTCCCGATCTCGCGAACAAGTCAGGATGACGATCCCAGCCACTGTTTGATGTTCCTCATCATCCCGCGGCCGGATGAATCGGTGAGCCCTCTAGCTGATGCCAGTACCCGGACCGAGGGCAAGCCCGGACTGACAGACACGCAGTCGCTACTTAGGCAGCGAGTGCGTAGTCGCGCTGATTGGAATCGGCGCTTATAAGGTTGCGATGACGCTTACGGTGGTCTCTCGCCTGCACCGACACGCTTCCCCTGACTCAACATACAAAGTCGAAACCGTTCAGCCCCGTATGTTCCCGAACACCGTGTCCGGGCTGTTCAGTGTAACGCCTCTACCGAGCACATTCATTCCATTAACGGCCGACCCGGCGATCCGTCGTGTTCGACGCGGCATCTTCGTCCACTCGCTGCACGACCGTGCGCAACATTCGACGTGTCATGACCAGGCGTGCCGGCAGCGAGGCGTACCAGACAGCCCGACCGGCAAGACCGCGAGGAAAGAACACCAGCCGCTGCTCGATGGTCGGCTGCTTTGCAGTTCCTCCCACCGTCAGGTCGAGCCAGGCCTCCCCGGGAAGTCGAGTCGAGGACTTGAGCCGAGTGGTGTGTTCGGTGCCCGACGCGGACGCGTCTGGTCCGGTGACGTCGCGACGCCAACCGGTGAGAACGTCGGCGTCGGCCAATCGTTCGAGAGCGGGCCTGATCGCGGTCGACGGTGCCGCGCTTCGGGCGACCCTGGTGTCGGTGTAGACGACCTCCCCTGCCCATGTCGGATCCGAGGGCAACGGATCCGACGGTGCCGCGGTACCGGTGGCGTCGGTCCACCGCGTCTCGACCTCACCGTCGTCGATCTTGCGCAGTGCCAATCGCACGGAGTCGCGGTAGCCGGTCAGGCCGCCGTCCGGACGCGGTACGACGGCGTCGATGTCCATCTCGTGGCCTACGGCGTCGTACTGCAGAGATTCGATGAGCGGCATCGCCAGGCCGCGCGGAATGGGAGTCACCAAACCGATCCAGTGGCCGGCCAGTCGAGGAGTCAGCACCGGGAGAACGATGATCCGACGCTGTCGCAGGCCCGCGACGTCGGCGTAGATGTTCATCATCTCGCCGTACTGCATGACGTCGGGACCACCGATGTCGAACGTCCTGGATTCGGTGATCGGCGCACTCGCGGCCCCGATCAGGTAGTGCAACACGTCGCGAACGGCGATCGGTTGGATGCGGTTGTGTACCCACCGCGGTGTGGTCATCACCGGTAGCCGATTGGTGAGGTGCCGAATCATCTCGAACGACGCCGAACCGGATCCGATCACGACGCCTGCCTGCAGCACGATCGTCGGCACACCCGAGTCGATCAGGATGCGTCCCACCTCGGCTCTCGACTTCAGGTGTGGTGAGAGCTCACCGGTCGGCGGGTGCAGCCCGCCGAGGTAGACGATCCGCCCCACGCCGCATTCCGCTGCTACGGCTGCGACGTTCTCGGCGCTGTCGCGTTCGGTGTCGGCGAAATCCGAGTGACCTGCAGTGCCCATCGAGTGCACCAGGTAGTACATGATGTCGACTCCGCTGAGCGCTGCCTTCAACGATTCCCGATCGCTCAGATCGCCCTGAGCGATCTCGACATCGGCCGCCCACGGCACGGAGTCGAGCTTGGCGGGGGTGCGTGCCAGCACGCGGACCGTGTACCCCTCTTCGAGGAGTCGCGGAGCCAGTCGTCCACCCAGGTATCCCGTGGCACCGGTCACCAGAACGCGGGTAGGCCGGGCGTCGTCCTGAACTGCGGGATCGTGGGAGGGCGAATCGTAACCTGTCATAAGCGGAGTCATTACCCCCGCGCGGTGCGGTTCAACCGGAGAGCGCGATCATCGCGATGGCGCCGAGCGCCAACGCCATACCGATCTTCTGCAGAGTGCCGACTCGCTCGCCGAGCATCACCATCGCCAGCAGTACCGTCGCCGCTGGATACAGCGAGGCGATGACACTCACCAGGGAGAGCAGACCACCCTGGTAGGCGTAGATCATCGCAGCGTTGGCGACGACGTCGAGCACGCTGACGAAGGCGGCGAGTTTGAGGACGCTGCCGTGCGGAGGTGAGAAGTGACCGGAGGCAAGGGCCACGATCCAGACGACCGCGGTCGCCGATGCGCGCGACGCCGCGAGCGGCCACAGCCCACTGCCGTCCCCGATCCGGTGCAGAAAGATGAAGGCGAACGCGAACGTCACCCCCGAACCGACCGTCAACCAGGCAACCGTTCGGGTGAACTTCATTTCTCGACCACCGGCAACCTCACCGGTCACCTCGTCCGGTGATTCTCTGCTGACCAGCACCACGGCCACCAGTGCGACGGCGATACCGACGAACGCGATCACGCCGGGCCGCTCGCCCATCGACAATCCGACCAGCACCGGGATACCGGCGACCAGCACCGCAGTGACCGGCGAGACCACGGCCATCGGTCCGGCGGCGAGGGCCAGGTAGAACCACCACACGGCAACTCCGCCTGCGACACCCGAGGCCAGGCCCCAGAGCATCGCCGGGAGCTCGATGGTGCCGCCGACGAACGGAGCGACGAGCAGAACGATCACCAGCGAGAGCGGGTAGGACACGATGACCACCCGGAGGGCGGCGACCCGGCGGGATGCGACACCGCCGACGAAATCGCTCACCCCGTAGCCGACGGCAGCTACCAGAGCGAGCAGAACAGCGGTCAGCGCATTCCCTTCACGCGACGGCCCAACTCGCGAGTGACCTCGCGTTCGGCGGTGCGCTTGGCCAGCGACTGTCGTTTGTCGTAGTCCTGCTTGCCCTTGGCCAGTGCCAGCTCGACCTTGACCTTGCCGTCGGAGAAGTACATCGACAGCGGCACCAACGTCAGGTTGCCCTCTTTGACCTTGCCTGCGAGTCGGTCGATCTCGCGGCGGTGCAACAGGAGTTTGCGGTTGCGCCGCGGCGCGTGGTTGGTCCAGCTACCGAGCGTGTATTCCGCGATGTGCAGTCCGCGTAGCCAGATCTCTCCGTCGTCGACGGTCGCGAAGGCGTCGACCAGCGAGGCCTTGCCGTCACGCAGACTCTTGACCTCGGTTCCGACGAGGGCAACTCCGGCCTCGACGACATCGAGTATGGAGTAGTTGTGCCGCGCCTTGCGATTGGTCGCGATGGCCTTGCGGCCCTTCTCTTTCAATGCAGGGCCCTTTCTCGAGCGTTCGTCGCGCAGACCGGTTCCACGGGCAACCGCTCCAGCATAGAACCGAACGGCAAGCGAATTTATTCGCGCACGTACAGGCGCAGCGTGATGTAGGCCGTCACCGCGGCCATGCCGACTCCCACCAACGCCAGGAAGGGCGAGACGAGCAGCACGTCACTGTTCGATATCCGGGCCAGGATGTTGGCCTGATACACATCCGACAGAACGTCGTCGATGAACATGTTCTTGGCCGTGAACAAGCCGGCAATGGCAAGTGCGGAGCCGATCAAGGCCGCCACCACCGCCTCGAGCAGGAACGGCAGCTGGGTGTACCAGCGAGTGGCACCGACCAAGCGCATGATGCCCACCTCGGTCCGTCTGGTGAACGCCGCGATCTGAACCATATTGGCGATCAACAGGATTGCGGCGATCGCCTGCACCGTGGCGATGGCGAATGCAGCGTTGCGCACGCCGTTGAGCACGCTGAACAAGCGCTCCACCAGGTCGCGTTGGTTCAGCACGCTCTGCACGCCGGGTCGATTCTCGAAATTGTCGTTGATCACCCCGAACCGCTCCGGGTCACTCAGACGAACTTTGAACGACGCGGGAAAGCTGTCGGCACTGACCAGTTCGGCCAGCTCGGGCTGGTCCTTGAACACTCGCTCGGTGGCGTCCTTCACCGCATCCTCACGATTGAGGTACTGCACCGACACCACCGACGGCGTGCTCTCCAGATCCGAGCGCAGGGTGGCGCAGGTGTCCTCGGCGCAATCGGGATCGGTTGCCGAGATGTCGTCGGTGAGGAAGATCTGCACTTCGACCCGATCGAGAAAAATCTGCTGTGTCTTGCCCGCCATCTGCACCACGAGCAGTCCCCCGCCGAACAGGCCGAGAGAAATAGCGGTCGTCAAGATCATGGCGATCGTCATGGTGATGTTGCGGCGAAGTCCGGTGAAGACCTCGCTGAAGATGAAACTTGCGCGCATCGCGGAATCCGAGCCCTTCGATTCGTTCGGTCGTGAAGTCCGATAGGTCCTGGTCGTGTGTCGTCAGCGACCGACGCCGTAGACCCCGCGGGCCTCGTCACGAACGACTCGTCCGTTGTCGAGCTCGACGACGCGTCGGCGCATCGAATCGACGATGTGGTTGTCGTGGGTGGCCATCAGCACCGTGGTTCCGGTGCGGTTGATGCGCTCGAGCAACAGCATGATGTCCTGACTAGTATCCGGATCGAGGTTTCCGGTGGGCTCGTCCGCGAGCAACACGAGCGGACGATTGACGAACGCCCGAGCGATGGCGACTCGCTGCTGTTCACCACCGGACAGCTCGTTGGGCAGACGATCCGACTTGCCGCCGAGTCCCACGAGGTCGAGCACTTCGGGGACGGTGCGCTTGATCATCGAGCGCGGCTTGCCGATCACCTCGAGGGCGAACGCCACGTTCTCCACGACGGTCTTCTGCTGCAGCAGACGAAAGTCCTGGAACACGCAGCCCATGCTCTGCCGCAACCGCGGGACACGACGGGCCGCCAACCTGTTGACATGGAAGTCGGCAACATGGATGTCGCCGGAGGTGGGCGTCTCCTCCTTGAGCAGCAGCCGCATGAACGTCGACTTCCCCGAACCCGACGGGCCGATCAGGAACACGAACTCACCTTTGTCGATGGAGACCGTCACCTTGTCCAGGGCGGGCCTGGTGGAGGTCTTGTAGGACTTGGAGACATTCGAGGTGCTGATCACGGGTCGCCAGTGTAGTCCTTACTCGCCGGTAGCTGCCGGAACCGCTCGGGCGTCGCGGCGAGTCCCGAGAGACGGTAAAGGCCGACTCAGCGCGCGGATGTCGGCGCAGGTTGGCTGGGTATCAGCGACTGGATTGCCGGCGGAATCGGCACGCCGAACGGCGCGGTCGTCGTCGGTGGCACAGTCGTCGTGGTCGCCGGCTGACCGGATCCGTCGACGCTGTCCGATCCATCCGGATCGGTGGTCGCCGTCGGTGTGGGTGTGACCGTGGTGCTCGTGAAACTCGGCTCCGAGGTTTGCGGCTGGATGTACGGGGTGAGCTCGCCCGGATCGACAGCAACCGGTCCCTGAATCTGTTCGCTGTCCCTTTCGGCGATCTCGGCGCTGATCTGGCCGTACCACAGACCTGTGAGCACGAAGCAGATGCCGAACGCCACGGTGGACGTCCGAACGCGACCGTTGATCTTGGCCGGTATGCGCCACTGTCGCCAGTTCCGTCGCGGGTGATCGGTTCCGGTCTCCGTCGTGCTCACTGATCCTCCCTCCGGTCTCGTCCCGACGCATCCGGTGCGACCCCGGCCGTACTGACATCGGGAGCAACACTGATGCCCTCGGGGCGTAGTGCGGCAGCCACCCGGACACGAAGTTCTCGTCCCACCTGGAACTGCTTGCCGGGCAATGTTCGCGCAACGAGACGAACGTTGACCTGGCCCACCTCGATGCTCTCCACGCCCATCACGGTCGGTTCGTCGAGCAACAGGGGACGAAGCCGGGTGTCCGCGAACGCGTCGCGGCCGACTGTGCGCAGCAGTGCGTTGACCTGGGTGAGATCCGCGGTGCTCGGCACGGGAACGTCGACGACGGCGCGCGCCCAATCCTTCGACAGATTGATCGCCTTGACGATCTGCCCGTTCGGCACGGTGATGACCTCACCGTCGACGCTACGAACCCGGGTCACGCGCAGCGTCACATCCTCGACCGTGCCCTCGGCGTCCTCGGCAGAACCGTTGACGGCAATCTGCACGACGTCACCGAATCCGTACTGACGTTCGGTGATGATGAAGAACCCGGCCAGAATGTCCTGCACCACGCGCTGAGCTCCGAAACCGAGTGCCGCGCCGATGACCGTTGCGGGTGCCACCAGCCCGCCGACGCCGAATCCGAAACGCCTCAGCACCTCGATGGTGACCAGGATGTAGATGAGGGTGACCACGACCCAGGTGATGACTTGGGCAAGGGCGTGCCGATGCTTGGCGGCCTCGGACCGCACGAGCGCATCGCTGTGCTGGTAGTTCTGGTCGATGCGGGCAGTGATCCGCGACCCGGTCCAGGTGACGAAGCGCGCGGCCAGAAGCCCGCCGAGGATGTACAGCAGTATGCCGAGGGCATTCTGCTTCAGGTCGAGCGTCGGGTTCAACCAGCTCGTCATCGGATCGCCGGAGTGGAGCCTGCGCAATGACCGGTCATCTACTGCTCCCCCCGCATTCGCCATCGAATTCCCGATTCCAGGAATCCGTCGATGTCTCCGTCGAGAACAGTAGACGGATTGTTCACCTCGTACTCGGTACGCAAATCTTTGACCATCTGGTACGGGTGCAATACGTACGAGCGCATCTGATTGCCCCAGGAGCTGCCGCCGTCTCCCTTGAGCGCGTCCATCTCGGCGCGCTCTTCCTTGCGCTTGACCTCGAGCAGCTTGGCCTGCAGCACTCGCATGGCCGATACCTTGTTCTGCAGCTGCGACTTCTCGTTCTGGCAGGTCACCACGATCCCCGTCGGGATGTGCGTCAATCGAACAGCGGAGTCGGTGGTGTTGACCGACTGCCCACCCGGCCCGGACGAGCGGTACACGTCCACGCGAATGTCGTTCTCGGGGATCTCGATGTGGTCGGTGGTCTCGACGACCGGAAGAACCTCGACCTCGGCGAAAGACGTCTGGCGTCGACCCTGGTTGTCGAACGGACTGATCCGCACGAGCCGGTGTGTGCCCTGTTCCACCGACAACGTGCCGTACGTGTACGGAGCCTTGACCGCGAACGTCGCGCTCTTGATGCCGGCTTCTTCGGCGTAGGACGTGTCGTAGACCTCGACACCGTAGCCGTGCTTCTCGGCCCATCGGATGTACATGCGCATGAGCATCTCGGCCCAGTCGGCGGCGTCGATTCCGCCTGCACCGGACCGGATGTTGACCAGCGCGTCACGTGCGTCGTACTCACCGGACAGCAGGGTCCGTACTTCCATGGCTGCGATGTCCTCACGGAGCGACGCGCGTTCGGCGTCGGCGTCGGCGGTGGCGGATGCGGCGTCGTCACCTTCCTCACCCTCGGCGAGCTCGTACAGCACCGGCATGTCCTCGAGGCGCTGACGGAGCTCTTCGACGCGGCGCAGCTCGGCCTGCGCGTGGGACAGCTGGCTGGTGACCTGCTGAGCGTGTTCCTGGTCGTTCCACAGATCCGGTGAGGCCGCCTGATGTTCGAGTTCGTCGATGCGTCGCCGCAGTTCCTCGACGTCGAGAACAGACTCGACGGTGGAGAGAGTGGTGTCGAGCTCGGCAAGGTCTGCAGAAACGTCGGGATGCACGAGAGTCAAGGTTACCGGCACGCGAACCCGAACCCGACCGCCCCCGAATCCGACGACGAAGACGGGTGGTCGGCCAGGGTTCGAACCGTGCTGATTCGAACCCTGTCCGGGCACCTCGTCCGCTGTTAGCTTCGACGCGTCGACATATGCGCACATCGACATGCCTGCCACCGCCCGGTGCCGGCCACACCCCGCAGGACACAGGAGCGTCGTATGACCGTCACCGACCAGTACCTCGAGAACAACAAGGCGTACGCCGCGACGTTCGGCGGTCCCCTGCCACTGCCGCCGTCGAAGCACGTGGCAGTGGTGGCGTGCATGGACGCTCGACTGGACGTGTATCGAATCCTCGGTTTGGCCGACGGTGAAGCCCACGTCATCCGGAATGCGGGCGGTGTGATCACCGACGACGAGATCCGATCTCTGGCCATCAGCCAACGGCTACTCGGCACGAAGGAGATCATCCTCATTCACCACACCGACTGCGGCATGCTCACGTTCACCGACGACCAATTCAAGAACGATCTTCAGGACGAGACCGGTATCAAGCCGAACTGGGCGGCCGAGTCGTTCACCGATCTGGACCGTGATGTTCGCCAATCGCTGGCACGCATCGAGCAGAGCCCGTTCGTCACGAAGCACGAATCCATTCGAGGCTTCGTCTTCGACGTGGCAAGCGGAAAGCTGAACGAAGTCACCGGATAGGCCGAAACGCACATATCGCCACATGCGAGACGCCGTGTGCGCGGCGATAGTCTTCTCCGGTGACCGACTACGCCGCTGATCTTTCTCTCGCCCTCCGACTCGCCGACGAGGCCGACGCCATCACCCGGCGGCGATTTCTCGCCATGGACCTCGCGGTGGATTCCAAGCCGGATCTGACACCGGTGTCGGACGCGGATCTGGCCGTCGAGACGACGATCCGCGGCGTGCTCGGAGCGCAACGCCCTGCCGACGCGTTGCTGGGCGAGGAATTCGGCGGCACTGCAACATTCAGCGGACGCCAGTGGGTCGTCGATCCCATCGACGGCACCAAGAACTTCGTCCGTGGCGTTCCGGTGTGGGCGACGTTGATCGCTCTGCTCGACGACGGAATACCCCGTGTCGGCGTGGTGAGCGCACCCGCCCTGGGCCGACGGTGGTGGGCAGCACTCGATCTGGGAGCCTGGACGGCATCGGACGGGGGCACCCCGCGCCGGATCGAGGTCTCGAAGGTCGATTCGCTGGCGTCGTCGAGTCTGAGTTTCTCGAGCCTGAGTGGGTGGGCGGAACTCGGCATCAGGGATCGGTTCCTCGATCTGACCGACGCCGTATGGCGGGTTCGCGGCTACGGCGACTTCTTCTCCTACTGCCTCGTGGCCGAGGGGGCGGTCGACATAGCCGCAGAACCCGAGGTCTCGCTGTGGGACCTGGCCGCACTCGATGTCCTCGTGCGTGAAGCCGGAGGCGATTTCACCGCACTCGACGCCACCGCAGGCCCGCACGGTGGCAGCGCCGTGGCCACCAACGGTCTACTGCAAGACCAGGTCCTCGCGTCCCTGTCCCCCAGCGCCTGACTCACGCCTGGAGAACTGCAGCCAGAATCAGCGCGATCAGCGGTGTGATGCCCTGGACGAATGCGGCCCGGAAATACTTCGCACCGCCGGTCGCCAGAACGATCGCTGCGCCGACGATGCTCGCGCACGCGAAGTAGACGACTGCGTCGCCTGCGGACCCGCCCAACACGAGGCCCATTACGATGCCGACGGCCAGGAACAGGTTGTAGAAGCCCTGATTGAACGCCATCGGCTTCACGACATCGGCTTCGTTCTGACTTGCGACGCCGAACTTGGCCCAGATGGCCGGCTTCGACCACAAGACACTTTCCATGACGAAGATGACGACGTGAAGGGCCGCGGCGATGGCGGCGAAGACCTGGGCGATCGGATGCACGGACGTAGCGTGCCATACCCCTCGTCGCCGGAGGCGACGTTCGGTTCGCCGGCCTCCTGGAAAGGTCAACTTACTCGACAGTAGACAGCTATCTTACTCGGGAGTAAGATCTGTGGAGTCCGTGCCCGACGCCGAGGAACTGGTGATCATGAGCAAGCAAGACAGTGTGGTCGACGCGAAGGCCCCGAAGGTGCCCCGCGATACTTCTGCAGTTGGCCTCAACCCGTTCAAGCGGGATGCGATCGGAACCGCCATGCGCGTTCTGACCGCCATCACCGGATCGGAACTGGCGGAGAAGTACAACCTCCGCCAAACCATCGACCGGGTGACGTACGAAAGCACCAAGACCGGGTTCAAGACCCTCGGCGCTGCCAATCGCACATTCGCCAAGGTCACCGGTGGCGGCAAGCCCAAGCGTCTCGACGACGGCGCTGCCAAGAACCTGAGCTACTTCGACCTGACGCCGGACGACGAACAGCGCATGATCGTCGAGACGGTCAAGGAGTTCGCCGAGGAGATCCTCCGTCCGGCTGCGTTCGACGCAGACCACAGCGCCTCGTCGCCCGAGGATCTGGTTCGTCGCTCCGCCGAGCTCGGCATCACGCTCATCAACGTTCCCGAGGAGCTCGACGGTGCCGCCAGCGAGCGTGGTGCGGTCACCAACTCTCTCGTCGCCGAGGCCCTCGCCCACGGCGACATGGGCTTGGCACTGCCCATCCTCGCGCCCAGCGGTGTCGCCGTCGCTCTCACCCAGTGGGGCACCGACGCACAGCAGAAGACCTACCTCCCGGCATTCGTCGGCGAGAAGGTGCCGAACGCAGCAGTGGTCGTCAACGAGCCACGCGCACTGTTCGATCCGTACGCGTTGCAGACCAAGGCCGTTCGCTCTCCCAGCGGCTACAAGCTCAACGGAGTCAAGAGCCTCGTGCCCGCTGCCGGCAGCTCCGAGCTGTTCGTCATCGCCGCAGAACTCGAAGGCCGTCCGGCATTCTTCATCGTCGAGTCCGACTCCAAGGGCCTCGTCGTCGAAGCCGACCCGAGCATGGGGTTGCGCGCAGCCGGCCTGGGTCGCCTGATCCTGACCGATGTCGCAGTTCCCGAGTCGGCACTACTCGGTGACGGTGACGCAGACCAGCGGGCAGCCGAGTACAGCGCTGCCATCGGCCTCGCGCGCCTCGGCTGGGCATCGCTGGCCGTCGGTACGAGCCAGGCCGTACTCGACTACGTCATTCCGTACGTCAACGATCGCGTCGCCTTCGGTGAGCCGATCAGCAATCGCCAGGCCGTGGCCTTCATGGTCGCCAACATCGCCATCGAGCTCGACGGCATGCGGTTGGTCACGTTGCGCGGCGCTTCGCGGGCCGAGCAGGGACTGTCGTTCACTCGCGAATCGGCGCTCGCCCGTCGACTCGCCTCCGAGAAGGGCATGCAGATCGGTTCCGACGGCGTGCAGCTGCTCGGCGGTCACGGCTTCACCAAGGAGCACCCGGTCGAGCGTTGGTACCGCGATCTGCGGTCCGTCGGCGTCGCCGAGGGCATCGTTCTCATCTAGCTCGCCGCCCCGAATTTCCATGGCACTCACCCAAGGACATACACGATGATCAATCTTGAACTTCCCAAGAAGCTTCGGGCGCAGGCGAATCAGGCTCATCAGGTCGCTGCCGAGATCTTCCGCCCGATTTCCCGCAAGTACGACCTCGCCGAGCACGAGTACCCGGTGGAACTCGACACCATGGCGTCGATGGTCGAAGGCATGTCCGACGCCGGTGGCGAAATCGGCGGAGCCGCCGGTGGCCGCGAGAAGGACAGCGAGTCGGCCAAGCCCAGCAAGACCGCAAACGCCAACGGCGGCAACATGTCCGCTCTGGTGAACGTGATCGAGACCTGCTGGGGCGACGTCGGCCTCACGCTGTCGATCCCCTACCAGGGACTCGGTAACTCGGCCATCGCCGCGGTGTCCACCGACGAGCAGCTCGAGCGCTTCGGCAAGGTGTGGGCTTCGATGGCCATCACCGAGCCCGGCTTCGGCTCGGACTCCGCAGCTGTCACCACCACCGCCGTCCTCGACGGAGACGAGTGGGTCCTCAACGGCGAGAAGATCTACGTCACCGCCGGCGAGCGTTCCACCCACATCGTGGTGTGGGCAACGGTGGACAAGTCTCTCGGCCGCGCGGCCATCAAATCGTTCGTCGTCCCGCGTGACGCTCCGGGCCTCTCGGTCGCCCGCCTCGAGCACAAGCTGGGCATCAAGGCGTCCGACACCGCAGCCCTGCTGCTCGAGGACTGCCGCATCCCGAAGGACAACCTGCTCGGCACCGCCGAAGTGAACGTCGAGAAGGGCTTCGCCGGCGTCATGCAGACGTTCGACAACACCCGTCCTCTGGTGGCAGGCATGGCGATCGGAGTCGCACGTGCGGCTCTCGAAGAATTGCGTTCCATCCTGGTGGACGCCGGAGTCGACATCTCCTACGAGACGCCCGCCTACAACCAGCACGCGGCGGCCGCGGAGTTCCTGCGCCTCGAAGCGGACTGGGAGGCAGCACATCTGCTCGCACTGCGTGCGGCGTGGATGGCCGACAACAAGGAGCCGAACTCCCTCCAGGCCTCGATGTCCAAGGCCAAGGCCGGTCGCTCGGCAGTCGACATCACCCTCAAGGCAGTCGAATTGGCCGGCACGTACGGCTACTCGGAGCGCCCGCTGCTCGAGAAGTGGAGCCGCGACTCCAAGATTCTCGACATCTTCGAGGGAACGCAGCAGATTCAGCAGCTGATCGTTGCTCGCCGTGTACTCGGAAAGTCGTCGGCAGAACTGAAGTGACACCTGGCTCGTCGTCGAGCCGAGGAGTAACCGCTGAACGGCACCGGACTTTGCGTCCGGTGCCGTTTTTCGTGTGTGAGAAAGAAAAATCGGGAGGCGGTGTCGATATCGTGGTCTGTCGAACGTCGTCATCGTGTACGGCGACTCGCGCCGCGACACCGAGGTACCGAACCCAGGAGCGCACCATGAAATACATCCTCTTGATCAACGCAGACACCGCACCCGGAGCAGCACCGGGCTGCAGCAGTGTCGAGGACTGGATGACCTACGAGAAGGAGATGAAGGAGGCGGGCGTTCACGTCTCCGGTCACGCGATGGCCGACCTCACCACGGCCACGGCTGTTCGCGTCGACGCCGCCACCGGAGAACGCAGCGTCACCGACGGCCCGTATGCCGAATCTCATGAGGTTCTCGGTGGCTACGACGTCATCGACGTTCCCGACCTGGACGCTGCACTCGAATGGGCAGCCCGATGCCCGGGCTCCAAGGACGGCGGCACGGTGATCGTACGTCCCCTTGCCGAGTTCTGAACCGCCGAAGCCCGACGTACTCGGTTCTTCGGTGACCGATGTCGAGGTTGGTCGAGCGCTCGACTCGGTCTTCCGAGCCGAGCGCTCGATACTGCTCGCCTCGCTGGTGCAGCGGTATCGCGACCTCGACCTCGCCGAAGAAGTCACCTCGGACGCCATCGAATCGGCCCTGAAACACTGGCCGGTCGATGGTGTCCCGGCCAAGCCCGGCGCCTGGTTGCTCACCACTGCCCGACGGAAGGCAGTCGATCGCTTGCGGCGCGACCAGACCCTGGCCGCGAAAGTCGGGGTGCTGCAGGCGGATACGGATCGTAGCGAACCGAGTCGCTTGAATTCGCTCGACGAGACCCTGCCCGACGACCGACTGCAGTTGTTCTTCACCTGCGCGCACCCTGCCCTTGCCGCCGGTGACCGGCTCGCACTGACTCTTCGATGCCTGGCCGGTCTCACCACCGGCGAGGTCGCCCGGGCGCTGCTCATCCCCCCGGCGACAGCAGCGCAGCGAATAGTGCGAGCCAAGAACAAGATTCGGGCCGCACGGATACCGTTCCGTCTCCCGGGCCCGGACGAGTTGGCAGGCAGGGTCCCGATGGTGCTCGAGGTGATCTATTCGATCTTCACCGAGGGCTATTCGGCGACGTCGGGTGATCACGTCGGACGAATCGATCTCACCGACGAGGCCCTCGGGATGGGCCGACTCCTGTACGCCGCTTTGCCGACGGAGTCCGAGGTGATCGGTCTACTGGCGCTGATGTTGCTCGTCGATGCCAGACGCGACGCGCGAACCGGACCGGACGGTGAGATCGTCTTGTTGGCCGACCAAGACCGTCGACTCTGGAATGCCGAATTCATCGCCGAGGGTACGGAACTCGTGGTCGAGGCTCTCGGCGGCGGCGGGAGCGGTCCTTACGCTCTACAGGCTGCCATTGCTGCACTGCACGACGAATCACTCGACGCCGACAGCACGGACTGGCCTCAGATAGTTGCCCTGTACGACGTACTCATGACGCGGGCACCGAGCCCCATCGTCGCGCTGAACCGGGCGGTTGCACTGGCGATGCGCGACGGTCCCGCAGCCGGTCTGCACGAATTGGACCTGCTTGCCGACGAGCCGTCCCTACGCCGCTATCACCCGTATCCCATGGCGAGAGCAGATCTGCTGCAGCGACTCGGCAGGTTCGAAGAGGCGGCAATCGACTACCGACGAGCGTTGGATTTCGCCCGAACCGCACCGGAGAAACGCTTGCTTCGCGGTCGGCTCGCGGAGGTGCGCGCATACCCCGGTCAGGCCGACAGCACCACGTCCACCTGATCTGCAGTCAACGAACGGTCTGAGTACACCAGGCGTACGGCGTCGACATCGGGATTGCCGACGTCGGGTCCACGGGCGATCAACTGCAGGCCCGCGCGCTCGGCCACTCGGGCCGACGCGACGTTGTGTTCGAGGAGGTACGCCACGATCGGCAATTCGGGCTCGGTCCGGTGCGCACACTCGACTGCGATCTCACACATCTCCGCGGCGTACCCGTTGCCCTGTGCGTCGGGATGGAGGCGATACCCGAGATTCCAGAAGGCGTTCCGCCGCTTCGAGCATCCGCCGTAGCCACTGATCGTGCGGCTGCCGCGCTCACGAATGATCCACGTGGACAGTCCATCCCGCCGCCACTGCTCCTCCCAGCTCTGCAACATTCGTTCGGTTGCACCGGGATCGGTGTGTCGCAGGCTCGGGAAGTGCGTCCACGACTGCGGGTCGCTGCAGATCGCGTACAGCTCATCGAGATCCGTGCCGACCGGCTCGTCGAGATCGAGACGCGAGGTTCGTGTTCGCACACCATGGATCCTAGGGGTGAAGAAGTCTGGTAGACCGGTGGTACACGATCGAGCGAAGGGTGTCACCGTCATGGCCGAGTGGATCAAGAAGATGGAAGAGAACGCGAAAGGCCTCATCGCCGAGGCAGAGCAGGAACTGACCGCACTCGAAGGTGTGGACACCGTCGACCTCACTGCCGATGATGCAGACGACGAAGGAGGCCCCGCCCCTTCCGAAGCAGTCACCAGTGACGATGCCCGCGAGCAGATCACGGACTGAACCCGATACGCACCGGTCGACCGCGACCGTACTGGGCGGCTCAACCGTCGAACAACGACCAACAGATACTGTTCCTTCTCTCCTGGTCTTCCAGCACCAGTTTTCGCACACTGTTCGGGAGCCGGTCGCGCTGCCATTCGAGTTCCTTTAGACCTGCACTCGGCTCCAGGCCGTCACGCGCGGCCGCCCGAGCTGCCTTGATGGCATAGGCGGCCGCTCCGAGGTCGTGTTCGGGTACGTGTGCCACACAGGCTGCCTGCCCCGCGGCGTATGCGGCGAAGCGAGCGCAACCGTGCAGCGGCCGTGCCGCACCCATGGCGTGCCCGCCGAGAGCGCGGGTTGCCGTCATCGCGAGCTCGCCGCGCGTCCACGCACGGATACCGTCGATTGCCTCACGCGGCCGCGAGTCGGAAGGTTCGAGCTCCTCGAACAGGTGGAGAACATGTTCCGCACACTCGGCCGCCCAGAGCGCAAGGCTCCGATGGTCGTCATCGGACAGAAGGCCGCCGCGATGCACGGTGATGAGGCGCGGATCTCTGACGGCGGGGAGAATCATGCGAGGCGAACCTTCCGGTATCGAACGTGCAGACTGCGGCCGAGAGTCCGTTCCGGACCCATCAGAGCACGAAAAAAGACCCAGGACATATGTCCTGGGTCTTCTTCAGTGGTAGCGGGGACAGGATTTGAACCTGCGACCTCTGGGTTATGAGCCCAGCGAGCTACCGAGCTGCTCCACCCCGCGTTGCGTCTACGAAGTTACTCCCGTGCGTACAACCAATGCAAATCACGTGACTTCTCCGCGTCCTCGCGCACCCCGACGAGTGCACCGCGACGCGTCACGGCACGCGTTTATCACGCCGAATACCGCAGAAAATAGTGCTCCGCGTCTCTTTTGGGGCGTGTTTCGAGTCACATAACGTTCGGGTTACGAAGTAGAAACATTAGCGCCACGAGCTGGTCTGAGCTGCGGAAACACCCCCCATCGTCCCAATATGTGGACATCGACCATCCCATTATGGCTCAGTGACGGTGAGCAGATCCTCGACTACCTTCACGGACGGCCCTAAACCGCTGGGCCTGCACCACCCCGCCGCTCCTTTCGCTCTGCCCCGCGGGTGTGGTCCCCAAGACGTACGGGGGCAGAGCCGCGACGATACGAAGCGCCTGGTCACCAACGCCATTCACACCGGCGAGGTGATTGCAGGCCAGTCGCGCCAGTCGAGCGCGGAGAGGATTCACCCCGAATGACCACACTGAACAATGTCGGCAAGCGCGCACTCGGAATGGCCGTCATCGCAGGTGCCGCTGTAGCAATCCCCCTCGGTATCTCTGCCGGAACCGCCAACGCAGCCCCGAACAACTGGGACGCGGTCGCGCAGTGCGAGAGCGGTGGCAACTGGAGCATCAACACCGGAAACGGCTACTACGGTGGCCTGCAGTTCTCTCAGAGCACCTGGACGGCCAACGGCGGATCCGGATCACCGGCCAACGCATCCAAGGCCGAGCAGATCCGCGTCGCGGAGAACACCCTTCAGACCCAGGGACCGGGCGCATGGCCCGTGTGCGGTCAGCAGCTGAGCAAGGGTGCCTCCGCTCCCGAGCCCGAGGCAGCTCCCGCACCGGCACCGCAGCCGGCTCCCGCACCGGCACCGGCACCGGCACCGGCACCGGCACCGGCCGTGGCTCCCGAGGCCGCAGCGGCCACGCAGGCTGCACAGGGCGCGTTCGACGCAGCGTCCAAGCTTGCCGACCAGTACGGCTTGAGCACGCAGTTCCAGCACTTCGTTGCTGCCAACGCCCCGGTGCTCGCGCCCATCGGACGCTGATCGCCCGGCAGTTCGTCGAACTGCCACTCACCTCGGAGTTGCACTGCTGCACAGCGTGAACGAGCCAGGTGACGAACGACGAAAGAGCCGCCTCACCATTCGGTGAGGCGGCTCTTTCGCTCGGTCAGCAGGCCGTGGCCTCAGCGATCAGTTACCTGCCTGGTTGTAGGTATCGACGGCGGTCTGCAGATCCTCCAACGCAGTACCGAGCTCCGCGAGATTTCCACTCTGCTGTGCAGTGCGCACGGCCGCGAGTGCCGAATTCAATTCGGACACGGCCGCATCCCTGGTCGTCGAACCACCGGTGGCCGGCGCCGGAGTTGCCGCAGGCGTACCACCGTCGGACGGCGCGGTTTCGGGAACAGCGCCGGGCTGCGTGGTTCCGTCGGTCTCACCGGGTGCGGTGACTGTGCGTCCGGCACCCGCTCCGAACACCTGCTCGATGGCTTCGGGCAGTGTCGCGGCGTACCCGACGCGGCCCTCGTACGAGACCAACACCCGAATCAACTGCGGATAGGCCGACGCCTCGTTGGTACGAGAGGCGTACACCGGTTCCACGTAGATCAATCCGCCGTCGCCGACCGGGAGTGTCAGCAGGTTTCCGAACTCCACGGTGTTCTCACGGCGCACGATACCGAGACTCTCGGACACGTCGGTCGTGGTCGTCATCTGGTTCTGCACCTGATTCGGACCCTGCGTGGATGTATCCGTCGGCAATCTCAACACGGTGATCTTGCCGTAGTTCTCCGGATCGGAATCCGCACTGACGTACGCGCCCAACACCTCTCGGCGGTAACCGACCAACGCACTGGTCAGCTGGAACGACGCCTGATTCTCCTGGTTCGAGATATCGGATGCGACGACGTAGTACGGGGGCTGCTTGGCCGCGGTGTTCTCTGCGGTCGGGTCGGTGGGAACCTCCCAGAACGCGTTGTTGGTGAAGAACTCTCGCGGATCGTTGACGTGGTACTTGGTCAGCAGTTCACGCTGGACCTTGAACAGGTCTTCCGGGTAGCGGAAGTGATCGCGCAGCTCGTCGGACACCTGGTCCTTCGGAATGACGGTTCCCGGGAACACGCCTTCCCATGCCTTGAGCACCGGATCGTTCTCGTCCTGCTCGTAGAGCTTGACGGTGCCGTCGTAGGCATCGACGGTGGCCTTCACCGAATTTCGGATGTACGAGACCTCTCGGCTCGGCAACGCACGTGTCGTCGTCGACTCGATGCTGTCGGCAGTGGCGTCCTCGAGCGACATCCGCTGGGCGTACGGGAAGTTGTCCAACGTGGTGTACCCGTCGATGATCCAGACGAGCTTGCCCTCGACGATCGCCGGGTAGGTCGATCCATCCGTGGTCAACCACGGTGCGACCTTCTGTACGCGGTCGCGGGGGTCACGGTTGAACAGGATCTTCGACTCGTCCCCGATCACGCTCGAGAACAAGATGTTGCGCTCGGCGTACTTGCTGGCGAACACGAGTCGATTGAAGAAGTTACCGACGTCGACGCCTGCGGCACCGGTGTAGGTGTAACTCTTGCTGTCGGTGTCGTACTCGCGGGGCTCGCCGGTGGAACCGACGATCGAGTAGTCCGCGTCGGAGTTGGCGATGACCGGGCCGAAGTAGATGCGAGGCTGATCCAGGTCGCCGGGTCCGTCCTTGCGGATGGTGCCCTCGGAATCGTTCTCGATCCAGTTGACCTGGTAGTTCGGGTAACCACCGCGTCCACCGCTTGATTCGTCTGCGACGGCCTCGTCGACGGAGTTGGCCGGCGCTGCGACGAAGCCGTTTCCGTGTGTGAACACGGTGTGGCGGTTGATCCAGTCACGCTGGTTCGCGTCGAGCGTCTGCGGTGAGATCTCGCGGGCTGCAACGACATAGTCGCGCAGGTTGCCGTCCGCATCCGGGTATCGGTCGACGGCCAGCGTGTCGGGGAACCCGTAGAAGTTACGGATCTGACGCTGCTGGGTGAAGGTGGGCGCGAGGATGTTGGGGTCGAGCAAGCGAATGTTGGACATCGTGGCCGACTCGGACGCCACCTCGCCGGGGCTCAATGCTGCTTCACCGGAATAGTCCCGATAGGTGACCACGTCGTCGTTCAAGCCGTACGCGTCTCGGGTTGCTGCGATGTTCCGCTCGATGTACGTGCTCTCCTTGTCCGCCGCGTTCGGGCGCACCGAGAACTGTTCCATCACCAGCGGCCAGACGGCACCGATGAGGATCGACGACAGCACCAACAAAGCCGTGGCCAACGCCGGGATACGGAGATCACGCAGGAATATCGCTGCGAAGAAGGCGATCGCACAGATGACGGCGATTGCCAGCAGGATCAGTTTGGCCGGCAACACCGCGTTGATGTCGGTGAAGCTGGCACCGGTGAACGTCGGCTCCTTGCGACTGCTCGACAGCAGCGTGTACCGATCGAACCAGTACGCGATGGCCTTCAGCAGGACGAAAGTACCGGCCAGAACCGCGAGTTGAATCCGCGCTGCGCGAGTGAGTGCACCCTCGCGCCCGGCGAGACGAATTCCACCGAACACGTACTGCGTCACCAGGTTCGCGAAGAAGGCAACCAGGATGGCGACGAACAGCCAATTGAGGATGAACCGGTAGAACGGGAGGTCGAACGAGTAGAAACCGACATCCAGATTGAACTGCGGGTCGGTTATGCCGAAGTCGCTGCCGTGGATGAACAACTGCACGGTCGCCCAATTGGTCTGGGCGATCATGCCGGACAAGAACCCGAACACCACGGGAATTCCGATGCCGAACAGGCGCAGTCGGCTCATCACCGTGGTGCGGTATCGCGCGATCGGATCGTTGGGCCCGGCGACAGGCACGAACACCGGACGGTTGCGGTACGCCACCGCCAGAGCTGCGAACACGATGAGTCCGACAACCAGGGCGACGACGAAGAAGATCACCAACCGCGTCAGCAGAGTGGTGGTGTACACGCCGCGGAAGTCGACTTCGCCGAACCACAACCAGTTCGTGTACACGTCGATCAGACGGGGACCGATGAGTAGCAAACCTGCTGCTACCAAGGCCAATACGAGCAAGATCCGGCTGCGCCGCGACAAGGACGGCATACCGGTGGGGGGCCTCATGCCCACGAGCCACACTCCAACTTCGGGCGACGCCGACCGGCGCCGCAGATGACTTCGGCGGCGCACTCGCCGTGCGCCGCATGTCCGTTTCGCCCTACTGTACGTACGTTGATCCTACGGCTGCGACGCCCGTACCGCGGCCACAGCCGACCGCAGGTCAGGAGCCTCGCATCCGAGGAACCATCCGAATGCGAGGATAGTGCGGTGAGCAACGACAGCGACGGACTGCCCGGCCGAGACGATTTCGGTGTCGAGTTCGACCCCGAGACGGGTGGACAGGATGTGGCCGACGCCTTGGCGTGGTGTGCGCGGGAGGTAGCGGACTTCGTCGATGCCGGCGGATGGCACCAGGCACCCCAGATGTTCGCCTTGGTGCCCACAGCCGCACTCGCCGCGGCCGAGCCGGGACTGCTCGACGATTTGGCCGACGGCGCTGCCCTGACTCCGATCCAACAGCATTCGCTACCCGAGGACATCACCGGCGGCTCCCCCGCCCTGGACGAGTTCCTGGCCACCTCCACGTGGCCCGAGGGTGTCGTCGGATGCGCCTTGGTCCAAGAGATCGTAGTTCTTCCCCCAGCAGCCGAATCGACCCTCGACGATGCGTTGATCCCGCTGCTCGCCGATCCCGATGCGGCCGACCAGGCCGCTCGCTCGGCTGCCGAGAACCATCCCGAGAAACGAGATGCGCGATTGATCGTCGCGGTCCTCAAGGACGGTCCGTCCCTGACTCTTCTGCAGTTGCACCCGGACGAGGACGCCGATCCGTTTGCACCCATCGACCTTCGCATCGCGGAGGACCTGGCCCCCAACGTCGTGCACGGTCTCTACGCCACGTTCGACGACGTCGACGACGACTAGCGACAGGGCTGGGTCAGCTGCAGGACGGCACGTCGCCGCCGGAGCCGATCGCCTGCAGCGAGTCGATTGCACCGTCCAACGATTCGACACGCACCAGTCTGAGGCCGTCGGGGACGTTCTGTTGCGCCTCGCCGCAGTTCGCGTCCGGCACCAGGAACGTGGTGGCTCCGGCTTCACGGGCGGCGATCAGCTTGTACGGAATGCCGCCGATGGGGCCGACCGTGCCTTCGGCGTCGATGGTCCCCGTCCCCGCGACGAACTCTCCGTTGCTCAGCTCACCGGGACTGAGCTTGTCGACCACGGCCAGGCTGAACATCAGTCCGGCCGACGGTCCACCGACGTCGGCAAGGTTGAACGTCACGTCGAACGGCACGTCCGGCTGCTCCTCGGGCGTGACGCCGAGGTATCCCAACGCGTCGTCGTCGGGCCGGGCTTCGAGCACCACCGAATCCGTCCGCGTCGTGCCGTCCCGGACGTACTCGATATCGATGGAATCACCCGGGGCCCTGGAGCTGACCGCCTCGCGAACCGCGGACGCCGTGGACACCGCGGCTCCGTCGACCGAGACGAGCGTGTCCCCCACGTTCAGCACGCCGGCAGCGGGCCCGTCATCGGCCACACTCGCCACCGCGAGCGTCACCGGCAGATCCAGATGATGCAGCGCGGCGAGTTCGGCGCTGGACTCCGACTCCTCGAAGTCCGCCTGATTACCCTCCTGCACTTCTTCCTTCGACATGTCCGGCGGATAGACCTCCTCGCGCGGAACGAGTCCCTGCCTGCCGCTGGCCCAGAAGCCGAGTGCCTCGAACAGATTGAGCTGATCGCGCACGGCCACGGTCGTCATGTTCAAGTGGCCCGCGGTTGGGTCGACCTCGGTTCCGTCGATCTGCACCACGGGTACCCCGTCGACGTCACCGAGAGTGTTGTACGTCGGGCCGGGGCCGAGAGCGGCGAACGGAACGGTGACGACCGAGCCCGTGACGCCCAGCACCACCACAGGTACCAGCGCAGCGACAAGAGTGGCGATCCTTCGGTTCACTCCGTAGACACTAGATCCGAATACGGTCGACGGTGCAGACCGCCCCTGCCGAGTACGTCCGTACCGGCTTCTCACGGCTCGGACTGTTCGCCGTCAGCGTGACGATCCACCACTCTCTCCGTTCGTCGGGCTTGTACCGTTGAGTCATGAGCAATTTTGGTTTCGGTGCCTCCGACGACGACCCGGACAAGAAGAAGGATCCGGACGGCTCGGGCAACCCTGCCGGTTTCGGCTTCGGCGGCGAGGGGTTCGACCCCGCACAGCTGGGGCAGATGCTCACCCAATTCGGCCAGATGCTCAGCGGCATGGGAGCTGCGGGCGGAACCGGGTCGGGGCCGGTGAACTACGACCTGGCCAAGCAGCTCGCGCGTCAGCAGATGGGCGATTTCAGCCCGGTGTCGGCAGGCGAACGAGAGGCCATCACCGACGCCGCACACCTGGCCGAGCTGTGGCTGGACGGGGCGACCACATTGCCGGCCGGGGCTACGAAGACCGTCGCGTGGACACCGGTCGACTGGCTCGACAACACGATCGACACCTGGAAGCGCTTGTGCGACCCGGTCGCCGAGCAGATCTCCGGCATGTGGACGTCCGGCCTGCCCGCCGAGGCTCAGCAGATGGCGGGTCCGATGATGGGCATGCTGACGCAGATGGGCGGGATGGCATTCGGCTCGCAGCTCGGCCAAGCACTCGGTCAGCTGTCCAAGGAGGTGCTGACGTCCACCGACATCGGCCTTCCCCTCGGACCGTCGGGAACAGCGGCATTGCTGCCGTCTGCCATCTCGTCGTTCAGCGAAGGACTCGAGCAGCCCGACCGTGAGGTGTTGGTGTTCCTCGCCGCACGCGAAGCCGCCCACCAGCGGCTGTACAGCCACATTCCGTGGTTGCGGCAACGGGTTCTGGCCACCGTCGAGGAGTACGCGCGCGGCATCCGGATGGACTTCTCGGCCATCGAGGAGGCCGCCGCAGGACTCGACCCGTCCGCGTTGACCGACCCGTCGAAAATCGAGGCGATCCTGCAGCAGGGTGCTTTCGAGCCACAGACGACGCCGGAGCAGAAGCACGCACTCGAGCGTCTCGAGACGCTGCTCGCCCTGGTCGAAGGATGGGTCGAGACGGTGGTTGCAGCCGCTCTGGGCGACCGCCTGCCCGGTGCCGTCGCACTCGGCGAAACGATCAGGCGCCGCCGGGCATCGGGAGGACCCGCCGAACAGACCTTCGCGACGCTGGTCGGCCTCGAACTGCGACCCCGCAAGGTTCGCGAGGCCGCCGAGCTGTGGCGTCAGCTCCTCGCCGCAGCCGACGTCGAGGGACGCGACGGTGTGTGGGCACATCCCGATCTGCTGCCCGACTCATCGGACCTCGACAACCCCGCGGCGTTCATCGACCGCGTGGTCGGCGGTGGAACGTCGAGCTTCGACGACCCGATCGCGCAGCTCGAGGCAATGGAGGCCAAGGAGCGCGCCGAAGCTGCCGAACGCGCCGCGGAAGGCGACGACGAGGGCACCGACGGAGATCCCGAGAAGGGTCCATCCACACCCTGACCCGTCGGGTTCGCGCCACTTCGATCGAGACCGTCGAACGCCTGCTCGGAGGCACTTCCACCCTGTGGATAACGTGCCCCGAGCGGGCGTTCTTCGTTGTCGGCGCTGTCAGAGTGTGTCTCATGATCACACCGACCGTTCGACTCGATCCTGCAGTGGCAATTCTGCCGCGTCGAGACGGCACCGTTCAGTTGGGCTGGAATCCCGAGACCAGCGTCGTCGTCACGCCACCTCCCGGTGCCGAGCCGGGCTCGATACTCGAAATACTCCGGCTGCTGGCCGCGGGTCATTCCAGACCTCATATCGTCTGTCACGCAATGACATTGGGACTGTCGGCCAATCGGACATCGGCGATGCTCGGCGAACTGGAGGACTCCGGGTTGCTGATGCACGGCACGAGGGAACCCGTTCCGCCCGACGCCTCGCCGCATGCGTCGCAGGCCGGACCGGGGACGGTGAAGACCGTGCACCTCGTGGGGCGGGGTCCGATCTCGGACGCGTTGGCCTCCGGTCTGAGTCGAACCGGTGTCACGGTGAGTCGAACGAGTCTGACTCCGACGCGCTATCCGCACTCGGTGGTGAGGTCGTGGAACTACGACGTCGTGGTGCTCGCCGACGATCTGGTTGCCGAACCTCGACTGGTGACCGACCTGGTGCGGCTGCGCATCCCACATCTGCAGGTGCGGCTGCGAGACGGAAAGGGCATCGTCGGTCCTTTCGTGTTGCCCGGTCGAACGAGTTGCCTGCGGTGCGCAGATCTGACGCGATGCGACTTCGAGCCCGAGTGGCCGCATCTTTCCGCTCAACTGCTCGGCACGGTCGGCCAGGCCAGCAGCGCGACGGTGTTGGCCACGGCAGCGTTCGCGTTCGCTCAGTTGGAGAACCTCATCGGCCGTTCCGACGCCGCGCTTCCCGAGACCGCCGACTGCACCATGGAACTGGACTTCGCAGCAACCGGAACCACCGTGCACAAACGCCTGTGGTCCAAGCATCCTCACTGCGATTGCTGGCACTGACCACACATGCTCGTAGCGAGCTCACCACGACCGATGGGGTCGGCGCGGGGCGGTCCGAGCAATTGTCGGAAGGTTCAGCCATGATGGAGCTGTGTCTGACATACCGCGCCGTGGATCGACTCGTACTGCAAAACTGGCCAGCATTCCCCTCGGGATGGCCGGTCGTGCCGCCATGGGGTTCGGCAAGAAGCTCGCCGGCGGCAATCGTGACGAAATCGATGCGGACATGGCCGCCAAGGCAGCCGAACAGCTCTTCTCCGTTCTCGGGGAACTCAAGGGCGGTGCCATGAAGCTCGGGCAGATGCTCTCGGTGATGGAAGCGGCCGTTCCGGAGGAGTATTCGGAGCCGTACCGCGAGGCGTTGACCAAACTGCAGGCGCAGGGCCCGCCCATGCCCGCGAAGACCGTGCATCGGGTGTTGGACCAGCAACTCGGAACTGCGTGGCGGTCACGTTTCCTCGATTTCGACGACACTGCGATCGCGTCGGCGAGCATCGGACAGGTGCACCGCGCAACCTGGGCCGACGGACGCGATGTCGCGGTCAAGATCCAGTACCCCGGCGCAGACGACGCATTGCGCTCCGACCTCAAGACGCTGTCGCGGTTCGCGAACCTGTTCAGCACGGTGCTCGCGGGCACGGACGTCAAGCCGGTGCTCGAAGAATTGACGGCCCGTACCGAGGACGAGCTGGATTACCGTATCGAGGCCGCGAATCAACGTGCCTTCAGCAAGGAATTCGCAGGCGACTCGCAGTTCGCGATTCCCAAGATCGTCGCCAGTGCTCCCAAAGTCGTTGTCAGCGAATGGATGACGGGCAGGCCGTTGGCCGATGTGATCGCGAACGGGACGGCCGAGGAGCGTAACCGGGCGGGCGAACTGCTCGCGTTGTTCGCATTCGTGTCCCCGGCGCGGGCGAAGTTGCTGCACGCCGACCCTCATCCGGGCAACTTCATGATGCTCGACGACGGACGCATGGGTGTCATCGACTTCGGTGCGTGCGCTCCGATGCCCGACGGTCTCCCGCCCGTCCTGGGTCGTATGGTCTCGCTCGCCCGCGACGAGAAGTTCGACGAGCTCGTGGTGTTGTTCACGGAGAGCGGCTTCGTGGTGCCGGGCCGAACGGTGACAGAGAAGGAGATCGAAGACTATCTGCGTCCCTTCACCGATCCGATTCACACCGAATCGTTCCACTTCACCCGGGCCTGGCTGCAGAAGGCGGCGGGCACCGCTGCAGATTTCAACAGTGCGCAGTTCCGCACCGTTCGGGCACTGAACATGCCTGCGGAATACGTGATGATCTTTCGCGTGCTGGGCGGGCTGGTCGGGATCTGTGCCCAACTCGACGCCTACGCGCCGTACATGGCGATCCTGACCGAGTGGATGCCCGGCTTCACCGACTGATTCGTTCGGCGAAACCGGGCACCGGTCTCGGGCGTCACCGGTCTCGGGCGTCATGCTGCGTTCTTGCGTGGCCGTCCCCGGGGACGCTTGCGGGCGATGACGACACCCTGCTCGAGGATCTCGCCGCCCCAGACGCCCCACGGCTCGGCGCGGTCGAGGGCCGCGCTCAGGCAGGTACGGCGGATGGGGCATTGGGCGCACAGCGCCTTTGCCTGCTCGAGTTCGGCAGGGGTGTCGGCGAACCACATGTCGGGGTTCGCCGCTCGGCAGGGCACCGACAAGGCCAGTTCGACCGATTCGGTCGAATACTGTGCAGCGTAGGCACTTTCGGACTCTGGTCGGCATGTCGTCCGGATCGTGGCGGTTGACACGTCGGTCTCCTCTACTTTTCGTGCGGCGTCGTTATCGGTTCGAGGGGTGATGCGAACCAGTCGGCCTCACGCTCGGATAGAGGAACTACCTGAACGAGAAAGGCCACGGTCCGCGAGTGCGGGTCCGTGGCCTGGTGGGGCTTGTCGAAGCGTCTACCGACAGTGAAGTCGGTGTCTGCTGTCGAGCACGGACGCACGTGGTGCGCGGTGACGTCGGGCTGCCTGAGCAACGGCTTTCGCTCCTGGTGCCAGGGCGACCTGGGCGGAATTCGACACCGAGGCCGCGTATGCGGACTCCTGGATGGGGCCGAAAGCAGAGGAACGAATCCACGTCTGCGCAACAGAGCCTGCGGCTGCGGCATGAGTGCCGAGGGGGGCAACTCCGAAAGGTGCCGTGCCGAGGACAGGGCTGAACGCGACGGTTGCGTGGGCAACGGCGGCGTGCAATGTGTTGATCATTTTCTTCAGCTCCTGTTCTGGTCTCGTCGGCGGATTGGACAGTGCGCGGTCTCCCGCGGCACGTGAAACAGACTAAGCCCCCCGCCGATATCTGCACAAGTTATTTTCTACCTGCGGTTTTGCGGAAATTTTCGGAACCTCCGCGTCACGTGTCCGAGGCTCGCACCACGGTGAGAACTTCTTCGCCGAACCGCTCCAGCTTCTTGGCCCCGATTCCCGGAATCGCGACCAACCCACGCTCGTCCTGCGGTTGCTGCTCCGCGATGGCCGTCAGCGTGTTGTCACTGAACACCACGTACGCGGGCACCTTCAGTTCGCGGGACTTGTCCAATCGCCACGACTTCAGCGCGTCGAGCAGGGCGATGTCGACGTTCGACGGACAACTGTCGCACCGACCCAGCATGGTCGCGGACGTGCCGATCAACGGCTTTCCGCACAACCGACACTTGGGCCCGGACTTCTTGGCAGCAGGCGCGGCGATACGCGAGGCGGGTGAGTCCTCGGGGATCAGACCGTTGAGGAACCTCGACCGCCGCCGCGATTTGCGTCCACCCTCGTTGCGGGCGAGCGCCCAGGACAGATGCAGGTGGACACGGGCGCGGGTGACACCGACGTAGAGCAGCCTGCGTTCCTCCTCGACGGCCGCCTCGTTGTTGGCACTCGGGTCGTTTCCGATCGCGTGCGAGATCGGCAGAGTGCCGTCGGCGAGACCGACGATGAACACCGCGTCCCACTCGAGCCCCTTCGCCGCATGCAGCGACGCAAGGGTCACGCCCTGGACCGTCGGTGGGTGCCGCGCCTCGGCGCGCGCGGCGAGCTCCCCCAACAACTTCTCGAGGGTCAGTTCCGGATCGTGCACCAGAAGTTCTTCGGTGAGCTGCACCAGACCGCCGAGAGATGCCCACTTCTCGCGGGCCTGTGCACCGGTCGGCTCGGTTGCCGTCAGGCCGAGCGGGGCCAACACCGCTCGCACCAGAGCCGGCAGTCCCTCGCCCGCCTGTGCGCCGTCGGGCAGATCGTCACGACCGCCTGCCTGCCGCAACGCGTTGACTCCCTGCCGCACCTCGGGCCTGGTGAAGTACCCCTCGCCGCCACGTACCTGGTATGGGATCTTCAGCTCGGTCAACGCCTGCTCGTGTGCCTCCGACTGTGCGTTGATGCGGTACAGAATCGCGATCTCGGCCGGCTCGACGCCCTTCGAGATCAATCGCTTGACCGCACGCGCCACACCGTCGGCTTCCGCAGGCTCGTCGTCGTACTCGAAGAACTCCGGCTCGGGTCCCGGCTGACGCTGACCGATCAACTGCAGTCGGGTGCCGGCGATGCGACCGCGAGCGGCACCGATCACGCGATTGGCCAGTGACACCACCTCGGGCGTGGAACGGTAGTCGCGCTCGAGCCGAACCACGGTGGCCTCGGGGTACTTCCGTGAGAAGTCGAGGAGATACCGCGGAGATGCCCCGGTGAAGGAATAGATGGTCTGGTTCGCGTCGCCGACGACGGTGAGATCGTCACGCTCGCCCACCCAGGCGTCGAGCACCCGTTGCTGCAACGGAGTCACGTCCTGGTACTCGTCGACGACGAAGCAGCGGTAGCGCTCACGGAACTCGTCGGCCACCGACGAATGTTCCTCCAGCGCAGCGGCCGTGTGCAGCAGGAGGTCGTCGAAGTCGAGCAACATGCCGTCACCTCCGCGCGACTTGAGCTCCTCGTAACCTGCGTACACGGCGGCGACCTTGGTCGCGTCCATCGGAACGTCACGGCGATTGCTCGCCGCGATGCGCGGATAGTCCTCGGGTGCGATCAGCGATCCCTTGGCCCATTCGATCTCCCCCGCGAGATCTCGAATGGCGTCCGTCGACGTCGACACCCCGGCGCGGTTCGCCGCCTGCGAGACGACGGTGAACTTGCGGTCGAGCAGCTGCCAGCCGGTGTCGCCGACCACCTGAGGCCAGAAGTACTTGAGCTGGCGCATGGCCGCGGCGTGAAACGTACGAGCCTGCACCGGAGGACCGTCTCCCCCGACGCCGAGCTCGCGCAGACGGCCACGCATCTCGCCGGCCGCGCGCGCGGTGAACGTGACCGCCAGCACCTGTCCCGAGGACACATGCCCGGCAGAGACGAGGTGGGCGATGCGTCGGGTGATCGTACGTGTCTTTCCCGTGCCCGCACCCGCCAGAACGCAGACCGGGCCACGGGGAGCCAGTACCGCCGCGGATTGCTCCGGATCGAGTCCGGCGGTCATCGCGTCGTCAGCCATGAGGACCATTGTGTCAGTGCGTACCGACAGTTCCACCCGGGGCCGAACCGGGTGGCCGACGGCCGATGCAGGTGTCGGCCGGAACAATCGCGCCTGCGCTCCTGTTGACTGTTCACGTG
The DNA here is from genome assembly GCF_033142325.1 of Rhodococcus sp. IEGM 1370. Lineage (NCBI taxonomy): Bacteria > Bacillati > Actinomycetota > Actinomycetes > Mycobacteriales > Nocardiaceae > Rhodococcus > Rhodococcus sp. IEGM 1370. The sequence goes on along the minus strand of NZ_JAWLRY010000002.1, from coordinate 196,084 downwards.
ACCACTACCGAGAACACCCCGCAGACCCCGGCCGCGCTGACCGTCTACTCCACCACGTGGTGCGGTTACTGCCGCAGGCTCAAGACCCAGCTCGACCAGGCCGGAATCGAGTACGCCGAGATCGACATCGAGCAGAACCCGGAGTCGGCCGACTTCGTCGGCAGCGTCAACAACGGCAACCATGTGGTGCCGACCGTGCTCTTCGCCGACGGCTCGACGGCCACGAACCCCACTCTGGCCGAGGTCAAGCGCGCGCTGTCGCTCTGATCGGACGTCAGGCCGTCGCCGCCCACGCCTCGAGCATTCCCCGTGCGATGGAGATCGAGCCCGGCAGAAGCAACCGGGAGGTCGAATCCGATCCCCAGTCGCCCAGCTCGAGCGCGGCGAGAACTTCCGCCCGATCGAACCAGTGGGCCTCGGCGATCTCGCCGTCCTGAAAGTGCAGCGGTTGCTCCGGGTCGGCGACGGCGGAGAACCCGATCATCACCGAACGTGGAAACGGCCACGGCTGGCTGCCCAGATACTCGATACCGGAGACGTCGAGGCCCACTTCTTCTCTGATCTCCCGTGTGACACAGGTTTCCAGCGACTCACCGGCCTCGACGAAGCCCGCGAGCACCGAGAAACGACGCTCGGGCCACGCGGGCGCCCGCGCCAGCAACACTCGGTCGCCGCCGTCGTGAACGAGACAGATCACCGCCGGATCGGTACGCGGGAATTCCTCGTGACCGGTGGACGTGCTCGTTCGCGACCAGCCTGCGCTCGACGGAACGGACGGCGCGCCGTCGAGTGAGCTGAATTGCGCGCTCGCATGCCAATTGAGGATCGCCAGGGCTCCGGTCACCGTCGACAACGCGGCGCTGTCGAGTCGATCGCCGTCGGTGCGCAGGTCGCCGACCGTGCCCGCCACGACCTCCACCCGTCGGGCCCACAGATGCCGATCGCCGTGAATTCCGAGGAACACCGCATCGGCCGTCGGCTCGCTAGCGAGATCCGCGGCAGAGCCGAACACCAGGCCGTTCTCGTCAATCGGGAATCGGCCTCTGCCGTCCACGTTCAGGATGCGAGCAGTCGGCCAACCCGCTGCCAACGCTGCGGTGTCTCGGCGCAGTTCTTCTGCCCTGTTCAGCGGCGATCGGGACAGTCGAGGGGGGTGAGCGAGTTGGAATTTCGGCACGCGCACGACCCTACTTGGCCGTGACTAGTCGCCGACGCGACGGATGTAGAGCAGTCGGTCGGAGGCCTCGACCGCATCGACTTCCGGAGTACCGACTCGGAACAGTTTGCCGCCCCGCACCACCCCGAGAACGATGTCGGTCAGGTGCCGCGGAGACCCGCCCACCTCGTCACGCTCGACTTCGCGCTCGGCGATTGCGAAGCCTGCCTCCGGCGTCAACAGATCCTCGATCATCTCCACGACGGACGGAGTCGACGTGGCGATACCGAGCAGACGTCCCGCGGTCTCGGACGAGACGACAACCGAATCGGCACCGGACTGACGCAGCAGGTGCGTGTTCTCGGCTTCCCTGATGGCTGCGACGATCTTGGCTTTGGGAGCGATCTCTCGGGCGGTCAGAGTCACCAGCACTGCGGTGTCGTCTCGATTGGTCGCCACGATGATCGCCGACGCGTGCTGGGCACCGGTGAGTCTGAGCACGTCGGACTTGGTCGCCGAACCGTGGACCGTGACCAAGCCCATGGCCGATGCGGTGTCGAGCACCATCTGATCGGTGTCGACGACCACGATGTCGGACGCCGACACGCCGTCTCCGAGCATCGCGTCGACTGCGGTACGGCCCTTGGTGCCGAAACCGATGACCACGGTGTGATTGCGCACGCTGCGTCTCCATCGCTGAATTTTGAATGCCTGCCGGGACCGCTCGGTGAGAACCGACAGCGTGGTACCGACCAACAGAATGAGGAATAGGACCCGGAGGGGTGTGATGACCAGGATGTTGACCAGTCGAGCCGACGGGCTCATCGGTGCGATATCGCCGTATCCCGTCGTCGACAGCGACACGGTTGCGTAGTAGAAGGCGTCCAGAAAGGACAATTCGCCGTTCTGGTTGTCGCTGTACCCGTCGCGATCGAGATAGACGACGAACGCCGCCAAGAACAGGATGCCCAGCGCCATCAGAACTCGCTTGTAGATGGCGCGCCACGGACTCGATTCCAGTTCGGGTACCCGGAGCACTCCCACGAGGGCGAAGTCGGGCTTGTCGGTCAGCGCGCCGCTGTCACCCAAGCGCGCTCGCAACCTACCTGCCACGTCGCCCGCCGAGGTACTCACCGATGTCGAGATCATTCACGGCACGCAGCGTAACCCCATGCCAGGCTTCCGTGCCGACGACGCTTGGTGTGGCACGGTATGGGCATGACACAGAGATCGAGTCAGGCAGCCGCACTGCGCCTCGCGGGACTGCTCGCCGGAGCCGGAGTTCTGCACTTCGCCACGCCGAAGTTCTTCGATGCCCAGGTACCGACGGCCTTGCCCGGCTCGGCGCGGACCTACACGCAGGTCTCGGGTGTGGCCGAACTCGCCGTGGCCGCAACGCTGGCCGCACCACGGACTCGTCGACTGGGCGGTGCACTCGCGGCCGCGCTGTTCGTCGTGGTCTTCCCCGCCAACATCAACCTCGCGTGGAAGTACGTGCAGAGCCCGAAGACCTCACCTGCTCTCAAAGCAGCGATGATCGCCCGGCTGCCGCTGCAGATTCCGCTGGTCACCGAGGCTCTGAAGGCTCGTCGGAACGCACCGTAGGCTCTGGCTGCTCGGGCCCGGCCCGGCCTTCCAGAAGCTGGGCCAATTCCGTTGCGTCCGGCAGGTTCTCGGGCGAAATGGTGTGACCGCTGCGCACGTAGTGGAACGCTGCGCGCACTCGGTCGAGCGGTACCGGTTCGGCGCGCCCGATGGACATCAGCTCGGCCCACGCCAGCCGGTAGGCCGCGAGCTGCATCGCTACCGCCCGCTGTTCCGACGCCGTCGGCTCTGCGCCCGTCTTCCAGTCGACGACGGTCCAGCCGCCGTCCGCGTCCGCGAACACGGCGTCGATGCGTCCTCGCAGTACCGTTCCCGCCACGGAGGTCTCGAACGGCACCTCCACTTCGACGGGGCTGCGGAGCGACCAGTCCGATTCGAGAAACGCCTGCTGGAGGGTTTCGAGGTCGACGTCGGCCGAGGCTCCGGTGTCGGCCGAGCCCGGCAGTTCGTCGAGATCGAGCAATCGGGTCGCGCCGAAACGGCGCTCGATCCAGGCGTGAAACGCGGTTCCTCTGCGCGCCAACGGGTTCGGCGGAAACGGCAGCGGCCTGCGCAGGCGTGAGGCCAACGCATCGGGGTCCGCCGCGAGGTCGACCAGCTGCGTCACCGACAGGTTGCCGGGAAGAGCCACGTCCACTCCCGCGACCGATCGTGCGGCCCGCTCGGCCAGCAGAGTGTCGACGTCCGCGGCCCAGTTCTCGGGGTCCTCCCGGGTTCGATCCTGGATGCCGTCACGCTCTTCGCTCGGTGTGGCCGAGATATCCGCCAGCGCGCGCAGCACTTCCTGCGCACCGCTCTCGATCGCTCCGCGCCTGGAGCCGAGTGGATCGCGTGGCCAGGACGCGGTGTGCGGCACGGCCCCGAGCGGGTTGGACGCCCCATCCTCCGGGGCGGGTGCCCACTGCTCGATCACCGCGGTGTCGGCGAATTGCTCGATGTGCGTGTGCAACTCGGCGAGAAACTCCGACGGCCCACGCGACTTCGTGGCGGTCTCGTCCCAGTGATGCGCGGATACGAGCAGCACCCGTTCGGTTCGGGTGAGTGCCACGTAGAACAGTCGGCGATCCTCGGCGAGTCGACGCCTCGCCAGCGCATCCTTGTGACTCTTGACGGCGTCCTCTAGGTCCTTGCGATTGTGGAGTCGGTCGAGTTCGAGGACCGGAACGCCTTCCGAGCCCTCGCCGTCGAGTGCACGGTCACCGCGTAACGACGGCGGCAACTCGGCCATCGCCCCGAGCCAGGTCGAGGATGCGTTCGAGGACGGGAACACGCCCTTCGCCACGTGCGGGACAGCCACCACCTCCCATTCGAGGCCTTTCGCGGAATGGACGGTGAGCACCTGCACACGATGAGGGGCGACGTCGACCTCACCGGGGGCGAGGCCGTCCTCGACCGTCTCCGCAGCGGCCAGGAACGACAGGAATCCGGTGACCGTGGCAGTCGGGTTGTCGGCGTAATCGGCTACCACATGGGCGAATTCGTCGAGATGTTCACGACCGACCGCGCCGTCGGTGCTGATCGGTGTGCGGGCCTGAGCTTCGACGCCGATCCCCATGATCCGTTCTATGTCGCCGACCAATTCCGCCAGCGGCTGACCGATTCGGTCGCGCAGCAGGTGCAGTTCACCTGCCAGGGCGACGATCCGACGATGCCCCACCTCCGAGTACCGCTCGGCCGGACCGGGATCGGCAATCGCGTCGGCCAGACCGGCCTGCTCCGACTGCTCGCCGGGTAGGGCGCTACCGAGGGCAGCATCGAGTGCCTCCGGGTCGTCGACGCGACCTGCGGTGCCGTAGCCGCCGCGGATCTCGAGTTCTCGGGCGCGCTGCGAGAGTGCCCGCAGATCCGTCGGTCCGATCTGCCACCGAGAGCCGGTGAGGATGCGCATCGCCGAGCTACCGGCAGTGGGGTCGGCTACCAACCGCAGCATCGCGATGATGTCGGCCACCTCGGGAACGTGCAGCAATCCACCGAGCCCCACGACCTCCACCGGCAACCCGCGGCTGCGCAGCATCTCCGCGATCGGCTCGGCGTCGGCGTTGCGGCGCACCAGAACCGCGGCGGTGGGCGGCGTGCGATCCTGTTCGAGGGCAGCGCGGTACTCCCCCGCGATCCGGTCGGCGATCCACTCTCGTTCGCCCACAACGGTATCGGTGACGGCCAGTCGGACATCACCGGGAACCGCACCCGGGCGGGCCCGCAGGGTCGGCACCGGCACCCCGACGCGGCGCAGTGGGTCGGTGATCAGGTTGGCCAGCGTCAAGGCCTCGGGCGGATTTCGCCAGCTGGTGAGCAGCTCGAGCCGGGGTGCCGGGCTTCCGTCGGCCTTGGGGAAATCGGTGGCGAACCGAGGCAGATTTGCTGCCGATGCGCCGCGCCACCCGTAGATCGACTGCATCGGGTCACCGACGGCGGTCAGGGCCAACTGCGCATCGCTGCCGGAACCGAACAGCGACGACAGCAGAACGCGTTGGGCATGCCCGGTGTCCTGGTACTCGTCGAGCAACACGAGCCGGAATCTCTGCCGTTCGGCGATTCCCACCTCGGCATGCTCGGCGGCGACCCGAGCCGCCATCGACATCTGCGAGCCGAAATCCAGTGCGCCCTCGCGCCGCAGCGTCTGCGCCAGCCGTTCCACCAACGGCAGCAACCCGATTCGTTGATGTTGCGCGTCGAGGATGTTCAGCAACTCCTTTGTGGGGCCACCACGTTGTCGCGGTCCCGGCCCGAGAGTGTGCACCAGCTTCTCCAACTCGACGTGTGCATGGCGCAGATCCTCGGGATCGACCAGATGCTCGGCCAGCTGACCGGAGAGTGCGAGTACGGCCTCGGTCACCGACGTGGGATTGCGGTCGGTGTCCAGGTCGCCGTCCCAGGTGCTGACGACACGGTGGGCCAGCTGCCACAGTTCGGTCTCCGAGAGCAGAGTCGCGGACGGTTCGATCGGCAGCAGCAAGCCGTGCTCGGTGAGCAGTCGGCCCGCGTAGGAGTGGTAGGTGCTCACTTCCGGCTCGGCACCGAGGATTCTCTCGCGCAGTGCCAGGCTGGGGTCGAGTGCGCGCACCAGATCGGATCCGGCCAGCCGAGCCAGCCGAGCTCTGATTCGAGAGGTCAACTGCTGTGCTGCTTTTCGAGTGAAGGTCAGTCCCAGAACCTGGTCGGGGTCGACGAAACCGTTGGCCACCATCCACACCACGCGGGCCGCCATGGTCTCGGTCTTGCCCGCACCTGCCCCCGCGACGACGAGCGTCGGGCCGGGCGGCGCTGCGATCACCGCGGCTTGTTCGTCGGTCGGTGGATGCTTCTGCCCGAGCGCCCGGGCGAGCTCGACCGGCGACACCCGTACCGAACCGGTCCGTGTCTTCGTCGATGTCGTCACTGCTCGGTCACCTGCCTTCCCGTCTCGTGTGCAGGGCAACTGGACTTGACCGGGCAGTGCCTGCAGCCGTCGTTGATCCGCGCCTCGAACGTGGGTCCCTGCGTCGCCGATGCGGCCTGATGCACGGTGTCTCGCCACTCCTCGAGTTTCTCCGGCGTCGGCACTTGCTGGACACGCTGCGTTGCCCCGTCCTTGTTGTGGGGCTTGGCCACGAACACCAGCCGCGCTCCGCCGGGCTCGCCCGCAGGCTCGCCCTCGATGGCACCGGCTGCCGCGGCGACCTGGTAGGTGGCCAGCTGATGATGACCCTGGGCATCCTCCTTGGACATCACGGTCTTGGCCGTCTTGACGTCGATGATCACCGGCCGACCGTCCGGATCGTGCTCGAGTCGGTCGATGCGGCCGCGCAACGCCACCGCCGGCTCGTCCTCCGACCGAGCGTCGAGTATGCCGTCGACGCGCACTTCGACTCCGGCCTCGGTGAGCTCGCCTCGACTGCCCTGCAACCAGGTCTCGAAGGTCTCGAGCATCGCCCCGGTTCGGTCGAGTTCGTGCCGTGAGAACCACTGCGATCCGAGGTCCACTGCATCCCAAGCTGTTTCGAGCGCACGCCGGAGTTGCTCCGGCGGTATCCGGCCGGCCACCGCCTGGACGAGAGTGTGTACGAGCGTGCCGGTGACCGCATGGGTGTTGGTGCCGTCGTTGCCGCCGTGACGTTCGAGCATCCACCGCAGCGGACAGGTGGTGAGTTGTTCCACCGTCGACGGCGACAGCGGCACCGGACCGTCGCCGAGCTGCCACAGCGGCGCGTCGGTGCTCGGCCCTGCCACTCCGAACCACTCGTCGGGATGCGCGCCTCGGACACCGGCGTCGGCGAGAGTGGCCAGATGCCGGGCCGCTCGGGCACGCTTGTCCGGATCCTGTTCGGCGACAATCGGATCGCACACCACACTTCGGAGTTCGGCCACCAGCATGGGCAGCGCCAACACTCGGTGCGCGGTCTCCGGCACGGGGGTCCCGGGTGCGAGATCCGACTCGCCTCCGCCGTCGACGCCGCGTAGTTCGTCCACGAATCGCGATCGGACCAGATCCGCATCTCCGGTACTGGAATCGACGGCTGTCACGAGCAAGGTCGATCGAGCGCGACTGCACGCCACCAGAAACAGCGTGCGCTCCTCGGCCAGCAACGGTGCCGACTTCGACAGTCGCCCGTCGAGCGCCGCAGCTGCATCGACCTTCCCGGATACGAGGTCGACCAGGGTGTCGGTGCCCAGCAGGCTGCCACGTGACCGCAGCCCCGGCCACAGGCCTTCCTGCACCCCGGCGACCGCGACGAGCTCCCATTCCCGACCCGCGGCAGAATGCGCGCTCAGCAGCGTCACCGCGTCGGCCCGAACCGTGGCGCGGTGTGAGTTCAGAGTAGGAATCTCCTGCTGCGCAATGTAATCGAGGAATCCACCGATCTGAGCCCGCGGCAACCTGTCGACGTATGCTGCCGCCGCGTCGAACAGCGCCACCACCGCATCCAGGTCGCGGTCGGCCTGGGCACCGGCCGAGCCACCCCAGGCGGACGCGGTGGACCAACGCCGCTCGAGCCCCGATGCCTGCCACGCCGCCCACAGCACGTCCTCGACACCGCGGCCGGTGCGGGCGAGCGCCCGTGCCTTCCGAACGACACCGAGGGCTCGACGCAACGGGGCGGACTCCACATCCGAGAGTCCGCCGATCCACCCGGCGCTCCCCCGAGCGTCGTCGGTGAGTACGACTCTGAGCAGCTCGGCCGAGTCGCGCTCGCCGCCCGATGCGAGTTCGAGCCTGCGCACGCCCCGGCGCAATCGCCGCAGACCCACCGGATCGGCCCCGCCGATCGGCCCGGAGAGCAGCGCGAGTGCATCTTCACCGTCGAAGCTCGGGTCGGAGATCGCACGCAGCACCAGCAGGAGACCCACGGCCCCATGCTGGCGATGCAGCGGTAGCTCCGAGGTCGGGGTGATCATCGGCACCCCTGCGCCGTGCAGCGCCCGACGCAACGGTGCGAGGGTGCGCGGCACGGACCGCACCACGATCGCCATTTCGGACCACGGCATGCCGTCGATCAGGTGGGCACGACGCATGGCGTCGGCGATGATCGCCGCCTCCTTCGCGGGCGAGGACACGACGTGCACTCGCGCTGCAGGTTCACCGAAGCGTGCGGTGCCCACCGGTTCGGGACAGCGGTGCCGACCGAGCCCGGGCAACCGTCCGGCGATGATGTCGGTCAGCTCTGCGACCTCGGGCACGGACCGGTGATTGCGAGTGAGCATCACGCGACGCGGCGAATCCACCTCGACCAGGTCGGCCACGAAAGAGTGGTCGGCACCGCGAAAGGTGAACACGGCTTGATCGGGATCCCCGGCGACGACGGTGGATTCGGTGTCGGTTCCGATCAGCCGAACCAGCTGTGCCGCTTGCGGATCGAGGTGCTGCGCGTCGTCGACGACGAGGTGCCGGATACGGGCGCGTTCGCTGCGCAGCAATTCGGGATCGGTGGCGAACGCCATGAGCGCTGCACCGATCAGCTCGGCGGCGTCCAGACCCGGTGCCGTGGCTCCGGCCGCTTCCACTCCGACGGCACCGCGCAACAACATGGCCTGCTCGTATCCGGCAGCGAACCTCCCGACGGCAACCCACTCGGGTCGGCCGTGTTTGCGACCCAGTTTGACGAGGTCTTCCGGTCCGATCCCGCGTTCGGCGGACCTGAGCATCATGTCTCGCACCGCAGTCACGAATCCCGCGGTGCCCAGTGCCGGACGCAGCCGCTCCGGCCAGTCTCGAGCTCCGTCCTCGAGATCGCCGCGCAGCATCTCGCGCACCACGGCGTCCTGCTCGGCACCGGTCAGCAATCGCGGCGGCGGATTGCCGTACAGCGAGGCCTGCAGCCGCAGCACCGCGAAGGCGTAGGAGTGCACCGTGCGCACCAACGGTTCACGGGTCGCCCGCAGTGCGTGATCGCCGCTGAAGAGACCAGAGGTGATGACCTCGCGGACGGCGGTTGCCGCCCGTTTGGACTGGGTGAGCACCAGCACCGACTCCGGATCACCGGTGACGATGCGCGAGACGGCGTAATCGGCCACGAGCGATGTCTTACCCGTGCCGGGACCACCCAGGATCTGCCACGGATTCCATCGCGGTGCACCTGTCGCGGCCTCTGCTGCCGAGTCGGGTGTCGAGGACAGCAGCCGCGCTGCCGAGCCGGTCCACTCACGTGCCGGGCGAGCCACCTTGGGCGCACGGACGAGTGTGACCGTCGCGCCGTGTCTGCCGTCCGAGCTCATGACACAGATGCAATCACGAGCCACCGACACATCGGCTGCCGCCCGGACCGATCGCCGGCCCGATCAGTCGAGCAGGCCGTCCCGCAGCGCACGCAGAACTGCGCTCGTTCTGTCGTTCGCACCGAGTTTGAGAATGGCCGACGACATGTGGTTCTTGACGGTTCCCTCGGCCAGATGCAGTGCGTCGGCTATCGATCTGTTGGTGTATCCGCTTGCGACGAGCCGTAGGACGTCGATCTCGCGGGCGGTGAGTGTGTCGGCGACTCCGACGTCGCTCGGGCCGTGTTTCCCTGCCCGAAGAGCGTCCAGCAGTCTTTCGGTGATGGCGGGTTGTGCCAAGGTGCGCCCGGCCGCGAGTTCACGTACGGCACCGCCGAGCCGCTCGAAGGTCACGTCCTTGAGCAGGTATCCCTTCGCGCCCGCACGCAGCGCCCCGAGCACCAACTCGTCGTCGTCGAACGTCGTCAGAACCAAGACCGGAACCCGAATTCCTCTGTCCTGCAAAGCCCGTAGCGTCCACAGTCCGTCGAACCGTGGCATGCGCAGGTCGAGCAACACCACATCGGGAGGATCGAGTTCGATCGACGCGACCGCAGCGGCACCGTCGTCCGCCTCATCGGTCACCTCGATGTCGGGGGCCAGGTCGAGCAGGCTGCGGATACCCTGCCGAACCAGAGTGTGGTCGTCGACGATCAAGACCCTGATCACGGTGCGGGCACCGTCGCATGGACCGCGAACCCGCGATCGACCGAGAACGTGACCGTGCCGCCCAGTCCTTCGATGCGCTCTCGGATTCCTTGCAGCCCGTGCCCCGGCTCGAAATCGGCCGTCGCCCGGCCGTCGTCGCGCACCGAGACCGACAGCGCACCGGTCGAATCCGCGCGTACCTCGATCCACATCTCGTCGGCATTCGCATGACGAATGGTGTTGGTGATCATCTCCTGCACGCAGCGGACCACAGCCACCGCGCGAGCCTCGTCGACCCTGATCTCGGGGTCGACCGTCAGATGCACAACGGGTTCGGGTAGCTGCGCAACCAGACGATCGAGCGACTCCCCCAGCACCGGAGTCCTGGCGCGCACCTCGCCGACCGTCGACCGAACGTCGCCGAGCAGGTCGCGTGCGATGGATTGCGCCCGAAGGACGTGCTCGCGCGCAGGCTCGGAGACCCTGTGAGACGCCACCTCGAGTTCGAGGCTCAGTGCGGTGAGCTGATGACCGAGCACGTCGTGCAACTCTCGTGCGATGCGCAATCGCTCGTCGGCACGGGAGGAATCGTCCAACAACGCACTGGCAGTTCGTAGTTCGGCGTGCGCGACCGCCAGTTCCCGACGCAGCCGAGCCTGTCGCAGCTGTGCGGTCACCGACAACGCACTGGCCACCTGCAGCGCCCCGTAGATCGACGTGATCAGCGCGATCTCCGAGATCCGTCCACCCCGGATCGCAACCGACACCCCCACGCAGCAGGTGTAGACCGCAACGATGACCGCCACCGAGAGACCGGTCACCCGATACACGGCGAACGTCGAGGTGAACACCAGCAGGATGGGCAACCAGCTTGCCGTCGGGGCGGTCAGCACCAGAATCGGTGCCAGTACCACCTGTGCGCCGAAGCACGCGCGCACGAGACGATCCGGCAACCGGTCTTCCCACCACATGCCTGCGGTCTGCACGAGCAGAAAGACCACGAACAGCGCAGCCCAGACCCAGCGGGGAACCGCGAGACCGTCGGCGATCGACCGATCGAAGACGACGAGAGCGCCCATCGCGACCGCGAGCGCAGACACGAACGCACCGGCCAGAACGTCGGGTCCGAGGCGTCTCATTCTGTCGACTTTATCGCCCATTTCGTCCGCACACCCCTGCCGAAAGTCACGATCACCATCGGTGACCATCGGCACCTGTGCGCAGGCCACGGCCGATCTAGCGTCGAGATCGAGACCATCGAGAAGGGAGCATCGGATGGCAGCGATCGACGTTCGAGACATCACCCAGCGGTATCGGGGACGGACCGCCGTGGCAGGCGTGCGCCTCACGGTCGCCGAAGGCGAGACGCACGGCCTGCTCGGGCGCAACGGTGCCGGCAAGACGACCCTGGTCGAAACCGTTGCAGGCCTTCGCAGGCCGAGCTCCGGTGCCGTACGAGTTCTGGGACTCGACCCCTTCACCGACCGCGATCGAGTGCGCTCCGTGCTGGGAGTACAGCTGCAGTCCAACGACCTGCACACCGCGCTCACCGTTGCCGAACTGGTCGATCTGTTCGCCTCCTTCCACCGTCGACCTGCCGATGGAGACGCTCTCGTCCGTGCCGTCGGCCTGCACGAGCACCGCCGGGTGCGCTACGAACGGTTGTCGGGAGGCCAGCAACAACGGTTGTCGGTCGTCCTCGCGCTGATCGGTTCCCCTCGGGTGGTCCTGCTCGACGAGCTCACCACCGGACTCGACCCGGATGCACGACGCACCGTGTGGCGACTGATCGAGGACCTCCGCGCAGACGGTGTCACCATCCTGCTGATCAGCCATCACATGGACGAGGTACACCGCCTGTGCGATCGAGTCACCGTCCTCGATCGAGGCTCCGTGGTGGCCACCGGAACACCGGATTCTCTGATCGCCGACGCCGGCCTCGGGGGCGACCACCGAGCCACCCTGGAGGACGCATTCCTGACGCTGACCGAACGGAGCTAGGCATGACCGCACACGAGATCGACGCTGTACCTCGTCCGGGCCTGCGCGCCACCGGCGCACTCGTCCGAGCCGAAATGCGCATGGTCACCCGGGACACGGCAGGTCTGATCGTTCCCATCGCCCTCCCGGTTCTCGTACTGGTGATGAACGGCTCGGGTACTTCGGCGGAGATCGTCGGGCCCGGCACGATCACCGCATTCGATCGGTTCGTACTGCCGCTTGCCCTGACCATGATCATCGCCGTCGTCGGAATCGTGAACATGCCGAGCTTTCTTGCGCTCTATCGCAAGTCCGGCGTACTGAAGCGACTGTCGACGACACCGATCCGACCGACGCAGGTGCTGGCTGCGCAGGTGATCACCAGCGTCGTCCAAGCGACACTCGGAATCGGCATCGCTCTGTCCACGGCCGCGCTGCTCTTCGGAATCACGCCCCCACACAACCCGATCCTGGTTGCGACCGTTCTGGTGCTCGGTGCCGCGGCGATGTACTCGCTGGGGATCGTCGTGGCTGCCGTCGCACCCACAGCGAACTCGGCCGTCGCGATCGGCCTGACCCTGTTCCTCGTTCTCGGTGCAGTCGGCGGGCTGTTCGGACCGGTCGCGGATCTGCCCGGTCCGGTTGCGGCCATCGGTGAGGTACTTCCTTTCGGTGCCACCGTCAGTGCGCTGGGATCTGCCTGGGCCGGAACGCCTGTCGACATCGGCGGACCCATCGGACTCGTGGTCGCGGTGATCGCCGGAACCGCCTGCGCGATCCGGTTGTTTCGCTGGTCCTAGCGCGATACGGCATAGTGGTCGACGTGACCGAGTTGAATCTGCACACGTTCGGACCCGCAGACGGTCCCGAAATCCTCGCCGTCCACGGTGTCACCGGACACGGTGCCCGGTGGTGGGACCTCGCCGAGAACCACCTTCCGGAGGCCAGAATTCTGGCACCCGACCTCATCGGCCACGGGCATTCCCCGTCCACACCGCCCTGGGACATCGACGCGCAGGTCACTGCGCTCAAAGCCGTGCTCGACGCCCATGCGCGTGGACCGGTCGTGGTCCTCGGCCACTCGTACGGCGGCGCGTTGGCCGTGCATCTCGCGCAGAGGTTTCCCGAGGCTGTGCGGGCGCTGATTCTGCTCGATCCCGCGATCGCTCTGCCGCCGGAGGAGCTTCTCGAGGTGGCCGAGGCGACCGCGAAATCCCCCGACTACACCGACGTCGACGAGGCGCGCTCGGAGAAGATCCACGGGGCGTGGGCGGACGTGCCCACCGAATTGCTCGACCGTGAGGTCGCCGATCACCTCATCCCCGCCGACGACGGAAAAGTCGCGTGGCGAATGTCGATTCCGGCGATCGTCGCAACGTGGGGAGAGCTCGCACGTCCGATCGTGGTTCCCACCGAGAGTGTCCCGACGATCGTGGTGCGGGCCATGCGCGTCGAACCCCCCTATGTCACAGAGGAATTCCTCTCGGCGCTGCGAGACAAGCTCGGTGACAACCTACGAACGGTCGAACTGGACTGCGATCACATGGTCGGCCAGGCCAAACCGGTCGAGGTCGCCGAGCTGGTGCGATCCCTGCTGTAGATGGCCCCGATCACCGAAGCCCAGGTCGAGAGAGTTCGCGCGTTGGTCGCGTCGATCCCCCCTGGATTCGTGGCCACCTACGGAGACATCGCGGCCGCCGCCGACCTGTCGAGTCCTCGCATCGTCGGATGGATCATGCGCACCGATTCCGCCGACCTGCCCTGGCATCGAGTCCTCGGCGCGAGTGGAAGGCCCGCCCCGCACCTGGCCTCGAGACAGCTCGAGACTCTGCGCAGCGAAGGCGTCCCGAACCACGACGGGCGCGTGCCATTGAGCTCGATTCGATTCGACTTCGGGGCGCTCCCACCGCCACCGCCGCCGACCACTAATCTCGGAGAATGAACATCAGGGACGCACTCGAGCAGTTCGATCCACGCCCCACGGCGAAGTTCGCGCTGTCGAAGGCGAGCAGCTTCGTGGCCTGCGCCGGTCTCGTCGTCGACGAGGCCTCGGGCACCAGGGTGGCCGGGCACATCGAGTTGACGGACGAGCACTTCACGCCCTGGGGGGTCGTCCACGGCGGCGTCTACACCACTGCCGTCGAGAGCGCAGCGAGCATCGGTGCCAGCGAGGCGGTCAAGGATCGCGGCGAATTCGCAGTCGGCGTACACAACGGCACCGACTTTCTCCGCGCCAGCAAGGGCGGCCGCGTCGACGTTGTCGCAGAACCGTTGCAGCAGGGCCGTGTTCAACAACTGTGGCTGGTCACGATCACCGCCTCCGACAGCGGAAAAGTCATAGCACGCGGGCAGGTTCGCCTGCAGAACGTGCCGCTGCCGACATGACGGAGCTCGCAACGTGACGCAACCGGTCTGCGACGCGATCGTCCTCGCCGGCGGTCGAGGGTCGAGGATGGCAGATCCCGAGAACCCCGCTGCGCCGCACGAGGTCGACAAACCTGCCATGACCGTCGGCGGGCGCCGTATGGTCGACATCGCCGTGGACGCGGTAACGAGTTGTCGCACAACGATTCTGGTGGGTCCGACCCGTACCGGAGTGCCCGATCACGTGGTGCAGACTCGCGAGTCCCCCGTGGGCGGCGGCCCGGTCGCTGCACTCGCCGCGGGCCTGCGATCACTCGACGACTGTGCGGAAGGCACCGCAGATCTGGTGGTGGTCATCGCGTCGGATCTGCCCTTTCTCGACGCCGCGACGGTCGAGTCGCTGATCGGTGCCGTATCGCGCTCGCACACCGACGCCGTCTTCGCCCGCGACAGTGCCGGTCGTACGCAATTCCTGCTGGGAGTGTGGCGGCACGCCGCGTTGCGTTCCGCGCTGGCACAGCTGGATTCGGTGGAGGGCGCGCCGATGCGCACGATCCTTCCTGCCGATCATCTGGTGATCGCGGTGTCCGGTGTCGACGACTGCGACACCCCCGCCGATCTTCTCGCCGCCCGTCTGGCCGCACAACAGCCGGAGACGCTCGAGGTGAGCGACGCACTCGAACGCGTTCGGAGCCGACTCCCCGCGTTGCCGATCCGTCGAATTTCCCTGCAGGACAGTGCCGGAACCGTGCTCGCGGAACCCCTCATCTCCCGAACCGCGCTGC
The DNA here is from genome assembly GCF_033142325.1 of Rhodococcus sp. IEGM 1370. Lineage (NCBI taxonomy): Bacteria > Bacillati > Actinomycetota > Actinomycetes > Mycobacteriales > Nocardiaceae > Rhodococcus > Rhodococcus sp. IEGM 1370. The sequence goes on along the minus strand of NZ_JAWLRY010000002.1, from coordinate 180,814 downwards.
CGGCAGTAGACATCTCCGCGATGGACGGCTACGCCGTGTGCGGCACCGATCCGTGGACCCTCCGGTCCGACATCGCGTACGCCGGTACCTCCGACATCGCCCCACTCATCGAAGGAACGGCCGTGCGCATCGCGACGGGCGCAGCGCTTCCGCGCGGAGCGACATCGGTGGTGCGCGACGAGCACATCACCCGCGAGTCCGACGGTTCGGCTCGACGCATGCCGACGGCACCGCAGTCCGACGACACGCGTCGACGCGGCGAGGACTGGCTGCCCGGTACCGAACTGGTCGCAGCCGGCACCCCGATCGATGCGGCCGTACGATCGCTCGCTGCCAGTGCAGAGGTGTTCGAGGTGGCGGTGCGCGGTCCGGTACGCGGACGAGTAATCATCAGCGGCAACGAGATTCGATCCACCGGGCCACTCGCCCCTGGCGAGACCAGGGACGTGCTCGGGTCGGTGTTGCCGGAGTACCTGGCGCACTGCGGCATCACCGTCGTCGACGTGACGCTGCTCGAGGATTCTGCGACGGGGTTTCGAGACGTGCTGACCCGCACTCGGGACGTGGACGTGATCATCGTCGTCGGGGCAACCGGAGGCGGGGCAGCCGATCAGCTCCGCGCGACCCTCGCCGGCATCGATGCCGAGACCGTCGTCGGGCGAATGCGCATGCGTCCCGGCGGTTCTCAGATCACCGCGGCATTGCCCGACGGCACAGTGGTACTCGGCCTACCGGGTAATCCGCTGGCGGCCGTCGGTACCGCGATGCTCGCCGCGCCCGCCATCGTCGATGCCCTGACCGGGAGAACGGTGCGCCCATCGCGGATCGGCCTGTTGTCCAATGCTGCCGAGGTTCGATCCTCGACGCCTCGCATCGTCCCGGTCACCGCGGACGGCACACGGTGGCGGGCAGATACCCGAGTCCGCACGGCGCACCTGGCGCACCTCGTCGGCCGCGACGCACTGGCTGTGATCCCGGCCGAGGTCAGCGCCGACGAGCCGGTGACAATTCTTCCGTTGCCGCACCACTAGTTTCACCGAGAGATCGAACACCCTCGCGGTAACGCGCGACCACGAGATCGACGATCGCGGCATGCACTCCGAGCGGCTCACCGACGCCGTCGGCTCCGGCGTCGGCCAGACGGTTGTGAAAGAGGCCGCGCGCCAACAGATACGACGCCACGAACACCCGAGTGTGCCCGGTTTCTCGCAGAGTCGACACCGCGTCGGACACGGTGGGGGTACTGGTGGCGACGTAGCCGATACGTACCGGGACTCGGGCGACATCGGCCAACATCGCCGCCGCGCGCCGGTGTTCTTCCAACGCACGAGCATCGGACGATCCTGCGGCAGCGAGCACGATCGGATCACCCGAGCGCCACCCGGCGTCACGGAGTCGATCGACCATGACTTCCGCCAGTACCGGATCGGGTCCGAGAGCGCGGGTGACGGCGACGGACGTGTGAGCGCTGTCGGCGATCTCTCGCGGCACATCGGTGTGCACGTGGTAGCCCGACGCGAGGAAGGCGGGAACCACGACAGCCGAGCCGGCAGTGTCGCGCAGCACCTCGGCCGGTGACGGCCCGAGTACGTCGACGAATGCCACGCGCGTGGTACCGATCTGCGTCGACACGGCATCGGCGAGTGCGGCGACCATCTCGACACCACGGGGGTTTCGGGTGCCGTGTGCGACCAGAACAAGAGTCGGTGTCATCAGTACTTTCCCCCTTCTACGACGGCCACTCGATCAGCCGGTTCTTCGGAATCGCAGTCCGTCTCGGTCTCGATGTGATCGAGTGCGATGCGATAGCCACGCTTGACCACGGTCTGGATAGCTTTCGGCGCGCCCAGCGAGGACCTGAGTCTGGTCATCGCCGTCTCCACCGCGTGGGTGTCGCCCCCTCCGCCGGGCAGCGACGCCAACAGGTCCTCGCGGGAGACGACGCGTCCTGGATTGCGCGCCAATGTCTTCATCAACGCCATGCCTGCTGGGGACACCGGTCGAACTTCACCGTCGACCACCACGCACTTACCGCGGACACTGACCACGTGTCCGCCCGCATGCAGCCGACCGGTGCGCCTCGGTAGTTCTTCGGCGATGTGCCGCGCGAGTGCCCCCAGACGCGCCCGTGTCGGCTGTGTGGTGGCCACGTTCAGCTGTTCGAGGGGCGCGGCCGTCACCGGCCCGACGCACACCGGCAGCACCCTCGATCGCATCGACTGCAGCAAGGGTTCGAGCACGCCGTTCTCATCGGCGCGCATCAGCATCGATGCCACCGCCGGCGCCGAGGTGAAGCTGAGGGCATCGAGATCACCGACGATGACGGCTTCGATCATGCGGTCCATCGGGCTCTGGTCGTCGGGCGCTGTCCAGCGATACACCGGCACCGGCACCACCTCGGCTCCCGCGCAGCGCAACACCTCGCAGAAATCGGGGACCGGCTCCCATTCGGTGGTCGCGCCGTGCAGCTGCACGGCAATGCGTTTGCCCTCCACCCCTTCGGCCAACAGATGTTCGAGTACCTCCGCCGAGGACTCCGAGGCGGGCGACCACTCCTCGCGTAGATCGGCCGCTCGAATGGCTCCTTTCGCCTTCGGACCGCGAGCGAGCAGCCGGGACGCACCGAGTGCGCGCCCCAGTTCTTCTGCCTGCCCCCACCCGTCCGCCGCCTCGACCCAGCCACGAAACCCGATTCCTGTTGTGGCTACAGTTATTTCGGGTGGATCCGCGATGACGGCGGCAGTGACGCGTTCGAGCTCGGCGTCGTCGGCCAGCGGGATGATGCGAATAGCGGGGGCATGCATCACGGTGGCCCCGCGCCGCTCGAGCAGAGTCGCGAACTCCTCGGCTCGACGCGAAGCGGTGATCCCGACGGTGAACCCGACCAGAGGCATTGCAGCCCCTGCAATTTCGCTCACGTAGATCCGCCGCGGACGAGCACGACGCCCTCGACGCAGGAGACCTCGAACGATCCAAGGGTGACCTGCGGGTCATCGAGGCAGCGCCCGTCGGCCAGCGAGAAAACCTGCTTGAGCAGCGGCGATGCGACGGTGGGTTCGCCCCCTCGGTCTCCCACCAGTCCGCGTGACATCACTGCTGCACGCCCGTACGGATCGATGTTGCCCACCGCGAACAGTCGTCCGTCGTCGAGCAGAAACAGCGCCGCCTGGGTGCCGCCTCGCAGGAGCACCGCTACCCCGCGCCCCGGAATCAGCGCGTCGAGCGTGCAGGCCGGGGTCCAATCACGAGCGATGTCGTTCGGTACCGCTGATGGTGACTTCACTGCTGACGAATCGATGACAGTCATGGCGTACCTCCTGATCAGCTATTCCACGTTGCTTGTGTTTCTTGGCCGTTAAGTCGCGATTACTCGTCTGTGCACATGCACTCAGTCTCGTGACCTGCCGGTTGTCAGCTCCCGTATCGGCTCACGCGCCCACACGTGGCATTCCCATCAGCACGGGCACCTTGCGCGCGCCGGACTCGTCGAACGCGATCGTGGGGTCGGACTCGTCCGGAGCATTGACGAAGGAGACGAACCGACCGAGCTTCTCGTCGTCTTCGAGCACGCCGGCCCACTCGTCCTTGTATCCGGCGACGTGGCGTTCCATGTCGGATTCGAGCTCGGCACCGATCCCGAGACTGTCCTCGCACACGACGGCTCTGAGGTGGTCGAGTCCCCCGTCGAGCGATTCGAGCCACGGCGCCGTGCGCTGCAGCCGGTCGGCTGTACGCACGTAGAACATGAGGTAACGGTCGATGTAGCTGACCAGGGTGGCATCGTCGAGATTGGACGCGAGCAACTGCGCGTGCTTGGGCGACTGACCTCCGTTACCGCCTACGTAGAGGTTCCAACCACCCTCGGTCGCGATGATCCCGACGTCCTTGCCGCGGGCCTCGGCGCATTCGCGAGCGCAGCCCGAGACGCCGAACTTGATCTTGTGCGGCGACCGCAGACCTCGATAGCGGTTCTCCAGATCGACGGCCATCCCCACCGAATCCTGGACGCCGTAACGGCACCAACTCGATCCGACGCAGCTCTTGACCGTCCGTAGCGACTTCCCGTACGCCTGACCCGACTCCATCCCGGCGTCGACGAGGCGCTTCCAGATCGCCGGCAACTGCTCGACGCGGGCACCGAACATGTCGATGCGCTGCCCTCCGGTCACCTTCGTGTAGAGCCCGAAATCGCGAGCGACCTCGCCGATGACGATGAGCTGTTCCGCAGTGCACTCGCCGCCGGGCATACGCGGCACAACCGAGTAGGTGCCGTTCTTCTGGATGTTGGCCAGAAAGTGATCGTTGGTGTCCTGCAACGACGCCTGCTCGCCGTCGAGAATGTGATCGGAGGACGTAGACGCGAGAATCGACGCGACGACAGGCTTGCAGATGTCGCAGCCGGTTCCCGAGCCGTACTTGGCGATCAGCGACGAGAAGGTGCGGGTGTTCGTGGCCCGAACGATCTCGTACAGCTCGGCCCTGGACTGAGCGAAGTGCTCGCACAACGACTTCGAGAGGACCACACCGGACGCGGCGAGCAACGACTTGATCGAGGGCAGGCATCCGCCACAGGTGGTACCCGCGGTGGTGCAGCTCTTCACGGCCGCCAGGTCGCAGGCTCCGTCGGCTATCGCCGAGCAGATGGCACCCTTGCTCACACCGTTGCACGAGCAGATCTCGGCGTCGTCGGGCAGTGCACCGATGCCGACCTGCTCGGCGGCAGGTGAGATCAGAGCGCCCGGATCGCCGGGCAACTCGCGACCGACCAGTGGCCGCAACAGCGAGTACGCGGAGGCGTCGCCGACGAGGATGCCGCCGAGCAGCGTCTTCGCGTCGTCGGTGACGACCAGCTTGGCGTACGTGCCTTTGGGGGCATCGCTGAACACCACTTCGAGTGCGCCCGGCGTTGCCGCCATCGCGTCGCCGAAGCTCGCGACGTCGACGCCCATCAGCTTGAGCTTGGTGGACATGTCGGCACCCGGGAATTGCGCTGCGCCGCCGAGCAATCGGTCGGCCACGACCTCCGCCGTCGAATACCCGGGAGCGACCAGTCCGTAGCACCGACCCTCGACCGCAGCACATTCGCCGATCGCGTAGACGGCAGGGTCGGAGGTACTGCAGCCGATGTCGACCATGATGCCGCCGCGCTCACCCACCTCGAGGCCACTCTCGCGTGCCAGCCGATCCTGGGGACGCACACCGGCGGAGAACACCAGCAGCGCGGCGTCGATGGTGCTGCCGTCGCTCAGTTCGACCGTCAGACCGGCGCTGTCGTTCTCGGAGATCGACGACGTGCCCACTCCCGCATGGACGTTCAACCCGAGTTCGGTGACCAGGCGCGCCAACAGCGCGCCGCCACCCTCGTCCACCTGCAGCGGCATCAATCGTGGAGCGAACTCGATGACGTGCGGGGTCATGCCCATCTTCTTCAGCGCATTCGCCGCTTCGAGACCGAGGAGGCCACCGCCGACCACCACACCGACGGCACCCGGGCCTGCGGCGTCGGCGCGGGCACGGATCTTGTCCAGGTCGTCGAGGGTTCGGTAGACGAAGCACGCGGGCAGGTCGTGTCCGGTGATCGGCGGCACGAACGGGTAGGAGCCGGTGGCGAGGACGAGAGCGTCGTACTCGACCGTGTCCCCCGCCGAGGTCACGACGGTGCGGTGGTCGCGGTCGATGCGATCGGCACGTACTCCGGTGCGCATCTCGACGAGGGTGTCACCGGGATAGTCGTTGCCCGCCAGAGCGAGTTCCTTGTGGTCCCAGGCACCGACGTAGGACGACAGTCCCACCCTGTCGTACGCCGCCAGTGCTTCCTCGCACAGCACAGTGACCTTCCACTCGGCCGCCTCGTCGCGCGCACGCAACGCTTCGACGAATCGGTGTCCGACCATCCCGTGACCTACCACTACCGCGTTCTTCATTGCGGGTCCTTCCGATCTACGTTGCCGTGCAGTGTGTTTCGTTCTTGGCGGTGATGGATCCTCAGACTGCTACCGGCGCGTCGGCGTCGGCGGAGTTGGTCTTGCGCAGGTAGATCGCCCAGGTGACGATCGCGCAGACGATGTAGAAGGCGAGGAACACCCAGAACGCGGTGGTCGCGGATTTCGCGGTGCCCGAATACGACGCCCGCAGCACCAGGTTGATTCCCACGCCGCCGAGAGCGCCGATCGCGCCGGCGATTCCGATGAGGGCACCGGACATCTTGCGCGACCAGTGCTGCTGCTCGTCGACGGTCATGCCCTGAAGCTGAGCGGATTTCGCAGCGAAGATGGCGGGGATCATCTTGTACACCGATCCGTTGCCGAGGCCCGAGAGCAGGAACAGTGCGATGAATCCGACGACGAAGAGCACCATCACGGTGCCGCTGGCCGCGCCGGGAGTCGAATCGTCCCAGGTACTGGCCGCAACCAGAATCCCGGTGGCAAACGTCATGGCCACGAACGTGTACAGGGTGATCTTGCCGCCACCGATCTTGTCGGCGAGCTTGCCGCCGAACGGACGCGACAGCGATCCCAGCAACGGTCCGATGAACGCGATCTGAGCGGCCTGCAGCGATGCCTGCGCCTGTTGAGCGGGAGTCGCCGGTGCTCCGTCGGTGAGACCGGCGAGGAAGTTGATCTGCAGGACCTGCCCGAACGCGAAGCTGAAGCCGATGAACGACCCGAACGTGCCGATGTACAGGAAGGCGATCCACCACGAGTCCGAGAACTTCAGCACGTCGATCATGGAGCGTCCGTTGGTCTTCTGGTTGTCCAGGTTGTCCATGTACAGCGCGGCACCGACGGCGGCAAGCGCGATGAAGACGAGATAGACGGCGCACACGATCTCGGGGGCGGTGTTGCCGATGGTGGCGATGACCAACAGGCCGATGAGCTGGATGACGGGCACACCGATGTTGCCGCCGCCCGCATTCAAGCCGAGCGCCCACCCCTTCTCGCGTTGCGGATAGAACGCGTTGATGTTCGTCATCGAGGATGCGAAGTTACCGCCGCCGAGTCCGGCGAACGCCGCAACGATGATGTAGGTGGTGTACGACGCCGGGTTGAGCATGAAGTACATGGTCAGCACGGTGGGGATCAGGAGCACCAGAGCACTGAAGATGGTCCAGTTACGGCCACCGAACTTCGCCGTGGCGAAGGTGTACGGAATGCGCAGGATCGCGCCGACGAGCGTGGGCACGGCCACCAGGAAGAACTTGCCCGCCGCGTCGATGCCGTAGACCGACAACGGCATGAACAGCACCATCACCGACCAGATCGACCAGATCGAGAATCCGACGTGCTCGGCGATGACCGACCAGATCAGATTGCGCTTGGCGATCTGCTTGCCGCCGGCCTCCCAGGCCTCGACGTCCTCGGAATTCCAGTGCGCGATGTGATGGTTGACGGAGACGGGAACTGTTCCGGGTGGAACAGTCGCCGTGGTGGCTGAGCCGGCATCTGCCGAAGCGCTGCGAGAAAGGCTGGTCACGTGTGGCCTCCTGATCGGTGTGTGAACCGAACATAGGAAAGCCATGTTGCCGCGGCGCTGCGCGCGATGACTCGTTGATTAACTTGGTCTCACGTGCCGTCGAGCACCGACGTGAGCTGAAGCGTCAACGTGCACCGAACGTCACCAGGTGTCTTCGAGCATCCTCGGTCGGCAGCACAGGAATCCTCCGACCAGCAGAACCGCCACACATCCGGTCAACAGAACCAACGGGAGTCCCCAGCCCCCGGACTCGGTGTGCAGCAGCCCGAACAGAATCGGACCGGTCGAGGACACCACGTAACCCAGCCCCTGGGTGAATCCCGAGAGTGAGGACGAGCCAACGGCCGTGCGCGTCCTGAGGTTGATCAGCGTCAGTGACATCGGGAACGTCATCGTGCCCAGCCCGACCAGGCACACCCACGCGACCGTACCGGCAGTCGGAGACCAGTGCAGGCCCGCGAACCCGCCGAGGTAGCACGCCGCGGCAACCATCACGATGCCGTACGGATTGCGCACGCGCGCACAGAGCGTCGGCGCGGCCAGCGACGTGATCAGTCCCATCGCGCCGAACGCCGCCACCGACGCACCGGCCAAGCCTTCTCCGATCCCCGCATCGATCAGGAGCGTCGGCAACCAGGTGAGCATGGAGTAGGTGATCAGGGAAGTCATTGCGAACATCATCACCATCCCCCACGCCAGCGAGGACCGGTGGATTCGGCCGCTCGGCGATGCGTGGACCGACGCCGACCCGGCTTCACCCGAGACGTCCTTCTCGTCGCGGCCGCGTCGGGCGATGACCACACCGAGCCACGGCAGCGCGGCGGCCAGGCCGACGACGGCCCAGATCCCGATGGAGATGCGCCAACCGTGCGCGTCGGCGACGGGGACGGCCAGCAACGGCGGAACCATGGTGCTGACCTGCATGGCGCAGATGTAGATGGTGCTGACGACGGCGAGTCGCTCGGAGAAATACCGCTTGACCAACGGCGGGATGACGACGTTTCCGATGCCCATGCCCGCAAGAGCGATCGCGGACAGCGCGAGCAGAGACGCGGTGTTCGGCGCGAACGCACGAGTGGCCATACCGATCGTGGTCAGCGCCATCGCCAGCAGAGCTGCCCGCTCCAGGCCGGTGCGCTTGGCGAGAAACGGGGTGGCCAGGCCGAAAACGGCGAACATCGCCGGAGGCAACATGCCGACGATGCCGATGACGGTGGTGCCGAACTGGAGGTCGGTGCCGATTCTGCCGAACAGCGGGCTGATCGAGGTGACGGCGGCGCGCAGAGTCAACGCGGACACGACGATCGCGGAGAAGACGAGTACTCGACCACGCACGAGCGAGGTGCCGACGAGGCGGGTATCGGGGGCGGTGGGCGCACTCACCGCGTAATCATAGGATGACCGGATCATCGGGTGCAAAGCATTACTATCGACGCTGCAACGTCCACGGCATGAGGAGTCCACGTGCGGCAGGTCCAGCGATCGAGCCTGATCTCCCAGGTCACCGCTCAGCTGCGCGAAGAGATCACGTCGCAGCGATGGCCGGTGGGTACCCGCATCCCCACCGAACCCGAACTGTGCGAGATGACCGGCACCGGGCGCAACACCGTGCGCGAGGCCGTGCAGGCACTCGTGCACGCCGGCATGGTCGAACGCAGGCAGGGTTCGGGCACCTTCGTCATGACGTGCTCCGATCTCGGCGGAACCCTGGGAAAGTATTTCTCGGACGCCCGGCACCGCGATGTCACCGAGCTACGCGAAACCTTGGAAGTCACTGCGGCGGCTCTTGCGGCCGACCGGCGCGACGACGCCGACATCCGTGCCATGCTCGGCGCGCTGGCCGATCGCAACGCGGCGTGGTCCGACGAGACTCCGCTGGCCGATGCAGTTCGGATCGACGCACGCCTGCACCGCGCCATCGTCGCGGCCAGCCACAACGCCATCTATCTGGAGTTCTACGATTCGCTGCTGCCGGTGATCCACGACGCCATGCGCCACCATGCCATCGAGCACGACGACGATTACATCGACGAACACACGGCGCTCGTGGGGGCGGTGATCGCGGGTGACGCGGCCCGCGCGATGCAGGCCGCTCGATCACTGTTCCATGAACTCTCCGAATCACCGGCTCGCACAGCGGAAGTCACAGAATGAGGCGTACAAGATCTGCCGTTCGCGCCAAGCCGGGGAACGCCTCGGACGTCGAACGGGGATGAAGCGCATGCACTGCGAGACGAAACATCAACGCGCGCAGCAACATCTGCGGCCATTCCGGTAGATCGTCCCAGCGGTTGACCAGACCGTCGTCCGCGTCACCCCAGGAAAGGGCGTCCACCACGGCCACCCCGGCAGCCCAGGGCGCAGGGCGCCAGTACGGGGTGATGTCGCTGATCCCTGGTGCCTCGCTACCCGAGAACAAGACCGTTCCGAACAGATCACCGTGCACCAACTGGTCCGGTGACTCGACGGGCTTGCGTAGTGTCGCAAGCTGTTTGACCAATTCCAGGCTGCTCTTGCCGTCACTGGACGACGGCTCGGGTGCGCCGGCACCACGAGCAGAGCGCAGCGGGACCGCTTCCCATGCAGCTCTGTCGGCGGCGACGAACACGTCCACATCGGCCCACGGGGCCACGGGGGGCTGAACCAGAAATCGCGGTCGCTCGAGTTGCGCGGTCGCCGCGTGCAACCGCATCGACAACGAGATCACCTCGTCGTGACGAGGCTCCGGTTCGCCGGCAACGAAGGTGTCTGCGCGCCAGCCCGACACGACGTATCGGCCGTCGGTCGACCGAACCGGTCGGGCGAGCCGGACCCCGTCCACGGTCAGCGTCTCGCGCACTTTGGCCGACCATGCGGCGCGGGCATGGTCTGCCACCGGGGACAGGACGACATCGCCCAGACGCCATCCACCGTCCCAGTCCGCACCGAGAGGTGCAGGCTCGACATCGCGCAGCCCGAACGTAGAGATCACGTGCTGAGGAGGTTCGACAGAGCTCACGAGCGCCACGCTACCGCCGATCGCGGTGCCGCTGCGGACGACGCGCACACGCGACACATCAGTACATGGGCAAACCAGGATCGATCTGCTCGGCCCACTCCACTATTCCGCCGTGCAGATGGGCGGCGTCCGAGAAACCGGCTGCCACGAGGGCGGAGAGCACCTCGGCGGACCTGATGCCGGTTTTGCAGTAGAGCACGATGGGGATGTGCTGCGGGAGATCCGACATCGCCGCCCCCGACAGGATTCGACCCTTGGGAATCGAGCGCGCACCGTCGATGCGGACGATGTCCCACTCCACCGGCTCACGCACGTCGATGAGGGCGATCTCGCGACCGGACTGCATCATTGCGTGCAGCTCCGCCGGAGTGACCGATTCGCCGGTGGAGTCGGCGGCCGGCACCACTCCGCAGAATGCCTCGTAATCGATCAGCTCGGTGATCGGCGTTCGGGACGGGTCACGAGTCAGACCGACGGTTCGATAGCTCATCGCCAGTGCGTCGTAGATCATCAACCGACCCAGCAACGTCTCGCCGATTCCGGTGATCAGCTTGATCGCCTCGGTGACCATGATCGACCCGATCGACGCGCACAGCACCCCCAGCACCCCACCCTCTGCACACGAGGGCACCATGCCGGGCGGTGGAGCCTCGGGATACAGGTCGCGATAGTTGATACCTGCGTCGCCGGGGGCTCGATCCCAGAACACCGACACCTGCCCCTCGAACCGGTAGATCGAACCCCATACATAAGGGATTCCGACCAGCGCGGCCGCGTCGTTGACGAGGTATCGGGTGGCGAAGTTGTCGGTCCCGTCGAGCACGAGATCGTACTGCCGAAAGAGCTCGAGCGCGTTCGACGAGTCGAGTCGAACACGGTGCAGCGTCACCTCGACGCCGTCGTTGAGTTCGAGAATCGAGTCTCTCGCGCTGTCGGCCTTCGGGCGACCCACGTCGGACCGGCCGTGGATGATCTGCCGTTGCAGGTTCGAAAGTTCGACGTCGTCGAATTCCACGATGCCCAGAGTCCCGACACCGGCGGCCGCGAGGTACAGCAGTGCGGGTGAGCCCAATCCCCCGGCACCGACGACGAGCACGCGGGCGTTGCGCAGTCGCTTCTGACCGTCGGTTCCCACACTGGGAATGATCAGGTGCCGGCTGTACCGGGCGACGTCCTCGGGCGACAGTTCGCCTGCGGGTTCGACCAGCGGGGGTAGGTGGACCACGACGCAGCGACGCTCCTCGACTCGACACGGCGGCCGGTGACCCGGCGCGACACGTTCGAATCTAATCCCCCGGCCTGTCGGAAACCCAGCCGATCAGCCTCGCGGGTAGGGCCATGGATTGAATCGGCAGGTCTTGCCGTCCATCGGAACGACGCCCGCTGGGTCCAGTCGCGCGATGTCGTCGTTGTTCGTTCCGAATGTCTGCTGCATCATCACCGGAGCGAGCCCACCGTCGGTCTCGCACGGTTGGTGCTGCTGGTAGCCGATCGCGTGGCCGACCTCGTGATTGATCTGGTACTGGCGATACGAGCCGATGTCGCCCTGGAACGAGATCGCCCCACGCACCCACCTCGGCTCGTTGAGCACCACTCGCTCGATGCCGGGGTTGTAGCAGGAGACCTCGAGCTGAATGTCGTAACCGCAGGCCTGCCGGATCGACATCTGCGACGTCAGCGAGATCCTGAAGTCGGGATCGCCCTGATCGATGCGACGGAATCCGAACCGTGGATCGTTGGTCCAACTCTTGGGGTTGGCAAGGGTCTGATCCACCAATCGGCCGAACGACTCGTCGCCGCCGAACCCGACCGTGTCCACGCCGTCCTCGACCTCGACCGTGTAGGTGAACACCCGCTCGGTCCCCTGCCCCACCTGCTCCGTTGTCCCCGGCACGGTGTGCCACGTTCCGGCCCCCTCCACCGCGAACGGACCACCGTCGGGCAGTTCACCCGACGATATCGACGCTGCGAAGTTACCGTCGGCCTGCGGCGGAACGCCGATGATTCCGGTGCCCGACGTCGTATCCGAACTCAAGGTGCCGAATCCAGGATCGGCGTTGGTCGACTGCGCTGCGGTGCCGGTGACGGGGTCACCGGTCCGCACGGCATCGAACACGACGAGCGCGGTCACCACGATCAGAATCGGCACCGCGTACGCCCGCCAGCCGTACGTGGACGCGAACTTTCCGAGCTTGCTCTGCTTCCTGATATCGCGATCCGGTCGACGACTGCGCAGCTTGACCTCGCGTTGCGTCGGATCCCACTGCGCGCGGAGCGGTTGATGCGACCCGCGACTGCCCACACTGCGTGGGAAATCGTCCGCGCGATCGTCGTAACCGTCGTCGACGCCGTCCGACTGCACACCACCGCGGATACGCGGCCCGCCTCGGTCAGTCACTCGAACACGATCTCACAATCCTCACCGCCCGCTGCTCGGCACGCCGATACCGGGAATGGAACTATCGGGTTTTCGGTACGAAAACATCGTACGAACAAACCGCTCGACATGTTCCGGTATCGCCCACTTTCCGCAACGGTCCCCCAGGATCCCGTGGGTGCCGGCCGCCACGAGTATCGTTGCCGGTGATCTGCGCTACGAGCGGTCCGAACCGACGGCCACCCGCCGGAAGTTCATGCCGGACCGTTCGTTGTCGAACCAAGACGAGCGCAGCTGTCGACGCGGATGGGAACATAATTGATGACAGATCTCGACGACCGGAGGTCTTCGGACCGGCCGGCCACCACCGGCAATCGGCGCGGCGCACGGCTGCCTCGCGATGCCCGTCGGGCGCAACTGCTCGCTGCGGCGAGCGAGATATTCGTGACCCGTGGGTACCACGCATCCGGAATGGACGAGATCGCCGAATGCGCGGGCGTCAGCAAGCCGGTCCTGTATCAGCACTTCCCCGGAAAACTCGAGCTCTATCTGGCGGTGCTGCAAAGTTACGTCGACACCCTGATCGCAGGAGTACGCCAGGCTCTGCGCTCGACCACGGACAACAAGCAACGAGTTCGTGCCGCGGTGCTGGCGTTCTACGACTTCGTCGACACCGACACACAGGGATTCCGCCTGGTCTTCGAATCCGATCTGATGGGCGACCCGCAGGTCAATGCACGCGTCGAGCAGGCAACCGAAGCGTGCGTCGACGCCGTCTTCGACCTCGTTGCCCACGATTCCGGACTCGATCCCTATCGAGCTCGCGTACTGGCCGTAGGCCTGGTCGGTGCCAGTCAGTTCACCGCTCGGTACTGGCTCGAAGCCGACCGGCCGATCTCGAAGGAAGACGCCGTCGACACCACGGTCTCGCTGGCCTGGGGCGGTCTGTCGCACGTTCCCCTGCAGGCACCGTAGCCTCGCAACCCGCAAACTAGACACGCCCCTCACTCGATGCGAGTGAGGGGCGTGTTCTGCGTTCCGAGCAGTCTCAGGCGGTCGCGAATCCGACCTTCCGAGAATCGGACGGACCGATCTCGACGTACGACACCTTGGAAGCCTGGATCAAGAACTTGCGTCCCTTCTCGTCCTCCAACGCCAGCACTCCGTCCTTACCGGCAAAGGCGGTCGATACGAGCGCTTCGACCTCGGCCGGGGACTGCGTGCTGTTCACGACGAGCTCACGGGAACTCTCCGAAACACCGATCTTGACCTCCACGGTCAACCTCCGAACTCTCGACAACTCTGCTCACGCCAGGCTAGTGCAGCGGCGTCGAGCCAGACGCCCGACGCCCTGTGCTGTCAGCGAACACAGTCCTGTGCGGTCAGTCGAGGCCGAGTGAGGACATCCGTTCCGCGTGTTGTTCCTGCATGCGATCGAACAGTGCGACGACACCGTTGAGGTCTCCCGATGCGGTGATGACGAGATCGGTCAGCGACTCACGGCGAGCGAGCACGAACTGCGCTTGGGTGATGGCCTCACCGAGCAGACGACGACCCCACAGCATCAATCGCGCCTTTTCCTGCGAGCTCGCACGAACCCGATCGGACACCTCGTGCACCACGAATTCCGAGTGCCCGGTCTCGGCCAGCACGTCGCGGACGATCTCGGCCACGTCGGGGGCGAGACTGTGCGCGATCTGCCGGTAGAAATCGGCCGCGATGCCCTCACCGACGTACGCCTTGACCAACGACTCCAACCACGTCGACGGCGTCGTCGACTCGTGGTACTCGTCCAGGGCGCGAACGAACGGGTCCATCGAGGCGTAGACGTCGAGACCACGATCGGACAAGGCTCTCTGCAACGTCTCGAAGTGACTCATCTCCGCAGCCGCCATGCTCGCGAGCGCGACGCGACCCTCCATCGACGGAGCCATTCGAGCGTCGTCCGCCAGGCGATAGAACGCGGAAATCTCGCCGTACGCGAGCACCGCGAACAGATCCGGAATACCGGGGTGATCGTGCGCGATAGCCGGCTCGACTCGATCCGACTCGGGCGACTCGACGACAGTGGTGGGTGAAACTGCGGACGACGGCTCCGACGAATGGGCTCCCATGGCTGGCAATCGTAGTCCGGTGCCCGACGCCTCGTCGCGGCGCGCGCTGGACCTATCGTGACCTGCCGACAATGGAGAATTCCGTTCGGCAAGCTACCATGGTGCTCGATCGTCACTCGCGGACCGATGAAACGGACCGAAGAAGCACACGACGGTCATCGATAATGTGTGCGCACCTGATCCGGGTCGCCTCGACAGCTTCGCCGCAGCGAACATCGCAGTTCGCGGCCGCGCTGAGGCTGACGGCGACATCACATCGGATCGAGGGCATCGACTTCGGCCGGCAATAGGCCTATGCCCTTCCTCGTGCGCACGTTCGACCACGAGGAAGGCCAGTCCCCTGAGCAAGATAGTCATCGACCAAGAATCCGACACCGGCGACACCACGCTGTCGGCGCAGCTGGACGACACGCACGTACCCCCCACGTTCGCCGAGCTGAACGTTGACCCCACCATCGTTCGCGCGCTCTCCGAGATGGGAATCGAGCGCACGTTCGCCATCCAGGAGTTGACGCTGCCGCTCGCCATCGCGGGCGACGACCTCATCGGTCAGGCACGCACCGGAATGGGCAAGACGTTCGGCTTCGGGGTGCCCCTGCTGCACCGACTCGCCACGGACAACTCCGGTACCTCCCCGCTCGACGGCACTCCCCGCGCCCTGGTGATCGTGCCGACCCGTGAACTGTGCGTTCAGGTCAGCTCCGACCTCGAGAACGCGTCCAAGTACCTCAGCGGCGCGAACGGCCCCGTCAAGGTGCTCTCCATCTACGGTGGCCGTCCGTACGAGGCGCAGATCAGCGCGTTGCAGAACGGCGTCGACGTCGTCGTCGGCACCCCGGGCCGACTGCTCGACCTCGCCAAGCAGAACCACCTGATCCTCGGCAAGGTCGGAGTCCTGGTCCTCGACGAGGCCGACGAGATGCTCGACCTCGGGTTCCTCCCCGACATCGAGCGCATCCTCGGCATGGTTCCCGACAAGCGTCAGACGATGCTGTTCTCGGCGACGATGCCCGGCCCCATCATCACTCTGGCCCGGACGTTCCTGACTCAGCCGACGCACATCCGCGCCGAAGAGGCGGAGTCCTCGGCCGTCCACGACCGCACCGCCCAGCACGTCTACCGGGCCCACGCCCTCGACAAGGTCGAGATGGTCGCCAAGGTTCTCAAGGCCGAGGGTCGCGGCGCGACCATGGTGTTCACCCGCACCAAGCGCACCGCCCAGAAGGTCGCCGACGAGCTGGCCGAGCGCGGATACTCGGTCGGTGCCGTGCACGGTGACCTCGGCCAGGTCCAGCGCGAGAAGGCCCTCAAGTCGTTCCGGACGGGCAAGATCGACGTTCTGGTGGCGACCGACGTCGCGGCCCGCGGTATCGACATCGACGACGTCACCCACGTCATCAACTACCAGTGCCCCGAGGACGAGAAGACCTACGTGCACCGCATCGGCCGCACCGGCCGTGCCGGGCGCACCGGCATCGCGGTCACCCTGGTCGACTGGGACGACATCCCCCGTTGGCAGCTGATCGACAAGGCGCTCGATCTCGGCATGCCGGATCCGGTCGAGACCTACTCGAGCTCGCCGCACCTGTTCACCGACCTCGGTATCGCCACCGACGCCACCGGCACGGTACGCAAGGCACCCTCGCGCGCCCCGGAGAAGGCGGACGACGGCGAGGCGACGGCAGCGCCTGCGGCCGACGCGTCTTCGGCTACCAAGCCGCGCCGCTCGCGCAGTCGGCGTCGCACCCGCGCAGGGCAGGACGGCGACAACACCGCCGCAACCAGCGTTGCGCAGAACGATTCCGCACCAACAACGAAATCGGTTGCCGAACAGTCGGATACGTCCGATGCGGCGTCCGCAGACACGGTCACCAAGACTGCGCCGCGCCGCCGCAGGCGTCGGCGCCCCAGTGGATCGTCCGCAGACGCCGGATCCTCGACTGCGAGCGCGTCGGAGTAATCTCCCGCCGTGCTGGCTCCAGAACGAAGGACGAGAACCGACCTCGTCGTCGCCGCCGTCATCGCGGTGGTGGTAGTGGTTGCCGCGAGCATCGCCTGGTTCACCGGTGACGCTCGCGGAACCACATCGATCCCCGCCGAGGAGCCGCTGGCTCAGGCCGAGCCCGCGCTCGCGGTGCCCACTGCGCTCACCGAACTGTGGCGTGCGCCGAGTGCAGCGACGGATTCGACGCGAACCCCGCTCCCTGTCGTCACCGGGTCCACGGTGGTGACGGCGGACGGGGGCTCCGTCCTCGGCCGCGATCCACGGTCAGGAGAGCAATCCTGGTCGTACTCGAGAGATCTCCCGCTCTGCTCGGTGGTCTCGTCGTGGAACACCGCGGTCGCGGTCTACCGCGACGATCGCGGTTGCTCTCAGGTGACGGAACTCGACGGGCCGACCGGAGAGCGCAAGGCACAACGCACTTCCGACGCCGACGATGCGGTCCGCCTGTCCTCCGACGGCACCTACGTGACGTCGAGGGGCGACACTCGCATGGAGCTGTGGCGGTCGGACATGGTGCGCACACTCGAATACGGTCGAGTCGATGCCCCGGTCAATCCGGGTAGTCAGCCGCGAACCGGGTGCACGCTGCTGTCCTCGGCGTCGACGAACTCGCGGACGGCTGTGCTCGAACAGTGCCCGGGAGAGACCGCTGCCCGATTGTCGCTGATGAATCCTGCACCCAAGGACGCCGGTAAGCCTGAGGAGTACGGGTCGACGGTGGTACCGGAACTCGTTCCCCGATCCGACGCACCCACTGCCGGGCAGATCATCGCGATCACGGGCAGCGTTGTCGCGCTGTACATTCCAGCGGAGAACGGCGCGCCCGACCGGGTAGGACTCTACGACGACGCGGCCGCGAAACTGTCCGAATTCACTCTCCCGGCCGGCTCCTCCCCTACCCCGAATCTTCCTGCGACGAAGGCAGGTTCGGCTCTCACCTGGTTCACCGGCACGGGGGTCCAGGCGTTCGATTCCAACAACCTGAGCCCTCTCTGGACCGTCCCCGGAGCCCTCGGAAGTGGAGCGGTCATGGCAGGCCGACTCCTGCTGCCGGTGCCCGACGGCATCTCGGTGGTCGATCTCTCCACCGGAGTCTCGACGGCCGACATTCCGGTCGACCGAGGCGATTACGACGGCCCGATACAGATGTCGGTGATCGGCGATGTGATCGTCGAGCAACGCGGTTCCGACGTGGTCGCTCTCGGCTGACCCGCCGGCACGGGCTTCGTTCTACTCCGCCGGATCGTATGTCTTCAGATCGGCTTTACCGTCCCAGTACGCCAGCAGATTCTCGGCAAGTTCTCGATAAGCCTGTGCGCCCTTGTTCTTTCGTCCCGAGATTACCGTCGCGCCCGAGGCACTGGCCTCGGCGAAGCGTACGGTCCGCGGAATCGGCGGTGCGAGAACCGGCAACGAGTAGCGGTCCGAGACGTCGCCGAGCACATCCCTGCTGTGCGTGGTGCGGGCGTCGAACAGTGTGGGAAGGGCACCGAGCAGCGTCAGATCGGGGTTGGTGATCTGCTGCACCTCGGACACCGTTCGCAACAACTGCCCGACCCCGCGATGAGCGAGGGTCTCGCACTGCAGGGGCACGAGCACCGACTGTGCGGCAGTGAGGCCGTTGAGGGTCAGCACCCCCAACGACGGCGGACAATCGATGACGACGACATCGAAGTCCTCGAGGATCGGCGCGAGTGCTCGCTTGAGCGCGAACTCGCGACCCGCGCGCATCAGCAGCAGGGCTTCCGCACCTGCGAGATCGATCGTCGCCGGAAGCAGAACGATTCCTTCCGCAGTCTCGATCAGCACGTCCTCGACCTTCGCATCCCCGGTCAGCACCTCGTGCACCGAGGAATCGAGCTTGTCGGGATTGTGTCCGAGGGAGAACGTCAGACAGCCCTGCGGGTCGAGGTCGACCACCAGGACTCGTCGATCGAGAGCATGCAGCGCAGCCGCGAGCGAAGCCACCGTGGTGGTCTTGGCGACGCCGCCCTTCTGATTCGCAACCGCGAGAATTGTCGTCACGGCCCTGATCCTTGCTTACATCGAGCCGATGAGCGAGGGTTCGGCATCTCTCGGGCGCGTCAGTGCAGCGAGATCGGTGCCGCGGACCGCTCGGTCACGTGCTTCGTCCGGGGCAGGAAGAAGGCGGGAACGAACGTGACGACGATCAGAACCAACGCGACCATGAAGGTGGTCCCGAAGGCCCTGGCCGAGATGTCGAAGGCCTCGACCTGGCTGGTTGCGGTCAGTGCGGGCTTCTGCTGAGCGGTCAGCACCACCGACATCAGTGCGGTACCTATCGACCCGGCCGCTTGCTGGACGATGTTCATCAACGTCGAGCCGCGCGCAACCGTCTCGTCGGTCAACGTCTGCAGCGCAGCCGTCATGATGGGCATCATCGTCGAACCGAGTCCGAGTCCCATGACGAACAATGCGCCGATGAGCACGGTGTACGAGGTGTCGGTGCCGACCCGAGTGAACACCGCCATCCCTGCGGTGATGAGCACCATCCCCACCAGCACGATCCTGCCGGGACCGAACTTGTCGGCGATCACTCCGGCGATCGGCATCGCGAGCATCGCACCGATGCCCTGGGGTGCGAGCAGCAGCCCGGCGGTCAGCGTCGTTTCGCCACGAAGCAGGAAATAGCTCGGGAACAGCAGACCCGCGCCCATGAAGGCCACCATGAAGAGCGTCGTGGTGATCACGGCCACGGTGAGCGACCTGTTCCGGAACAGCCGTAGATCGATCAGCGGATGCTGCACGCGCAGTGCATGGAACACGAACAGGACGATCAACACGAGCCCGACGATGACCGGGACCAGCACCTTCACCGCGAGAACGGTTTCGGTTTCGACCACCGAGGACGCGCCGTAGAGGAACAGTGCGAGGCCGGGCGAGAGCATCAGCATGCCGCGGAAATCGAAGGACTCGGACGGAGTCGGGTTGTCCTTGGGGAAGATCAGCACGGCCGCGATCAGAGCGAGGATGCCGATCGGCAGATTGATGAGGAAGATCCAGTGCCAACTCGCCGCCTCGATCAGCCAGCCTCCGAGGATCGGCCCCGCGATGGGCCCGATGAGCATCGGGACACCGAGCACGGCCATCACGCGCCCGATCCGCTCCGGGCCTGCGGCCCGAGTCATGATCGTCATGCCCAGTGGCATCAGCATGCCTCCGCCGAGGCCCTGCAGCACTCGAAAGACGATGAGCGAGGTGATGTCCCACGCGAAGCTGCACAGCACCGAACCGAGGACGAACAGCACCAGTGCCGTGATGTAGAGGCGCTTGGTTCCGAATCGATCGGCAGCCCACCCCGTCAGCGGTATGACGGTGGCCAGGGCAAGCGTGTAGCCCGTCATCGTCCACGCGGCATTGGCGTAAGTGGTCTCGAAGACGTCGGTGAAGGTCCGGAGCGCGACGCTGACGACGGTGACGTCGAGTATCGACATGATGGCCCCGAGCACGACGACCCCGGCGATCTTCAGCAACGCGCCGTCGAGCTTCTCCGGAGAATCAGGCGACACGGGCTTCTGCAGGTCGGTCATGGTTCTCCAAGTCGATGAGAAGGAGCTGTGCGGCACGACGGACAGAGCTGCGTCGCCCATGGCCGTGACGATTCGGAACGAGAGTAACCGGCCGGTAGGTCTGTACTCAATCGACAAATCGGACACATCCGCAGGTCGACTACGACAAGGGCCACATCGCGAGGGCAGGCATGATCGTTCCATGACCACACACGGCGGCGTCGAGGCAGGCAGAGTCGTTCTACTCCGGCACGGCGAGACCGAATGGGCGCTTGCCGGCAAGCACACCGGTAACACCGATGTCCCCCTCACCAGCGTCGGCGAGCAACAGGCCGTCGAGGCCGGATCGCTGCTCCGATTACTGAACCTGCGCGATCCTCTGGTGATCACGAGCCCGCGAGAGCGCGCACGTCGAACCGCCGAGCTCGCAGGCCTGGAGGTCGATCGGACGTGGGATGCGTTGTCGGAGTGGGACTACGGAGACTACGAAGGCATCACGTCGACGCAGATCCACGAAACTGTGCCGCACTGGACCGTCTGGACGCATCCATGTCCGGGTGGTGAGTCCATCGGCGACATCGCCGTGCGCGTCGACATGGTGCTCTCGGTCGTCCTGCCGCTGTTGAGCGGCCGCGACGTCGTGTTGGTCGGTCACGGCCACTTCTCGCGCGCACTGATCGCCGGCTGGACCGAGGCCCCCATCACCGAGGGCAAACGCTTCGCCCTCTCGCCCGCCGCGTACTCGTTGCTCGGCTTCGAGCATTCGTTCCGCCAGCTCGTCGCACACAACGTGCACCCGTCGATCCTCACCGCCGCCACGGCACCGAAAGGAAACCCAGGATGATTCGCCGCGCCACCGAGGCCGATGTTCCCGCCGTCACCGCTCTCGTGCACGAACTCGCCGCATACGAGAAGTCGTCCTCGCTGTGCACCGTTCGAGACGAGCAGCTTCGCTCCGCTCTGTTCGGAGCGCAGCCGTCGGTGTTCGCGCACGTCGCCGAGCACGAGGGGACGGTGGTGGGGTGCGCGCTGTGGTTCTTGAACTTCTCCACGTGGGACGGAGTCAACGGAATCTATCTGGAGGATCTCTACGTGCAACCCGCCGCGCGGGGAGAAGGCTTCGGAACTGCACTGCTTGCCGCGTTGGCCGCCGAATGCGTCGATCGGCAGTACACGCGGTTGGCCTGGTCGGTTCTGGACTGGAACACCCCGTCGATCGGCTTCTACCGATCGCTCGGGGCAGAGCCACAGGACGAGTGGACCACGTTCCGCCTGACCGAGGATGCATTGGTCGAGTTGGCCATCCAGGCGCGTTGAAGCGACTACGTCATCGGAAGTCGTCGTCGACGTCGCTGTATTCGGCGGCCATCCACCGAGAGGACGGCGGGCTGAACAGCAAGACGAGCACGCCGACGACCACGACTCCGAGGGCGACGCCGTAGACGGTCTGATGCGATCCGGTCAACAGCGACCACACGACGGGCAGCAGCAGTAGCTGTACGACGGTGGCGATGGATCGTCCCCAGCGTTTTCCGAGGACCAGGGCGACGCCTGCGGCTCCGACTCCGATGCCGAGGACACCGAACCACCCGGCGGTGCCGTACCCGTTGGCCACTGCGTTCTCCCCCTCTCCGGAGAACGCTCGGACGAGTAGGACTATCGCGGCCACCAACGACGCCACGCCCTGCGCTGCGACGAGCGCCCCGGCGGATCGAAACGTGGCCGGCGGGGTGAGGTTCTCGGGTGAGGTGGACACGCGACCAGCCTAGGCAACCGGGAGTGGAGCATGCGGAACGACCCAGGGGCGGGAGTGGAGCCTGCGGAACGACCCAGGGGCGGGAGTGGAGCCTGCGGAACGACCCAGGTGACCGGAGTGGAGCCTGCGGAACGACCCAGGTGACCGGAGTGGAGCGTGCGGAACGACCCGGTTAGTGTCATTGCTCGTGCGTGCGCTGCTGATCGTCAATCCCAATGCGACTTCTACGACTGCTGCGGCTCGGGATCTGTTGGCTCATGCATTGTCGAGTCGGGTGCGGGTGACGGTTGCGCAGACGACTCATCGTGATCATGCGTCGGAGCTGGCTCGGGGTGCCCGTGAGGACGGGATGGGTTTGGTGATCGTTCACGGTGGCGACGGGACGGTCAACGAGGTGATCAACGGTTTGCTCGGGGTGCCGTTGCCGACGTCGATGCAGGCGGTGACGATCGGTGCGATTCCGCCGATCGCGGTCGTTCCTGGCGGTAGTGCGAATGTGTTCGCTCGTTCGTTGGGTATCGAGGCGGATCCGGTGGCGGCGACGAATCAGTTGATCGGGCTGCTCGATGCACGGGCGCGGCGGACGATCGGGTTGGGGCATTGCGACAATCGCTGGTTCACTTTCAACGCGGGTATGGGTCTGGATGCCGATGTGTGTCGGGCGATCGATGCCGGCCGTAAGGACGGCAAGCCGGTGTCTGCGACGCGGTATCTGCGGTCGGCTGTGCAGGAGTTCTTCAAGCACAAGCGGCAGCCGGCTCGGTTGACGGTGGAGGTTCCGGGTCGGGATCCGTTCGAGGGAGTCCACTATGCGTTCGTGTCGAATTCGAGTCCGTGGACTTATTTGAACCAGAGGCCGGTGCACACCAATCCGGGTACCGGTTTCGATTCGGGTCTCGGAGTGTTCGGCATGCGCTCGACTGCGTTGTTCCCTACGTTGCGGGTCTCTCGCCAGCTGCTTGCCAAAGGTGCAGAACCGAAGTCTCGCAAGCTGATTCGTATCGACGATGTACCGAGCGTCCGTATTTCCTCAGCAGAACCGGTCGGTTTGCAGATGGACGGCGACTACCTGGGCGAACGCACCGAGGCCGAGTTCTTCTCCACTCCCGACGCGCTGCAGGTGGTTGCGCCGAGCATGTGAGGGGCCGCGTGTGCCGAGTACCACTGAGGCGCAGAGCGCACTTTCTGTGAAATCACGAGCGAAATCTGTTCACTCGGGGTACAAAGGAGCGCAGAAGGCTAAAGCGAGCCTAACAGAGTGAGCTTGACCACGGTCACGCGCGTACCCCTTGACTTCACCTGAGTTCGTGAAAGCATTCACAAGCAACAGTGCGGAAACATTGGTTACCCACTCGTGAACAGAAGAGAAACGAAACGGCGCTTCGGCGCCCGGTAAGGAGCAGAGGATGGACTGGCGCCACAAGGCAATTTGTCGCGATGAAGATCCGGAACTATTTTTCCCGGTGGGAAACAGTGGTCCGGCGCTCGCGCAGATCGCCGATGCCAAAGTCGTCTGTACTCGGTGCCCCGTCACCGCTGAATGCCTGTCCTGGGCACTCGAATCCGGCCAGGACGCAGGAGTATGGGGCGCAATGAGTGAAGACGAGCGCCGTGCACTCAAGCGACGCAACGCACGTACGCGCGCACGCAGCTCCGTCTAGGACGCGAAACCAGCACACGCTCGAGGCCCGGTATCCGCTGTAGCGGATACCGGGCTTTCTGCGTTCCACGGGCCTCCAGGGTCCCTCTGGCGGTCGACGAGCCCGTTACGCACTGTTCACCGAACGTGCATCAGGGCCTGGGCACACGCCGTCCCAGAGGAACCCTCAGCATCGCGTCGGTTCCCCCACCCGCCGCGGGATGCAGACCCAGCGATCCGTTCAGCTCCACCGAGACCAGAGTGCGCACGATCTGCAGCCCGAGGCCGTCCGAGCGTTCCAGCGAGAACCCGGTGGGCAAACCGCGCCCGTCGTCGTGGATGACAACATCCAGCCATTTCGCGGATCGGTCGGCTCCGATTCGGACGACACCGGCCGACCCGGCGTCGAATCCATGCTCCATCGCGTTCTGCACCAGCTCTGTGAGCACCATCACCAAGGGCGTCGCGCGTTCGGCCGAGAAGACTCCGAGTTTGCCCTCGCGCACCACTCGCACCCTCGGATTGACCGTGGCGATGTCCAGCATGATCGGCACCAATCGATCGACGATCTCGTCGAGGTCCACTTCCTCGTCCACCGACATCGACAGCATTTCGTGCACGAGTGCAATGGACGTGACTCGGCGGACCGACTCGGACAACGCCGTGCGCGCTTCCTCGTTCTCGAGTCGGCGCGACTGAAGTCGGAGCAGCGCCGCCACCGTCTGCAAGTTGTTCTTCACCCGATGGTGGATCTCCCGAATGGTCGCGTCCTTGCTGAGCAGAGCACGATCGCGGCGCTTGACCTCGGTGACGTCGCGGATCAACACGGCCGCCCCGGCAGACCTTCCGCGCGGCTGCAGGGCCAGCGTGCGCACGAGAACGGTGGCACCGCGGGCATCGACCTCCATCCGGTGTCCCACGTTGCCGTTGAGCGACGACCTGATGTGATCGGCCACTTCCTGCGAGTCGAAAGGGTCGGTGACCAGCGACCGCGTGACCGACGCCAGATCCCGGCCGGACAGCTCGGTCGTCAATCCCATCCGGTGGTACGCCGAGAGGGCGTTGGGACTGGCGTAGTCCACCAGCCCCTCGGTGTCGACGCGAATGAATCCGTCGCCTGCGCGGGGGGACGAGTTCACATCGGTGCGCTCTTCGGGGGTGGGAAACGTGCCTTCGCTGATCATCAGACACAGGTCGTCGGCGCATTCTCGATACGCCACCTCGAGGGCACTCGGCGGTCGGAGCTGCGCGGGATTGGTATCGCGGGTCAGCACCGCGATGACGTGCTCTCCGCAGCGCACCGGAATGCTCTCGGTTCGCGTCACCACGCCTCCGTGCACGATCTTCCGCTGCTGCAGCGCGACCATCACATCGGGGTGCTCGGATTCGGATATCGTCGTTCCCACGATGTCGTGAGTGAAGACCGTGGGCGCGGTCGTCGGCCGGCACTGGGCCACACACAGTACGTCGGCAGTCCCACTGGACACGTCGTCCGTGCCGACCCACAGCAGCACATCGGCGAAAGACAGGTCGGCCAGCAGCTGCCACTCGCCTACGACGCGTTGGAGATGGTCCACCGCAACACCGGGGAGGTCGGTGTGCTCGGCCAGAAGGTCACTGAGGGTCGACACGAGATCTCACGTGATCGTTGCTCAGGACACGACGGCGATGAGGTCGCCCTGCTGAATGACGTCGCCCACCGCGACGTCCACCGACGTGACCGTCCCTGCGGTCTCGGCCAGCACAGGAATTTCCATCTTCATCGATTCCAGTATCACGAGGGTGTCACCGACCTCGACGGCATCGCCTCGGGCCACGACCACCTGAAACACAGTGGACACCATTTCCGCGCGAACGTCCTCGGACATCGGCGAACCCCTCTCTCACGTCACCACGAACTGCGCTGGACACCCACACGAGACCAGGCCCGTCACAGTAAGCCAATCACACGTGGGAGACTGTAGTGAACAAACGAGAGGAGCCCATCATGGGAAAGCGTGGACGTAAGAAACGTGCTCGTAAGGGCAACAAGGCCAACCACGGCAAACGTCCGAACAGCTGACGGTTTGCCACAAGCCGCGAGGGGCCGAGAAGCATGTGCTTCTCGGCCCCTCGTCGGTTGTTCGGCCCTGCGGTTATTCGGAGTCCGTCTGACGTATCAGCACTGTTCGTCGAATCTCGACACTGAGTCGTTCGCGTAGTCCGGCCGGAGCCTGATCTCCCCCGCACTTACGCGAGATGAGCCGCTTCACCTTCTCTTCGATGCCGTAGGCCTCGAAGCACGACCCGCACTCGTCGATGTGCTTCTGCAGACGGGATCGACTGGCCTCGTCGCACTCGTTGTCGAGCATGACCCATACGTCCGCGATCACCGCGGAGCAGTCGAGACGCTCGAACTGTGCGTCGCCGTCGTTCCCGCTATCGATCTTTCCGGTGCCCGTCACTGGACTACCTCCTGCTCGTGCCGGTCGACTGCGCCGTCCCGGTTGAAACCACGCTCGCGTGCAACCCCTGCCAGCAGGCCCCGCAGCTGCTTGCGTCCGCGGTGCAGACGCGACATCACCGTGCCGATGGGAGTGCCCATGATCTCGGCGATCTCCTTGTACGGGAACCCCTCGACGTCGGCGTAGTAGACAGCCATCCGAAACTCTTCGGGTAGAGACTGCAGCGCCGCCTTGATGTCGTCGTCCGGCAACGCGTCCAGAGCCTCGACCTCGGCGGAACGCAGCCCCGTCGACGTGTGTTCGGCGGTGGCGGCGAGCTGCCAGTCACTGATCTCGTCGGTCGGGTACTGAGCGGGCTGACGCTGCTTCTTGCGGTAGGAGTTGATGTAGGTGTTGGTGAGAATTCGGTACAGCCACGCCTTGAGGTTCGTGCCCTCACGGAACGACCGGAAAGCCGAGTAGGCCTTCACGAACGTCTCCTGAACCAGATCCTCGGCGTCGGCGGGGTTGCGCGTCATACGCAGAGCTGCGCCGTAGAGCTGATCGAGCATCGGCAGCGCGTCGCGCTCGAAGCGCTCGGTCAACTGCGCCTCGGTCTCGGCAGCTCTGCGCTCCGCGATCGCCTTCTCGTCGTCCACGTCAGCGACGGGATTGCTGGCTTCTGTCACGCTGATCCCTTCGATAGCTTCCACCGCCCAGGCTACCGCGCCCGAAGTCGACTTCTGCGAAGAGATCACCCCCTTCAGCGCGAGGGGACGTCCCGCGGTCAGCACTGCCATTCGTCATTCCTTCCACCTGCATTCGTATCTGTTGTTGCACAACACGGCGTCGTGCCGCCGTGTTCCCGCCCGATCGCTAGAGTCCCGTGAATGGCTGCGTCCACACCTGCTCTCGCGCTGCTCACCGCACGAAAGGTGGCGCACACCGTGCATTCGTATGACCACGACGCACGGGCGCAGTCCTACGGCGAGGAGGCGGCACAGATACTCGTCGAACGACTCGGCGTTCGGCCCGAACAGGTCTTCAAGACTCTCGTCGTCGAACGAGCGGATCGCTCGCTGGCGGTGGCGATCGTCCCGGTGACGACGACGCTCTCGCTCAAGGCCGCGGCCGCCGCGCTGTCCACCAGAAAGATCACGATGGCCGACAGGACTGCCGCCGAGCGCTCCTCCGGGTACGTCTTCGGCGGTATCTCACCTCTCGGCCAACGCAGATCCCTGCCCACCGCGATCGACGTTTCGGCCCTCGGTTTCGAGACGATTCTGTGCAGTGGAGGTCGGCGCGGACTCGAGATCGAACTCGCACCGGCCGATCTCGTCCGGCTCACAGCCGCTACATCCGCGCCCATCGCCGCGCGCTGATCCCGAATGAGAGAAGATGGACGGGTGAGCAATTGGACAGCCCCCGCCGCCGTCGCACCCATCGACGCGACAGTCACTCTGCCCGGATCGAAGTCGATCACCAATCGCGCACTGATCATCGCCTCGCTCGCCACCGGCTCGTCGACGATCACCGGTGCCCTGCGCAGCCGTGACACCGATCTCATGATCGACGCCCTGACAACCTTGGGCATCGATATCGAGGCCGCGGAGGACGACAGGACGTCGTTGCGGGTGACTCCGGCACCGCTGCGCGGAGGAGCCGTCGACTGCGGGCTGGCAGGTACCGTCATGCGCTTCGTGCCACCCCTGGCTGCGCTCGCCGCAGGCGAAGTGTCGTTCGACGGCGACGAGCAGGCACGTATCCGACCGCTCGACACGATCCTCGACGCTCTGCGCGCGGTGGGGGCCGAGATCGACGGCAGCGCGCTGCCGTTCACGATGCGTGGCACCGGTTCGCTGCGCGGCGGATCGGTCGAGATCGACGCCTCGGGCTCTTCGCAGTTCGTCTCCGGTCTGATGCTCTCCGCTGCGGCCTTCGACGAGGGAATCGAAATCCACCACATCGGCAAGCCCGTTCCGTCGATGCCGCACATCGACATGACCGTGGAGATGTTGCGGCGTGCGGGCGTCCGAGTCGATACCCCCGAGTCCGGTGGTGACGCGAACACCTGGCGGGTGCACCCAGGCCCGGTCGCGCCGATCGACTGGACCATCGAGCCGGACCTGTCCAACGCCACCCCCTTCCTCGCTGCAGCGGTGGTGACGAAAGGCAGAGTGCGCGTGCCGAATTGGCCCGAATCGACCACTCAGCCCGGCGACGCATTCCGCGAGATACTCACCCTGATGGGCGCTCGAGTCGACCTGACCGCAGGCATCCTGACCGTCGAGGGCCCGGATACGTTGCGCGGCATCGATTTCGATCTCCACGATATCGGCGAACTGACCCCAACGGTCGCGGCGCTCGCCGCATTGGCCGAGGGGCCGTCGATTCTGCGTGGCATCGCCCATCTGCGTGGCCACGAGACCGACCGACTCGCTGCACTGACAACCGAGATCGTCCGACTCGGCGGACGCGCCGTCGAGACCGACGACGGCATCCGAATCGATCCGGCACCGCTGCACGCAGGCGTCTGGCACTCCTACGCCGACCACCGGATGGCGACGGCAGGCGCGATCGTCGGACTGCGGGTACCCGGGGTCGAGGTGGACGACATCGGCACCACCGCCAAGACGCTCCCCGGCTTCGAAACGCTATGGGACGCAATGCTGTCCGCATCGACACCGAGTGGGGTCGGCTCCTGACCGCGCGCCGGTACGACGAGTCCGACGTTCGGATCCGACCGGGCAAGAGTTCGCGACCACGGACCAAGACTCGACCCGAACACAACGACGCAGAAGCAGGCATGGTCGTGTCCGTCGACCGCGGCCGATGGGGATGCGTGCTCGACGGTGACCCGGAACGGCCGGTCGTGACGATGCGCGCCCGCGAGCTGGGCCGAACTCCGATCGTGGTCGGAGACGAGGTCGGTATCGTCGGAGATCTGTCGGGCAAGGTCGACACTCTGGCTCGCATCGTGCGCGTGGCCGAGCGGCGGACGGTGTTGCGCCGCACCGCGGACGACACCGACCCGTTCGAGCGCGTCGTGGTGGCCAATGCCGACCGGCTGCTCATAGTCGCCGCGCTCGCCGACCCACCTCCTCGCACCGGCTTCGTCGAACGAGCACTCGTGGCGGCGTACGTCGGCGGACTCGAACCCGTTCTGTGCCTGACCAAGAGCGATCTGGCCGACCCCGAAGAATTCACCGCCGCCTTTGCCGATCTCGACGTACCGGTGGTGCTGGCGGGCCAGTCCGAGGACCTCACGGAGCTGACCTCGATGCTGACGAACTCGGTGACCGCGCTCATCGGACACTCGGGCGTCGGAAAGTCCACGCTCGTCAACCGGCTGGTGCCCGACGCCTATCGCGCCACGGGGGTGGTTTCGGGCGTCGGCAAGGGCCGCCACACCTCGACGCAGTCGGTGGCGCTACCGCTTCCCGGCGGCGGCTGGGTGGTGGACACTCCCGGGATCCGGTCGTTCGGACTGGCGCACATCTCCCCCGAGAACGTCGTCGCAGCGTTCTCCGACCTGGCCGACACGATCGAGAACTGCCCGCGTGGATGCACGCACCTCGGCCCGCCCGCCGATCCCGAGTGCGCGCTCGACACTCTCACCGGCGATGCTGCTCGACGTGTCGCCGCCGTGCGTCTGCTCCTCGAAGCCGTTCGAACGAACGACGCTTGGTAGCTATGGACAGGTAGGAACTCGGCAGCGGTCGAAGTCTGTGTCTGGACTCGGATGGTGACGGTGCCGCAGCCGGTCGTGCGCCGGGCCCGTGCACCTGCCGAGAGGGCACGGAATCGAGCCACCAGACCACCACCATGTGCGGCACGGTGAGCGCGAGCAGGAGGCGAAGCACCTCGGCCACCATCGTCGTCGGGTTCGGTGACGCAACGGTGAACCAGCCGAGGGCGAGCACCGCTGTCAACGCCGCCAGCGACGGCACTGCGGAAAGCCGAACCAGCCGCCAGGTCGCCGCGCGCCCCCGACCATCGCCGAGGAGTGCGGCGCAGCCGGGCTCTACCGTCAACAATCGCGCGGTGTGGCGCAGCGCGTGCCAGCAGCCGAACCACACTGCGAAGGCCACCAGCGGTGGCGCCGCCATCCCGAGGGCACCGATGAGTACGACATCGAGCGCCACGGTTCGATGCCCCGACCGCAGGACGGCGGCCACTGCGACGGACGCCGCAACGCACCACGTCGACACCAGTGCCATCTGAACCGGCGCAGCCGAAATGAGAACGGCCAACTCCGGCGAAACAGCTGTCGCCACTCGAAGGAGCTGATCGCCCGAACGCGCCAACGGCAACACCAGAGCACCGGAGCCCGCTACGACGATCGCAGCAGCCGGAATCCGTCGTAGCAGCCACCCGGTCAGCAACCGGGAGACCTCGAGTTCCCCCATTCCGAAATGCACCGCGCTGAACAGCACGGCCGCGACCAAGGCGATCGGACCGACCCACTCCAGCAGTGCCCATGCTGCGGCAGCCGCGCCCGCATAGACCGCGGCTACCGCCAGTAGCGGTGCACCCCCCGACAATCGCTTTGCCATCAGATGGTCGATCGCCCCGTGCGGGATCCCTGCGAGGAAAGCCACGCCCGCGACAACCAACGCCACCGGCGCGGTGATGGCGGGCAGCCCGATCAGGTGGCCGCTCGACATCACCACCGTCCCCACCACCAACCACCGCGACCATGTCGCAGCAGTCAGCAATGGGGCGGTGGTGCTTGTCGTCGAGTCGCCCGATTGTTCCGTGAGACTCACGATCGTGCGCTACGAGCCGTTCTTCCCGGCCGACGCGGGCCGAACTTCGAGCTCATTTTCCCGCGCCGCGAAATCGGGGTCATCGGCGAAGGACTTCAGGCGAGCGATCTTGTAGATCAACAGGCCGTACAGCACCTTGGCGAGGATGTCGGCGATCGAGTATCCAGCCTGCTTCGCAACCCATGCCGTGGCACCGGTGTCCGAGAAGTACAGCGGAATGATGTAAGCGATCGGGTATACACCCCAGGTGGCCAGCAGAAGAATCCTCATCCGACTGACGGTTTGGCGCACTGCCGGGGGCTGCCGGTCGAGCGAACGCGTCAGCTCTACGAAGAGCACGTAGAGGATGTACAGGAACGGGATGGTGGACAGCAATCCGAAGACGTTTCGAATGGTGTTGTCAGCACTGATCTCCCCCGGGTAACCCAGTGCGATCATCAGAGCAGACGCCGGAATCAGTCGGTAGAGCAACGAAGCCTGCAGCTTCTTGGCAAGTGCCAGAACGACGATGAGCTCGGTCAGCAGCAGCGGGACCGTGAGCAACCAGTCGACGTAGCGATACCCCTCGTTGAAGGACTCGCCCACCGCCTGAACGTACGTTCCGCGCCCACCCTGGGCGTCGGTGACGAACGCGGACTTGAAGGATTCGAAGATGCGGAAGTAGTGGTACGCAGCAATGCCACACACGATCGCAGAGATAACCAGGGCCTGGCGATACCGCGCAAGCACCCGCGGCTGAGCTGCGAGCAGAAACAGCGAACCGAACAGCTGCGCGGCGATGACCAGGGACAAAAAGTTGTACACCGTGTCGAACTGTGACTGAGTTAGTTCCTCGGGAATCATCTCTCACCTCTGAGCGCGTGATACTTACCGGACGAACTAACCGTACTGTACTGAACTATTAGTTCACTAGTGATTAATCGATCCAGAACTGGCCTTTCTGTACATCAGCTATTTTGGACGCTGCGGCGTATAGTCAGCCGCTTCACACGTGAGGCGAGGTGAAACACACATGACATCCGTACAGAAGCTCGAGCAGCTCACGGTGCCCGCCGAACCGCGGGTGGCCCGCACCCGAGCGGACGTCGCGCGTAGCGCTTTGGCGGTTCTCACCCAAGAGGGTTCGGACGCGTTGACCCACGCCCGAGTAGCCGAGATCGCCGGGTACTCCAAGACGACCCTGTACTCACATTGGCCTTCCAAAATCGACCTCGTGCTCGTCGCGCTCGATGCCCTGGGAGACATGCCTCACCACGAGGCCACCGGCGACCTGCGGAGCGACTTGATCGCCGAATTGAAATTGTTCCGCCACGCAGTGATCGAGCTGCGGCTCGATCGCGTGCTCATCGCCATGGCCCAGTGGGCGAGCGTCGAAACCGTGGGTCGACTGCGGGACGCCATCAACACCAATGCACAGCGTCCGGTCCGGCAGATGCTCGAAAAGTCCTTCCAAGGACCACGATTGGAAGCGGCCATCTCCATGCTCGCCGGCGTGGTCGCCTGCCCGTCGCTGATGTTCGACACCGTCCCGAGCGACGACGTCATCGAGGCGGCCGTGGACATGATCGTCCGCAGCGACTGACGGGCCTCCGCGCCGAAAGCCCGCGATCGGACGCAGGTCGACGACCACACCTTGCCGGCGATGATGTCATCGCGTCGATTCACCAGCTGGGCAGGCTGACCCGACAGAACGGGCAACGCCCCCGGAGGGTGTCGTTTCGGTCCGCCTACTGTTCGAGGCCATTCGAACGAACGAAGCCTGGTAGGCAACCACCCGCTTCGGGGTCGATTGCCACCAGGCTCCAATTCGGTGCAGGGCTTACGCGGCCTTACCGACCAGCCTGCGGATTCCCTTGCGCTTCTTCGTTTCTGCGATGGCGGTGCGCAAACCACGACGCTTGCCGGTTTCGGGATCGACGGTGAACAGGCCCGCCGGCGCGTCGGCCCACTTACGCTCGGACGCAGTCTCGGGAGCGTCGTCGCTGGTCGCCCTCAGGTACTTGTTCGGCAGCGACAGCTTCGCGATGGTTCGCCAGGACAGGAAGTACTGGTGAACGATCGAACCGGTCGTGTACGGCAGGTCGTACTTCTCCGCCAGTTCGAGCACTCGAACCTTGATCTCCCGCAGGCGGTTGCTGGGGAGGTCCGGGAACAGGTGGTGCTCGATCTGGTAGCAGAGGTTGCCGCTCATGAACTCCATGACGGGACCGGCATTGAAGTTCGCGCTGCCGAGCATCTGACGCAGGTACCACTGCCCCTGCGTCTCACCCTCCATGTCGGACTTGGTGAACTTCTCCGCACCGTCAGGGAAGTGGCCACAGAAGATGACGGTGTTGGTCCACACGTTGCGGATCATGTTGGCGACGATGTTCGCCGTCAACGTGCTCTTCCAGGCAGGTCCGGTCAGCAACGGGTGCAGGATGTAGTCCTTGCCGATCTGCTT
Source organism: Rhodococcus sp. IEGM 1370 (assembly GCF_033142325.1). Taxonomy (NCBI): domain Bacteria; kingdom Bacillati; phylum Actinomycetota; class Actinomycetes; order Mycobacteriales; family Nocardiaceae; genus Rhodococcus; species Rhodococcus sp. IEGM 1370. The sequence goes on along the minus strand of NZ_JAWLRY010000002.1, from coordinate 147,287 downwards.
GCCGACCTTCTCGAGCACCTCGCGCCGCTTCTGCTCGAATTCCTCGCGGGGCACTCGACCCTTGGCGACCTTGCCCAGTTCGAGGTGCTGAAGCGCCACTCCGTACTCGAAGAACAACTGCAGCAGCAGGTTGTAGACGGGGTTGCCGATGTTGAAGGGCTTCCACCGCTGATCGCGGGTGACGCGGAGCAGACCGTAGCCGACGTCGTCGTCCATGCCGAGCACGTTGGTGTACTTGTGGTGAATGTAGTTGTGCGTCTGCTTCCAGTGAGCCGACGGGCCCGTGTTGTCCCACTCCCACGACGTGGAGTGGATCTCAGGGTCGTTCATCCAGTCCCACTGGCCGTGCATGACGTTGTGGCCGAGCTCCATGTTCTCGATGATCTTCGCGACCCCGAGCATGGCGGTGCCGACCAGCCAAGCGGGACGCTTGCGGCTGGAGAAAAGCACGGCCCGGCCACCGATGTCGAGGGATCGCTGCAGGCGGATCGTGTTCTTGACGTACCGGGCGTCGCGTTCGCCGCGGGACGCTTCGATGTCACGTCGGATGGAGTCGAGCTCGTGGCCCAACGCCTCGATGTCGGCATCGGTCAGATGCGCGTATTCTTTGACGTCCGTAATCGCCATGGGAAACAACCTCCTGGCAGTCGTGAACACACAGCTCGCGTAATCAGGCCATGTGCAATTCCGTCACCTACCGTATCGTAAGTTACGGTCCCGTAGGTTAGTGGCGGAAATCTGTGTGACGATTCACAACGGAACGCGGTCACCCGAGCGACGCAGGCTCTTGGCCTGACGCTTGGCTTCCTTCTTGGCGTTGCGCAAGCTCACCCGTGCCTCTTGCATTGCCGAACGCAGACCTCGACGCTGCCCGGTGAGCGGATCGATTCGAAGCGCGTGGACGGTAGGCGAATCGCCCTCCCGCCATCGTCGCTCGGACGACGTCTCGGGAGCGTTGTCGGACGTGGCGCGCAACCACGAGTCGGGCAGCGACAGCTTGTGGATGGTCCGCAGCGCCAGCAAGTACTGCTTGCCGAGCGATCCTGTGGTGTACGGCAGATCGTACTTCTCACACAGAGCGTGCACCTTCTCGGCGATCTCCGAGTACCTGTTGCTCGGCAGATCCGGGAACATGTGGTGCTCGATCTGGTAGCAGAGGTTGCCGCTCATGAAGGCCATGACCGGACCGGCCTCGAAGTTGGCACTACCCAGCATCTGACGCAGGTACCACTCGGGGCGTGTCTCGGTCTCGAACTGCCCGATCGTGAACTTCTCGGCGCCATCGGGGAAGTGACCGCAGAAGATCACCGCGTAGGCCCACAGATTGCGGACCAGGTTGGCCGTGGCGTTGGCGGTCAACGTGGATTTCCACGCCGGGCCGGACAGTGCCGGGAACAGGACGAAATCCTTGCCGACCTGCTTGGCGATCTTGCGCGCGAAAGCGCGGCTCGCCGGAGACTTCAGCAGACCCTTCTGATCCTCGCCGTCCAACTGCTTCTGCGCGTCGTAATCGTGCAGCGCGATGCCCCACTCGAAGGTGGTGGCCAGCACGATGTTGGCAAGCGGCTGAACGAGATTGATCGGCTTCCACGGCTCGTCACGAGTCATGCGCAGAATTCCGAAGCCGATGTCGTCGTCCATGCCGACGATGTTGGTGTAGGTGTGGTGCGAGTAGTTGTGGGCTCGCTTCCACTGCTCGGACGGCCCGGTCTGGTCCCACTCCCACGAGGTGGAATGGATCTCCGGATCGTTCATCCAGTCCCATTGCCCGTGCATCACATTGTGACCGAGCTCCATGTTCTCGATGATCTTGGCGACACTGAGCATCGCTGTGCCGGCGATCCAAGCAGGCCGATACTTGCTGCCGAGCAGCACCGCGCGGCCGCCGAGCTCCAGCAACCTCTGCAGTCTGATGGTCCGACGGATGTATGCGGCATCGCGCTCGCCACGGCTGTCTTCGACGTCTCGACGAATCGAATCCAGTTCGCGACCGAACGCTTCCATGTCCGCTTCGCTGAGATGAGCGAACTCTTTGATGTCGGTGATGGCCACCGGGTCCTCCAACAGTTGAGTGCAGTGCCCGAAATATCGGGTTTCGACGTGGGCAACCTACGTAAGCGTAACCGAACAGTCTGAGAAGGAAGTGTGCGAGAAACAGACCTACAGTTCCAATGTGCAGTCGCCCGCAGCTGCGGAAATGCACGTCTGGACGCGGTCGCCCTCGCTGTGTTCCTTACCGGAACGCAGGTCTATGACATGCCCCGAAGTCAACGGCACCACACATGTCTGGCAGATACCCATCCGGCAGCCGAACGGCATCTGAACTCCGACGTTCTCGCCTGCTTCGAGCAGACTGGTCGCGCCGTCGACAGTGGTCTTCTTGTCCGACTTGGAGAACGTGACGGTGCCGCCGGCACCGGAGGTATCGGCGCGCGAGATCTCGAACCGCTCCAGATGAAGCCGGTCCTCGATTCCTTCTCGCTTCCAGGTCTTCTCGATCTCCTCGAGCAGTGCTGCCGGTCCACACGCCCAGGTGTCGCGCGTGCGCCAGTCGGGATAGAGCTCGTCGAGCGAGGCGAGTGCGAACTTGCCGTCCGATCGTGTCAGCTGCACATGCGAGGTGAAGTTCGGATGCGATTTCTCGAGCGCAGCGATCTCGGCCGCGAACATGACTTCGTCCTCGGTCGGTGCCGAGTGGATGTGCACGGTGTCGGGCATGTCGCCGTGGCGATCCAAGGCCCGCAGCATCGAGATGATCGGGGTGATGCCGCTACCGGCCGTGACGAACAGGATCTTGTTCGGCGGCGGCACGGGCAGCGCGAAATTGCCCTTCGGGGCGGCCAGCCGAACGATGGTCCCCTGCGGCACACCGCCGACCAGATGCGAGGAGAGGAAGCCTTCCGGCATCGCCTTGACGGTGATGGAGATCAGCTTGTCCTCCCAGTTCGGCGGGGAGGTCAACGAGTACGAACGCCAGTGCCATCGCCCGCCGAGGTGCAACCCGATCCCGATGTACTGGCCGGGCCGGTAGTCGAAATTGAAGCCCCAACCCGGCTGGATCACCAGGGTCACCGCCGTGGCGGTCTCCTTCTCCACTCGCACGATGCGGCCGCGGAGTTCGCGTGCCGACCACAGAGGATTCGCGAGATGAAGGTAGTCGTCGGGCAACAAGGGGGTGGTGATGCGGGTGAAGGCACCACGCACCATGTTCAGTCTCGGACGCTTGGGGGCCGATACTCCGGCCGCCGGAGCCTCCAGCCACTTCTTCAGATCCATCGGGTGTTCCATCCCCTCGATCGAGATACTGAACCGCTTGCGGTCATCGAGGTTACGCTACCGTAGGTTCGGGTTCGGGAACACCTGTGTCGGTGTGAATCGTGTGCGAACGAACACGACGGAATCACAGCAGTTCGAGCAGAAACGACAACTCTTGCGGGGCGTACCACGCGAGCGTGTGATCCTCGGCATCTCCCAGCACGAACTCCGCATCCTCGTCTCCCATGTCCGCGGCATCGACCGCGGCTACGGCCTTGGCGACCGCCGATTCGGCCCCCTCGAGATCGACGTGGACCGACGCGACCTGATCCATCCGCAACGGCTCCTTGAGGCGGACGACGGCGTCGTCCAAATCGGGACGCAGAGTGGGATCGTCGACATCGGCCGCGATCACCGCCCTCCGGTACACCACCCCTTCGGCGACTGTCCCGGTGTCGGTCTCGTCGTCGACCGCTGCGGCGATCAGCCGCAGAGAGGCCCGAGCGGCCTCCCCCATCGCCACCTCGGAGAGCTCCTCGTCGTCGCCGGACGAATAGGCCTCACGCAGTGTCGGTGTCACCGCGAAGGCCGTGCGCGAGACCGGGCTGAACTCGCCCTCCGCCGACAGCACTTTCAAGAACTCCAGCGTCGCCGGAACGTAGACACGCATGACAGAAGACCTCACACTCTCGATTCGTTACTCGCGTCGACCAACTCTTCCAGAGCCTCGTGCAGAAGCGCCGTGACGACGTCCACATCGGGCATGGCACCTCGATCTGCATTGAGCCCGAAGAACACGTAGCCGTCGTAGGACGTCAGCCCGATGCTCATCGCCTGGTTCTCGAACAGCGGCGACACCGGATACATCTCGAGCATGCGCGCACCGCCCACATACAGCGGGAACTGTGGTCCGGGGGCATTGGTGACGATCAGATTGAACACCCGCTGGGACAGCCGACTACCCGCTCGCGCGCCCATCGCGTGCAGGCTCGCAGGCGCGAATCCGGAGATGCGCATCAATGTCTGAGCGGTGACGCCGCGGCTCTGCTTGGAGTGGGCCTCGGTGGCGTGCGCAATGTGCGAGAGCCGCACCACGGCATTGGATTCACCGACGGGCAGGTCGACGAGAAACGACGAGACCTCGCTGCGATCTTCCTCGGCCGCCTCGACCGGCCGATCGGCCGCGTCTCCGAAACCGACCCGATCGGCCGAGACGTACACCGACATGGGCACCATGGCCCGCACCGTGGAGGACGCCGTGACGGGCTCGCCTCGAGAAAGCAACCAATTGCGCAGTGCCCCGGTGACGACAGCGAGCACCACGTCGTTGATCGAGCAGCCGAACCTGTTGTGAATTCTGCGGTAGTCGGCGAGCTCGGTCTTGGCCACCGCGAATCTGCGGTTTCGCGAGATCGGGGCGTTCAGCGGACTCGACGGCGCGCTCTGGGTCGCGGTGCGCAGCACGGCCGCGACCTTCGCTGCGGCCCGCAAGGCTCCACCCGCGACACCGGCAGCGCCGTGGACCGCGCCGCGCAGTGCCTCGACGCTCTCCCCCGGACGTACCACCAAGTCGGTGAGAGCATCGATGACCAGCGCCGAATCCTTCGGCTCGCGCGCGGGCATCCAGAGTTCCTCGGCCATCGGCGGCGGATTCTTGCTGGCATCGAGAATGACCTGACCGATGTCGAGCGCGTGTTCACCGTCGACCAGCGCCGAGTGAGACTTGGTGAAGACGGCGAAACGATTCTTCGACAACCCCTCGACCAGGTACATCTCCCACAGCGGACGGGTGCGATCGAGTGGGCGCGAGGTCAGCCGCGCGATCAGATCGTGCAGCTGATCGTCCGAACCCGGCTTGGGTAGTGCCGAACGGCGGATGTGGTAGGTGATGTCGAAATCCGCGTCGTCGACCCACACCGGCCTGGCCAGCCCGAAGGCGACCTCACGCACCTTCTGCCGGTACCGGGGAACCAATGCCAGGCGTTGCTCGACCAACGACAGCAGACGGTCGTAGCTGAATCCACTGCGCGGAGTCCGGAAGATGGCGAGCGACCCGAGGTGCATCGGGCTGCTACTGGCCTCGAGAAAATAGAACGACGCATCCTGCGCTGTCAGCCTGGTCGCCATCGCGTGTTCCAGTCCCCGTCCTCGCGTGAAGTACGCGCCGATTCCTGTGGCCGAGCGCGCAGTGTGCTCGAACCTAGAGTACGTGGCGGACGAATGTCGGTCTCGGGGTCGTTCGAGGACCGTGTCGTGTGTTGTTCCCGGGTTTCGACGGGAACCGAACGCGCGCTCGGACCGTCAATGTCGGTGTGAGCGTCATCGAATCGAACGACCCGCCGCACATCGCGGACACCTCGGCCCCGGGCTCGCAACTCCGCGCCGAACATCATTGCTTCCTCTCGCGTGCCGCTCCGTTCGAGCCGCCGCTCAGCTCCGGTGCCGTGCACACGTGGGATCCAGCGGCGATCACCGATTCGCTGCCCGCCCGACACCGACCCTCCGTGCGCAGCAACCGTTCTCGACGGCGCATCGAGCCTCCCGGCCGGCCGACGGTGCCCGCCGATGCGCGCTCGAGTGCCGACCGGGCGATGCGCATGATGATCGAGGTGATCGATCGACGACGCAGCGCAGACCAGCTGTCGCCTTTGTTCACCGCCTCGATGATCGACCTGGTGCGGACCATAGTGCGAAACCCACCGCCAGGAAGGCGACTCGGATTCGCCGCAGTGCGTCGAGTGCATGTGGCGTATCAGTCGGATGTCTCGGCGGAGATCTTCGGCTCGTACACTCGCGGCCCACGTATGTTCGCCTTCGCAGGCCGAATCGAGCTCGCCATCGACCCGCGCCGGCCCGGGTGGACGGTCACGTCGTTGCGAGTGGGGTGAGTTTCGAGTCGCCCCGCGGCGACGCGACCGTCGTGTACTACCGCTTGCGCTTGGAGCGAGCTGCCTTCTTGGGGGCCTTGCTCTGAGTTCTCGCCGCCTCGCGACGCTCGCGGCGGGTGCCCTCGGCCGCGGACTCGCTGCCGGTCGGGGTCGGCCCGGATCGACGAACGGCAGTGCCGCCGCCCTCGGCCGGACCGGAGAAGGTCAGTCGCTGGTCTTCCTGCTCGTCGAGACCCTTCGCCCGCAGCGCCGAGGGCACCGCAGGAGCAGCAGGTGCAGGAGCGGTGGGTGCGGGAGCCGTGGGTGCAGGTGCCGTCGGTGCAGGTGCTGCGGCGGGTGTTGCTGCCGGGCGGCCGGAGCCCACCGGAGAGGACAGTCCAGGAGCCACTGCGAGACCTGCCGAGGCTGCCGGACCTGCCGGAGCCGGTGTGGCTTCGACCTGCAGGTTGAACAGGAAGCCGACCGACTCCTCCTTCAGGCCGTCGAGCATGCCCTGGAACATGTCGTAGCCCTCACGCTGGTATTCGACCAGCGGGTCGCGCTGCGCCATCGCGCGCAGGCCGATGCCTTCCTTGAGGTAGTCCATCTCGTAGAGATGCTCGCGCCACTTGCGGTCGAGAACCGACAGCAGAACTCGACGCTCGAGTTCGCGCATTCCGTTCTCGCCGGCGATACCGTCGATCTCGGCCTCGCGCTTGGCGTACGCCGATCGCGCGTCCTCGAGCAGCGCCTCACGCAATTCGTCGCGGGTCAGGTCGCCCTTCTCGCCGTCCTCGTTCTCGCCGGAGAGGACCTTGTGGTCGATTCCCACCGGGTAGAGAGTCTTCAGCGCGGTCCAGAGCTGTTCCAGATCCCAGTCCTCCACATAGCCCTCGACGGTGGCGCCGTCGACGTAGGCGGTGATCACGTCGGTGATCATGCCCTCGACCTGGCCCTCCATGTCCGCACCTTCGAGGATGCGGCGGCGCTCCTCGTAGATGACGGTGCGCTGCTGGTTCATCACCTCGTCGTACTTGAGAACGTTCTTGCGGATCTCGAAGTTCTGCTGCTCCACCTGCGTCTGAGCACTCTTGATGGCCTTGGACACCATCTTGGCTTCGATCGGGACGTCGTCGGGCAGGTTGAGCCGAGTCATGATCGATTCGAGTGCGCCGCCGTTGAATCGACGCATCAACTCGTCGCCGAGAGAGAGGTAGAAACGCGATTCGCCGGGGTCACCCTGACGACCGGAGCGGCCTCGCAGCTGGTTGTCGATGCGGCGCGAATCGTGCCGTTCGGTACCGAGGACGTACAGCCCACCGGCCTCGCGCACGGTATCGGCATCGGCCTTGACCTGCGCCTTGACCTCTTCCAGCGCTGGCTCCCAGGCGGCCTCGTATTCCTCGGGGGTCTCGACCGGGTCCAAGCCCTGCTTCCGGAGCTGCAGGTCGGCGAGGATGTCCGGGTTGCCGCCGAGCACGACGTCGGTACCACGACCGGCCATATTGGTCGCCACGGTCACCGCGCCCTGCCGGCCCGCCTCGGCGATGATCGTCGCTTCCTGTTCGTGGAACTTCGCGTTCAACACGTTGTGTGCGACGCCGCGCTTGGTGAACTGCTTCGACAGGTACTCCGAGCGCTCGACGCTCGTCGTGCCGATGAGGACCGGCTGGCCCTTACCGTGCCGCTCGACGACGTCGTCGACGACCGCGTCGAACTTGGCCTCTTCGGTCTTGTAGATCAGGTCGCCGTTGTCCACTCGGACCATCGGACGGTTCGTCGGAATCGGAATGACGCCGAGTCCGTAGATCTGATGGAGCTCGGCGGCCTCGGTCTCGGCGGTACCGGTCATGCCCGAGAGCTTGTCGTAGAGGCGGAAGTAGTTCTGCAGTGTGATCGTGGCCAGAGTCTGGTTCTCGGCCTTGATCTCCACCTTCTCCTTGGCCTCGATCGCCTGGTGCATGCCCTCGTTGTAGCGGCGTCCCACCAGGATGCGGCCGGTGAACTCGTCGACGATGATGACCTCGCCGTCGCGGACGATGTAGTCCTTGTCCTTGGTGTAGAGCTCTTTGGCCTTGATCGCGTTGTTGAGGTAGTTCACCAGTGGTGAGTTGGCGGCCTCGTACAGATTGTCGATGCCGAGCTGATCCTCGACCAGTTCGACGCCTGCCTCGTGTACACCGATGGTCCGCTTGCGGATGTCGACCTCGTAGTGGGTGTCGACCTTGAGCATCGGCGCGATTCGGGCGAACTCGCCGTACCACTTGCTCGACGCATCGGCCGGTCCCGAGATGATCAGCGGTGTACGGGCCTCGTCGATGAGGATGGAGTCGACCTCGTCGACGACCGCGAAGTTGTGTCCGCGCTGCACGAGGTCGTCGAGCGAGTGCGTCATGTTGTCGCGCAGGTAGTCGAAACCGAACTCGTTGTTGGTGCCGTAGGTGATGTCCGCGGCGTACGCGGCGCGGCGTTCCACCGGGGTCATGCCGGAGAGGATCACGTCGACCGAGAGACCGAGGAAGCGGTGCACGCGGCCCATCCACTCCGAGTCGCGCTTGGCGAGGTAGTCGTTGACCGTCACCACGTGCACACCCTCGCCGGAGATGGCATTGAGGTAAGCCGGGAGAACACACGTCAGTGTCTTGCCCTCACCGGTCTTCATCTCGGCGATGTTGCCGAAGTGCAGAGCGGCACCGCCCATGACCTGTACGTCGAAGTGCCGCTGCGACAGCACTCTCCAGGACGCCTCACGGGCCACGGCGAAGGCCTCGGGCAGGAGCTGATCCAGGGTCTCGCCGGCGGAGTACCGCTCCTTGAACTCCGCGGTCTTGCCGCGCAGTTCGTCGTCGGAGAGGCTCTCGACGTCCGGAGACAGGGTCGAGACGTGGTCGGCGATGCTCTTGAGCCGCTTGACCATGCGACCTTCACCGACACGGAGCAGCTTGGAAAACGACAGCGACGGCACGGGCTTTCTCGTCCTCGATCCTCGGTTCACGGGTACTGGTACTGGTACTGGTACGAACAACACTGCATACTGCACGAGCTCACGGGTTCGTCACCACGACATCTGCGCGGCGGGTAACCCGAACGCGTCCATGGTAGGCGGTGTCGCTGTGAACCCGGCAGCCCGACTATCGGTCGTCGGAGATCGCCGGTCGGCCATTCGGACAACACCGACACAGCACTGCAGGCTCGACGTGGGGATCGAGTCTCCGGCGTCGAGCCTGCAGCGGTGAAAATATTTCACGGACGGCGAACGTGTCGAACCGTCCCGATCGGTCCGGTCAGGTGAGTCTGATCAAGCCGTAATCGAAGGCGTGCCGTCGGTACACGACCGAGGGGCGATCGGTTGCGCTGTCGTGGAACAGGAAGAAATCGTGGCCCACGAGTTCCATTTCGTACAGTGCGTCGTCGACGCTCATCGGTGCGGCCGAGTGGGTCTTCGTCCGCACGATGTGCCCCGGGCCGCTCTGGTCGTCCTCGAAGGAGTCGAGTTTCGTCTCGGGGTCGAGTGCCAGCGTGTCGTCCTCGGCGAGTTCGGCAGTGGCCTCGGCGACGGACACGGGCCGCTTCTCGCCGTAGTGAACTTTGCGACGGTCCTTGGTGCGCCGGAGTCTGCTCTCGAGTTTCGACGTCACCGCTTCGAGTGCGGCATAGAAACTGTCGGCGCACGCTTCGGCTCGAACGACCGGACCCTTGCCCTTCGCGGTGATCTCCACGCGTTGACATGCCTTGGCCTGGCGGCGATTTCGTTCGTGCTGCAGTTCGACGTCGAACAGGTAGATGGAGGGATCGAAGCGCTCGAGGCGAGCCAGTTTCTCGGAGACGTATATCCGGAAATGATCCGGTATCTCGACGTTGCGGCCCTTGACCACGACGTCCGCATTGCTCTTGGCGGGTTCTTCAGAGGGCTTCTCGTCGAAGAAAACCGAGGCTTGTGAAGGGGTCGTCACGCGTACCTCCCGATATCGGCCACGCCCACTGTTGGACGTGGCAAGTGTGCATGCCGAATGGGGAACCTTCCGGCATCAAAGTCCGGGGCATCACCTCACATCTGGTCCAGTCGGTGCGTGTCCGCGACGTTAGTCGGTCATCGACTCGTGTGCCACCGTTCACCCCGAATTGGTTGTCGGCGTGTCCTTCCACTCCGCCGTCACGCACTCGCCACCACCAGCGCTCCGGCCACCGGCACTCCGAAATCGGTTAGCACTCTTGCCGATTCGGCCAACGTGGCACCGGTGGTGACGACGTCGTCGATCAGCAGAACGGTGAAGTCCGCCGAAGGCGTCGCACGTGCGTCGGCGCGCGAACGAGCCACCCCGACGGCCTCGATCCGCCCTGCCACGTTATGCTGCCGTTGCCCCGCCGACAGTCCCACCGAATCACGTACTCCACCGGTCATGCGGAGCAACTCGGGAACGAGCACACGCTCCGGTGCCAACTGTTCGGCGGCGATTCGCGCGCATCGCAGAACGGGATCGCCCCCACGAGCCCGCGCCGCACGAGCCCGAGAGGGTGCGCAGATCAGAATCAGCGAACTCAGCTCCGGTGGATCGATCTCACCCGCGTCGCGTAGATGTCCGACGGCCTCGGCGAGCGCTCGCCCGAAAGGCCGGGCCACCGACCGCCGACCTCGCTCCTTCAGTGCGATCACACCACTGCGTCGCGGCCCGCTGTACGTACCCAAGGACCAGCAGGGCACACCGGGATCGACTCGTGGCCGAACGGCGACGGGCGGGACGAACAGGGCCAGAGAACACCCTCCGCACCAGTGCTCCCCCGGCACACCGCACCCGGCGCACTCGAGGGGCAGAACCAGATCGAGGAGCGTCCGCATGGATGCGGAGTCTGCCCCGGCCCACCGACAGACATCTGCGACCGACGTCAGCCGGGCAGAATGGGCACAGCTTTCACTCCGGCCAGACCGGTGACCTCACGCCAGTACCGGTCGCCGACCGGATCGGAGTTGTTGAGGGCGAACACGGCCCGTGCATCGGCCACGTACTCCGTTTCCGGCGAGGCATCGACCGCCAACACCGGAGTGGTCAGGTTGCGTGACGGCAACGGATCCATCCGGGATCCGTCGACGCTCACCTGGACCACCGGTGTGTCGGTGGCGACCCGCGCAATCACGATGGTGTCGCCGGTACTCCAGTCCAAACTCGTGGCGTCGCTACCGAGTCCGATGGCCACGGCCCTCGGCTCGGTGAGGGAGTACACGCCCGAGGGCTCGCGCACCACCGTTGCCACGTACACGACGCCGTCGACGATGAGCGCCGCTCGCACTCCGTCTCGGGCCAGTCGCAGTTCGGTGATCCGGTTGCCGAGTGTCGTGACGGCGGTGGCCTCGACGGGTATCACCGACACCTGGCCGGTGGAAGGATCGCGGGCGGCCCGGATGACGTTGGTGCCGTCGATCACCGCCCAGGCCGCGTTGTCGTCGGCTCCCCAGGTGGGCCGGGTGATCGATTGCCCCTCGGCCACTGGAAACGCGCCGCCGTCGTAGCTGCCGACCATGAGCGTGCTCGACGGCGCAGGGGCGGGCCGTCCGGTGTCCGCGACTCCTGCCACGAGCGTGCCGTCGTTGGACAGGGCCACCGAGCGCAGATTGCGGGCCTGCCCGAAGTACCCGGGAGCGGGAGTGGTCTCCGCCTCGTCGACGCGAAGCAATTGGCCGGACGCGAGTGCGTGCAGTCCGACACCGTCGCCGGTACTACCCAGCGGATCGAAGGAGTCGACGCCTGCGGTCGTCCACCCGTCGGGCTTGGTCGTGTCGATCGGTTGACCGTCGGCGAGCAACACGTAGGGCCCGGCGACCTCGGCCGAGGCGAGGGTCCAGATCACCTGCGCGGCAAGCAGTTCGCGGTCGCGATCACCCTTGTTCTGCAGGCCGCCGAAGTCGATCCTGATACCACCGAGTCCCACCCCCACCTGCGAGGTCTGACCATCGGCCTTGGTGATGGGTCCGCGGATACTCACGTCGTCGGACAGTTCGTTGCTCACCGCGGCCGACAGCGCGGACTTGGGGCCGTCGATGAGCAGCTGCACGAGTTGGTTGGCGAGCTGGTCCTGCGATCCGCTGGTCCACCGCACATCTGGCACGAGTACGCCACCGAGCGGATCGACGAAATAGAGCGATCGCTGCTGGTAGGTGTTCAGAAAAGCGGACCGATCGATGACGACACCGGGCGGCAGTTTCGAGATCCGCCACTGACCGTCCACCCGTGCCATCTCGATCGCGGCGTCGAAGGTGTCCGATCCTGCCTGGTACTCGCCGCCCGAGGCCAGCATCCCGGCCGTCGCCGAGCGGATCGTGAACTGCGCGGTGTCTGCGGTTCTTGGACCGGACAGGGTGTCGATCCGATCCGCCACGACCGTCCGTGCGCCGTCGTCCCAGGTTCCCGACGCCTCCTCGGTGAGAAACTGCCGGGCGGCCTGGTGTCTGTTGGCAGAGACGGCGCTGGCCTCGAAGAAGTCGTCCAGCAGGCGGTCGGGCTCGCGTCCCGGCTCGGGGGCCGGGGCGCTGGTGGGCACGGCACCTGCGGTCAGGGTGCCGATGGCCTGGGGGCTGGACGACTCGGGAAGGCTGGCGCATCCGCTCACGAGGGCGACGACGAGCGCGCACATCGCCAGCACTCGGGTGCGACGGCACGAGAAGATCACGTCGCGGGCTCCGACGTGGCTGTCTTGGCTGCGGTGATCGCGGGAATCGGTTGTCCTTGTGCGAACTTCTTGGTGCTGGGTTTGAGGGGCAGTGGGGATCCGATCACCTTGTGCCCGCGCACGAGCGGCAGAGTGAGTCGGAAGCATGCGCCTTCGCCCAGTGCTCCCCACGCCTCGAGCTTACCGTCGTGCAAGCGGGCGTCCTCGACGCTGATCGCCAGCCCCAGGCCGGTGCCTCCGGATCGTCGAACGCGGGAGGGATCCGAGCGCCAAAACCGGTTGAACACCAGCTTCTCTTCGCCTGGTCGCAGACCGACTCCCTGATCACGCACGACGAATGCGGCCGCGTCGGCATCCGAGCGCAGCCGCAGCAGGACCGGCTTGCCTTCGCCGTGGTCGAGTGCGTTGGCCAGCAGATTGCGCAGAATCCGTTCCACCCGTCGGGGGTCGACCTCGGCGATGACTGCCGTCTCGGGCATGTCGACGATCACTTCGGTGCCGGTCTCGCGCGCCAGGTGCCGCACGGTCGACACTGCCGCCCGGGCGCACATCCGCAGGTCGAGCTGCTCGGCGGCCAGCTCGGCCACGCCCGCGTCGTGGCGGCTGATCTCGAGCAGGTCACCGAGCAGGGTTTCGAACCGGTCGAGCTCGTTGACCAGCAGCTCCGAGGATCGCTTGAGTGCAGGCTCCAGGTCGTCGCTGGCGTCGTGGATGAGGTCTGCGGCCATCCGAACAGTGGTCAGCGGGGTGCGCAGTTCGTGGCTGACGTCGGAGGTGAATCGGCGCTGGAGGTTGCCGAATTCCTCGAGCTGGGTGATCTGTTTGGAGAGACTCTCGGCCATCTCGTTGAACGACATCGCGAGTCTGGCCATGTCGTCCTCGCCGCGGACCGGCATGCGCTCCTTGAGCCTGCCGTCGGCGAACCGCACCGCGATCCTCGACGCCGAACGAATGGGCAGAACCACCTGACGTGCGACGAGCATCGCAATCGCCGCGAGCAGCACCAGCAGCACCACTGCGCCGATGAACAACGTGCCGCGTACGAGCGAGAGCGTGCGATCCTCGCTGGCCAACGGAAAGATGAGATAGAGCTGCAGGGCCGAGATGTCGGATCCGGTGGGCGATCCCATGATCAGCGCCGAGCCGGAGTACCCGCCGTCACTGTCGGTCACCGTCGCGTACTGCGAACTGATCAGGCCCTTCTTGACGAAGTCGCGCAGGCTGTTCGGGATCTGATCGACCGGGCCCACCGAGGCCTCCGCGCGGGTGGCGTCGCCTTCCACGATCAGGACCGGATCGAACGATCCCGCCGACCCGGTGGTCGACGCGGCGTCCAGGTCCTGATTGGTCAGCGCCGCCCTGGCTCGTTCGAGGCGCGTTGCGAGCCCGCTCGAATCGTCGGCCCCGGCGAGGTTGCCCTCGACGGTGGTCCGCGAACGGTCGAGTTCCTCGGTGGCGGCGGACAGCTTCGCTTCGAGTAGTCGGTCGGTGATCTGAGAGGTCAACACCACCCCGAGGATGAGGATGACCACCAGGGACAGCGTCAGCGTCGACACGACGACGCGCAGCTGCAGTGATCGACGCCAGGCATGGCCTAGCGACGTACTCAGCGAACGAAACCAACGCAGTACGGGAGAGAACTTGCCGTTGATTCGCCGCCGAGAATGGGAAAGACGGATCACGGCGGTCCGGCCTTGTAGCCGACCCCCCTCACGGTCAACACCACCTCGGGGTTCTCCGGATCCTTCTCGACCTTGGCGCGCAGACGCTGCACGTGCACGTTGACCAGCCGGGTGTCGGCCGCGTGGCGGTAGCCCCAGACCTGTTCGAGCAACACCTCTCGGGTGAACACCTGACGTGGCTTGCGCGCCAGTGCCACCAGCAGATCGAATTCGAGCGGGGTGAGGGAGACGAGTTCGTCACCGCGACTGACCTTGTGGGCGGGCACGTCGATGACGATGTCCGCGATGGACAGCAGTTCGGCGGGTTCGTCCTCGGTCCTGCGCAAGCGCGCACGAACACGAGCGACCAGTTCCTTCGGCTTGAAGGGCTTCATGATGTAGTCGTCCGCACCGGACTCGAGACCCAGTACGACATCGACGGTGTCGGTCTTGGCCGTCAGCATGACGATCGGCACGCCCGAGTCGGCACGCAGGACGCGGCAGACGTCGATGCCGTTCATGCCGGGAAGCATCAGATCCAGCAGCACCAGATCCGGCCGGTTCTCGCGCACGGCCGCCAGTGCTTGGGTACCGTCGCCGACCACGAAAGGCTCGAATCCCTCACCGCGCAACACGATGGTGAGCATCTCCGCCAGAGCCGAATCGTCGTCCACAACCAGAATCCGAGGCTTCATGGTCCTATGGTGTCACTTTCCGAACGCCTGATGGCTGATTGAACATGTCGGCGGCGAGTCGATCGGGATCGACGTCGGCGGTGACGACTCGCCACGGTGACACCCAGTGCGAGGCCGCGAGCCTGCCGTACGCAGCCGAGGTTCGGCTCTGCAGTGAGCCGTCCCTCTCGTAGGCGTCCCGGGTTCGAGCGACGTCCGCACTCTCACGGGCCGCCGCACGCTCGGCGGCGAGCGCCACCGGGACGTCGAGGAGAATCTGGACATCGGGAACGGGCACTGCGAATCGATCGAATTCGAGCGACCTGATCCATTCGACGGCCTCGCCGTCCACGGACTGCTCCAGCCGAGCCGCGGTGTAGGCGGCATTGGATGCCACGTACCGATCGAGGAGAACGATGTCGTTGTCCGAGAGCAACTTTCGGATCTCGTCGCCCGCGTCCCGGCGATCGAGCGCGAACATCAGAGCCATCGCGTGCACGCTGCCCGCGGTGTCACCGTGCTCGCCGTGCAACGCCTCGGCCGCCAGATCGGCGTGCACCGACCGGCCGTACCGGGGAAACCCGATGCGCTCGACCGACAGGCCCTCACGTTGCCACGCCGAAACGAGCCGACGGGCGAGCGTGTTCTTGCCCGCTCCGTCGACTCCTTCGATGACGAACAGTTTTCCCACTGACGGTGCGGTCAGTAGCGGTAGTGCTCGGGCTTGTACGGGCCCTCGACGTCGACGCCGATGTACTCGGCCTGCTCCTTGGTGAGCTTGGTGATCGAGCCACCGAGCGCTTCGACGTGGATGCGCGCGACCTTCTCGTCCAAGTGCTTGGGCAGGCGGTAGACCTCGTTGTCGTACTCGTCCGGCTTGGTCCACAGTTCGATCTGAGCGATGACCTGGTTGGAGAAGCTGTTGCTCATGACGAACGACGGGTGGCCCGTGGCGTTGCCGAGATTGAGCAGACGGCCCTCGGACAGCACGATGATCGAGTGCCCGTCCTTGAACTGGTACTCGTCGACCTGCGGCTTGATGTTGATCCGCGTGACATCGGGGGCCTTCTCCAGACCGGCCATGTCGATCTCGTTGTCGAAGTGGCCGATGTTGCCCAGAATGGCCTGGTGCTTCATCTTGCGCATGTGCTCGAACGTGATGATCGACAGGTTGCCCGTCGAGGTGATCACGATGTCGGCCTGCTCGATGAACTCCTCGACCGTGCGCACGTCGAAGCCGTCCATGAGCGCCTGCAGGGCGTTGATCGGGTCGGCCTCGGTGACGGTCACACGTGCACCCTGGCCCTTGAGCGCCTCGGCGCAGCCCTTGCCCACGTCGCCGTAGCCACAGACCAGAACGGCCTTGCCACCGATGAGGACGTCGGTGCCGCGGTTGATGCCGTCGATCAGCGAGTGGCGGGTGCCGTACTTGTTGTCGAACTTGCTCTTGGTGACGGAGTCGTTGACGTTGATGGCGGGGAACGTGAGCTCACCCGCAGCTGCGAACTGGTACAGCCGCAGCACGCCGGTGGTGGTCTCCTCGGTGACGCCCTGCACGGACGCGGCAACCTCGGTCCACTTGGACTTCGATGCCTCGAGCGAACGACGCAGCAGGCCGAGGAACACCTTGTACTCGTCCGAATCGTGATCGTCGTCGGTCGGCGGAACCACGCCTGCCTTCTCGAACTGCGCGCCGCGCAGTACCAGCATCGTTGCGTCGCCGCCGTCGTCGAGAATCATGTTGGCGGGCTGATCGGGCCAGGTGAGCATCTGCTCCGCCGCCCACCAGTACTCTTCGAGGCTCTCGCCCTTCCACGCGAACACCGGGACGCCCTTGGGCTCCTCGACGGTGCCGTACGGGCCGACGACGACGGCCGCTGCTGCGTGATCCTGGGTGGAGAAGATGTTGCACGACGCCCACCGCACCTCGGCTCCGAGCGCAACCAACGTCTCGATCAGCACCGCGGTCTGCACGGTCATGTGCAGCGATCCCGAAACTCGCGCTCCCTTGAGCGGCTGTACGTCGGCGTATTCGCGACGCAGCGCGATCAGACCGGGCATCTCGTGCTCGGCGAGCCGAATTTCCTTGCGGCCGAATTCCGCGAGGGACAGGTCCGCGACCTTGAAGTCGATTCCACCGCGGTGTTCCACGGTGAGTGCCGATCCTGACGTAACTGAGGTCGTCATCTTGCCTCTCCTGTTGACTGAGTGTCTGCCGTCCAGGCTATCGGGTCCGCACGCTTCGGGCTCCGACTGCCCGGAAGTGCAGAGGTGGAGCCTGTCGCCTGCGACCGATTGTCGAGAACCCGCGCTATCCGTTTCGTCCGGCTCGCGCCAGGATTCGAGCCCGTTTGCGGGGCAGGATGTTCGCTCGGGTGATATCTCCCTGGTAGTGCGCCAGTACCCGCGGATCCATGACCCGACGCCACAGCGGCGGAATTGCGGCGAGCATCACCATCGAGGCGTAGCCGGCAGGGAGCTGCGGAGCCTCGTCGCAGGAGAGCAGGGTCTGGTAGCGCTTGCCCGGATTGGCGTGGTGGTCACTGTGTCGCTGCAAGTGGTACAGGAATATGTTGGTGCAGATCCTGTCGCTGTTCCAGCTGTGGCGGGGCGAGCACCGAACGTATCTGCCGCGATCGTTGGTTTCCCGGAGCAGGGCGTAGTGCTCCACGTAGTTCACCATCTCGAGCAGCACGAATCCGACGACGGCCTGCAACAGCAGGTACGGCGCGATGGACCAGCCGAACACGATCAACAGCGCGCCGAACAGCACCAGGCTGAGCAGCCACGTGTGCAGCAGGGCATTGGTCGGGCTTGCGACCGAGCGGCCTTTGCGCCGAAGTCGCTGCGACTCGAGCTTCCATGCGGAGCCGAGGCCCAGAATCGTGCTCCGCGGCACGAAGCTCCACACGCTCTCGCCCAGTCGTGCGCTCGCGGGGTCGTCGGGCGTCGCCACTCGAAC
Source organism: Rhodococcus sp. IEGM 1370 (assembly GCF_033142325.1). Lineage (NCBI taxonomy): Bacteria > Bacillati > Actinomycetota > Actinomycetes > Mycobacteriales > Nocardiaceae > Rhodococcus > Rhodococcus sp. IEGM 1370. Next base: position 129,205 of record NZ_JAWLRY010000002.1, on the reverse strand, counting down.
GTGGTGTCCGCGATTGTGTTCGACGAAGAAGTGCCCGTACAGCGTCTGAGACAGGGCGATCTTGGCCAGCCACCGCTCGTGCTGCTCGATGCGGTGGCCCAGTTCGTGGGCCGCGTTGATGCCGGTACCTGCCACCAGACCGACTGTGACCGCGAGGCCGATCTTGTCCACCACGCTCAGATCGCCGTACGCCCACATCCAGCAGGCGACGAAGAGCCCGACGAACTGAACGGGCAGGAAGAGGTACGTACACCACCGGTAGTACCGGTCGTTCTGCAGCTTTTCACTGGCCGAAGCGTCCGGATTGTGCCCGTCCTCGCCTGCGATCACGTCGATCACCGGAATGATCACGAAGAACACCAGCACGCCGCTCCACCAGAACAGCGGCATGCCCGTCCAGTAGACCAACTGCGACGGCAGCAATGCCGACGCCGGCGCCAGTAGCCCCAGCATCCATAGATATCGTTTGTTGTCCTGCCAGCGAACCGACCGCTCACTGGCCTTCGAATCCCGCCCCCCGAAAGCGACACCCGAACCCTCCAACGAAGGAATTCGGCCGTCCACACTCACTGTTGCAACACCCTCTCATCGAACTTTTTGAGTCCTCCAAGTCTGTTTTCGAGGGTATAACATTCCAGCGGTTTGATGTGACGCTATCTAAATTGAGCGGAAAGTTCCTGGTCGGAACGTGAGTCGGTGCATCCGCGTCGCCGATGCCGGGGTCAGCTCCCCGACCTGTCGGTACGAGCCTTCTCGGCTTCCCGCAGTCCCATCACCGAGTGCCGCCTGCTGTACACGACGTAGATGACGACACCGGCAGCCATCCAGACCAGGAAGCGCAGCCATGTTTCGACCGACAGGTTCAGCATCAACCACAGGCACGCGAGGACCGCGAGGATCGGCACCAGGGGAACCCAGGGAACGCGGAAACCACGCTCGAGGTCGGGTCGAGTTCGGCGTAGTACCAGAACCCCGGCAGAGACCAGCACGAACGCGAACAGCGTGCCGATGTTCACCATCTCCTCCAGCGTGCCGAGCGGAACGAAAGCGGCGAGCAGGCCGACGATGACACCGACCAGAATCGTCGTTCGGACCGGCGTGCCCTTCTTTCCGGTGTGTGCCAATGCACGCGGCACCAGTCCGTCTCGCGACATCGCGAACAGCACCCGGGTCTGCCCGAGCATCAACACCATCACCACGGTCGTCAGACCGGCGAGTGCGCCGAACGAGATGATGTTCTTGGCCCAGGTCAGTCCGTTGAGCTCGAATGCGGTCGCCAGCGTGGAACTGTCACCGGCCAGATCCGTGTACTTGACCATCCCGGTCAGAACCAGAGTGACGGCCACGTACAGCACGGTGACGATCGCGAGCGACCCGAGGATTCCGCGGGGAAGTGCCTTCTGCGGTTCCTTGGTCTCTTCGGCGGTCGTCGCCACCACGTCGAATCCGATGAATGCGAAGAACACCAGGGACGCCGCGGCCAGCAGTCCGTACCAACCAAATGTGCTGCCTCCCGCGCCGGTGACGTACGAGAGCAGAGATTGATGCAGTCCCTCGCCCGTGGATCCCGGTTCCGACGGCGGAATGTAGGGGTCATAGTTGGCGACCTTGATGTAGAAGGCTCCGAGTACGACGACGAACAGCACGACGATCACCTTGATCGCAGTGATGACCAGCGACACCCGCGAGGACAACTTGGTGCCCGATGCGATGAGCACCGTCAGGACCACCACGATCAGCAGTGCGCCCCAATCGAAGTTCAGTGAACCGATCTCGAGCACCGGAGCGGCCGTACCGAGCAGATCGCCCAGGTAAAGCGACCACGCCTTCGCCACCACCGCGGCTGCGAGGCCGAACTCGAGGATGAGATCCCAGCCGATGATCCAGGCGATGAACTCACCGAACGCCGCGTACGAGAACGTGTACGCGCTTCCGGCCACGGGCACCGTCGACGCGAACTCCGCGTAACACAGCGCCGCGAGGCCGCAGGCGATGGCCGCGAGCACGAAGGCCAACGACACTGCCGGTCCCGCAACGTTTCCGGCGGTCCGCGCGGTCAGGGTGAAGATGCCGGCACCGACGGCGACGGCGACACCGAACACGGTCAGATCCCAGGATCCGAGTTCTTTCCGGAGCTTGGTGTCCGGTTCGTCGGTGTCCTGGATCGACTGCTCGATCGATTTGGTCCGGAACCAACCCGTCGTGCGTGGGGTCTTCGCGGGCCGGTCTGCTCTGGTCATCGGGTCTCCGTATCGCCACTTCACATCTGTCGACGGATCACCGAACTCATCCGTCACTTCGATTCACTGTGGCATCAGACTATTGCCTCCGGGCGGACCGTTCGCACAATTACGCAGTCCGAAACCGCAAGCGGCGCAACGATGACCGAATTGCCCGATCTACACGCGTCCGACGGAAGCCACGAAGACCTCGGCCTCGCCCGACTCGGCGGTCACGGTGACGGATTCGTCGGCAGCGGGTATCCAGGCAGAGCTGCCCTGCGGCACCGTCAGCCCGAACTGGGTGCCCTTCGTGGCGGCCACGACGGTGCCACTCGTGCACAGCAGGATTCTCGGGCCGGAGCCGGGCACGGCGACCGTCTCCCCCGCCGCCACCGCAGTCCGGCTCAGCGCGAATTCGGGTGCAGGCGTGGAATACAGGTAGGTCGGTCGATCGTCGGCACCCGGGGTGATGGGCGAAAGATCGGCCGGCTCGAAATCCAACACGCGCAGCAGTTCCGGGACATCGACATGCTTGGGTGTCAGTCCGCCGCGCAGCACGTTGTCGGAGTTCGCCATGATCTCCACACCCGTCCCGCGCAGATACGCGTGCAGGTTTCCGGCGTCGAGGTACAGGCCCTGGCCAGGTGTCAATGTCACCCGATTGAGCAGCAGCGCCGCGAGCACTCCGGCGTCACCGGGATACGACTCCCCCAGCTCGAGCAGAGTTCTGGCCTCGGCGGCGAATCGTCCACCGTCCGAGCGTGCGGGACCGGAAAGATAGTCGATGCACCCCTGGGCGACCGCAGGCAGAATGTCGTCCAATGCCTGCCCCGGCAACGTGATCCACGAGGTGAACACCGTGCGCAGACCGGAAGCATCGGGCTGAGCGGCCAGCAGGGTTCGATACCCGCCCAAGGCGGGGACGGCCAACGCGTCGAGCAGTTCGACGGTGTCGGTGGGCCGCCGGAAACCCGCCAACGCCTCGAACTCCGTGAGGGCGACGATCAGTTCGGGCTTGTGGTTCGGATCCCGGTAGTTCCGTACCGGTGAATCGATGGGTACACCCGCGGCATTCTCGCGAGCGAAGCCTTCACGGGCCTGAGCACTGCTGGGATGCGCCTGCAGAGACAACGGCTCTTCTGCGGCAAGCAGTTTCAGCAGATACGGCAGGCGCGACTCGAAGTGCTGCGCGGAGCCGCCCAGGTGAGTGCCCGGATCTCCGTCGATCAGCGTGAGCAGTGGCGTACTGCCGCCCTCGTGCACCACGTGCGCGGAGTCGGCCGGGTGAGCTCCGAGCCAGATCTCGGCCTCGGGATGATCGGACGGCACCGGCCGGCCTTGAATTCGAGCCAGTGCCGTTCGCGAACCCCATGCGTAGGACCGAACCGCGCCTCGCAAGAGCTGCACTAGCTACCGCCCATCAACAGCAGATACGCGGCAGTGGTGTCCAACCGCGTCGCCAACACGGACATCGTGTCGAGCACCGAGAGTCTATCCGGATCCGGTGCCGGTGCGGGGTTGTCGAATTCGGATCTCGCGCGGTCGCCGCCGAACAGCGCTTCACTCGAATCGGCGAGCAACAACTCCGATTCCGGAACACCGGCAATTCGTCGTTCGGTCATCGCCCGATCGGCGTCCGAGGCCACCACGACGACGCGCATCGGCAGCGCCGGTGGCGGCCCGTCGAGCTGCTCGTCGTGAAAGAACGAGTCGAATGTCTGTGGTGTGCGCGACGATTCGACAACCGACGCCCGGATGGACGCGGCAATGACGTCGCCCAACTCCCCCGCACCGACGACGACACCCGCCACCCGCAGCAGCACCTCGCTGCCGTGCCGAGCCACCTCGACTGCGGCGGGACTGGCCCCGGTCAGCACCACACGCCGACCGTTCAACCCACTTGCGAGGGCCTTGGCCGGATTGTGGAACATCTCGTTGGACGGGCTGTTTCGTACTGCTTCCGCGTCGAGCAGGTCCGCAAGTCGAGACAAATTGGGCAGCAACGTCTTCCACGATCCGCCGGCAACCGCCCCGAGTACGGCCACGAAGGCCGCGAGGTAGCGCATCAGAGCATTGTGGTCACGGACTGCGATTCGCGGCGGAAGCCACATGACTCTGGCTCCCCGGACGGCGCGCAACGGCCCCTCCTCCGGGGCGACCACGACGACTTCGGCCCCACGCCGGGCTGCCGCGTCCACCGACTCGGCCAGTCGCGGATCCCCGGCGTCGTCGCCCGCCACCACCACCACGTCGAGAGGGCCGATCCACGGCGGGGTTCCGGTGCTTCGGACCAGGGGCACCCCCAGGCGATCACCGAGCGCGGCGACGAGCAGTGACGCCGCCCGGCTGCTCCGCCCGTCGCCGGTCACGATCACCACGCTTCGGGGACGCAGATCGGCCAACCGCTCCAGGACCGACTCGTCGACCGCGGTCGCGACGGCGCGCACCTGCGCGCCCGCCAGCGCTGCGCTGCGCAAGGAGCCCTCACGATCGGCTGCGATGAGTGCATCCGAATCGTCGAGATCGACCAGAGACGACACTGCCGTCATGGCTGCGACACCTCCCCTTACATCACCCTGCGCGAAACCGCTGTATACCCACTCATGAACCCTCGGTAACCACTATTCCAGTCCGGCGCGAACGATGCTCAATATCTCTGTCGAAAGCGCATCGACGTCCGCTTCGGTGCGTGCTTCGACGTTCAGCCGGAGCAGCGGTTCGGTGTTCGAGGCCCGGAGGTTGAACCAGGCACCGTCGGCCAGATCGACCGTCACCCCATCGAGTCGGTCGATGCCGGCAGTCCGATCGGCGAATGCCGCCAGGACCGCCTCGGTGCGTTCGGCGGCGTCGTCGACGGTCGAGTTGATCTCGCCCGATGCACTGTAGGCCTCGTAGCTGGCCATCATTTCCGACAGCGGACGGTCCTGTGCCCCCAGTGCGGCGAGAACGTGCAGCGCGGCGAGCATGCCCGAGTCTGCACCCCAGAAGTCACGGAAGTAGTAGTGCGCGGAGTGCTCGCCGCCGAAGATCGCCCCGGTGTCGGCCATCTGTTGCTTGATGAAGGAGTGCCCCACTCGGGTACGAACCGGTGTGCCACCGAGCTCGGTGACCAATTCCGGAACCGCGCGTGAGGTGATCAGATTGTGGATGACCACCGCGCCCGGTTCCTTGGCCAGTTCCCGCTCGGCCACCAGGCAGGTGACTGCGGACGGCGAGACCGGGTCGCCCTTCTCGTCGACGACGAAGCACCGATCCGCGTCGCCGTCGAAGGCGAGTCCGATATCGGCACCGGTCTCGACGACGAAACGTTGGAGATCCACCAGGTTCGCCGGATCGAGCGGATTGGCCTCGTGATTGGGAAAGCTGCCGTCGAGCTCGAAGAACAGCGGCTCGATCGTCACCGGCAACGGCCCGAACACCGCGGGCACCGTGTGACCGCCCATTCCGTTTCCGGCGTCGACGGCGATCTTCATGGATCCGATTCCCGACAGATCGACCAGGTCTCGGACGAACTGCGCGTATTCGTCGAGCACATCTCGCGATGTCGCTGTTCCGGACGGCCCGTCGAACTCCGGTACCCCGTCCACCAATTCGGCTTTGACCGTGGCCAGGCCGGTGTCCTGACCCACCGGCTTGGCACCGGCGCGGCAGAGCTTGATCCCGTTGTACTTCGCCGGATTGTGACTGGCGGTGAACATCGCTCCCGGGCAATCGAGCATGCCGGAGGCGAAGTAGAGCTGGTCCGTCGACGCCAGCCCGATGTGCACCACGTCGAGGCCCTGAGCGGTGACGCCGTCGGCGAACGCCCGTGACAGTGCGGGCGAGGAATCACGCATGTCGTGGCCGATGACGACCGAGCGCGCGGCCCCTACCTCGTCGCGAACCAGTCGCGCGAACGATGCACCGACGTCACGCACGAACGCCTCGTCGATCTGTTCACCTACGACGCCACGGACGTCGTATGCCTTGATGACGGCGTTGACGGACTCTGCGGTTCGGGCCACGAAGATTCTCCTGGTGATCGTTCTTGACGACGCCGCACATCGGCGTCGGAAATCGAGCGTCGGTAGCGGTGCGATCCACACCGAGTATCGGCATACCGCAGCTGTCCGTTTCGGTCCTGCTCGTCGAACCTTGCCAGACGGCAGACGGACCGGCCAGTCGGACCGGCGCACACCACACTCGGTGTGCTCGGGCTGCTCAGGACGTGGGGTCGGGAAGAACTCGAAGGTGCCCGCGCCTGCCCGTTCGGACGGCCGGAGCGGATCGGCGTTCGGTGTCGGACGGCCGTGAGCTCGAGCGGTCGGAGCTCTCGCGGTCCTCGGACCGGACGCGATCGCCGCGGCCGGCCTCGCGGACGGCCTCGGCCAGAGCCGTCAGGTCGTCCTCGTCGGGGCTCGACGTCGAGTAGCCGCCTTCGTAACGCACCAGTTCCCAGCCCTTGGGAGCGGTGGTGGTCGACGCATGTACCTCGCACAGATCCCAGGAATGCGGTTCGTCGACTGTGGCCAGCGGCCCGACGACCGCGGTGGAATCGGAGTAGACGTATGTGAGCGTCGCAACGGCAGAACGGTTGCAACCAGGCCTGCAGCAGCCACGCAGTGATCTCACGAGTGCAGAGTATCCGGTGGGTGCAACCGACCGAACGACCGACACACCGGACGAGCGCGATAACCTCCCCCTATGCCTCGATTCTCATCCGCGCGCAGGATCACCTCTCGGTCCGTGGCCCGGCACGGACGCGGCGTCCGCGGACCGGTTCTGCCCGAGGACATCCCGGCCAGGCGCTCACGAGCGGAGAAGTTCGACCGGCTGGTGCTCGAAGCGTTCGCGCGGATCGATCATCGATGGCACGAGAAGCTCTCGAAGCTCGACATCGCCGTGGACGAGGTACCCAAGATCAGGGCGTTGGACCCGGAATCGGTGACGTGGCCACCCGAGGTGGTGGCAGAGGGTCCGGTACCGCTCTCGCGACTGGTACCAGCAGGCATCGACAAGCGCGGAGAGACGACACGCGCCAGGGTGGTGCTGTTCCGGCGGCCGCTCGAGCGGCGGGCGAAGCACCCGGAGGACTTGGAAGACCTGTTGTTCGAGGTTCTCGTGGAGCAAGTGGCCACGTACCTCGGCATCGACCCCGACGAGGTCGACCCGGCCGGGGTATGAACGATCCGTGCGGTTCCGATCACCGAGACCGAACGAAACCGCTCAGCCGATTCCGCGCTTGAGCCTGCGACGCTCGCGCTCGGACAACCCGCCCCAGATACCGAACCGCTCGTCGTTGGCGAGCGCGTACTCGAGGCACTCGTCCTTGACCTCACAGCCGAGGCAGATGCGCTTCGCCTCGCGGGTGGAGCCACCCTTCTCCGGGAAGAAGGCCTCGGGATCGGTCTGCGCACACAGAGCGCGCTCCTGCCACTGATCCTCGATCTCCTCGAACATCTCGTCGAAACCCGCGACGAGACTGAGGAACGGCTTGGCCGGGGGAACCGACTCGGCGACGAACGGCATCGAGTCGACGTCGGAATCGGAATCGAGTTCTGTGTCGGAATCCGAGTCCAGTTCGGCGTCGACGACATCGACGTCGTTGTCGGACTCGTCCGTTCGGCCGACGTACGCAGAACCCGCGTCGATCGAGACGCTCGAATCTGCGCCTATGCCGGACTCGGTTTGCGGCGCGTCGTCGACAGCGCTGAGATGTGCAGTGGGTCCGCCCCGCTGATCACGTGTCACGTGCTGGTCATACATCGCTTCCGCCTCCTCACCTGTGGTAGCGCAGATACTTTCGGTCCTCGTGTTCTCGAATACCTTGCCCCGCGCCGGTATTCGATCGAGCTGGTCCAACGTGCCGATCCGACTCTCGACCTCTACTCGACGTCCAGTCAGGGACGAACAGGAAGGGAACGAGTGTTCGAAACCAGGTTCGCTGCAATCGAACTCGTGTTGCGAACACCGAATGACATACCTGTGATTAGACACGTCCAGGTGTGTCGCGGTCAAGCCGATCGCACAAATCCAATACCATCACATGCCCGAAATCGGCGCTCTCCCCGGATCGAAGCCCGTCCCGTGCGTGTCGCATCGGTTCTCCCGGTCACAAACGGTCCCCGCGGACGTCGGCCCACGGGTGGGCGCTCACCCCGCACCACCGCAACCCCATTAGGCTCGCGTGTTGTGAAAGTTACTGTTCTGGTCGGTGGCGTCGGTGGCGCTCGGTTTCTGCAGGGTCTGAAAACCTTGTTCGGCGACGAGCCCGAGCACGAGATCACCGCCGTGGTCAACGTCGGTGACGACGTGTGGATGCACGGTCTTCGCATCTGCCCGGATCTCGACACGTGCATGTACACCCTCGGCGGAGGAATCGACACCGAGCGAGGCTGGGGGCGCATCGCGGAGACCTGGAACGCTCGGGACGAGTTGGCGGCCTACGGTGCCGATCCCGACTGGTTCGGACTCGGCGACCGTGACATCGCCACACACCTGATCCGCAGTCGTATGCTGCGCACCGGCTTTCCGCTGTCCGCCGTCACCGAAGCGCTGTGCAACCGTTGGCAACCCGGAGTTCGGCTCCTGCCAGTCACCGACGACCGCTCCGAGACCCACGTCGTCGTCACCGATCCGGACGACCCGGCCGGGGAGCAGCAGCGCGCAATTCACTTCCAGGAGTGGTGGGTTCGGTACCGCGCGCAGATCCCGACCCACAGCTTCGCCAACATCGGAGCCGAACAGGCAACTCCGGCACCGGGAGTCGTCGAAGCGATCGCCGAGGCCGACGCCGTCGTCCTCGCTCCGTCCAACCCGGTGGTGAGCGTCGGTGCGATCCTCGCAGTACCGGGTATCCGCGGGGCGCTTCGCACGACGACCGCCAAGGTGGTCGGCCTCTCCCCCGTCGTCGACGGTAAGCCGTTGCGCGGCATGGCCGACGAGTGCCTGTCCGTCATCGGAGTGGAGACCACGGCGCAGGCGGTGGGCCGCCACTACGGAAGCCGAAGCGGTACCGGCATTCTCGACGCATGGCTGGTGCACACCACCGATACGGCGGTCGTCGACGGGGTGGACGTGCAGTCGGTTCCGTTGCTGATGACCGACCCAGAGACCACTGCGGCGATGGCCCGAACCGCTCTGCGCGCAGCCGGACTCGACCTGTGACCGACACTCGCGATACCGACTCGCTCCGGTCGGCACCCGAGGATCACGCTCCGGGCGGCTCGATCGAGATACTGCCGGTGACCGGCCTCCCCGAGTTCCGGCCGGGCGACGATCTGGCCGCGACCGTTGCGGACCGAGCGCCGTGGTTGCGTGACGGAGACATCCTGATCGTCACCAGCAAGATCATCTCGAAGGTCGAGGGCCGTCTGGTGCAGGCACCTCGCGATGCGGACGAGCGAGATGCCGCCCGCAGAGTCCTCGTGGAACAGGAAGCCGTGCGCATCGTCGCACGCAAGGGCCGAACCCTCATCACCGAGAACCGACTCGGCATCGTGCAGGCCGCGTCGGGAATCGACGGCTCCAACGTCGACGGAGGCGAACTGGCGCTGCTGCCCGAGAACCCCGACGCCAGTGCCGCCGCGCTCCGCACTGCGCTCGGCGCGCTACTGGGGGTGACGGTCGCCGTGGTCGTCACCGACACGATGGGACGGGCGTGGCGGATCGGCCAGACCGACGCCGCCATCGGTGCCGCGGGCCTGGGCGTCGTGCATGCGTATGCCGGAGCCGAGGACGGTCAGGGAAACGAGCTCGTGGTCACCGAGGTCGCGATCGCCGACGAGCTCGCGGCCGCAGGCGATCTGGTGAAGGGGAAGCTCGGCGGAGTTCCGATCGCGGTCGTGCGCGGACTGACCCCCGTCGACGACGGTTCCACCGCGGCGACGCTTCTGCGCGGCGGCGAGGACGACCTGTTCTGGCTCGGTACCGCCGAGGCACTCGATCGCGGTCGACGCGAGGCGCTGCTGCGCCGACGCTCGGTGCGCTCGTTCACCGACGAACCGGTCGATCCCGACGCCGTTCGTGCAGCCGTTGCCGATGCACTCACCGCCCCGGCCCCGCACCACACCCGTCCGGTTCGATTCGTCTGGGTCAGAACCCCCGCTGTCCGGCGTCGACTGCTCGAGACGATGCGTGAGCAATGGCGAGCCGACCTGGCCGGCGACGGGCTGAGCGAGGAGCGGATCGCTGCGAGACTGAGCCGCGGCGACATCTTGTTCGACGCCCCGGAAATCGTGATCCCGTTCTGTGTGCCCGACGGCGCGCACTCGTATCCCGACGAGAGGCGTCGAACCGCGGAGGACACGATGTTCACCGTGGCTGTGGGTGCGGCCGTCCAGGGGTTGCTCGTCGCCCTCGCGGTGCGTGAACTGGGCAGCTGCTGGATCGGTTCCACCATCTTCGCCGCCGATACCGTGCGCGCCGAACTCGGCCTGCGCGCGGATTGGAAAGCCATGGGAGCCATCGCAATCGGGCATCCCAGCGAATCGTTGACCGTCCGGGATCCGGTGGTTCCCGGGTCGTCACTGGTGGAGCTCTGACGTGTCGGCGTCGACGCCGCCTCATTCGACTCTGTGGCACTCGGTCGCAACGACACTCGACCGATGGGCACCGTCGGACTCGGGCGAGGAATCGCTGCGGCACACGATGCTGGCGTTTCTCGACAGCAACCCGGACGCCTGCCTGCGGGCCAACGAGGCCGGCCATTTCACCGCGTCCTCGTTGGTGCTCGACACGTCGGGTACCCATGTGTTGCTGACGCTTCATCCGAAGGTCGGTCGGTGGATCCAACTCGGCGGCCACTGCGAACCGTCGGACGAGACGGTTGTCGACGCAGCGCTACGGGAGGCCACCGAGGAATCCGGGATCGCCGATCTGACGGTCGACCCGATCATGCTCTCCGCGCACACGCATCCGATCACCTGCTCGCTCGGTAAGCCGACGCGGCACCTCGACCTGAGGTTCCTGGTCCGGGCCCCGGACGGAGCGCGAGCAGTCCGCAGCGAGGAATCGACGGATCTGCGCTGGTGGCCGGTCGATGCTCTGCCCGACGACGCGGAGCGCGAGACGATCGACCACCTCGTCTCGCTCGCCGCGCGTCGCCGGTAGAGACCGCCTGGGTCAGACGTCGGTGGAGAAGCGGACTCCACCGTCGGGCAACTTGACCCCTGGCCACACGCGTGCGCCCCGGAGCAACTCGCAGCGGGCCCCGATGTCGGCACCGTCGCCGATGACCGCGTCGCGCACCAGCGCGCGGGGTCCGATACGAGCACCGAAGCCGAGAATGGATCGCTCGACGACGGCACCCGCTTCGACGACGGCACCGTCGAACACGACGGCTCCGTCCAGGCGGGCACCCGCCCCGATCTCCGCACCGCGTCCGACGACCGTTCCACCGATCAGCAGTGCGCCCGGTGCCACTCCCGCACTCGGATGTACAAGCGATTCGCCGCGGTCTCCGTGCAGCGCAGGCGACGGCGCGATGCCGCGAACCAGATCGGCCGAGCCCTTGACGAAGTCCTCGGGTGTTCCCATGTCGCGCCAGTACGCACTGTCGACGTGTCCGTAGACCTTCTTGCCCTCGGCGAGCAAGGCCGGGAACACTTCTCGCTCCACCGACACCGGACGGCCGGCCGGAATGGATTCGATGATCTCGCGCTTGAACACGTAGCAACCGGCGTTGATCTGATCGGTCGGCGGATCCTGCGTCTTTTCGAGAAACGCTGTCACTCGGCCGGATTCGTCGGTCGGCACGCAGCCGAACGCGCGCGGGTCGCCGACACGAACCAGGTGCAACGTGACATCGGCATCGGTGTTCCGGTGCGTGTCGAGGACCGCGGTCAGATCGGTGCCGCCCAGGACGTCGCCGTTGAAGACCATGACGTTGTCCGCGCGCAGGCGCGGAAGTACGTTCCTGATGCCGCCACCGGTTCCGAGCGGTTCGGTCTCGAAGACGTACTCGAGGTCGATGCCCATCGAGGATCCGTCCCCGAAATGCTGCTCGAACACTTCGGCTTTGAACGACGTTCCGAGGACGACGTGCTCGATACCCGCGGCCTTGATGCGCGCCAGCAGGTGCGTGAGGAACGGCAGCCCTGCGGTGGGGAGCATCGGCTTGGGTGCCGAGAGTGTCAGCGGCCGGAGCCGAGTTCCCTTGCCGCCGACCAGGATGACTGCGTCGGTACGTGCGGCGACCGATGTGGGACTATCCGGCATGTCCAGCCTCTGTTCTCTCGTCCGATTCTCGTCCGTCAACTGCTCGCGCCCGAAGCGCCGAGGCCACAACGATCTTCGAACGAAGACCGAGACCGCCACGCAGGGCCCATCGTAAGGGAGCCTGCCACGTTCGGTCGTGTCGATCGGCCTGGAAGCGGTACGCACTGGTGTGATGTGCGGGCAACATCACTTCCGGATGCCGTCCTGCCGCATGGCCTTTCGAGTGGGTCACCTCGACGTCGGGAACGTAGACGTTGTGCCAGCCCGCTCTGCCCAGCCGGTCGCCGAGATCCACGTCCTCCATGTACATGAAGTAGCGCGAGTCGAATCCGCCGATGGAATCGAACGCCGAACGCCGCAGCAGCAGACAGGATCCCGACAACCACCCCACCGGCCTCTCGCTGACGGTCTCGTTCTCCTGGCGATACCGCCGAGTCCACGGGTTCGTCGGCCAGAGCTTGCCGAGCACCGCGTGGCCCGCACCGGACGTGAGATCGGGTACCGACCGTGCCGACGGGTACCGCGAGCCGTCCGGCTCGCGAATGAGCGGTCCGAGGGCACCCGCCCGTGGCCACCGCGCCGCTGCGTCGAGCAGACCGTCGAGCGATCCGGGATGCCACCGCACGTCCGGATTGGCCACGACGACGAACTCGACGTCGGGGTCGATCTCGGCCACCGCGCGATTGACCGCTGCGCCGTAGCCGATGTTCGCGCCGGTTCGCAGCAACTCGGCCTCCTCGAACGCGACCTCGGCTGCCTCGGGCGCGCCGTCGACCGAGCCGTTGTCCGCCATGATCACCCGAAGGGGCCGCGTCGTCGCCTCACGTAGAGACGTCAGGAACTGGTCAAGGTATTCGCCGGGTGAATAGGTCACCGTCACCACGGCCAGCTCGGAACTCACGCGGGCAAGACTAGCCCGATCTCGCGTCGAACCCTCATGTCGACTGCGTCAAGGCTGCTGTCAACGCATCCGACCACGGCCGCGCCGGGGTCAGGCCGGCATCGACCCACGCGGTCGGTGAGAGCACCGAGTACGCGGGCCGAGGGGCCGGAACCACGTATTCGGCGCTCGAACACGGCTCGACTCGCTCGGGATCGGCACCGATCCCCGCGAACACCGCGCGTGCGAGGTCGAACCAGCTGGCCTGCCCCGCATTGGTGAAGTGCAGCGTTCGTCCGCGCACAGCAGGGTCGGCTTCGATCTCGAGCAGCCCCGACGCCAGATCCAGGGCGAACGTGGGCGAACCGATCTGATCGTTCACCACGGAGATCGTTTCGCGCTCGCCTTCGAGTCGGCGCATCGTGGTCACGAAATTCTTGCCCGTGTTGTCGTACACCCAGGCGGTCCGCACGACCACGGCCTCGGGCAGCTCCTCGTGCACCGCGAGCTCGCCGGCGAGCTTGGTGCGTCCGTACGCCGACTGCGGTGCGGTCTTCGCATCGACCTCGTACGGTTCGGTTGCTGTGCCGTCGAACACATAATCGGTGGAGACGTGGATCAACCGGGCTCCGACACGCCCGCAGGCGCGCGCGAGATTTCGAGGGCCGTCCGCGTTGACCGCCGACGCCCGGTCCTCGTCGGTCTCGGCGGCATCGACGGCGGTGTAGGCAGCGCAGTTGATCACCGTCGCCCCCGCGCTCACCGCGGCGTTCACGGCGTCGGGGTCGGTGATGTCCAGGTCGGCGGACGAAAATCCGAACACCTCGACTCCGTCACCTCGTTCGGCGGCCAGAGACATCACTCGGCGGCCCAACTGGCCGTGTGCACCGGTCACCACGATCGCATTCACGGTTGCCAAGTGTGGCACGCCGCGTTCGCTTCGGCGAGGCAGCGACCGGTGACAAGTAACCTTCGAACGGCGGGGGGAGAACAACGAAGTAGGCAGGTTTCAGGCCGGCCGGAAACGAGAGAGGGTCGTCACGGTGCCACGAGATCCAGGCACGCCCGGAGGTGAGCGCACTCCCCCGCCGAGGCGGAGCGCTCCCCGGCGATCCGACGATCCCCGAGCGCGCACCTCGGGACGCTCCAGCGAGCGCGAGGGCGCCGCCCACCGATACGTCGACGACGAACACCGCGGAGAACGCCGCACCGGAGAACGCAGACATGGTGCTCCCGGCGAACGCGCGACCAGATCGCGTCGTCCCGATCGGCGAAGCCCTCGCGGTGGCGTCGAGCGACCCGGATCCGGCGGCAGGGGCCCTCGCGTCGGCAGTACCCGATGGCCTGCAACCCACGTCGCGGTCGCAGTGCTCTCGATCCTGGTCCTGCTGGTGACCGGTTTCGCGTGGCGCAGTGTCGACAGCCTGCGCTCCAATATCGCCACCGCGGGTGGTCTCGGTCTCGGCGGAGCCGCCGACGGTGCCGTCGACATTCTGATGGTCGGCACGGACAGTCGTACCGATGCTCACGGCAATGCGTTGTCCCCCGCAGAACTCGCGTCCCTCAACGCCGGCGAAGAGGTGGCGTCCAACACCGACACGATCGTGCTGATCCGCGTTCCGAACGACGGTTCGTCGGCCACCGCGATTTCCATCCCGCGGGACTCGTACGTCGAGGTACCCGGCATCGGCATGTCCAAGATCAACGCCGCGTACGGCGCGACCAAGGAGAACAAGCGACTCGAATTGGTCGAGCAAGGGGTGACGGACGCCGATGCCGAATCCCAGGCCACCGAGGCCGGCCGAGAGGCCCTCATCGATTCCGTCGCCAACCTCACCGGCATCACCGTCGATCACTATGCCGAGGTGGGCTTGCTCGGCTTCGTGCTGCTGACCGACGCCGTCGGCGGTGTCGAGGTGTGCCTGAACAACCCTGTGCAAGAACCACTGTCGGGTGCGAACTTCCCCGCGGGCGAGCAGAATCTCTCCGGTTCGCAGGCTCTGAGTTTCGTCCGACAGCGGCACGATCTTCCGCGCGGAGATCTGGACCGCATCGTGCGCCAGCAGGTGTTCATGGCCTCGCTCGTGCGGAGTGTGCTCAGCGCCAAGACGCTGAGCAACCCTGGCAAACTGGGCCAACTCAGCACCGCGGTGCAGCGATCGGTGACTCTCGATTCCGACTGGGACATTCTGCAGTTCGCCACGCGCCTGCAGGATCTCGCCGGCGGCAAGGTCAAGTTCGAGACAATCCCCGCAGTGGACATCAATGCGACCACCGACTACGGCGAATCGATCGTGCAGGTCGATCCCGCTGCGGTGAAGAAGTACGTCGCAGGCCTGCTCGCCGACGGTAATTCGGCGGAGGCCAACGCCGAGGATTCGGACGCACCGGCTGTCGATCCGTCGACGGTGACCGTCGATGTCGCGAACGACAGCGGTATCGACGGGCTCGCCAACGGTGTCGCCGGTTCGTTGACAGCGTTGGGGTACGTCGACGGCACCATCGGAAATTACGAGGGCGCGTCGATCTCGGCGAGCCGCATCCAGGCTGCCGATGTGGACAGTGATGCCGCACGCGCCGTCTCGGCAGCGCTCGGCGGACTGCAGATCACCGCGGACGACTCGCTGTCGGCAGATACCGTTCGGGTGGTCCTCGCGAACGACTACGCGGGGCCGGGCTCGGGTCAGGCTGCGACGGCGGAAACCGTTGCTCCCGAGTCGGGTACGGCGGTTCCCGAGGCACCGGCTGCTCCGATCGACGCCGGTTCCGTCGGCCCGATGTGCGTCAACTGATCGGCGTTCGCTCACTGTGTGAATCGGAGTCGTCGAGCGTCATCTAGGGTCGTGGGGTGGCTTCGAATCTGACTCAGACCCTGCTCGACCCGATTCTCGCCGCCGATCCGGCCGGTCCGCGCATCACGTTCTACGACGATGCGACCGGTGAGCGGGTCGAGGTGTCGGCGGTGACCCTCGCGAACTGGGCGGCCAAGACCGCCAATCTGTTGCGCGACGAGTTCGGCTTCGAGGTGGGTGGCAGGGTGAGTGTGCTGTTGCCGGCGCACTGGCAGACGGCCGCGGCGCTGCTGGGAATCTGGTGGGCAGGCGGCGAGGTGATCCTCGGGGCCGACGACTCCGCGGACGTCGCGATGGTGTCGGGTGATCGGCTCGACGAGGCTCCCGACACAGAAGAAGTGCTGGCGTTCTCGCTCGACGCCTTCGGCAAGGCGGTCCCCGATCTGCCGATCGGGATGACCGATTACGCGACGTCGGTGCGGGTGCACGGCGATCAGTTCAGGGTCGCGGGTTCCGGGAGCGCGGGTTCCGAGATCGCAGCCGCGGCGCTGGACGGGCGTTCGGTGGACGAGGTTCTCGCCGCCGCTCGTGAGCGAGCCGACACACGGTCCTGGACGGCCTCGGACCGGGTCATGTCCAGCGCGTCCTGGACCACAGCCGACGAGCTGATCGACGGTCTGCTCTCGGTACTCGTCGTGGGGGCGTCACTGGTTCAGGTGGCACATCCGGACGAGGGTAAGTCGCAGCGGCGCGCCGAGACCGAGAAGGTCACCGGCACTTTTGGTCAGCCGGGCTGACGGTAGCCGCCGTCGGCGAGTCCGGCCTCGATCTCGTACTTGTTCGCCGGGCCCCTATGTCGCGCTTCTTCGGCGAGGTAGCGAAACGGGAAGGTGAGCCCGAAGTTCGCCCATTGGTCTGCATGTACGGCCTCGTGTCGCAGTACCCGACGGGCGGTGTTGCCCTTCGTCAGGTAGGCACCGCCGAATGTCGTTCCGCCGCGGCCGAATCCGCCACGCAGACCGGTGCACACGAACAGGGAGAATTCGTCGTCGAAACGCGCCGTACCGCGCCAGAGTCGGGCATAGAACAGCGCCAGCCGCGTCACCAGCATGGACTGCCGACTACCGCGACCGGCGCGCCTGATCTGCTCGCTCCGTGACACGGCTGCGCTCACCCGAGCAGAGCGGTGCGCAGAGCTTTGTCCTTCTCGAGCACCATGGCCTCGAGTGAGGCCTGGAACGCGGACATCCGTTCTTGCAGAGCCGGATCGGACGCACCGAGAATCCGGACCGCGAGCAACCCTGCGTTGCGTGCACCACCGATTGAGACCGTGGCCACAGGGACTCCGGCGGGCATCTGAACGATCGAGAGCAGAGAGTCCATACCGTCGAGGTACTTCAGCGGCACCGGCACTCCGATGACCGGCAACGGCGTCGCCGACGCGACCATGCCGGGCAGGTGGGCCGCTCCCCCGGCCCCGGCGATGATGACGCGGATCCCGCGGCCTGCGGCCTCGCGGGCGTAGTCGAGCATGCGCTGCGGGGTGCGGTGCGCGGATACGACGCCTACCTCGAAGCGAATTCCGAACTCCGCGAGCGCTTCTGCCGCGGCTTCCATCGTCGGCCAGTCGGAGTCGCTGCCCATGATCAGGCCGACTGCAGGGCCTGAGTCGATCGTGTTGTCAGTCATCGTGCGGGTCCCATCCGTCGGTCCATTCGGCGTGCGACATCCAGTGCGCTGCGCGCTCGGCTCGCTCGCGCACCGAGGCCACGTAGGCGGGGTCGGCGAGCGAACCCGACTGCGCGCCCAGGATGTTCACGTGTCCGATCTTGCGATCCTTGCGCTCGCCCTTGCCGTACAGATGCACCTTCGCGTCGGGCATGCGGGCGAACAGGTGATGCAGCCGCTCGTCCATCGTCATCTCGGGGGCCTGCGGCGCGCCCAGAATGTTGGTCATGACCGTCAGCGGAGCGAGTGGATCGGTGTCACCGAGCGGGTAGTCCAGTACTGCACGTAGGTGCTGCTCGAACTGCGAGGTACGGCACCCGTCCATGGTCCAGTGACCGGAGTTGTGGGGTCGCATGGCCAGTTCGTTGACCAGGAGCTTGCCGGAGGTGGTCTCGAACAGTTCGACCGCGAGGTCTCCGACCACGCCCAGCGCACCTGCGATGTCGAGGGCAAGCCTGCCTGCGAACGTGGCCACGTCCTCGTCGAGGTCGGGAGCCGGTGCCAGCACCACCGCGCACTGGCCGTTGCGCTGCACTGTCTGCACCACGGGCCACGCGGCTCCCTGGCCGAACGGTGATCGTGCCACCATCGCCGACAGCTCACGGCGCATGGCCACCTTCTCCTCCACCATGAGCGGTACACCCAGGTCGAGTTGTGCGGTGACGATCTCCTCGGCTTCCTCGGCGTCGGCGGGCATCCACACTCCACGCCCGTCGTAGCCGCCGCGCACTGCCTTGAGCACCACCGGCCAGCCGTGCTCGTCGCCGAACGCGATCGCGTCCTGCGCCCACGAGACCTCCGCGTAGGCGGGACCGGGCGCGCCCAGTTCGGCGAGCTTGCGACGCATGCGCAATTTGTCCTGGGCGAAGATCAACGCGCTCGGCGGCGGTTGTACGTTGACCCCTTCTGCCACGAGAGTCTCCAGGTGCGCGGTGGGCACGTGCTCGTGGTCGAAGGTGAGCGCATTGGAACCGGTCGCGGCAGTGCGCAGCGCATCGAGGTCGTCGTGGTGGCCGAAGACGACGTCGGGGCTGACCTGAGCTGCAGGCTCGTCGGCACCGGCGGCGAGAACACGAAGGGTCTGTCCGAGTTCGATCGCGGACTGGTGAGTCATGCGGGCGAGCTGACCGCCGCCGATCATCGTCACCACGGGCATTCCGGTCGACGACGGGCGCGCAGCAGTGGGGCGCGGTTCGGTACCTGTCACGGCTCACCATGGTGTCATGTCGCACGCATTCGGTCCGAACCGGCAGGCTCACTCGAGACGGCGGACTCGGCGAGGACCTGTGGAAACCCTGATGATCGGAGCCTCGGTTCGGCGGAACCGGAATGTGTTTCGTAGACTTCACCGTTGTGCCGACGATCGCAAGCGTGCTCCAGCGCTTACCCACGCCCCTTCGGGACCTCGCGATTCGGCACAGTGAGCTGATCAAGTTCGCCATCGTGGGTGGCACGACGATGGTCTTCGACCTCGTCATCTTCTATTCGCTCAGCCTGACGGTGCTCGAGCAGAAGCCGGTGATCGCCAAGATCATCTCGGGTGTCCTCGCCACCCTGCTCAGCTACTTCCTCAACCGTGAGTGGGCCTTCAAACACCGCGGCGGACGCGAGCGGCACCACGAGGCACTGCTCTTCTTCGCGATCAGCGGTATCGGTGTGCTCATCGCAGCCGGTCCGCTGTGGATCGCGAACAACGTCTTCGACATCCGCGATACCAGCGAATCCCTGACGACCGTGGTCATCATCGACTTCGTCCTCAACTACATCATCGGCAACCTGTTGCAGATGGCATTCCGGTTCTGGGCACTACGCCGCTTCGCTTTCCCCGAGGACAACGCGCGCACGATCCTGGAAGTGGACGCCGAACGCAACGAGGATCCGACCGACGCAGCGGACGCACTCGACCAACCCTGAGATGCACCAACGCTGAGATGCTCAGCGCGGTTCGCGCCGAGGCACGGCAGGCGACGGTTCCCGCCACGCAGGCAGGAACACCGAGAAGAGTGCCGGGCGGCGTCGCTGCAGTTCCAGACGTCCGCCGTCCGCCTCGATCAGCGCCCGGGCCAGTGCGAGCCCGACACCGGTGGAACCGGCTCCCGAGAATCCGCGGTCGAAGATGTGCGGAGCAAGTTCGTTGTTCACCCCTGGCCCCTCGTCCGAGACCTCGACGCAGACCAGTCTTTCGCGGCGTCCCTCGGTGCTCTCCACGGCCGAGACGGCTCGAACCGCCACCGTGCACGCTCCCTCTCCGTGCACCAGGGAATTGTCGATCAGCACCGAGACCGCTTCGCGCAAGCGCGATCCGGTCACCGAGGCCTTCAGATCCGCGTCGCCCTTGATCGCCAGGGTCCGACCCACGTCCTCGAAGTTTCGCTGCCATTCGACGATGGTTCCTGTCAGTTCCTCGACGACCGAGACCTCGTGCGCGTCGGCCGCGCCGTCACTACGAGAGGATCGAACGAGCTCGTCGATGGCAAGGGTCAGCCGATCCACCTGGTCCATCGCCTCGTTGGCCTCGTCGACCACCGCCGGGTCCGGGTGTGTGGAAATTTCGTCCAGGCGTAGACGGACAGCGGTCAGGCGACTGCGAAGCTGATGCGAGACATCGGCAACCAACGTGTGTTCACGCTGCAACCGTCCGGCGATCTCGACGGTGGCCGAGTCCAGAACCTCCGAGACCCGATCGAGTTCGGCGATGCCGTGCCGTCGTGGATCCGGCCTGAAGTCGCCCTCGGCCAGGCGAGCAGCTCGCCGCGCCACATCCTGCAGCGGGTCGGCCAAGCGCTTGGCCGTCACGACGGCCACGACGGTGCCTGCCATCGCAGATGCGAGCACGACGAGAGTCACCGCTCCCAGCGCTTGGCGCTGAAGGGACCGCATGTCGTCGGACGGCACTTCCAGGCGAAGCGAACCCGAGGTACCCATCGACAGCGATTCCACCAGCGGGCGAGGCACGGACGACTGCCCGATGTCCGCGCGCGAGGCTGCATCCTCCGGAGTCGGATAGATGACCACGAGCCGGCCGCCCTGCGGGATCGCCAACCGAAGCGAGCCGATGTCGAGTTGCCCCTCGATCAGCCCCGCAGACCCTTCCTGCGAGATGATCTCCGCCGCCATTCGATCCAGGCGTGCCTGCAGGTCGTTGCGGGTGAAATCCTCCACCCACAACCACGCGGTGTACATCAGGGGCAAACCGAGCAGCAACGCCGTCATGACGACGACGGCGAGAATCGAGACCAGAATTCGACGCCGCATCGACCGCTAGTCGCTGTTGATGCGGAAGCCGACGCCGCGCACCGTGGCGATGCGACGCTCGGCCACCGGCCCTTCGTCGCCGATCTTGCGACGCAGCCAGGACATGTGCATGTCCAGAGTCTTCGATCCGCGCAACTCTGCATCGCCCCAGACCTCACGCAGGATCACTTCGCGAGAGACGACCTGGCCCGCATGGTCGAGCAGGACCTTGAGCAGCTCGTATTCCTTGTTGGCGAGAGATATCTCGGTGCCACCGACCAGGACGCGTCGGGCAGCGGGTTCGAGACGGATAGCGCCGACCTCGATCGGGGAATCCTCCCCGGCACCACGGCGGCGGAGCAACGCACGTACGCGGGCCATGAGCTCGGCGAGGCGGAAGGGCTTACCGACGTAGTCGTCGGCCCCGGCGTCGAGGCCGACCACGAAGTCGACCTCGTCGGTGCGTGCGGTGAGCATGAGTACGGCAACCTCGGATCGGTTGGCACGCACCTGCCGACACACTTCGAGGCCGTCCATCCCCGGCAGGCCGAGGTCGAGTATCAACAGGTCGAATTTTCCGTCCAGCGCACGCTGAAGGGTGGCAGGGCCGGTCTGTTCGACGGTCACCGTGTAGCCCTCGCGCCCGAGAGCTCGGGACAGGGGTGCAGCAATGGCTTCGTCGTCTTCGGCAAGCAGCACGTCGGTCACATCGGTCACCCTACGGTTCGAAGGTGAGAACAGCCTGTGTTACCTGCGTTTACCGGCTCGCCAACCGGGCTTGGACTCGCCGGCCGAATCCTCGGGTGTCGGCTCGAACGCCGCTTCCCGGCCGTGCACGGGTTCGCGACGGTACTCCATCGAGTCGAATACTTGCTGGTAGAGCAGCGAATGGACGCGTTGTACGTGCGGAATGTCGTCGAACTCGAGTGGGTCGTCCGATGCCGAGGCGATGATCAGCGTGCCGGTCCGCAACATCCGGTCGATCAGTCCGTGTCGAAACTGCACATTGCTGATTCGGCTCATCGGAATGTCGATGCCGGAGTGGGTGAGCACGCCTTGCCTGATCAACACTCGTCGATCGGTGACGATGAAATGCGTGCACTTCCAGCTGATCAGCGGCACCAGGCACCGCCACACGACGATCGCCGCCCACAGCACCGCTGTGGCGATCATGGCGGCGTTCGCTGCCGTCGAGTCGAGGCGTGCACTCGCGGCCCCCAGACCGACGCCTGCCAGGCCCGTGACGAGAACGAACGTGACCGACGGCAGGACGAGCATCTTCCAGTGGGGGTGATGATGAAGCAGGAGCTCTTCCTCGTCTGCCAACGCGTCCTGTGGATAACCCACGTGCACTCCTGACTACTCGCTACGACTTCCGTCGAGTCGATATGGTCTCACGCGAGAGGTCGCAGATGAGTGACATCACCGGCGGCCACGGCCAGCACCGACGGGTGATCGGACCCGGGGTGCTCGACCTCGATCACGATCCGGCCGTGCTCGTCGACGTCGACCGCAGTTCCGACCTTCTCGTCGCCACCGGGCAGATCGACTCGCACACGCTGCCCGATCGTGCCGCACCTGTCCCGGTACCGGTGGGCGAGGGCGTCGGTGTTCCAGTTCGAGTCCCGCCACGAGTCGATCTCGGCGGCCATCCCCCGCAGAATCGCCCGAACCAACGTGTCGCGGTCGAGAACCGCGGCCCCCTCCAGCGCCAATGACGTCGCCGTGGGTACCGGCAACTCGTCGACGGTCATCGTCACATTCACCCCGAGCCCGATGACGACAGTGGGCGACGGTCCGTGCGCGGCGACCTCGGCCAGGATGCCCGAGACCTTCTTGCCTCCGATGAGGACGTCGTTGGGCCATTTCAGCCGAGCATCCACTTCACCGACGGTGCGCAACGCGTCGACGAGAGCGATTCCGGTCATGAGCGACACCCAGCCGAGCACGGCGGGATCGATTCCCGGGAACTTCAGCAGCATCGACACGAGGATCTGCGACCGAGGCGCGCCGGAGAACGGTCTTGCATGCCTGCCACGTCCGCTGTCCTGGTGTTCGGCGATCAATGCCGTCCGGTCTGCGTAGTTGGCAACCCCCGCGATCAGGTCGGCATTGGTCGAACCGGTCTCCGCCACCACGTCCAGCCGGGACCACGAGGCCTGCGGGCCGTCCACCAGCGCCCGGCGAAGCGCGCGGACGTCCAGTGGTGGCCGATCGAGGTTTGTCCACATGCGCACCAGCATATGGGCTCGCCGACAGGCCGACGGCCTGTCGGCAACCACCCTCGGTCGGGGCGCAGATCACACTCGCAGTTAAAGTGGTGCCCCATGACCAGCGTCCAGGATTCCACTGCACACGGGTCGGCCGAAGCCCCCGATATCCATACCACTGCGGGTAAATTGGCCGATCTTCGTAAACGTCTCGCGGTTGCGGAGATTCCGTCCGGTGAGGCAGCGGTGGACAAGGTCCACGCCAAAGGCAAGCTCACCGCCCGTGAGCGGATCACCGCGTTGCTCGACGAGGGCTCGTTCGTCGAACTCGACGCCCTGGCCCGGCACCGCTCCCAGAACTTCGGGCTCGGGGACAACCGGCCCTTCGGTGACGGTGTCGTCACCGGCTACGGCACCGTCGACGGCCGCGATGTGTGCGTGTTCTCCCAGGACGCGACCGTCTTCGGCGGCTCCCTGGGCGAAATCTACGGCGAGAAGATCGTCAAGGTCATGGACCTGGCCGTCAAAACCGGACGGCCCCTGGTCGGGATCAACGAAGGTGCCGGAGCCCGCATCCAGGAAGGTGTCGTCTCCCTCGGGTTGTACGGCGAGATCTTCCACCGCAACGTCCGCGCCTCCGGAGTGATCCCACAGATCTCGGTGATCATGGGACCCGCCGCCGGCGGGCACGTCTACTCCCCGGCGCTGACCGACTTCGTGGTCATGGTCGACGGCACGAGCCAGATGTTCGTCACCGGACCCGACGTCATCAAAACCGTCACCGGCGAGAACGTCACCATGGAAGAACTCGGTGGCGCGCACACCCACATGGAAAAGTCCGGGGTCGCGCACTACGTCGCCTCCGGCGAACAGGACGCGTTGGATTACGTCCGCGACCTCCTGTCGTATCTACCGAGCAACAATCGCGCCGACGCCCCCCGCACCGCACCCTCGGACCCGATCGCCGGGTCGATCGAGGACAATCTGACCGCCGAGGATCTCGAACTCGACACCCTGATCCCCGACTCACCGAACACCCCGTACGACATGCACGAGGTCATCACCCGGATCCTCGACGACGACGAATTCCTCGAAGTCCAAGAAGGTCGGGCCCGCAACATCATCGTCGGGTTCGGGCGCATCGACGGCCGATCGGTGGGGATCGTGGCCAACCAACCCACCCAGTTCGCCGGAACGTTGGACATCGATGCTTCCGAGAAAGCAGCCCGGTTCGTGCGGACCTGCGACTGCTTCAACGTCCCGATCATCACCCTGGTCGATGTTCCCGGGTTCCTGCCCGGCACCGGGCAGGAATACAACGGCATCATCCGACGCGGCGCGAAACTGCTCTACGCCTACGGCGAAGCGACCGTCGGGAAGATCACCGTCATCACCCGCAAAGCGTACGGCGGCGCGTACGACGTGATGGGGTCCAAGCACATGGGAGCCGACGTCAACCTCGCCTGGCCGACCGCGCAGATCGCCGTCATGGGAGCCTCCGGTGCCGTCGGGTTCGTCTACCGCAAACAGTTGCTCGAAGCAGCGAAGAACGGGGAGGACGTCGACGCCCTGCGCCTGAGGTTGCAGCAGGAATACGAAGACACCCTCGTCAACCCCTACATCGCCGCCGAACGCGGCTACCTCGACGCCGTCATACCCCCCAGCCACACCCGCGGCCAGATCGTCACCGCACTACGACTACTCGAACGCAAACAAGTCACCCTCCCACCCAAGAAACACGGAAACATCCCACTATGAACGAAGCGAATCATGACGCAGCGAACGACGCAGCGAATCCGAGCGAGGTGGTTTCCCCGTCCCCTGCGGCTGTTCGGGTGGTGAAGGGCAATCCGAGCGACGAGGAAATCGCCGCTCTGGTGACGGTTCTGACGGCTGCCCAGGGCGGATCCGAGTCGACGGGCGATTCTCGTCCTCGTGAGCTGTGGGGTTCTCCGGAGTTGCTGCATCGCCGATTCGCACCTCAGTCGGCGTATTCGTTTGCCGCGTCGGGCCGCTACCCACGGTGACGATGCGGTCGTCCGACGCTGTGCCGGGGTCTGTTCGTCTGGTCCTGGCGTCGGCGTCGCCTGCGCGTCTGTCTGTGCTGCGCGGTGCCGGGGTGGAGCCGATCGTCCGGGTGTCGGGTGTCGACGAGGATGCGTTGACAGCGGCGCTCGGGCCGTCGGTGTCGCCGGAAACGGTGGTCACGGAACTTGCCCGAGCCAAGGCCGCCGCGGTGGCCGAGACGTTCTCGGATTCGAGCGACGATCTGGTGATCGTCGGCTGCGATTCGATGTTGGCCATCGGCGGGGAGCTGCACGGTAAGCCACATTCGGTCGAGGTGGCGCGCACGAGATGGCAGTCGATGGCGGGCAACAGCGGCGACTTGCTGACCGGCCACGCTGTGCTCCGAGTGACCGACGGAGTGGTCGTGGCGCAGGCTGCAGCGCACAGCTCGACCGTCGTACATTTCTCGACGCCGTCCTCGGTGGACCTCGAGGCCTACCTCGACTCGGGTGAACCGTTGTCGGTGGCCGGGGCGTTCACGTTGGACGGGCTCGGCGGCTGGTTCGTCGACCGCATCGAGGGCGATCCGTCGTCGGTGATCGGCATCGGCCTACCGCTGGTGCGAACACTGCTCATTCGTGTGGGTACGTCCCTGGCCGCACTGTGGGGCAGCGCCCCGTCCTGACCGTCCGGCTCCGCCGACCGCTGGGCCGGACGGAGCCGAGTCCTGCCGTCAGGGCAGAAGATCGATCAATTCGCGAGCCCACTCCTCGGCCATGGTCTTCGGCTTGATGTTCGACGAGCTGTCGTGCCGAGCATGAGTACCGACCTGCTTGCCGCCGAGCTCGGTGAGCTTCTCGGCGATGATCTCGCCGCCGCGGTTGAAGGTGTCCTCGTAGACCCGGTCGCCCAGACCGAACACCGCGAACTGCAGTCCCGCGAGGTCCGGCGCATCCTCGACGAGCGCATCGAAGAAGGGTTCTGCACCGGTGGGGAGCTCTCCGTCTCCGTAGGTGGAGCAGATGACCACGTGGAAGTCGTCGGTGTCGATGTCGGACACCTCGTACTCGAGCATGTCGCGTACCTCGGCGTCATGATCGCTGAGCACGTCCGCAATCTTGTCGGCGACCTCCTCGGCCGTACCGGTCTCGGACCCGAACAACACGACCACTGCCATGGATCGCTCCCCTTTCTCACACCTGCTCGAACACTCGAACAGTCGGAAAGCATAGCCTCACCGGCGATCCGGTCGAAAATCCGTCCTTGCCCGCCATTGTGACTTGTCTCGAGGTCACCAGAACTCGGGCGTCAGGCCCCATCGATCGAACTCCACCTCGACGAGCCCTCTCAGGTGCTCCTTGCTGGGAAAGCTGTCCGGATCGAGCCCGGTGACGCACAGGGTGGCGCGTTCGCCCGATTCGTTCCACCAGGCGCTGACGCCACCGCCCGTGCGGCGCAGTAGGGCCACGTCGGTGTTCTGCGTGATGGACCTCATCGCCACCGCGGTGGCGTCCAGACCACCGATGGTCCGCAGTGCGACGCCTCTGGCACCGAGATTCGAGCACAGACACAGCGGGGCCGAGCCCGACGCGGCGAGTTTGGCCACGATCGCGTCGGGCAGCAACTGCATCAGCGGTTTGAGGAGCTCGAACGTCGTGGTGACCGTGCGATCGGCCTGGGTTCTGAAGGCGTTTTTGCTCGCCGCTCGAATTGCTCCGAGATCGTCGAGGTACGCCCCTCCCGGCTCGACGTGGATCGAGACGCCGGACGTCGCGTTGGCACGCCGATCACCCGTGGTCCTGGTACTGACCGGGAGGGCGACGCGTACCCGGTCCTCGGTCGAGACTCGGCCGCTGCCGGTCAGTATCCCGAGCACCACCGCGACCAGGAGGCTGTTGGAACTGCCGCCTTTGTTCGCCGCGGCGGCAGACCACTCCGCAGACAGACAATCGACGACGACGGTGCTCGGCGTCCACGCGCCCTCGGCAGGGGCGACGATCGCACGCGGACGGTCGGCACCGGTGCCCTCCGGTGTTCCTGCGCTCGCGTCGGCGGACGCCGTGGACCGTGCCCGTACCGCCGCCACCGCGGTGCGGCCGAGCGCTCGTGCCGCACCCGAGAGCGCTGCACCGACACGGCCGAGACCATCGGAGAGATCGGCACGGGAGATCGCCGTCGCGGACAGGGGACCGTCATCGAGGCCGACGCGCAGAAAATCGTCGGGGACGGCATGTCCGGCCAGCGCGGCCGCGGCTGCGGAGGTGAGTGCCCCGCCGTCGCCGACGACGTGAGAGCCGACCAACGACACGACCGTGCCGCCTTCTTCCACCGACGTGGCCGACAATCGCCACGCCGGTCCCCCGATCGGATCCAACGCCACGGCGGCCTCGTCCTCGATCCACCTGTCGACCGCCGCACGGGCGATCGGTGGCCCGATCACCACCGGATCGGCGGGTCGACGCGCTGCGGTCCAGCTGTCACGGGCTCCGGGCACCCGGGCCCGTCGAACGGATCGATCGATCGGGCCTTCGGCGAGCATTCGCCACATCGATCGCAGCGCGTCCGGAGCGACGGCGCGGTCGAACCGCCAGACGATCTGGTTCACCACCGGTACCCCGAGAACGCACTCCATCCGGAGGAACAGGTCGTCGTCGTACGTCAGTCTTTCCACCCCGCGAGACTATCGCTGCGCGAGCGCGGACGCAGGTGGGCCGCAAATGTGTTTCCCGCCATATGTTTTCCGATCCGAACTGCGGCGGGCGGGACTGATAGGTTGAGGACGTTTTCCACGCCGACGCGACTGCGAGTGACCCTATGAAGTTCGTGATGCCATTCAACGGCAGTCGCGGTGACGTGACGCCCGGTCTTGCGCTCGGCGTCGAACTCGCGGATCGCGGACACGACGTGGTGTTCGGCGCACCACCGAACCTCATGGACTTCGCTCGCGCGAAAACGGCTGAGTCCGAACGAATCGGCGTGGTCTCGTTCGGGCCGGACACCCAGCGACTGCTGGAGTCGGAGTTGATCAGGGTGCGGATCAAGTCGCGTAACCCGCGGACCAAGATGGCGGCACTCGCGGAACTGGCCAATTACGGCTGGGATCAGATGACGGGCGAACTCGAACGGATGGCCCAGGGCTGCCACGCGATCGTCACCGGTTCGCTGGGGCAGGAGATGGCGTTCAACATGGCGGAGCACACAGGCAATGCTTTTGTGGCACTGCACTATTGCCCGCTCCGGCGCAACGATGTCGTGCCCGTGACCCCGGGCATCGCATTACCGGGATACGTCAACCGGTCGATGTGGGCGCTGGCGGAGTCGATGCGCTGGAAATCCATGAAGGCCCGCGAGAACGCGCAGAGGAAGTCCCTGGGTCTGGCACCGACGCGTCATTCGCTGCCTGTTCGGTCCGAACGCTACGGCGGAGTGGAGATTCAGGCGTACGAGTCGGCGCTGTTCCCCGGGCTCGCAGAACAGTGGGGCTCACACCGCCCGTTCGTCGGATTCCTGGGGCTGAGCAGCGCTCGCGTCGACTCCGATCCCGCGTTGGAAGAATGGCTGCAGGCAGGCTCCCCGCCGGTGTACTTCGGCTTCGGCAGCATGCCCGTCCCCGATCCCGCGGCGCTGTTGCGCATGATCGAGAACGTGACCCGAAGGCTGGGCGTTCGCGCTCTCGTCTGTGCCGGCTGGAGCGACCTGATCGGTGCCGATTCTGCTGCTGTCCAATCGAATTCGAACATCATGATCGTCGAGTCGGTCGATCACGCGAGCATCCTGCCGCGATGCGTGGCTGCGGTCCACCACGGTGGCGCAGGCACGACGGCTGCGACGGCGCGGGCCGGCCTGCCGACACTCGTCTGCTGGTTCAGCGCCGATCAGCCGTTCTGGGGAGCCGCGCTGCGCAGGATCGGAGCCGGCACCAGCACGAAATTCTCGACCTTGACCGAATCCGTTCTCCAGCAGGGCATTACCGATATCACCACCGAACGCGCCAGGCAGGCGGCACGCCGACTCGCCGAGTCAGTCGCCCCGACTGCAACTGCAGTGGCCGCAGCTGCCGACATCACCGAGGCGGCAGCGCGGAACCGCTGACGCACTCACCAGAATCGCGCAGCCAACTCCCAGCGACCCAGCGCCTCCGCCAGATGGTCACGCAGTGCCCGGTCATCGACGAATCGATCTGGGTCCATAGCGTGGACGGTCACGGTGACGCTCGCGCCCGTCTCGCACAGCCAGGCCGTCAGCCCACCGTCCAACGATCGCGCGAATGCGGCGTCGGCACCCGCGAAGGTCGCCCTGCCCGATACGGCACGAGCTTCGATACCGGCCACCGTGGTGAAGACCTCGGGCAGAGCACCCAGGTTCGACGCCAGGCCTTCCGCACCGTCACGCGGTTGCGGAACACGCGCGACCACGGCGTCGGGCAGCATCTGCACGAGGGCCTGCGAGATGCCTGCGGGTGGTAGACCGGCAGCCTGCCTCGCGGCGAAAGCGGTGAATGCCGCCTTGCTGATTTTCCGAATCGTCGACAGATCGCGGTCGGCCGCGTCGGTGACGGGGACCTCGATCTTGACGATCTTGGTGGCATTGGAGCGAGTGTCGTCGACGGTGCGATCGCTGACCGGCAAAGACCACTGCACCGAGTCTCCGATCGAGGCTCGCCCGGCCTGCCCGGAGGCTGCCGTGAGAACGGCGATGAACAGTGAATTGGACGTGCCACCCCATCGCTGGGCAGCCGCTTTCCAAGTACCTGCGTCCACCTCTGCCACCGCATGAGGCGATACCCAGTCTGCATCCACGGCACCGGCCGTCGGCTGTGAGCGAGTCGGCTGCGAGCGCGGGACAACGACGTCCGGACCGGATCGGGTGGGAATCGGTAGCGCGGACGCAGCGGTGTTCACCAACCAGCCGGCTACGGACCGCACTTGCCCCACGGCGTCTCGCAGGTCCGAGCCGATGGCCGCGATTCCGTCCTCGGTCGGAACCGACCGAGGGTGCACGGACGGGGAGTTCGCAGCCGCGAACGCGGCGATCAGAGCGCCGCCGTCGGCGACCATGTGCGAAGCGACCAACGAGAGCACCGTCCCTCCGTCGGTCAGAGGAGCTGCCGCCAGTCGCCAACCGAGACCGGTCTCGGGATCGATGTCGTCATCGATGCAACCGTCGGCCCAGGCCGACACTTCGGTCGATTCGATGAAGTGTGGGTGAAACTCCAGTGAATGGGAGACGTTCGAGGCCACCCATCGAGCGCGGGCAGTAGGCACCGTCGACGAGACCACTCGGCGCGCGAGCAGACCGCCGGACAGGTTGTCGCGTAGCTTTTCCAGGTCCACTCGCTGGACGGTTTCGTCGAACCACCACAAGAACTGGTTGTAGACGGGATATCCGATGCCGTGATGCATTCGCAAGAATAAGTGATCGGCAAATCCAATTCGAGTCACGCGCCGAACCTACTACATCCACGAAGCAGGGGTAGTGGTGTCAATTCGCCACACCAATGCATTCACATTCGGCAATAGGTGCACGAAAAAGACGTCCCGAATGTGTCCCGGACCATGTTCGATCCATTCAGTGGCGTGGGTCGTGTTTCGGGTCGCACGACAGTTTGCACCACACTTCGATTGTGAACTATCATCACGCTGACCAGCAAAGTCAGTGATTCGTTCATAAGATACGACAATCGGACGCTCCCTCGACTCCCGATCGGCGACCGGCGAGTCAAGACGCTCGACAGTGAGAAGTATTACTTTTTCGCGCTGCGAAATAATTTCGCTTTCGCCCTATCGTGTTCTCTGAACTCACTTCGGGTCGACGGCAACGACGTTGTTCTTTCAATGCGGAAAGCAGCAATCCAACAGCAATCGGATAAAGCGACCGGTCGGCTGCCCGATCATCGCCGACGGGTTTACACGATCGACTCGACCGTAATCGAACGTGCAATACCGAACCAACGCCGCGCACCGCTGACCGAGCCCGGAACGGAAGAGGACTCCCATGGAATACACCGAACTCGCCGACTACCCCCTCCCCGCCGGTCGCCTGACCGAGTGGGTCCCCCGCGTCGACGACGACCGTTGGGAACCGGACCCCCGCGGTCTGTCCTACACGCACCAGGACCATTGCGAGCGCAGCGCTCCGGGCTCGTGGATCGGCACGGTGTTCGAGATTCATCGCCGCTACGACGTCGATGCAGTGCGCGCAACCATCACCGCGTACATGGGTCGTCACGAGGCATTTCGGACCAAGGTCAGGCGCGACGAGGAATCCGGTTCCTGGCTGCGCTACACCGCACCCACAGATGCAGTGCAGGTGACCGACCGGGCCCACACCGAACCCCGGACAGAGACTCAGGTCTTCAGCCATCTGCACTCCTGGTTCGGCGACACCGTCTCCCCGACGGCATGGCCGCACTTCGTCCTCGCGACCATCGAACCGGACGACGCCTCCCGCGCTCTCTCGAACGGGCCGGGAGAGTCGTTTCTACTCGCGTTCGCCGCCGACCACTCGGTGATGGACGCCTACAGCCAGATCTACGCCATCAACGAGATCGACAGGCTCTACGCGCACGCCCTCGAAGGCATCGACCCACAATTGCCCGAGGTCGGCAGCTATGTGGACTTCAGCCAGTCCGAGAGGGCTCTCGGCGAGACGCTGACCGGTGACCACAGCGCCGTGCGCACCTGGCAGGACTTCCTGGCCGTGGAGGACGGACGCTTTCCCGCATTTCCCCTTCCGGTGTCGGTCGACCGGTCGCTCACCGGCCCGGCCGCACAGAGCAGCATCTCGTCCTGGCTGCTGACTTCCGAGCAGTCGGATGCCTTCAACGCTGCATGCCGCAAGGCCGGGTACAACATGCAGGCCGGAATACTGGCCGCTCTGGCGCTGACGAACGTCCGCCTGTCCGGTCGCACGACGTTGCGCACCGTGATGCCGATGCACACCAGAGACGAACAGAAGTGGGCCGCGGCGGTGGGGTGGTACGTCGGGATTCTGCCCATGGAGATCGAGCTCGGTGACGCTCGCACCTTCGGGGAGGCAGTCGCGGCTGCAGCAACTGCAGGCGCGGCGAACAAGGGGTTGGCACGGATGCCGTACTCCAAGATCGCCCAGATCCTCGAGTCGACGGAAATTCCTCGATTCGTGGTGTCCTACATAGACCTTCGATTCCTCCCGGATGCCGAGCAGTGGCAGGACCGCAAGGGTCGGGCTCTGCGGAGCAACTGCCACGCCGAGGACGAGGTCTACTTCTGGGTCAACCGGACGCTCCAAGGGCTCAACATCTCCGCGCGATTCCCCAGCTCGGATGTCGCGTCGACCAACGTCCACCGCTTCATCACCGAGTTCGTCGCCGTGTTGACGGCAGTGATCGACTCCGACAGTGGTACCGATACGGTGCTCACGTCGGCCTCACGGTCGGTGACCGTCGCCGCAGAGTGAGTCGTCGAATCAGCCCGCGGCCCTTATCGAGGAGGATGAAGCGACCATGATCATCACCGCTATGGGCAGATGGAATCCTGCTCCCGGCCGACTGCTCGAATGGCACCCCACTGCGGCTGCCCGTGCGAGTGCCCAAGCGGCACCTGTCGATTCGACTCCGGTCTCGTTTCTCCAGGAGGACCACCTGAAGGCCGCGTGGGCGGCCCGCGAACGCGGCGATGTGCACACCGCGTACACCGGGGTGGCAACCGAGATCGACGGTGACGTGGACACGGATGCGATGAGCCGCGCACTGGCCGCCTACGTGCTGCGTCACGAGGGCCTTCGATGCTGGTTCGAGGTCGAGGGAAACAACGTCGTTCGGCATCTCGCCCCACCCGAGGTCGCGGCGTTCGAGGTGACCGACGCCGGAGAAACCACGGACGACGACCGATTCCAACGGTACGTACGGGGGCGCTTCTCCTCCGAGGCGACCGCGGACGCCTGGCCGGGATTCGTCGTCGGTGTCGTGGCCAGGCCCGGCAGCTTCACCCTGTACTACGGCGCAGATCACGCATTCACCGACGGCGGCTCGCAAGCGTTGGTCATCAGCGAGTTGGCCGATCTGTACGCACTCGAGACCGGCGCGGACGTACCTACCCCGGCAGAGGCAGGTAGCCATCTGGCCTACGCCGCCGACGAACGGGCTCGGGCCGCGACGTTCGGGGCCGATTCTCCCGAAATCGCGGCCTGGCGAGACATTTTCACCCGACACGACGGCCGGATGCCTCGGTTCCCGCTCGACCTCGGCCTCGCGCCCGGCGAGAAAGCTCCGGTCCGCATCGTCGAACGCGACCTGTTGAGCAAAGAACTGACCGCTGCATTCGACGCCGCGTGCAAGGCCGCTGGGGCGCGGATGAGCAGCGGCATATTCGCCGCCGTCGGGATCACCGACTTCGAGTTGGCCGGTAACACCGACTACTTCGGGATCACCGTGCTCAGCACCCGGCAACACGGTGACTACGGACAGTCCCAGGGATGGTTCGTCAACTTCGCTCCGGTCGCATTCGAGGTGGCGGGACACGACAGGTTCTCCGACGTC
Source organism: Rhodococcus sp. IEGM 1370 (assembly GCF_033142325.1). Lineage (NCBI taxonomy): Bacteria > Bacillati > Actinomycetota > Actinomycetes > Mycobacteriales > Nocardiaceae > Rhodococcus > Rhodococcus sp. IEGM 1370. Next base: position 95,417 of record NZ_JAWLRY010000002.1, on the reverse strand, counting down.
GCGGCTGGAGCCCACCGAGGCTTCGAGCAGGCCAAGCAGATCGCAGAGGCTCCGGTGCACGCCGTGCTGGGCGCGCTGGCCGCCGACGGCACTCTCGGTAGCGAGTTGGCAGTGAGTCCGAACATGCTCTCGTACATCGACTTTCGCTGGTTCCCCGGCGTCGGACGAGACGCGGATACGCGCGCCAAGCATTTCACCGGCGAGGGTTCGACGTCGAACGCATCGATGTGGATCAACCGAGACGGTGAGCACCTGTACCTGGTGGCCCAGACCCCTGATACCGACGTTGCCGCCGCAGCGGTGAAGCGGTACCACGATCGTCTGGCGCAGGTACTGGAAACCATTGCACGCGAAGGTGATTACAATCTGACGCTCGAAAATCTGGTTCAGGAGCCGGCCGGTGCGGGTCACCTCGATCACTGAGTACACCCCACGCGCGGGCACCGTCGTCGAGTTCACCGCCGTCGTCACCGGGAAACCGCAGCCGTCGACGGTTCCGCCGTCGTTCAACCAACGGTTTCACCTCGGCGATCTGGACGAAGCCGAGCGCGTCTGGATTGCCGGAGCCTTCGAGGTGCAGGGCAGGCTCGACACCCGCGCACTGGGGTGGGCCTTCGAGCGCCTGATCGACCGACACGACACCCTGCGCAGTTCGTTCGTTCGCACGGCGGCGGGAATCGAGCGGACGGTTCACGAACCGGGTGCGGTCGAGATGAGGGAAACCACTCGAACCACCTTCTCGTCGGGGTCGATGCTCCGGAGTCACCTCCGAAGCTCGCTCGAACTACACTGCGACGCACGACGATTCCCGTCGTACACCTGTTTCGGAATCGATCGGCCGGACACCTCGACGGTGTTGTGCGCGTTCGATCATTCCAACGTCGACGCCATGTCGATCGCAGTCGTGGTCGACGAGATCAACACCCTGTACGACGCCTACCGCCGCTGCCCGTCGAACCCGGAGACAGCCCTGCCTCCGGTCGGTGGGTTCGTCGAGTACTGCCGTGTCGAAGCAACCCAGCCACTCGTCGATCCCACGGACGAACGCATGGTGCGGTGGTCGAACTTTCTCACCGAGTGCGGTGGCACCACGCCGCGTTTCCCGCTCGACCTCGGCGTCGCCGAGGGTGAAACCGCGCCTCAGGCAACGACTGTCACGCCCTTGCTCGACGCGCAGCACACCCTCGACTACGCGGAGCTCTGCGCCCGTTCCGGAGCCGGGATGTTCGCCGGGGTCGTCGCTGCGATCGGGCAGGCCTGCGCGGGTATCGGCGGACCGAGCCGCGTGCCGTTCCTGTTCCCGTTGCACACCCGCCATCAACAGCAATTCTCGCGTGCACTGGGCTGGTTCACCACGAACGCTCCCATGACCGTGGAGGTAGAACACGACCTCACCGACACGATCACCGCGGCCCACACAGCGTTTCGTGCAGCACTGCCACTGAGCACCGTTCCGATCCCCCAGGTACTGAACAACCTCGGTGACGCGTTCACCCTGTCGCGTCGAGACGTGTTCATGGTGTCGTACATCGACTACACCAGAATCGGTGGACACGAACGCTTCGACCGAACCGATGCACACCACATCAGCAACGCCACGGTGTCCGACGACGCGCAGTTCTGGGTTTCCCGCACCACGGCGGGCCTGGCATTGCGGTCACGATTTCCCGACACTGCACAGGCACACTCGGTGATGAATGCGTTCACCGCCGAACTCGTCGCCCTCCTGCGGGTCTCCACAACGAAACCCGAGAGCGCTGCCCTGACGCCCAGACAAACCGCTTCCGCAGGCTCCACTCCTGCCCTCATAGAAGTCGTTCCGCAGGCTCCACTCCTGCCCCGTGACAGAGGTTCCGCATAGGATCGACAGTGCAGACCGTCCACCCCCGGGCGGGCCGCCAGCCGAATATCTTCCGTAGGAGCCGATACGTGCCTGTACCAACCGATTCCAACGCAACGTTCGCCGACTATGCGCATCCGGATCGTCTCGTATCGACCGAATGGCTCTCCGCTCATCTCGGTACCCCCGGCCTTCGGGTCGTCGAATCCGACGAGGACGTGTTGCTCTACGACGTCGGCCACATTCCCGGCGCGGTCAAGATCGATTGGCATCTCGACCTCAACGATCCGGTCACTCGCGACTACATCGACGGCGAGCAGTTCTCGAAACTGATGAGCCGCAAAGGCATTTCCCGGGACGACACCATCGTCGTGTACGGCGACAAGAGCAACTGGTGGGCCGCGTATGCATTGTGGGTCTTCACGCTGTTCGGACATCAGGACGTGCGTCTGCTCGACGGTGGCCGCGACGCCTGGTTGTCGGAGAACCGCGACACCACCCTCGACGTGCCCGAGTTCCCCGCCACCGACTACCCGGTGATCGAACGCGACGATGCACCCATTCGTGCGTTCGCCTCCGATGTCCTCGGCTCGCTCGGAACGGTCCCGTTGATCGACGTTCGCTCCCCCGCCGAGTACACCGGCGAGCGCACCCACATGCCCGACTACCCGGAAGAAGGTGCACTGCGCGGAGGTCACATCCCCACCGCCGTGAGCATCCCGTGGGCCAAGGCAGCCGCACCGGACGGACGGTTCCGGTCTCGCACGGAACTGGACGAGATCTACTCCGGCACCTCCGCCACCGACGACGTGATCGCCTACTGCCGGATCGGTGAGCGTTCGAGCCACACCTGGTTCGTGTTGACCCATCTGCTCGGGTACCAGTCGGTGCGCAACTACGACGGCTCGTGGACCGAATGGGGCAACGCCGTTCGCGTCCCGATCGCCAAGGGCGAGGAGCCCGGATCGGCTCCGGCCACTCGATGAGCGCCTTGCCGGAATCCCTGGCCGAGATAGTCGAGGACTTCGCCGCGGTGGAGGGGCAGGACAAGCTGCAGCTGTTGCTGGAGTTCAGTCGCGAACTGCCTCCTCTGCCGGACCACCTTGCTCAGGATGCGATGGAGCCGGTGCCGGAGTGCCAGTCTCCGCTGTTCCTGTCGGTGGATGCAGGCGATCCGGCGCGGGTCCGGCTGTACTTCAGCGCCCCGCCGGAAGCTCCGACCACGCGGGGGTTCGCCTCGATCCTGGCGCAGGGACTCGACGGTCTCGGCGCACAGGAGATCCTCGACGTACCGGACGACTTCTACTCGGCTCTGGGGCTGAGCGACGCGGTGAGCCCGTTGCGACTGCGCGGTATGTCGGCGATGTTGGCGCGGATCAAGCGTCACCTGCGTTGACCGGCGACGGCCGCAGGTGGCGTGCCGTCGTCTTGATCGATACAACGCGTCGTCGTTAGACTCCGCGGCAGGGCCCCTGGAGCCCAGTCCCCCCGATGCGTACGACGAAGGTTGGTTGCTGCCGATATGGAGTTCACGGAGTTGGCGGACTACGCGGTTCCCGCGGGCACGCTCACCGAGTGGATACCCAGCGTCGGCCCGCAGGCCCGCACTCCGGAGGCTGCTGGCTGGCATCCCGACGCCAGGCCGACGTCCTACGTCCACGAGGCTCACCTTCGTACGAGCCTGAGCAGTCCTCGCCGCGGTCGTGAATCATGGCTCGGCGCGGCCTTCGAAATCGCAGGCCCGCTGGACAAGCCCGCGTTTCGCCAGGCAGTGCTGAACTGGATCGACCGGCACGAGGCGATGCGTTCGAGCGCGTCGATCGACGAGGTGACGGGCGAGATGACGCGGGTGACCGCAGCGCAGGGTGCCATCGACATCTGGCAGGTCGAGCAGGAACGGTGCGCGCAATCGAGTGAGGTGTTCGAGCACCTGCAGTATCTGTTCGACGAGTTCACCTCGCCGTTGATCTGGCCCGCCTACGCCTTCGTGACGCTCGAACCGGTGGACGAGACGCGTCCGGTCACCGTGTTCTTCGCAGCGGATCATTCGATCATCGACGGTCTGTCCACGGTGCTGGTCGCGCACGAGATAGCTGCTCTGTACGGCGAGGAACTCGGTGGTGCGCCAGCTGCCCTGTTCGAGGCCGGCAGCTACCTCGACTTCGGTTCATCCGAACGCGAGAGGAATGCAGAGCTGGAGCATTCCCACGACGCGGTGCGGATATGGCGGGATTTTCTCGTCGACGGCGAAGGTGAGCTACCGGCCTTTCCACTCGACATCGGAGATCCGAGCCCGGACGATCTGCCGCAGGGTGGTTTGTCCGCGTGGGTGCTCGACCCCGATCAGGCCGACTCGTTCTCGGTCGCCTGCCGCAAGACCGGACACAGTCTGTTCGCAGGGTTGCTCGCAGTTCTGGCCATCACCGGCTCCGAACTGGGCGGCGGCACTCGTTTCCGCACGGTGACGCCGGTGCACACTCGCGACGAGCCGCAATGGGCGTCGGCGCTGGGTTGGTTCGTCGGACTGTGCCCCATCTCTTTCGACATCGCCGGTGCGGACTCGTTCGGCTCGGTGGTCGCGGCGGCATCGGCCGAGGTGAAGAAGACCAAACCGATCGCCCGAGTTCCTCTCGATCGCGTGTTCACCACTCTGGGCTACTCCGCCCGCCCGCGTTTCGTCGTCTCGTTCATGGACGTGCGGTTCGCGCCTGCCGCCGAGCACTGGCCGGACTGGAACGCCCGGGCGTTGCGCAGCAAGCAGTACCAGCACGACGTGTACATCTGGATCAACCGCACGCCGCAGGGAATCAACATCGCGGCTCGCTATCCCAACACCGAGCAGGCGACCGCGCGGGTTCACGAATACGTCGGTGCCTTCCGAAAATTGTTGAGCGATGTGGCGGACACCGGTACCGCCCGATTCCCCCTCACGGGCGACGAGCGATCCGATATCGGACATACCGACACCGGTCAGATCGCTACCAATCAGTAGCTCTCCGCGGCTCGCCGCCGGTCAGCTGCAGCTCTGCAGACCGATTGCAGCGATGACAGTGCCGATGCTTAGACTCCGACGTGACGTTCGTAACGAAGCACGCGAGAAACACATCCGTAGGAGGCTCAGTGCCCAGCCATGCCAGTGCTCAGATCACCAAGGTTCTTGTCGCCAATCGTGGTGAGATCGCGGTGCGGGTGATCCGGGCTGCGGCCGATGCCGGGTTGGCCAGTGTCGCTGTGTACGCCGAACCCGACGCCGACGCCCCGTTCGTCCGTCTGGCCGACGAAGCGTTCGCGCTCGGCGGTCAAACCTCCGCGGAGTCGTACCTGGTGATCGACAAGATCATCGACGCCGCCGCCAAGTCCGGGGCCGACGCCATCCACCCCGGCTACGGATTCCTCTCCGAGAACGCCGACTTCGCCCAAGCCGTCATCGACGCCGGCCTGATCTGGATCGGACCGTCCCCACAGTCGATCCGCGACCTCGGCGACAAGGTCACCGCCCGCCACATCGCCGCCCGCGCCAAAGCCCCCTCGGTCCCCGGCACCTCCGAACCGGTCAAGGACGCCGACGAGATCCTCGCCTTCGTCGACGAACACGGCCTACCCATCGCGATCAAAGCCGCGTTCGGTGGCGGCGGACGCGGCATGAAAGTCGCCCGCACCCGCGAGGAAATCCCCGAACTGTTCGACTCCGCCACCCGCGAAGCCGTCGCCGCGTTCGGCCGCGGAGAATGCTTCGTCGAGCGCTACCTCGACAAGCCCCGCCACGTCGAAGCTCAGGTCATCGCCGACCAACACGGCAACGTCATCGTCGCCGGCACCCGCGACTGCTCCCTGCAACGCCGCTTCCAGAAACTCGTCGAGGAAGCACCCGCCCCGTTCCTCACCGACGCCCAACGCAAAGAAATCCACTCCTCCGCGAAAGCCATCTGCCTCGAAGCCGGCTACTACGGTGCCGGCACGGTCGAATACCTCGTCGGCCAAGACGGCCTCGTGTCGTTCCTGGAAGTGAACACCCGTCTGCAGGTCGAGCATCCCGTCACCGAGGAAACCTCCGGCATCGACCTGGTGCTGCAGCAGTTCAAGATCGCCAACGGTGAAGAACTGTCCATCACCGACGACCCCGAACCACGCGGGCATTCGTTCGAGTTCCGGATCAACGGCGAAGACGCCGGACGCGGCTTCCTGCCCGCCCCCGGTCCGGTCACCACCTTCCGTGCGCCGTCGGGACCCGGTGTGCGGGTCGATTCCGGTGTCGAATCCGGCTCGGTGATCGGTGGCCAGTTCGATTCGATGCTCGCCAAGCTCATCGTCACCGGCGCGACCCGCGAGGAAGCCCTCGCCCGTTCGCGTCGAGCGCTCGCGGAGTTCACCGTCGAGGGACTTGCGACGGTGATTCCGTTCCACGCCGCGGTGGTTTCCGATCCGGCGTTCATCGGCGACGGCGACTCCTTCGACGTCCACACCCGCTGGATCGAAACCGAATGGGACAACCAGGTTCCCCCGTTCACCGCCGGACAACCCATCGACGACGAGGAAGTCCTGCCGCGGCAGTCCGTCGTCGTGGAGGTCGGTGGCCGCCGCGTCGAGGTCTCCCTGCCCGGGGAACTGTCCCTCGGCGGCGGTAACGGCGGAGGGCCCGCGGGCGCGGTACGGCGTAAACCCAAAGCCCGCACCCGCGGCGGTGCCGGAGCCGGTGCCGCATCCGGAGACTCGGTCACCGCACCCATGCAGGGCACCGTGGTCAAAGTCGCCGTCGACGAAGGCCAAACCGTCGACGCCGGTGACCTCATCGCCGTCCTCGAAGCAATGAAAATGGAAAACCCCGTCAACGCCCACAAAGCAGGCACCATCACCGGCCTGACCGTCACCGCAGGCGACGCCATCACCCAAGGCACCGTCCTCGCAGAGATCAAATGACGTAGCGATGTCCGAGCTTCCGGAGATCCGAATCGGTACGGCTGATCGGGAGAAGGCCCTCGAGGCACTGAGTCTGCACTTCAGTGAGGGTCGGCTGACTGTGCCCGAATTCGACGAGCGCAGTGCCGTCGTTGCTTCGGCGACGACGCGTGGGGAGATCGACAAGGTATTCGTCGATCTCCCCGCTGCTTCGACGTCGCACACACCCGCCCAGCTCGGGAAATCTCCGGCACCGACCGAGGGCGGTGCCGGAATCGATTGGCGCGCAGTGGTGATGCCCCTGGTCATCTTCGGTTCACTGGCATTGTTCTTCCTCACCGACTTCGATCAGAAGTGGCTGTTCTTCCTTCTCATCCCACTGGCGGGTGCGCTGCTGTCGGCAGGCGGTCACTCGAAGAGTCCGAAGAAAAAGAAGAGGGATCGTTGAAGGCGCTTCTGTTCGATGTGTTCGGCACGGTGGTCGATTGGCGTACCAGCGTGGCCCGCGAGGTCGAGTCGCTGTGTGGTCCCGACATCGACAGTCATGCGTTCGCCGACCGCTGGCGCAGTCTGTATCAGCCGGCGATGGAACAGGTTCGGTCGGGCAATCGACCGTTCACCCGGCTCGATGTACTTCATCTCGAGTCACTTCGAGTCGTGTTGTCGGAGTTCGATGTTCAGCTCGACGACAGTGATGTCGCATCCTTGAATCACGCGTGGCATCGATTGGATCCGTGGCCGGATTCGGTTTCTGGGCTGACCCGACTACGCACCGAGTTCATCATCGCGCCGCTCTCCAACGGCAACATCTCGCTGCTGCTCGATATGGCCAAGAATGCCGGACTGCCGTGGGACGCAATCCTCGGAGCAGAACCGGTGCGTGCGTACAAGCCGATGCCAGACGCCTATCTACGCACCGCCGACATTCTGGGTCTAGAGCCGACCGAGTGCATGATGGTCGCCGCACACAACAGTGATCTCGCTGCCGCTGCCGACTGCGGCTTCGCAACGGCATTCGTCGCTCGTCCCCTCGAACACGGGCCGAGTCAGAGCACCGACCTCGCCGCGGAATCCGACTGGAATCACAGCGTCGACTCGATCGATTCTCTCGCAACGCAATTGGGCTGCTGACCACTGCTATCGGGTCAGAGGAATCAGCTGGTGCGCAATCCACGCGTCCACGTCCCGGTGCGAACGGAAGCGAACGATCGTCAACTCCGGGCGGCGCACACTCAGTCGCTGCACTCGCTCGGTAATCGAAGGGTAGGTGTTCCATGCCCATCGAACGATGTGGTCGCGGTCGAAGAATAGCTGCGTCCAGCGTGCTGTACCCGACTGATATTGCCCTCTACGGTTGGGCACACAGCGCTACGATCGCCTCCGCCATGTGGTTCACGAACTCTCGACGCGCCGACTCGGTCAGCCGGTCGAGTGAGAGGTACGGGTTCAGGTCTTCGAGCTCGACCAACAGCAGCGTTCCGTCGACGGTGCGGCATGCGTCCACCCGAGTGATTCCGTGGTCGATGTCGTTCCAGTCGACGAATCGTTGCGCGAACTCTCGGTCCTGAGCAGTAGTCGAGTACGGCTCCAGGTCCCAACGTCGGTCGGGGTCAGGAGCGTACAAGGCGTATTGAACTGTGCGGCCGATGAAGTAGAACGACACTTCGTACACGAAATCGATTCGCGGCTGAATCAGGCTGCCCGGCTCTAATTCCGATAATTCGGCGCGCCCGGAATGACGCATGCCGATCGAGTCGGCACCCCATTTCGGTTTCACCACATAGGTATTCACTTCGGGTAAGCGCGAGACGTTCCGTGGGTCGTCGACGGTAGGTATGACCGGAAAACCATCTGCGAAAAGATCGACCAGGTACTGCTTGCCTCTCTGGTCGCCTTTGCCGGTCAGCTGGGTGAAGACCTTCGTGCCGTTCTCGCGCGCATGCCGAGCAAACATTTCGAAAGCATCCTGGTACCCCAGCACAGGCCCGGAGTTCCGGATGACGACCACATCGAAGCCGTCCATCAGCGCAAGCGCGTCGAGCGGGTGGCAGAGCGCAATGTCGAACCACTCGCGGAGCTGCGACGACAGAAAGATGTCTTCGTCGCAGTAGCGTCGGCCCTTCGACAGATACGCCAGGTCGGTGACGAAGAGAACGCGTGGACGGGGTGCCTGCATCGGGCAGCTCCTACTGGTCTCGAGACATCACGATGTTCGTTTGCGGGCCAACAGAAATGCCTGCGATGTCGACTCGTTTCCCATCGGAGCTCGATGCACGCGGACGTCCACCTCGAAGTTCGCCTCGACGAGCATGCCTGCGACCATGTCGGGGTCGAGTCGGTATGCGTCGTACGAGACCGAGTGTCCGTACGCCTGCTCGAGTCGCACCCGCTCGTTGCCTGCTTGAAATGCCAACAGCAGCAGACCTTCCGGCATCAGCACCCGATGCAATTCGGCAAAGATCTTCGACAATTGGTGCGGAGGCGTGTGGATGATCGAGTACCAGGCAACGATCCCCGCCAGAGAGCTGTCACCCGCGTCCAATGCCTCCATCGATCCGACATCGAATCGCAGGTGCGGGTGTTCGCGCTGCGCGACCTCGATCATGTTGGGCGACAGATCCATTCCCGCTACGTCGAGACCGAGGCGGTGCAACTGGTCGGTAATGCGGCCGGTTCCGCATCCCACCTCGAGAACACCGCCGGTCGACACTCGGTCCGCGAATGTCGCCAACAGTGCATGCTCGAGATGCCGCCCTTCGAGTTCGTCGCGAACCAGGTCGGCGTAGCTCTCGGCAACGGTATCGTAGGCGGTCCTCGTCATCGAAACATGCTGTTGCTCGGCCACAGTGGCTACGGTACCGGCTCACCCGGTGTCGGCAGGTACGAGTGCGTCAGCATCTCGAAGAAGTGCCCGGTCGGGTCGCGGAAATACACTCCGCGGCCTCCGTGGTCGGTGTTGACGGTGCCGGGTTCGGTCATCCGAGGGTCGGCCCAGTGTTCGACGCCCTGGTCGACCAGCCTGGTATAGGCCGCGTCGAACAGATCGTCGCTGACCCGAAACGCGTAGTGCTGAAACTGAATATCGCCGAAGGGGGGTTCGGCGAATTGGATGAGAATTCCATCGGTGAGTTGCACATTGACGAACGGCCCCCATGACGGGGCCTCGGGTAAAGCGAACAGGGTGCAAAAGAACTCGGCCGATGCGGCACTGTTCTTCGCAACGATGATGGTGTGATCGAACGAAATGGACATGCGCTGCCTCCTGGGCAGTACGACGCCTCCATGCCTGACGCAGTCCGTCATCGACACGCGACGCTGAGGACGATGCTCGCACGGACCCCGAATCCGAGTCAACCGGTGAATTCACGGCCGCGATTCGGTCTTCTTCGATGACAGTATTTGCCGAGGAAAGGACCCCACTATGGTCGGTCGACTTCTGTTCATTCACGGTGCCGGCGGATTTTTGGCCGACGCACCGCTGGCCAACGGACTTGCACAGGCTTTGCACCTCGATCTGTGCATGCCCGAACTGTCCGACACCGCCATGAGTTTCGAGGACTGGGCCGAGCCGGTTCGCCGGCACCTGGACCGGCTCGGACCGGAGGATTGGGTGATTGCGCATTCCTTCGGCGCATCGATCCTCGTCGGGGTCCTGGCAGAGAATCGACGGGAACGGCCGCGGCGGGCAACTCTGTTGGCGATGCCGGACTGGACTCCTCGTGGATGGGACGTCGTCGACTACGCGTTCACCGGCCCGGAGCCCGAGACCGACCTGACGCTCGTCCACTGCCGGGACGACGACGTGGTTCCCATTTCTCACCTGGCGTCGAACTCGACGGCTCTCCCGTCGGCGAGAGTGATCGAGTTGTCGACCGGTGGTCATCAGTTCGACGGCATGATCGACGTCGTTGCCGCCGAGATCCGCGGGTTCGAGCGTCCCCGCGGGGACGCTTCTACTGGCCCCGATCCTCGTAGTCGATGACGAGGCCGACTCGGCCGAACATGCAGACTGGGCGTCCGCTCACCGATAGTCGTGGTCGATTCCCGTTGCCCATTGCGAACATTCGACGGCGATCACGTCGTCTCTCCCCCGCAGGAAGTCGCGTGCACCGAAGTCCCCCGAGGCCGATGCCACGGCTGCGTCGACGTGTCGCCGCGCCAGAACGACCGGATGTCCGGGACGGCCGTCGAACACGGCTCTTGCGAGACCGGTTTCCCGCGCAGCAGCGAGAACCGCCCGCACCACCTCCGCTCCCACGTCCGGCGTATCGACCACGTGCACCACCGCGTAGTCCGCGTCCGACGCTGCGGTCAGACCGGCCTCGAACGAAGCGCTCATTCCTTGTTCCCACTGGGGTGCATAAACAGCGATCACACCGTCGGGCACGGGCGCATCCGCCGCTCCCAGCACCACGACCACGCGATCACAGCCGCCGTCACGCAAGGCCCGCACCGCCGTCCTCAGCCACAGCCCGTCGTGGGCGAGCACTTTGGGCGATCCGTATCGCGTTCCGGCACCGGCGGCCAGTATTACTCCGACGGCAAGGTACGACACGATCGTTCCTTTCAGTCTCGGGTGGAGTCTTGGATGTTCGCACAACGTCAACGTCGAGTACGTCCCGAAGTTTGTGCTCGCTCGACTAGCGAGGATAGGCGTGATGACTGATTCTTAGTGCACTTCTCCTGCAGCGTCGCAGGAATCCTGCCCTGTTGCTTCCGCGAGGTGCCCACCCATGTCCGTCAAGCCCACCACACGCAAACGTGTCCATCCTGTCGACGAAGTGCTCCCCGTTCCGAAACTTGCTGCTTACGGGTTCCAACATGTCGTCGCGTTCTATGCAGGCGCGGTCTTGGTGCCGATCATCATCGGCAGCGCGATCGGACTGACCAACGAACAGTTGATCCACCTGATCAATGCGGATCTGTTCACCTGCGGCATCGCCTCGATCATTCAATCGGTCGGATTCTGGAAGATCGGTGTCCGCCTGCCGCTCCTGCAGGGCGTGACGTTCGCCGGCGTCTCTCCGGTGATCGCGATCGCGATGGCGAACGGCGGCGGCACCGAGGGGTTGCTGTACGTCTACGGCGCCGTCATCGTCGCCGGTCTCGTCACGTTCTTCATGGCTCCGTACTTCAGTAGGCTGCTGCGATTCTTCCCACCGGTGGTCACCGGTACCGTCATCACGATCATCGGTGTGGCGTTGCTGCCGGTGGCGGTCAACGATGCGGTGACCAATCCTGCTACCCACGAACAGGATCCGTCCAACGGACGGTGGATGGCCTACGCGATCGGCACGCTGCTGATCATCGTGCTGATCCAACGATTCTTCAAGGGCTTCATGGCCACCATCGCTGTGCTTCTGGGCCTGGTGATCGGTAGCGCCGTGGCGTTCGCTCTGGGAGACATGAACTTCGACGGCACCTCCGAGGCGTCGTGGGTCGGTTTCACGCAGCCCTTCCTGTTCGGTGTGCCCAAATTCAGTGTCGTCGCGATCATTTCGATGATCGTGGTCATGCTCATCATCGCCGTCGAAACCACCGGCAGTGTGTATGCGACGGGTGAGATCGTCGGCAAGCGCATCAAGAAGGACGACATCGCAGCGACTCTGCGCGCGGACGGCGTGGCCACCGTCATCGGCGGTACGTTCAACTCGTTCCCGTACACGGCCTTCTCGGAGAACGTCGGCCTGGTCCGCCTGACCGGCGTGCGCAGCCGTTGGGTGGTGGCCACGGCAGGCGGCATCATGATTCTCCTGGGTCTGCTGCCCAAGACGGCAGCAGTCGTGGCATCCATCCCGCCGCCGGTGCTCGGCGGAGCGGCGCTCGCCCTGTTCGCGACCGTCGCCGTGGTCGGAATCCAGACTCTGTCGAAGGTGGACTTCACCGATCACCGCAACCTGATCATCGTCGCGACGAGCCTCGGTCTCGCGATGCTCGTGACCATTCAGCCGACGGTCTCCGAGGGTGTGCCCGATTGGCTGGAAATGTTGTTCGGCAGTGGCATCGTTCTCGGCGCGGTCTCGGCAATCGTGCTCAACGTCTTGTTCTTCCACATCGGTAATCGCGGGCAGGCAGTCGCCGGTGGTCCGGGTAAGGGCATCACCCTCGACACGGTCAACGAGATGTCCGCCGAGGACTTCGCTGTTACGTTCGGCGGCTTGGTGCAGGGCACTCCGTGGGTGGTCGAACGCGCGTACCAGCAGCGGCCTTTCGCCGATGCGCACGGGTTGCGCGAGGCGTTCCAGGAGGCATTGTTGGCCGGCACCACCGAGGAACAGATCGAGCTGATCAACAGCTACCCCGATCTCGGTAGCGAGGACGCCACCGGCACCCTCAACGCAGCGGACCACGTCGGCTTGTCCAACCTGGAGGAGGACGAACACGACAACATCGTCCAACTCGCCGCCGAATACCGCGAACACTTCGGCTTCCCGCTGGTGATCTGTGCACGGGAGACGGAGCGTTACGATCGAGTTCTGGCCAACGGGTGGTCACGCGTCGAGAACGCACCGTCGGCGGAGCGGTCGTTCGCGATGATCGAGATCGCCAAGATCGCGAACTACCGGTTCGACGACCTTGTGGCCGACGCCAACCCGATCGCGGCCGCGCGGTTCGGTCGCATCAACGACTTCAGATAGCGAGCGAGATGTGCTGCACGAATGGATAGGGCTCGACGGGTTCAATCGGCTCAGTGATCGGCAAGCGATGCATGCACTCTACGAGTGCTGCGCATCGTCGATCTGGGCCCGTCGAGTCGCCCAGGGTCGCCCCTTCGAAAGTCGAGATCTGCTGTTGGACAGGGCGGATCGAGTACTTGCCGAACTACCCGAGGCCGAGATCGACCATGCACTCGACGGTCATCCACGCATCGGCGGCAAGGCCGACAACCCGTCCTCGAAACGTGAGCAGGCCGCTGTGACGACGGCGGGTACCGAGGTGCGCGAGAAGCTGGCGGCGGGAAACCGTGCGTACGAGGACAAGTTCGGCCATGTGTATCTGGTGTGCGCCACGGGCAGGTCCGCGGAGGACCTGCTCGCTATCCTCGAGGAGAGGCTCGACAACGATGCCGAAACCGAAAGACGGGTGCTCCGCGTGGAACTGGCCAAGATCAACCGAATTCGCCTCGGGCGCATGCTGGGACCAGAGCAGTGACGGGGCTGTCGACCCACGTCCTCGACGCCACCTCGGGGACACCTGCGGTGGGGATGCGGGTGCGGTTGTTCCATCCCGAGAAGGGCGAGATCTCCACCGCCACCACCGATGGCGACGGCCGAATCGGCGAGGTGGTGCCGGGGCCGATCGATCCGGGCGTGTATCGCCTCTCGTTCGACACCGGCGATTATTTCGAGGCGACATCGACACCGAGCTTCTATCCCGAGGTGTCGATCTCGTTCACCGTCACCGATCCCGATGCCCACTATCACGTCCCATTGCTGTTGTCCCCCTTTGCTTATTCGACCTATCGCGGGAGCTGACATGACCGACCTGACCGGAAAGATCGTCCTCGGATCCAATCAGTACGGCAAGGCGGAGAACCGCGTGGTGCGGATCTATCGCGACTCTCCCCGGCACGAGATCCACGACATCAACGTGTCGAGCGCCCTGCGCGGCGACTTCTCGCCCGCGCATCTGGTGGGAGATCAGTCCAATGTGCTTCCCACCGACACCCAGAAGCAGACCGCGTACGCGTACGCGAAGACCAAGGGGTTGCTGCATCTGGAGAGCTACGGCCTCGATCTCGCTCGGCACTTCGTCGACGATGTGGAACCCGTCGAAGGGGCCCGCATCGAACTCGAGGAGTACGCCTGGGCTCGCGCGGTGATCGACGGCGTCGAGCACGATCACACGTGGACCCGCAAGGGTGAGGAGATCCGTACGTCGGCGGTGACCGTCGAGGGTAAGGGCGACGCGCAGCAGACGTGGGTGATCAGCGGCTTCAAAGAGATGGTGATTCTCAAGTCCACGGGCTCGGAATTCCACGGATTCCTCGAAGATGACCTGACGATTCTCGAACCCACCACCGACCGCGTGATGGCGACATCGCTGACCGCGCAGTGGCGATACACCACCACCGACGTCGAGTGGGACGCCGTGTACGCGGGTGTGAAGGCGGCGATGATCGAGCGGTTCGCCAATCTGCAGTCGCTGGCCCTCCAGCAGACTCTGTACGCCATGGGCGAGGCGGTGCTGGAGAAGTATCCGTTCATCGCAGAGATCACGATGTCCGCACCGAACAAGCATCACTTCGTCTACGACCTGGGCAGGTTCGGCATCGAAAACAATCTCGAGGTGTTCAACGCGGACGATCGGCCGTACGGTCTGATTCAGGCAACCGTCGAGCGTGAGGATGCCCCGGACGCCGGAAGTGCCTGGCGGACATACTCTGTCGTCGGATAGAGCGCTGCGCTCACGTGTGCAGCGCCGCAGTCCACTCCACCAACGGGGTCAGGGCTCGCCAGGCATCGCGCACCTTCGTGGCGGCCTTGGGTGTCTCCAGCCACGCGGGTGAGCCGAAATGCTTGCCCGCGGTGAGTGACTTGTGGCGCAACAGGTCGATGCGCGGGTGTTCCAGCTCGTATCCCCGCGGCTTGGTCTTGAGCTTGTCGCCGCCGATCTCGTATCCGGCCTTGGTCAGCGTCGCCAGAATTCGCTCGAGTTCGGCACCGCGGACGTCGTCGTCGACGGTGCGGCGGTAGCGGGCGACACCCTCGGTCGAGGAGTTGTAGAAGCCGCCTGCGACGAACAAGCCGGCGGGGTCGATCTGGACGTAGTAGCCTAGACTGTCCCCACGAGCGAGGAATCCACCCTGATGGGTCTTGTACGGCGTCTTGTCCTTCGAGAAACGGACATCGCGGTAGGGGCGAAACACCTTGGCGCTGCCGAATTCCGGTTCGAGGGTCGCGAGCAATGCTGTCATCGGCCCCTTGACCGCGCTGTCGTAGACCTCCTTGTGCTCGCTCCACCAGAGCTTGCTGTTGTCGGCTTCGAGGTCCTCGTAGAAGTCCAGGGCAGCGAAGGGTATTCCGGTGAAGCCAGTCATTCCTCGATCCTATGCGGCCCCGGTGGCCGACGAACGAGGGATGGATTGAAGCGCGAGGTAGACATCGAGCCGGTCCGAGGTGGAATTCAGATCCCGGCCCAGCAACTCCTCCACTCGCTTGATTCGGTACCGCACGGTGTTGAGGTGGACGTGCAACGACTCGGCCGTCCGGTTCCACGATCCACCGGTCGCCAGGAATTCGCGGAGGGTGTCGGTGAGTCCGGCATCGGTGCGCCGGTCGTAGTCGAGCAGTGGAGCGAGTACGTGTTCGACGAACGACCGACGCACGTCGTCCGGCAGGGCCGAGAGCATCGACACCGCCGAGGTCAGTTGCGCACCCGCGGTGACGGTCACCGGGCTCGACCCTTGTCTGCTGACTTCGAGTGCGTGCCGGGCCGACCGCAGCGCGCCGTCGATGGTGATGCCGGTTGCCTCGGAGCTGACCCCCACGAGCAGACGGCTGTGCCCGATGCCGGAGCCCAAGCGAGTCAATCGAGTTCGCAGTGTCTGTGTGAAATCAGGATCGTCGGTGTTCACGACAGCGACGATGTCGCCGTGCGTGCTGCACCCGACGCATCCTCCACCGAAGGAGGTGAGTGTGTCGCTGAGAACCGTACGCAGCATCTCGCGCAGGTCGATCCGTCCGCTGTGAACGACCCTGACGACGACCAGCGAGCGGTCCGGGTCGACACCTGCCTGACGCAGCCGCGTCAGGGCTTCGGGTCTGGTGCTGTCGGCCTCGATCAACGCCACTGCCTGGTCGGCGATTTCGCGTCGGACCAGTCGCCCCTCCTCGCGTCGAGCACGATCGAGCGCGGCGATGGCCGCGAGCTGGCCGAACGCATCGGCGATGGCGGGTGGGAACGTCGCCATGTCTCCCGCCACCGCGAGGAACCATCGTGTGGTCCGCTGCGCGAGCGCAGGCCCGACACCGAAGATGCTGTACACACCTCCGTCACTGAGAGTGGTTGTCGTGGGCAGCCTTTCGGAGGACAGCGCAGCGTGCGTCAGAGTATCGACGTCGGCATCGGAGAACGCCGAGACCTCGGCCACCAGCCGGCGTCCGGTCGCCGTGAAGATCAGACACGCCATCCCGGTTTCCCTCGATGTGTGCAGGGCCAACTCGTCGAGCGCTCTGCCGTCTGCGATCGCGGTGAGCAGCTGGCGTTGCCGAACGAGCGAGCTGTTCAGCGAGGCTATGCGATCTCCGGTGACACGGCCGACGAGAAACTCCGTCACCTCGCCGAACGAGACGGTCTCGGGTACCGCGAGCAGGGGTAGTCCGTGCCGCTCGCATGCGTCGATCAGGTCGGGTGGAACGTGGCCGAGCAAGCCTTCACCGGCGGCCAGTGCCGAAGCCCCCGATTCGGCGACGGCCCTGACGAACATCTCACTGTCCGCGGGCGTTCGATGCCATACGAGACCGGTGATGACCAGCTCGCCACCCGCGATGTAGCGCGACGGATCGGGCAGATCGGTCGTGTAGGTCCAACGCAGCGTGCGGCCGAGGGCGTCGGTATCGGAGGTGAGCAATCGAATGCCGAGCTGCGTGGCGTCGAGCAAGTCCTTGACCTGCACTGCTGTTCCTCCCCCCGGCCCTCGCTGAGCGTGCTCGAAACAGCTGAGCTCGTAGGAAAAACAGTATGTGTGGGTTGTTTCGTGCGAGTTTCGGGCGTATCGCCGAACGACCGAAGATCGGTAACAGATACTCACTACAGTTCGAGGGGACACATCGGGTGTTGGATCTGTCGGCGTGGTGGATCTGCCGGCGAGAACGAGGTGAACGAAGGCCATGGATCTCGGCACTGTCGACGACATTCTGCTTCCCGGCTCCCGCGCGGACCTTCCGCCCGGACGCGCGGACACCGCCGTCCTTGCCGGCGGTACCTGGCTGTTCTCCGAGAAGCAGGACCACTTGGCCACCCTCGTCGATGTCACCGCCTTGGGCTGGGAGCCGTTGACCGTCACCGAGACCGGGCTCGAGATCGCTGCCACCTGCACCATCGAGACTTTGGCGCGCTACTCCTCTTCGTGGCCGGCCACCGCATTGTTCCCCCGCTGCGCAGCGGCGTTGTTGGCCTCGTTCAAGATCTGGAAGACCGCCACCGTCGGCGGCAACATCGCGCTGGCCCTGCCTGCTGGAGCGATGATCTCGTTGACCGCCGCTCTCGACGGTGTCGGGCAGGTGTGGTCGGGTGATGGGCCCGATCACGACTACCGCATCGCCATCGCAGATCTGGTCACGGGCCCGCACGCCAACGCCCTTCGACCGGGAGACGTGCTGCGCAGCATCGATATTCCGCTGCACGCGCTCCAGTCCAGAACGGCGATGCGCAAGCTCGCACTGTCACCGCTCGGGCGATCGGCCGCCGTGGTGATCGGACGGGTCGACGACGGCGGCGAATTCGTTCTGACCGTCAGCGCGTCGACCGTCCGTCCGTTCGTTCTGCGCTTCCCCGGCCTGCCGACGGCGGCCGAACTCGACGACGCGCTCGCTTCCACCATCGGTCTCCAGCACTGGTACGACGACCCCCACGGGGCTCCGGACTGGCGTCGACACATCAGTTGCACTGCAGCGCAGCAGATTCGCGAGGAGTTGTCATGATCGTAGACATCAACGGTGTGCCGACCGATGTCACTCCGCGGCCCGGTCAGTGCCTGCGCACCCTGCTCCGTGAACACGACCACTTCGAGGTGAAGAAAGGGTGCGACGCAGGCGACTGCGGCGCATGCTCGGTGCTCGTCGACGGCGAACCGGTGCACTCGTGCATCTTTCCCGCGTTCCGTGCCGCCGACCGGTCCGTCACCACCGTCGCGGGGCTCGGTACACCGGACGACCTCCATCCGATGCAGAGCCGATTCGTCGAAGCCGCCGGTTTCCAGTGCGGATTCTGCACTGCGGGAATGGTCGTCACCGCCTCGACGCTGACCGAGGAAGATCTGGACGAGCTTCCCGAACGGCTGAAGGGAAACCTGTGTCGCTGCACCGGATATCGCGCCGTGTCCGACGCCGTCTGCGGGGTGGTCAACACCGAGAAGTCCGTCGAAGGTCCGGCGTGTGGACGGTCGCTCGCGGCACCCGCCAGCACGCGCATCGTCACCGGAACCGAGCCCTACACACTCGACCACACCCCTGCCGGGTTGCTGCACGCCACTGTTCTCGGAAGTCCACACGCGCATGCCCGGATCGTTTCCGTCGATACCACCGCGGCAGAGCAGGTGCCGGGGGTGCACCTGATCCTGACTGCGAAAGACAGTCCGGCGACGGCATTCTCGACGGCCCGCCACGACCGCCGCGTCGACGATCCGGACGACACCCGTGTGCTCGATACCGTTGTGCGCTTCATCGGCCAGCGAGTGGCGATCGTGGTCGCAGAATCGGTTGCGGCGGCCGAAGAAGGGTGCCGCGCTCTTGTCGTCGAGTACGACGTGCTGCCGGCAGTGTTCGATCCGGAGTCCTCGCTCGCAGCCGATGCGCCGAAGATCCACGGCGACAAGGACGCGACGGCGCGAATCGCGGATCCGTCTCGCAATCTGGTGGCCGAGCTGCACGGCAGTACCGGGGACGTCGACGCTGCCGTTCGCGACGCGGCGGCGGTGGTCACCGGCCGCTGGACCACGCAGCGGATTCAGCACGTGCACCTGGAAACCCACGGCACCATCGGTTGGTTGGACGAGACCGGAAAACTGAATCTACGCACCAGCACTCAGGTTCCTTTTCTGGTGCGCGACGAGATCTGCGAGATCTTCGGTTTGGCACGCGATCGTGTTCGCGTGTTCACCGCGCGCGTCGGCGGCGGGTTCGGAGGCAAGCAGGAGTTGCTCACCGAGGACGTGGTGGCGCTGGCGGTACTGCGTACCGGTCGACCGGTGCAGTTCGAGTTCACGCGCACGGACGAGTTCACCGTGGCACCGTGCCGTCATCCGTTCCGCGTCGACGTCACGGCCGCCGCGAGCGCCGACGGCACGCTGACCGCCCTGTCGATCGACGTTCTCACCGACGCCGGTGCCTATGGGAACCACAGTGCCGGTGTGATGTTCCACGGCTGCGGCGAGTCGGTGGCGATCTACCGGTGCGCCAACAAACGGGTCGACGCAAAGACGGTGTACACCAACAACATCCCGTCCGGAGCTTTCCGCGGCTACGGGTTGGGACAGGTGATGTTCGCGATCGAATCGGCGATGGACGATCTGGCGCGAGAGATCGACGTCGATCCGTTCGAGTTCCGCAGACGCAACGTGATCGTCCCCGGCGACGACATCGTCGCCGCCCACCACGAGGGAGACGACCTGCAGTTCGGCAGCTACGGCCTCGATCAATGCATCGACCTTGCCGAAGCCGCTCTGCGACGAGGCAACGGCGAGCACGCACCGGCGGGCTGGAAGGTGGGCGAAGGAATGGCGGTGGCCATGATCGCGACCATTCCCCCGCGCGGCCACCGCGCCGAGACCTCGGTGGCACTGCTACCCGAGGGGCGGTACGAGATACGCGTCGGGACTGCGGAATTCGGCAACGGAACCACCACCGTCCACACTCAGATCGCGGCGAGCGAACTGGGCACGTCCGTCGACCGCATCGGAGTCGATCAATCCGACACCGACTCGGTCACCTACGACACGGGCGCATTCGGTTCGGCGGGCACCGTGGTGGCAGGCAAGGCCCTGTATGCGGCGGTTCGCGCGATGTCGGCTCGGATCCTGGATCTGGCCGCCACGGCGACCGGACACCGAAATTCGGACTGCACACTCGGACCGGAGGGCGTGCGCTGCGGAGATCGCTTCGTCACCCTCGACGACATTCTGGCGATGGCGGGAGGCACCCTCGTCACCGCAGGCAACAGTGGCGGGCTGCCGCGTTCGCTCGCCTTCAACGTGCACGCGTTCCGGGTGGCGGTGCACGAGGACACCGGCACCGTGAAAATACTGCAGTCGGTGCAGAGCGCGGACGCCGGAACCGTGATGAACCCGCAACAGTGCCGTGGTCAGGTCGAGGGCGGCGTCGCACAGGCGATCGGAAGCGCGCTGTACGAGGAGATCCGCACCGACGGTGCCGGTCTGGTCACCACCGATTCGATTCGTAGCTACCACGTTCCGCAGTTCGCGGACATTCCTCGCACCGAAGTTCTGTTCGCCGACACCTACGACCGTCTGGGCCCGTTCGGCGCGAAGTCGATGAGCGAGTCTCCGTACAACCCCGTGGCACCGGCTTTGGCCAACGCCATTCGCGACGCCGTCGGTGCCCGGCTGTACGACCTACCCATGTCGTCGGACCGCGTCTGGCGGACAGTCAGCGGTCGTAGAACGTCTGCAGAATGATCGTGCTGCGCGTCTGCACGTTGGCGGTTGCCCGGATCTCCTGCAGCAGGCGTTCGAGCGCCCTCGGCGATTCGACTCGCACCAGCAGAACGTAGCTTTCCTCACCGGCAACCGAGTGACACGACTCGATGGCCGACAGATGCTTCAACCTGGCGGGGGCATCGTCCGGTTGGGCCGGATCGATCGGAGTGATGGCGACGAATGCCGACAGCGGACGGCCGAGGGCCTCCGGATCGACCTGGGCCGTGTATCCACGGATGACGCGCCGGGACTCCAGCCGTCGAACCCTCGATTGAACGGCGGACACGGACAGGGAAGCCTTCTCCGCCAACGTCGCCAAAGTAGCGCGTCCGTCGGAGACAAGCTCGTCGATGATCAAGCGATCGACGCGATCGAGATTTTCACTCACCTGCGCAATGTAGCCCAGATCCGAGACGAATCAGCGGCCACATCCGTTTCTGCTGGTCGAATCGGTGCTTGTGCCTCTTTTTCACAGGAACAGAGGGGGCAGGGCGAGGACCATGACCGCCGACCAACTGACGTGCGTGAGAATCGGTGCCAGAATTCCGCCGGACGCGCGCCGTTGCAGGCCCATCACGTAGCCCAGCAGCACTGCGGCGAAGCCGAGCATCGGGTTGCCCGACGCGAGGGTGGCAATGGCGTAGATGACGGTGGAGATGATCACCGGATGCTTGACCCCGATGGCCGAGTACAGGGCTCCCCGGAAGAAGATCTCCTCGGCGACGCCGTTGAGCAGCGCGATGAAGACGATCAGAACCAGTGACCCCACCCGGGCGTGTGCGAGCACGTTCTCGGTGAAGTCGGCCAGCGGAGGAATCTGCCGAACCACGAGTCCGCCGAGCAAGAAGACTCCGCCCACGGCGAGTCCGATCAGGATGGGGGTGACGATCGGCCGTCTGATCGACCCGCCGACCTGGATACGGCCCAGGTGCAGTGGTCCGGACGCAAATCCACCGATCGTCCAGACTGCGGCCAGCACCAGCGTCAGCGCATAGAATGTCGGGTCACCCGGCTCCGTCTCGAGCGAGAAGTACAGCACCGTCGCGCCGATCACCAAAGTGATCATCACGACGATTCGGCGCTTGCGAAACGCAGCGTCGGACTGTCGGTGATCGCGCTCGACCGGATCGACCAGAGCGGACTTCATCACGTTGAGCGCGGTCGTGGACCACGTTCCCATCACGCCTCCTCGGTATCGGTCAGTCGGCGTACGGCCGACCTCGCGCGTCGATTCACGTCGGCTATCACGTCGAGATTGGTGCGCACCGCTGCCGCGACGGGCTTGGCGTACAGCAGTCGACGCCCGCCGAGGGCTTCGATCAACCCCCAGGTGCGGTCCGAGGATGCCGCGACACCGCGACGTCTGATCCCCAGAGCGTCACCGCCGCTCCAGGCCGCATCGGTGCTCGCGAGCCGAAGCGGATCCTTCAGCGCACACACACCGGGAGGGTCACCGACCATTCCCCGCACACTACGGGCCATGGCGTCGGCAATCGTGGTGAGACCTCGGGGAGGGTCGGGCACGAGTTCACGAATCCGACTCTCCGACGTCGTCATCGTGTTGTGCAGCGACCCGACGAGATCTTCGGCGAGTCCCGCGGGAACCGGAATGATCTTTCCGATGACCTTGCCTGCGAGCGAGGTCGGCACCAGCGGCACCGGAACGCCGATGCGCTGGAGGCCGGCAGCTTCGACATACGCGAACACCAGATCTCGATACGGCACCACATCCGGCCCACCGATGTCGTAGGAACCCGCCGGGACTGCATCGGTGTCGGCGCTTGAGAGCAGATAGTGCAGCACGTCGTCCACGGCAATGGGCTGCACGGGCTCGGCGAGCCAACTCGGCAGCGGCAGCACCGGCAAGCGGTCGGCGAGGTAGCGCAACATCTCGTACGACGTCGAACCTGCACCCAGGACGATGGCCGCTCTGAGCCAGACCAACTCGACGCCGTCCACCGTCAGAGCCTCGCCGACGTCCGCCCGGCTCGCGAGGTGCTCCGACAGCTGGTCGTCATCGGGTACGAAACCACCGAGGTAGACGATTCGGCGTACTCCCGCCCGCGCCGCCGCCGCGGCGAACTGCTCGGCAGACCGCCGGTCCTGCGCGCGGTAATCGGACTCGCCGATGGCATGCACGAGGTAATAGGCCACGTCGATGTCGCCGGACTGCGCGAACGCGGCAGCGCAGGACTGTTCGTCGGTGACATCGAGCGAGACTGCGGTGACGGAGTCGAAGAAGTCGAAGGTCCGCAGGTTGTCCGGCGTTCGGGAGCCGACGACGACCTCGAACTCGTCGGCCAGCAGAGCTGCCACCAACCGCGACCCGATGTACCCGCTGGCACCGGTGACGAGAGCTCTCATGCTTCGAGGCTAACGGCACTCGGGGCGTTGTGTCGGTGTGGCATTGTCGCTCCTATGGCTCTGGTCTTGGCAGGTGTGGTTCTCCCCGATCCCCTCGGTACCGAAACTGTGCTCCGGCGAGGAGTCGCGGTCGCGCGGGCCGGTGCGGGCTGGATGCTCACCACGACCGCTTTCGCGCTTACCCTGCCCGGCCGAATCGAAGCACTGCTGACGCGCATTGAGATGTTGATGACACGTATCGATCACGTGATCGACTCCGCCGACGCCGTGGTCGCCAGCGTGCAGCGGACAACCGGGGCCGCGGACGAGGTGGTCGCGTCGGCGTCGGTCGCCTCACACACCGCGCTGGAGCTGATCGAGTTGTTCGATCCCATCGCCAAGAAGTCCGAGCCCATGGCCCGCAAGTTCGTCGACAACCTGTCCGAGGAGGAAGTCGACGCCGCGATCGCGATGGTCGATCAGCTCCCCGGACTCCTCGATCACATGGAAGCGCTGCTTCCCATTCTCGCCACCCTCGACACGGTGTCCCCCGAGATTCACGAGCTCCTCGGAGTCACCAAGGACGTTCGACGTGCGGTCATCGGCATTCCGGGATTCAAGTTCTTCCGCAATCGCGGTGAGGACAAGCTAGCCGACGAGGAACGAGACGCCGAGCAGTAACTGCTACTTGACGAAGGCGAAGTCTTCACCCGCATGGAAACGGGCGAGGGTCTCCGAAATCGATCGCCGTGACGGCGGGTGGAAAGCGAAGGCATGCAATGCCGCTGCGACGTAAGCGATTTCGGGTGACTTGATGAATCCGATTCCGCCGAGTGACTCGATCGCAGCGGAACTGCTCCGCACCAGAGCGTCGCGAATGGCGATGCGGTTGAACAACAACCTCACCGAGATATCTTGTCCGCGTTCACCTTCGTCGAAAGCGCGGGCCACGTTCTCGATGGCCGCCATGGATGTCTCCAGTTCGGCCGCCGCTCGAACGTAGCCCTCGTGATCGCCCTTGTCCTGCTCGATCATGCGCTCGAGCAGGGACGTCGCTGCACCGATGTAGTTCGCGGAGATCAACATGCCGAACCACAGGTAACCGGTCATCTCGTGCACGCCATCGGGATCGTCATCTTTGTTGGGCAGAACCAGACTCGCGGGCACTTCGACATCTTCGAGCAGGACTTCTTCGCTTTGCGCGCCGGCCAGAATATCGGTGGTCCAGAACGGCTTCACGCTCATACCTGGGAGGCTGGCCGGAATCAGAGCGACGGCGCGGTCACCGGAGTCGATCTCGACACTGCACGTCAACAGATCCATGGATCGTGCCAGGCTGCACGGCTTCTTGCTGCCGTTGACGATGTAGTTGTCGCCCTTCTTGACGGCGGTCATCGTCGGAATGAACACACTGCCGCCGGTGACGCCCTCGGAGAATCCAGAAGCAACGATCGCCTTCTGCTCGACCAATCCCTTGATCAACGCGCGATCGTCCTCGGTGGCACCGCGAGCGAACTCCGTCAGCGAGGCGAGCGAGAGATGATGCATCGTCGTTCCGGCACCGAGAGAGGGCGAGCGAGACCCGATTGCCCGTTGTGCGCGGACCGCATCGATGGCCGGAGCACCGAGGCCGCCCAGCTCGGCCGGGACCACCAAACCGGTGCCGCCGAATTCGCGAAACTTGTCGATCGCGTCCGAATCGCGCGCCTCGAGTCGGTCCAGCGGGGTTGTGTCCAAATAGTGCAACAAACCCGGCATGTACTTCTCGAGGGTTTCCCTCTCACGCACCATCAATCCAGTCACTGTTCGTCTCCTTGTGTCACTTTTTGATTTCGTACCAGTTTTTGATCACGGCAATTCGGACTTGAATCTACAAGCATTCCGAAGGTGGAACTGGGTGAATTTCTCCAGGTCATCAACGGTACCCGACGTTTCGAGAATGGAAACATAAAAGTTTTCGTAAAGCTTTCCTGAGAAAAGAACTTTGATTATCTTATTGCGACCGTATCCGACGCAATCCTCGATCCATGGGTACATCGGTTCACAGAAATATTCTTTCCATCAATACCCATCGCTATCCGGTACAGCTCCGAATGAACGAGAAATTGGCGAACATTCTATTTCAACTCTGTGAGGAGTTCTGGTCGATAATGGCTGTCAACAGATTGATGAAGAGACTCGGCGGCGACGAGCGCGTGGACTTGCTGCGGGCCGTTCGGGAAGCCGATGTGGCTCCGTACTTCCGCAGGATGGAGTCCGCCGTGGCACCGGTCGTCCGAGTCGAGGGCAAAGACAAGCTCATGCTCGGCTCCAACAACTATCTCGGAATCGCCGACCACCCCAAGGTAGTGGAAGGAGCCCAACATGCGTTGGACACCTTCGGAAGCGCGGTGACCGGTAGTCGGCTGCTCAACGGCACGATGGACCTGCATCTCGAGCTGGAGAACGAAGTTGCCCAGTGGCACGGAACCGACGACGCGTTGGTCTTCACCACCGGGTACCAGACCAACCTCGGAACCATCAGTGCAATCGTCGGACCCGGCGACACCGTCGTAGTCGACTCGGCGGCACATGCATCCATTCGCGACGGCAGCGCCCTTTCCGGCGCGTCGGTGGTCAAGTTCAAGCACAACGACATGGCAGACCTCGAAGCCAAACTCCAACAGCCCGTCGTCGACGACGGTGCCGTGCTGGTCATCGTGGACGGCCTGTATTCCATGGAGGGGGACCTCGCACCGCTCGACGTGGTGTCCGAGCTGTGCATCCGCTATCACTCGGCACTGATGGTCGACGAAGCGCACAGCCTCGGCATCTACGGGCCCGAACTCACCGGAGCCGCCGAACTGTTCGGCATCTCCAAGGACGTCGACGTCACGATGGCATCGCTGTCGAAGAGCCCCAGCTCCACCGGTGGGTTCGTCACCGGTTCGAGCGACTTGATCGACACCCTCCGAGTCAAGGCCCGCGCTTTTCTGTTCACAACCTCCGGCGTGCCTGCCGCAGTGGGTGCCGCGTTGGCATCCGTGCGCCTGATCCGAAGCGACGAGGGGAAAGATCGAGCTCGGCGCGTACTCGACAATGCCGAGATCCTGCGCGGCGGATTGCAGTCGGCAGGGCTCGACGTGGCAGGCCGCTCCGCCACCCCGTACGGAGACACCGCCTCCCCCATCGTCTCTCTCCACGTCGGCGACGATCTCGTAGCCATGAACCTGTGGAAGAACCTGTACGACCGTGGCATCTTCACCAGCGCCGCTTTGCATCCCGCCGTGCC
Organism: Rhodococcus sp. IEGM 1370; assembly: GCF_033142325.1. Taxonomy (NCBI): domain Bacteria; kingdom Bacillati; phylum Actinomycetota; class Actinomycetes; order Mycobacteriales; family Nocardiaceae; genus Rhodococcus; species Rhodococcus sp. IEGM 1370. Next base: position 68,690 of record NZ_JAWLRY010000002.1, on the reverse strand, counting down.
CAAGTCCGGTGCACTGCTTCGCTTGTGCGTGATGGCCACGCACACCGAGCAGCAACTGGCGACCGCCACGGAACAGATCATCGAGGCCGTGGCAGGGCTGCCCGAATGAGTGAGCACACCCGTGGCCTGCGCGTTGCAGTCACCGGGGCAACGAGTGATTTCGCGGCGGCGATACTACCGCGGTTGTTCGAGGATCCCGAGGTGGATTCGGTAGTCGGCATATCTCGTCGCCCAGCTCGACTCGAAGACCCCAAATTCTCCTCACTTCGGTCCGATATCAGGTCATTGGACCTCGAGGAGATTTTCACCGGTTGCGACGTTGTCGTGCATCTCGCGTTCGTGGTCGAGGAGCTCAAGGACAAGGCCGAGACTCACGACATCAACCTCCGCGGCTCACGCAACGTCATCGATTCGGCGTATCGAGCGGGCGTGGCACGAGTGGTGATTGCGTCGAGCATCAACGCATACGGTGCCGACATCGCTCCCGAGCCGCTCACCGAGAACAGTTATCCCGCAGGCGATCCCAACCGTTATTACTTCTACGACAAGGCCGAGGTCGAACATTACGCGGAGTGGTGGCTCCGTAGACACCCCGGCGAGATGACCATCTCCATGTTGCGGTGTACGTACATCGTCGGACCCGACTTCGCCAACGACGGAATCGACCAGTTCACCGGGCCGATCGGTGCCTTCCCGGAGGCGGATCGGGCGTCGTATCAATTCCTGCACCAGGACGACATGGCCGACGCCTTCCACCGCGCAGTCAAGACCGATCTCATCGGCCCGTACAACCTCGGTCCGGTGGACTGGGTCGGTGTGCGCGAACTGGCTGCGATGCAGGGACAGTTGATGTTCGACGTACCGCAGAAAGCCGCAACCCACGTCGCCAATGTCGCGTTCAGACTCGGCCTGACACCCTTTTCCGGGCAGTGGGTCACACCCGGGGAGCCCATCGTCGATTCCTCGGCTCTCGGCCGAGCCACCGGCTGGGCACCGACGCTCACGGCACACGAGAGTGCAGCGATGATGATTCTGCTGCAAGGCAAGTCGCTCCTGCGACGTGGCGACGCCCTGGCACGCGGCATTGCCTGCGAAGCGGCACTGCGCCCGGCATCGGAGGCCGTTGCGCTGAGTCGCGAGGATGTTGCAGCACTGCAGGTGGAGCATCGACAACTCGATACCGGCCGCGGAAGCGTGCACGTCGAAATCCATCGAGCATCCGTCGGAACCGGAGAGTCGGTGGTACTGGTCGCCGACGCCGGTGTGCATGCACGCTATCTCACGTCGTTGGCCTCGGACGTCGCTGCCGGGGGCGTCCATGCTGTGGTGCTCGATCTACCCGGGCACGGCTTGAGCACCGGTCAGCGCGGGCGATCGTCGGCAGCGCAGACCACCGAGGCCGTCGATGCAGCACTACGATTCGCTCGAATCGAGCTCGATACCGCACCGATCTCCGTGCGCAGCGGAACCCGACACGTGGAGGACACACTGGTCAGCGGGATTCTGAGGCGGGCCACCGGCTGGAAGACGATGGAAGAACCGACCAGGCCCGACGGGTTGCTGCCGTCGAAGATTCGGGTCGACGGAACAGCCGGCATTCCGTTCGTGTCGACGGCCGCCGATGCGCTGGCCCTGCGCACAACGACGACGGGACTCACCGCCGCCAGGTGAGTGTCCGACGGACGCGCGCCCACCACGATGCTCCAGCTGTATCGGACGCTGCAACCAGGGGTTCGGCCGACTGCGAGCGATGCTCGCGGGCCAGTCGGTCGACCTCGGCGCGGTTGATCCGCCAGCTCTCCATCCAGTTCTCGACGTCCACCGGGCCGAGCGGCACGATCGGCGGCGTCGGGAACCGAATCCAGTCGACGATGCGAGCGTTCGACTCGTCCAACACCTCTCGTGCCGAATCCTCGCGCCGAATGCCGATCAATGTCGACGGCAGCCGCTCGATCTCCTTGCGCAGCTGCAATGCGGTGGGTAGCAAGGCGTCGGCGGGCAGGTTCTCCCGTTTCAGGTAGCCCCGCACCCACCACAGCTCGTCGCCGGGATCGCCGACCGGGATCGGCTTGCCGGTGCCCTCCAGGCCCTCGAACGCACCGTTGTCCTGCGCCTCGCGAATCTGCTTGTCGACCCAGGACTCGAACGTGACTCCTGGCTTCTTGCGTTCGGTCACCCCGTCGACTGTAGATCCGGTGCCGGGGTCCGCGCCACGGCTGCGAACACGACGAAGCCCCGGCCCGAGTGGGTGGGCCGGGGCCGGTGTCGTGCAGCGGTGCTGGTCAGCCGTACTCGGCGACCAGTCGATCGAATTCCTCGCGGTCGATGACCTGAGGCTCGTTGATGGCGAGAGCCTGCGCGTATTTGCTCGCCAGGTGGTAGTCGCGGCCGAGTGGCCCGTGCTCGGCATCGTCCTCGTCGGACTGGATGCTCGCGCCCGGAGGCACCTCGTTCTGCAGGCCGTTGGTCTTGCTGCCGAGCAGAGCGTCGAGTTTCGCGGAAATCTTCTGCATGATCTCTTGGTCGTCGGTCATGGGGGCGGTGTACCCGAATCGCTCGAATCGACACCGCCGCACGCTCGGGGAACGGCGTGAGGGTTATCTGTCGGTGCCCGGGGGCATGATGATGGGATGGCCAGGCAGAGGACGGGCACCGACGCAGCGGGCGAGCTGTCGGTGATGCAGAAGTTGTCGCGGCCGACCCGGGAATGGTTCACCGGCGCTTTTCCCGCTCCGACGTCCGCGCAGTTGGGCGCGTGGTCGTCCATCTCGAGTGGTTCGCACACCCTCGTGGTAGCTCCGACGGGTTCGGGCAAGACGCTCTCGGCCTTCCTGTGGGCCCTGGACGAGCTTGCGCAGCTGGGTGCGGACAGCACCCGCAAGACCAAAGTCCTCTACATCTCGCCGCTCAAGGCCCTTGCCGTCGACGTCGAGCGCAACCTGCGCGCTCCCCTCGTCGGCATCACCCAGACCGCCAAGCGCCTCGGCCTGAACCCACCGGAGATCTCGGTCGGTGTGCGATCCGGCGACACCAGCGCCGCCGACCGCAGGAACATGATCAAGACGCCGCCGGACATCCTGATCACCACCCCGGAATCGCTGTTCCTCATGCTCACCTCGGCCGCGCGAGACATCCTCGCCGAGGTCGACACCGTGATAGTCGACGAGGTACACGCCGTCGCGGGCACCAAACGTGGCGCACACCTCGCGGTGTCTCTCGAACGGCTCGACGCGATGCTGGACAAGCCGGCTCAACGCATCGGCCTGTCCGCGACGGTACGACCGCACGAAGAGGTGGGCCGATTCCTGGCCGGTGCCGCTCCCATCGAGATCGTCGCTCCGCCTGCACCGAAGACATTCGATCTGACGGTCCAGGTGCCGGTCGAGGACATGACCGAACTGGGCGTCACCGACCCGAATGCGGACACCTCGGCCGCTCCCCCGGCGCAGGGATCCATCTGGCCCCACGTCGAGGAGAAGATGGTCGATCTCATCCTCGAGCACAAATCGTGCATCGTCTTCGCCAATTCTCGACGTCTCGCAGAGCGGCTGACTGCGCGGCTCAATGAGGTGTACGCCGAACGGATCGGCGACGGCGTCGAGACCGAGCACAAACCGCCCTCGCAGGTCGGCACTCCCACCGACGTGAACCACGGTGCCGATCCATTGCTGGCCCGGGCCCACCACGGCAGTGTCAGCAAGGATCAGCGCGCGCTGATCGAAGACGATCTCAAGACCGGCAGGCTGCGCTGCGTCGTCGCCACCAGCAGCCTCGAACTCGGAATCGACATGGGCGCAGTCGATCTGGTCGTCCAGGTCGAAGCGCCGCCATCGGTGGCGAGTGGGTTGCAACGCGTCGGACGCGCAGGTCACCAGGTCGGCGAGATCTCCAAGGGTGTGTTGTTCCCCAAGCACCGCACCGACCTGATCCACTGCGCCGTCACCGTCGAACGCATGACGTCGGGCAAGATCGAGGCGTTGTTCGTTCCCGCCAATCCACTCGACGTGCTGGCGCAGCAGACGGTGGCGGCCTGCGCCCTCGAACCGATCGACGCCGAGGACTGGTTCGATTCCGTCCGTCGCACAGGCAGTTTCGCCACCCTGCCCCGATCTGCCTACGAGTCGACTCTCGATCTGCTCTCGGGCCGCTACCCCTCGGACGAGTTCGCGGAACTACGGCCAAGGCTCGTGTGGGACCGCGACGCCAACACTCTCACCGGCCGTCCCGGCTCGCAACGGCTGGCCGTCACCTCCGGTGGCACCATCCCCGACCGCGGCCTGTTCACCGTCTACATGGTGGGCGAAAAGCAGTCCAGGGTAGGCGAACTCGACGAGGAGATGGTCTACGAATCGCGAGTGGGTGACGTGTTCGCTCTCGGTGCCACCAGCTGGCGGATCGAGGAGATCACCCACGATCGGGTGCTCGTCAGCCCGGCGTACGGCCAACCCGGCCGGCTCCCCTTCTGGCACGGCGACGGCCTTGGCCGGCCGGCCGAACTGGGCCAGGCCCTGGGTGAGTTCCTGCGCAGCACCACCGATCGCAGCAACTTGGCCGACCGGTTGAGCTCCGACGGTCTCGACGCCAACGCCGTCAACAACCTCATCGCATTGCTCGACGAGCAACTCAAGGCCACCGGCCAGCTCCCCACCGACAAGACGATGATCGTCGAGCGGTTCCGCGACGAACTCGGTGACTGGCGACTGGTTCTGCATTCCACCTACGGCCAGCAGGTGCACGCGCCGTGGGCGCTCGCAGTCGGCGCGAGGCTGATCGAGCGGTACGGCATCGACGCCGCCCCCACCGCATCCGACGACGGCATCATCGTCCGGCTTCCCGACACCGACGACCAGCCACCGGGCGCAGAACTGTTCGTCTTCGAGCGCGACGAGATCGCCGACATCGTCACCGAACAGGTCGGCGGGTCGGCTCTGTTCGCATCGAGATTCCGCGAATGTGCCGCTCGCGCACTGCTTCTCCCCCGCCGCAACCCGGGCAAGCGAGCGCCGCTGTGGCAGCAGCGCCAGCGTTCGGCCCAGCTGCTCGACGTGGCACGCAAATACCCGACGTTCCCGATCCTGCTCGAGACCGTCCGTGAGTGCCTGCAAGACGTCTACGACCTCCCCGCCCTCGAGGACATCCTGGCCAGAATCGGCCGACGCCAGATCAGAATCGTCGACGTCGAGACGCCGTCACCGTCCCCGTTCGCCAATTCGCTGCTGTTCAACTACGTCGGCGCATTCATGTACGAGGGCGACAGCCCGTTGGCCGAACGCCGAGCCGCCGCACTGTCACTCGACTCGGCGCTCCTCGCCGAGCTGCTCGGACGCGTCGAACTGCGAGAGCTGCTCGACGACAGCGTCATCACCACCACCGAACTCGAGCTACAGCGCCTCCCCGAGGACCGCCACGCCAAGGACATCGAAGGCGTCGCGGATCTGCTGCGACTGCTCGGTCCGCTGACCGTCGAGGAAGTCGGCCTTCGAACCGACGGCGACGAATACCCGCAGTGGCTCACCGAACTCGCCGATGCCAAGCGGGCGATGGAGGTCTCGTTCGCCGGCAAGAACTGGTGGACGGCGATCGAGGACGCCGCGCGGCTGCGCGACGCACTGGGCGTCCCGCTTCCCATCGGAACTCCGGCCGCCTTCATCGAACCCGTCGACGACCCGCTGGTGGACCTGATCAGCCGGTACGCCCGAACCCACGGACCGTTCACCCTCGACGACGCCGCGGCGCGCTTCGGGGTGGGCACCGCCGTGGTACGCGACGTCCTGCGCAGACTCGCCGTCGACAAGCGCGTCGTCGAGGGCGAATTTCGGCCCGGAGCCACCGGCAGCGAATGGTGCGAGGCCGAGGTCCTGCGACGTTTGCGGCGCCGGTCGCTCGCTGCGGCTCGGCAGGAAATCGAACCCGTCTCCACCGCCACCCTCGGCCGCTTCCTGCCGGCGTGGCAGCACGTGGACAGCCGACGCCTGAGCGGAATCGACGGCGTCGCAACCGTCATCGAACAGCTTGCGGGCGTTCCTGTTCCGGCATCGGCCTGGGAATCGCTCGTGCTCTCGTCGCGGGTGACGGACTACAGCCCGGCGATGCTCGACGAACTGACCTCCACCGGGGAGGTGTTGTGGTCGGGACACGGCGCGATCTCATCGAAGGATGGCTGGGTGAGCCTGCACATGGCCGATACTGCTCCGCTGACCCTCGTGCCCGCTGCCGAATCCGACTTGTCGGAGTTGCAGATTCGTATTCAGGACGCCGTCGCGGGCGGCGGTGCGTACTTCTTCCGACAGCTCTCCGACACCGTCGGCAGTACCGACGACACCGCTCTGCAGGCTGCACTGTGGGAGCTGGTGTGGGCGGGCCGTCTGAGCAACGACACGTTCGCCCCGCTGCGCGCGCTGTTGAACTCCACGACCACCCGCTCGGCCCCGAGTCATCGAGCACCTCGTCGGACACCGCGGTTGCGCTCGTACCGGCAGTTCGAGCGGCCGTCCCTGCCCACCCGCACCGGACCCCCGACCGCGGGTGGACGATGGTCGAGGTTGCCCGAGCTCGAACCCGACCTGACCGTCCGCGCCCATGCGACCGCCGATGTACTGCTCGAACGCTACGGCGTGGTGACCCGCGGCTCGGTGATGAACGAGGGCGTGCCCGGCGGATTCGCCACGATGTACAAGGTGCTCACCGGATTCGAGGATTCCGGTCGCTGCCGTCGCGGCTACTTCGTCGATTCCCTCGGCGGAGCGCAGTTCTCCACCTCCGATGTGGTGGACCGGTTGCGCAGCTACGACGAACCGAAGAAGAACGCCACCGCCGTCGTGCTCGCGTCCTGCGATCCGGCCAACCCCTATGGTGGAGCACTGCCCTGGCCGAAAGCAGGCAGCGGCGAGGCCGGTGTCGGAGACAAGCCGGACGAGACGACGAAGCATCGGCCGGGTCGCAAGGCCGGTGCACTGGTGGTCCTCGTCCGGGGCGAATTGACGATGTTCGTCGAACGCGGCGGAAAGTCGGTGCTGACGTTCGGTGAGAACACCGAGGACATCGGCGCTGCAGCAACCGCTTTGGCGGCCACCGTTCGCCGCGGCGGAGTCGACAAGCTACTCGTCGAGCGGATCAACGGTCACGACATTCACGGCACGGACTTCTCCAAGACCCTGACCGAGGCCGGTTTCTCGGCGACCCCACGCGGCCTTCGTCTGCGTCGCTGAAGCACCGCAATACTCCCCAGGAACGAGAGAGGACACCGATGCCCGAGGGCGATACCGTCTGGCGCGCTGCCAACACCCTGCGCGCCGCACTCGAGGGCAGGCAGCTCACCACCTGCGACATTCGCGTACCCCGTTACGCCACAGTCGACTTCACCGGAGAGACCGTCGATTCCGTCGCCTCACGCGGTAAGCACCTGCTGATCAGAGTCGGGGGCTACGTCATTCATTCGCATCTGAAGATGGAAGGCACCTGGCACGTCTATGCACCCGGCGCTCGCTGGCGTCGCCCGGCGTTCCAGGCGCGGATCATCCTGAACACCGCCGACGCGCAGGCCATCGGTTTCGAGCTCGGAGTCCTCGACATCGTCGAGGACGAGGACGAGGTCGTCGGCTATCTCGGACCGGATCTACTCGGTTCCGACTGGGACCCAGTAGCCGCCCTGACCAATTTGGAGTCGGATCCGGCTCGTCCCGTCGGACTCGCTCTGCTCGATCAGCGCAACATCGCAGGGCTCGGCAACGTCTATCGAAACGAGATCTGCTTTCTGCGTGGCATAGACCCGCGTACACCGGTCGGCGACGCCGGTGACCTGAAGAAGACGATCGACCTGTCCTATCGATTGATCATGGCCAACAAGGATCGAAACCAACGCGTCACTACAGGGGATCGACGCCCGGGCCGACACTTCTGGGTGTACGGGCGCGAGAACAAGCCATGCCGACGCTGCGGAACCACCATCGAATTCGGGCTCATCGGTGACAACCCACTCGAGGAACGGCAGATCTACCACTGCCCACACTGTCAGAACTGAGGTCTGGCGAGATTGTCCGGTCCATGGTGTCCTTTTCGACGAACCCCGTTCGTCCTTCGTGTGTAGGTCGACGAATGGCGCCGACCACGACGATTCCAAGGAGACCTCATGACCGCATACGCAGCGATCGTCTACACCCATGACGCCGACTGGACATCGCCCGAGGTCGCGGACGAGATGGCCGAATACGGTGCATTCAGTGCCGCGGCCGGACCCGCGATCATCGGCGGAGCGGTCCTTCACCCCACCTCGACCGCCACCACGGTGCGCGTGTCGGGCGGGAAGGGAGGTGACGTCCTGACAACGGACGGTCCGTTCGCCGAAGCAAAAGAGGTACTCGCGGGGTTCTTCCTCCTCGAGGCACAGGACCTCGAAGCCGCGATCGCGCTGGCCGCACAGATCCCAGCGGCATGGAACGGAGCAATCGAAGTACGGCCGATCATCCCGATGGCTCAGTGAGCACACCGGCCGAGCACCTGGCGGCCGTGGTCCGTGACGAGGGTCGCCGAGTTCTGGCGACCCTCGTGCGCACCACCGGCAGTCTTGCCGTCGCCGAGGACGCAGTCTCCGAGGCCGTGGTGACCGCACTCGCTCACTGGCCTCGATCGGGTGTCCCCGACAATCCGCGCGCCTGGCTCACGACCGTGGCACGCAACAAGGCACTCGACATCGTCAGACGCGAGGCCGGGCGCACCACGAAGGAACGGGAGGCGGCGGATCTCGCCGTGCTGAAGCAGAATTGGAGCGAGAGCGACGAGTCCGCGATCGCCGACGATCTGTTGCGGTTGGTCTTCACCTGCTGTCATCCGACGCTCTCCGTCGACGCCCAGGTGGCACTGAGCCTGCGCACGCTCTGCGGGCTCGCCACGTCCGACATCGCCCGATTGATGCTCGTGCCCGAGGCCACCATGGCCAAACGCCTCACACGCGCGAAGAAGAAGATCGCAGCTGCCAACATTCCGTATCGAGTACCGGACTCGGCAGAGTTACCGCAACGACTCGACGCTGTGGCCACCACGGTGTATTTGATGTTCACCGCCGGCCATCTCGGGGGCGAGACGCTGGTGCGGCCTCGACTCTGTGACGAGGCACTTCGGTTGGCCCGCTTGCTGATCGACCTGATGCCGGACGAGCCGTCACTCCAGGGGCTTCTGGCCCTCATGCTGTTCACGGACTCGCGCCGGGCGACCAGGACCGATGAATCGGGCGGCCTCGCCAGGCTGGAGGATCAGGACAGATCTCGGTGGAATCGAGAGGCTATCGAGGAGGGTGCTCGGTTGATGGACAGTGCACTGCGTCGCAACGACTCTCGGCCCAGCCGCTACACCGTCCAGGCAGCCATCGCAGCATGTCACTCCACCGCAGCGACCTACGCCGACACCGATTGGCCACGGATCGTCATGTTGTACGACGCGCTCGTGGTTGTCGAGAACACCCCGATCGTGGCACTCAACCGCAGTGTCGCCGTAGGGGAAAGCCAGGGTCCTGCCGCCGGGCTCGATGCACTCGACGCCATCGATTCTCTCGGCAGCCACTACCTGTGGCATGCCTGTCGAGCTGTGATGCTCGATCGCCTGGACCGCGCGGAAGAGGCCGAGAACGCACGAACGGCTGCGCTTGCTCTCGACCCGTCGCCGGTCGAGAGGGCGTATCTCCGGGCGCAGCTCGCGCCGTCCTCGCGCCCTGTCGAGCAAAGACCGGAAGAAACCTGAAAGCTCGCTGTCAGGTGCGGCCAAGCCTGTTCACAGCTTCGCCGATCACCATGGATCGTATGTTGACACTTGCGATACTCACCCTGCTGATCATGGCCGTGTCCGGCGCGACCGCGGCTCGTGCACCCCGGACGCTGGTTCGACTGCGCTAGATTGTGCGAACGGGTTCGAGGATTTCCTGGCGGGCCTCGGGAGCGACGACTCGCAGAGCGTCTGCCGATTCATCGTCGGGCTGGCGCTGCGACTCGATCTCGGCTTCCACCCGGGCGCGGTAGGTCTCGACCTCACGGTCGACCATGGCCTCGTCCCAACCCAGCACGGGTGCGATCAACGCCGCAACCTGACCCGCGCAGTTCATCCCGCGATGGGAGTACTCGATGGAAATCCTGGTACGACGCGACAGCACGTCCTCGAGATGCAGTGCGCCCTCGGCTGCTGCGGCGTACACCACCTCCACCTGAAGGTAGGCCGGCGCATCGGTGAGTGGTTGCAGCAGTTCGGGTTTGCCGTCGGCCATCGCCAGCACCTCGTCGATCAACGAACCGTATCGATCGAGCAGATGCGTCACCCGATGTGGATGCAGCTTGTACATCTCGCCCAGATGCGGTGCCTGATTGACCAGGGCGAAGTAACCGTCGGCACCGACGAGGGGCACCTTCTCGGTGATCGAGGACGCCACCCGCACCGGGATGTCCTCGGCCGCCAGATCGACGGCGTCCTCGGCCATGACCCGGTAGGTCGTGTACTTGCCGCCTGCGATGGCGATGAGTCCCGGGGCCACCCGAGCGACCGCGTGCTCGCGAGAGAGCTTGGAGGTCTCGTCGCTCTCGCCTGCCAGCAGTGGCCGCAGGCCCGCGTACACACCGTCGATGTCCGCGTGGGTGAGCGGCGTGACAAGCACGCCGTTGACCTCGCCCAGGATGTAGTCGATGTCGGCTTTGGTGGCGGCCGGGTGCGCCAGATCGAGATTCCAGTCGGTGTCGGTGGTACCGATGATCCAGTGCGCACCCCACGGAATGATGAACAGCACCGACTTCTCGGTGCGCAGAATGATCGCGGCCTCGCTGACGATTCGATCGCGCGGCACCACGATGTGCACGCCCTTCGAGGCGCGTACGCGGAAGCGTCCGCGCATGTTGGACAGCGACTGGATCTCGTCGGTCCACACGCCGGTGGCATTGATCACCACGTGTGCCCGCACCTCGGTGGTGGCACCGGTCTCCGAATCACGCACGCGCACACCGGATACCCGGTCGGCCTCACGCAGGAAACCGACGACCTGGGTGGAGGTTCGCACCACTGCGCCGTAGTGAGCGGCCGTCCTGGCGACGGTCATGGTGTGCCGGGCGTCGTCGACGACCGTGTCGTAGTACCTGATCCCGCCGATCAACGACTTGCGTTTGATCCCGGGCGACATCCGCAGCGCACCCGATCGAGTCAGGTGCTTCTGCTGCGGCACCGATTTGGCCCCACCCATGCGGTCGTACAGAAAAATACCCGCGGCGATGTACGGACGCTCCCACAACCGGTGGGTGAGCGGGAAGAGGAACTTCAGCGGCTTGACCAAGTGCGGTGCGAGCGTGGACAGGGAAAGTTCGCGTTCGTGCAGGGCCTCACGGACCAGCCCGAACTCGAGCTGCTCGAGGTATCGGAGCCCGCCGTGGAACATCTTGGACGAGCGAGACGACGTTCCCGACGCGTAATCCCGCGCCTCGACCAGCGCCACCTTCAGTCCGCGCGTCGCCGCGTCGAGGGCCGCACCGGAGCCGACGACGCCACCGCCGATCACCACCACGTCGAACTGCTCGGTTCCGAGCTGGTCCCACGCCTCCACCCGCTGGTCGGGTCCGAGGAACTTCGTATTCGATCGGTTGCTCATCTCGAACGCTCCATATCCATCGAAAATCCCCGCATTGCTTGCACGTCAGGCTACCGCCCCAGGTCCTCCGGGCGCAGAACCTGCCGTGGTCGAAACAGTCCGGTCGAAGCAGTCGGGTCGGGGCAATCAGATCAGCGCACTCGCATCGACGCCGTGTGCGCGGCACCCAATCGTCGCACTGCCTCCGCCAGCACGGCCGGGGTCGATCCGGCGAAGCTCAACCGCAGCGAGTGACGGTACTGCGCATCCGAAGCGAACGCCGTGCCCGGCACGAAGGCGACTCCGTGATCGAGCGCCGCGTCGAGCAACTCGCCGGTGTCGGTTCCGTCCCGGAAGGTGGCCCAGGCGAACATCCCGCCAGCGGGGCGCGAGACGGTCAGCCGATCACCGAACTCGGCACCGAGAGCATTCGTCAATGCCGTTGCACGAGAGCCGTACTCGCGCCGCAGAACGGCCACATGCGCATCGAGCCACGCGGTGTCGGCGAGCATGTCCGCTGCCATCAGCTGCGTCATCGAGGATCCACACAGATCCGCGCCCTGCTTGAGCAGTTCCACCGCCGCACAGACGCTGGGCGGGGCGACGAACCAGCCGACACGGAGCGTCGGAGCGAGGATCTTCGACGCACTGGAGAGTCGAATGACGCGATCGCTGTGACACGCGATCGGCAGCGGCGGAGCGCCGATATCGGATTCCGTTGTGTCGAAACATATCTCACCGTACGGGTCGTCCTCGATGACCCAGAATCCGTAGCGATCCGCGAGAGCCGCGAGGTGGCGTCGACGCTGCTCGCTCATCGTGACTCCCCGCGGATTGTGGAAGTTCGCGACAGTGTGGACCACCGCGGGACGCAGCCCCGCCGCCAGTCTGCGTTCGAGTTGGTCGGTGTCCATTCCGGTATCGGTGATGGGAATGGACGCGATGCGCGCTTCGGCGATCGAGAACACCTGCAGCGCACCGGTGTACGCGGGCTCGTCGACCACGACGACAGCACCGGGGTCGATCAGGGCCTGCGCGAGCAACGTCAGGGCCTGCTGCGAACCGTGCGTCACGATGACGGACTCGACCGGAACGGGCATTCCCCCGCGCGTGAGCGATTCCCTGGCTGCAACGACGCTACGCAGAGTGCGGTGGCCGGATGTCTCGCAGTACTGCACCGCGTCGGGGCGACGAAGCGCAGCCTCTGCTGCTGCGGCGATGCGGTCGATCGGTATCAGATCGGTGGCCGGTAGACCTCCGGCGAGGCTGATCACATCGTCGCGTGCAGTCAGAGCGAGGAGGTCACGGATGGCCGAGCTGGTGAGCGAGTCGGTGCGGGCGGCCAGGCCGGCGGGACGGTACGTAGTGGACATGAGAGAGGCTCCGGGGCAGCAGGAATGGGGAGACGGCCCGCGGATCCGCTGAGTCGAAGAAGGAGCGGACGGGTGTGTCCGCTCCTTGGACTGTCTCACGTGCTACCGAAATATGAAACGCGATTCTCACATGATGAGATCAGTCCAGATCGTCGTGCGCCATCAACTGACGCGCGGCCTCGATGACCGAACCGGACAGCGACGGGTACACCGAGAACGTGTTCGCCAGGTCGTTGACCGAAAGGTTGTTCTGTACCGCCATCGCGATCGGCAGAATCAGCTCCGACGCACTCGGGGCGACCACGACACCACCGATGACGACGCCGGTCGCCGGGCGGCAGAAGATCTTCACGAAACCACGCTTGAGCCCGCTCATCTTCGCTCGCGGATTCGTTGTCAACGGCAGCATCACCACGCGCGCCGGTACGTCACCGGCGTCGATCTTGGACTGCGCGACGCCGACCGACGCGATCTCCGGCCGCGTGAACACCGCCGAGGCGACGGTCTTGAGCTTGATCGGGCTGACGGCCTGTCCCAGTGCGTGATACATCGCAATGCGTCCCTGCATCGCCGCAACCGAGGCCAGCGGCAGCAGACCGGTGCAGTCACCGGCTGCATAGATACCGGCGACAGCGGTCCGCGAGACGCGATCCACCCGCAGGTATCCGCCCTTGTCGAGTTCGATACCCACCTTCTCGAGTCCGAGACCGGAGGTGTTGGGTACCGATCCGACGGTCATCAGGGCGTGGCTGCCCTCGACGGTGCGGCCGTCCGACAGCGTGACCAGAACGCCGTCGTCGGTGCGAACGACCGAATCGGCGCGGGCGTGCTTGACGAGGGTGACGCCGCGCTCGTTGAACGCGTCCTCGAGCACCAGCGCGGCGTCCTCGTCCTCGTGCGGAAGGACGCGGTCGCGGCTCGAGACCGCGGTGACCTTGACGCCCATCTCGGTGTAGGCCGAGACGAACTCGGCACCGGTCACACCGGATCCGACGACCACCAGGTGCTCGGGGAGGGACTCGAGATCGTAGAGCTGACGCCAGTTGAGGATGCGTTCGCCGTCGGGCTCGGCTCCCTTGACCACGCGGGGACGGGCACCGGTCGCGACGAGCACGACATCGGCGTCGAGGATGCGCTCTTCGCCGTCGGCGAGCACCGCCTTGATCTGGTGCGAGGCCATCCCGACGTGGGAGTCGATCATCTCGGCGCGTCCGGCCAGCAGCTCCACGCCGACGGAGGTGACGCGGTGGGCGATGTCGGAGGACTGCGCCTGCGCGAGGCTCTTCACACGGTCGTGAATCTTCGGCAGCGCGACGGCCGCCTGCGACGGATCGAGGGAGATACCGAGGTCGCTGGCTCGACGCATCTCGGTGCGAATGCCGGTCGAGGCGATGAACGTCTTCGACGGCACGCAGTCCCAGAGAACGCAGGCACCGCCGATACCGTCGGAATCGACGAGCGTCACCTCTCCGCCGTACTGTGCGGCAACCAACGCTGCTTCGTACCCTGCCGGACCACCACCGATGATCACAATCCGGGTCATTGATCCTCTTCTCGCATGCTCGAAATCTCTCGCTGTGTCGCGTCAACGGTATTCCAGAGGCTGCCCTCGCGCGTCGGTAGGGCTGGCTTGCCTTGCCCCGCAGGAGGGCGGACCTGCGGCGACGCACCAAAACACGACCACGAGGCGTCAGTGTGCACCGATACGGTTTAGGCTGGCCGACGTGCCAATTTATGCCGCCTACGGATCCAACATGCATCCGGAGCAGATGTTGCAGCGATGCCCTCACTCGCCCCTGTCGGGAACCGGGTGGCTGCACGGATGGCGGTTGACCTTCGGCGGTGGCGACATCGGTTGGGAAGGCGCGCTGGCCACGGTCGTGGAGGATCCCGACTCGCAGGTCTTCGTCGTGCTCTACGACGTGTCCGAGGAGGACGAGGAGAGCCTGGATCGCTGGGAGGGGTCGGAACTCGGTATTCACCGGAAGATCCGGCTGCGCATCGAGACCGGCCGGGAGCCGGTGCTCGCCTGGATGTACGTGCTCGACGCCTACGAGGGCGGCCTGCCGTCGGCACGCTACCTCGGCGTCATGGCCGAGGCAGCCGAAATCGCCGGTGCCCCAGCCGAATACGTGCGAGACCTACGAACCCGCAACAGCCGCAACGTCGGTCCCGGTACCGCCTCGTAGTTCGAGGGACGGATCAGAAGTAGTTCTTCATCACCGACGCCACCCAAGCCGGCTCGGTCACATCCGCACGTTCCGGAACCATGGACTGCAGGAACGGCTTGACATCGAACACCGGTGTGCCGTCGATCGCGTCGAGACCTCGGACTCGGATGCGCAGTCCGTCCACGTCGACGATCTCGCACCGCGACACCCCGAGATGATTGGGCCGGTCCTTGACCCGTTGAGCGAGGACTCCCACCCGAGGAAGCGTCGTGTCACCGCGGGGGTGCCGAGAACCGGTGGTCGTCTCGGCCGGATCGCACAGGTGGAAGCCGTAGACCACTTCGAGGTGGGAGAATTCCGCGAGACCGAGGGTCGAGTCGGCGTCGAGCACACTGTCGTGGAGGTCGAGGACGGATTCGACCGATCCCCAATTGTCGTCCACCACCTCGACGCGTTCGGATCTGACGATCCCGATCGGCGACACATCGAACGCCATCTCGTCTCCTGCCTCTAGTTCGGATCCAGCGCGATTCCGGTCATCACCTTCACGCCCACGGCCAGTGCTCGTTCGTCGAGATCGAAGGTGGGTTGGTGGATGTCGAGTTGCGGTCCGGTGCCCGGCCACACGCCGAGTCGAGCCATCGCGCCGGGCACTCGTTCGAGGTACCACGAGAAATCCTCGCCGCCACCGGACTGCGCGGTATCGGCCAATGCGTCGGGTCCGACCCTCTCGATCGCCTTCTCGAACGTGTGCGTGGACGCCGGATCGTTGACCACGGGAGGCACGCCGCGACGATAGTGCAGCTCGAAGCGGACACCGGTCGGTGCGAGCAATCCGGTGACGATCTCGCGGACCAGCGGCTCGAGCAACGCCCAGGTCTCGTGGTCGCCGGTGCGGACGGTGCCGGTCAGCATGCCGGTCTGCGGTATGGCGTTGGGGGCCTGGCCCGCGACCACAGCTCCCCACACCATGACCGTGCTGGTCCGCGGGTCGACGCGCCTGCTCAGCATTCCGGGCAGGCCGGTGATGACGGTGCCCAGTGCGTAGATCAGATCGGTGGTCAGGTGCGGCCGAGAGGTGTGTCCGCCGGGCGAATCCAGCCGCAGCTCGACGGTGTCGGCAGCAGAGGTGATCGCACCGAGGCGCACGCCGACCTGCCCCACCTCGAGCCGCGGATCACAGTGCAGCGCAAAGATCTTGGTGACACCGTCGAGCGCTCCCGCGGCCACCGCGTCGAGGGCACCGCCCGGCATGACCTCCTCGGCGGGCTGAAAGATCAGGCGCACCCCGTACTGCAGGTCCGGCAGTGACGCCAGCGCCAATCCGGTCGCGAGCAGCACCGTGGTGTGTGCGTCGTGCCCGCAGGCGTGCGACACCCCCGGCACGGTCGACGAGTACACCGCGCCGGTGTTCTCCTGCAGCGGCAGGGCGTCCATGTCCGCCCGCAACGCCACCCGCGGACCATCGGGCCCGATGTCGCAGATCAACCCCGTTCCACCGGGGAGTGGCTTGGGCGACAGACCCGCCGCTTCGAGATGCTCCATCACGAACGCGGTGGTGCCGAATTCGCGTCGAGCAAGTTCCGGATGTGCGTGAATGTGCCGCCGCCACAGAGGCAGATCTGCCGTGTGCGCGTGAATCCACCGATCGATCGCGTCCTCGCGGGTACTCACGACTGCGCCGCCGAGCGAGCGGTCACGCCGTCGAGCAGACGGGCGCGAGTACCGGGATCGGCTGCGGCGCGCGCAGCAGTTCTGGCGAGACCGAGAGCTCCGTCGAGCAACGCTCGATCGGCCGACTCGGTGACACACGCGGCGGCGAACTCCGGCTGATGGGTCACCGCTCCTCCCGCATCGAGGCCGACGACGGGATGAATACCGGGTAGAACATTCGTCACGTTTCCCATGTCTGTGCTGCCCAACGGGCGAAATCCTTCCAAATCCGGAGCCAGGGGCGACCGGCCCAATGCTTCGATCTCCTGCCGAAAAGCCGCAGCCAGCCACGAATCCGGCGTCAACGCCGCATAGGTCGGCGACACCGTACGGATCTCGTGAGTGCACCCGGTGGCGATCGCTCCTGCCTCGAAACACGCGTACGTCTTCGCCGTCAGAGCGTGGAGCGATTCGGTGGTGTTCGCGCGCAGGTAGTAGAGCAGCTCGGCATGGCCGGGCACGATGTTCGGTGCCACACCCCCGTCGCTGACGATGCCGTGCAGCTGCTGACCCGGCGACAGATGCTGGCGCAGGAGCCCGAGTGCCACCTGACTGATGGTCACCGCGTCGCCTGCGTTGATTCCCCACTCGGGAGCAGCCGACGCGTGCGCGGCACGGCCGGTGAACTTGACCGCGATGTCCGCCAGCGCCAGCGAGGTCGCACCCACGATGTCGAAGGGACCGGGATGGACCATCAACGCCGCGCCGACGCCGTCGAACACTCCTCGCTCGAGCATCAAGACCTTGCCGCCGCCGGTCTCCTCGGCCGGGGTACCGAGCACTCGCACGGTGATCCCGAGCGCGTCGGCGACCGGAGCGAGCGCAAGCGCAGCACCCACAGCCGAGGCCGCGATGATGTTGTGCCCGCACGCATGACCGATCTCGGGCAGAGCGTCGTACTCCGCACAGATTCCGATCACCAGATCGCCGCTGCCGAACGACGCGGTGAACGCGGTGTCGATGCCTGCGACGGCCGTCTCGACCTCGAAATCGTGGGCCCGGAGCGTGTCGAGGATCTTGGCGACGCTGCGATGTTCGGCGAACGCCAGCTCCGGTTCCGCGTGGATCGAGTGCGAAAGCGCAACCACTTCGTCGGTGGCGTCGGCCAGGGCGCGGTCCATCGCCTCACCCACGTCGGCACTGTTCGATTCGTCGATCACGAGAGACAGTGTGTCACTAGCGCGACCGACTGTCGGAACAGCTGTGCCGAGTGACTACTTCCCGAAGCTGAAGTTGCTGTCGTCGGTCGCAGTGTTCAGCGCGGCGAGCAGATCCACGTGCATGCGAGCCTTGATGCCGGCCAGGTTGGCACCCCGGGTGCTCGTCAGTGCGGCGGCCTTGGCGACCGCGTCGGACACCAGCGACTCCTCCGCCGCCGTCGCCTCGACGATTCCGGCAGCCACGGCGTCGGCACCGCCGTACCGACGACCGGTCGTCATCGCCTCGACGGCGGTCTGCTTGGGCAGCCGGGAGTTGATCAGAGCAGACATTCCGACGGTGAACGGCATGTTCAGGTTCACCTCGGGCAGGCAGTAGAAGCCGCGATCGACCCGTTGGATGCGGAAGTCGTGGGAGGTGGCGAACATCGCCCCTGCGCCGAATGCGTGGCCCTGCACAGCAGCGACGGTGGCCATCGGAAAAGCGAGCAACCTGGTGTAGAGAGTGTGCACGCGATCGAGATACCAGGTGATCTTGTCCAGGTTGGCGAACAGCCAGTCGGTGTCGAGGCCGTTGCTGTAGAACTTGCCCGCCGACGTGGTGACCAGCGCCGCCGGACCGGTCGAGGCCTCGACCTCGTCGAGCAACGCGTGGGTGGCGTCGATCCAATCCGGGTGAAAACGGTTCTCGGGATTGTCCGCTCCGTCCTGGGCACCGAGGAACAGGATGTGGACGTCACCGTCGCGTTCGAGATAAGGCATGCAGCGGATACTACCCAACAGTAACTTCCGCCGGTCGCACATCCGTTGCGTCGATCTCCTACTGTTGTTCATCGTGGCAACCACCGACGCACATGCGACCGACCCAGTGACCGATCCCGAGGGTGCCGCGCGCACCGCCGCCGACGCACTCGCCGCAGCAACCGGAGTCGACACCCACACCGTGGCCATCGTTCTCGGTTCCGGATGGCAGGCGGCAGCCGACGTCTTCGGCTCCCCCACCGCGACCGTGCGCATGGCCGACCTGCCCGGGTTCGCGCCACCGTCGGCGTCGGGCCACTCCGGCACCATCACCTCGGTGGACGTCGGCGGCACCCACACACTGCTGCTGCAGGGACGCACGCATGCCTACGAGGGGCACGACCTGCGACGCGTCGTGCATCCGGTGCGGACCGCGATCGCGGCAGGTGCCACGACCGTCGTGCTGACCAACGCTGCAGGCGGTATCCGAGACGGCATGAGCGTCGGGCAGCCCGTGCTGATCTCGGACCACCTCAATCTGACGGCTCGTTCGCCCCTCGTCGGGGCGGAGTTCGTCGATCTGGTCGACGCGTACTCCCCCGAACTTCGGGCCCTTGCGGCCGACATCGATCCGTCTCTCGAGGACGGCGTCTATGCCGGCCTTCCCGGTCCGCACTACGAGACGCCCGCCGAGATCAGGATGCTGCGCACACTCGGTGCGGACCTCGTGGGAATGTCGACCGTGCACGAGACGATCGCCGCGCGAGCGAAAGGCGCACGCGTCCTGGGCATCTCGCTGGTGACCAATCTCGCGGCCGGAATGACCGGTGAGCACCTGAATCACACCGAAGTACTCGCTGCAGGCAAGGAGTCCGCTGCCCGCATGGGATCGCTGTTGCACGAGTTGGTCTCCCGCCTGTGACCGAGAATCTCACCGAGCGAGTACAACGATGGATCGCAGGCGATCCCGACCCCGCTGCTCGCGAAGAACTCGACGGCCTGCCCGATGCCGAACTCGCCGACAGGTTCAGCGGACCGCTGACGTTCGGTACCGCAGGTCTTCGTGGCCCGGTGCGCGCGGGACCGAACGGGATGAACGTGGCGGTGGTGACGAAAACCTCGGCCGGCATCGCAGCCTGGTTGGTCGAGAACGGTCTGGGTGGGTCCACCGTCGTGGTCGGTCGCGACGCCAGGAACGGCTCGGAACAGTTCGCCTTCGCGGCCGCCGAAACCTTCTCCGCCCAGGGCTTTTCGGTGGTGATGCTGCCTCGGCCGCTCCCGACCCCCGTCGTCGCCTTCGCGGTGCGGGCACTCGATGCCGAGCTCGGCGTGCAGATCACCGCGTCGCACAATCCCGCTGCGGACAACGGGTACAAGGTGTATCTCCGCGGCGGCTCGCAACTGATCCCGCCGAGCGACGCCCAGATCGAAGCGCTCATCGAGGCCACTCCCGACGCGATCGAGATTCCGCGCGCGATCGTCCAGCCCGGCGGCTCCGACATCGCTTCTCGGTATCTCGATTCCGTTGTTGCACTGCCACGTTCGAGGGGTCGCGACATCCGCATCGCATTGACTCCCCTACACGGCGTCGGCGGTGAACTTGCGATGGCAGCACTACGTGGTGCGGGGTTCCGCGATATCCGGGTGGTCGAGGAGCAGTTCGAGCCCGATCCAGCGTTTCCGACCGTCACGTTTCCCAACCCCGAGGAGCCAGGAGCAGCCGACGCCGTGCTCGCGCTGGCGGCGGACATCGACGCCGACATCGCGATCGCCCTCGACCCCGACGCCGATCGTTGTGCGGTCGGGGTGCCGACGGACAGCGGGTGGCGCATGCTGACCGGCGACGAGACCGGGGCCCTGCTCGCGAACCATCTCCTCGCCGATGCGCCCGCCGACTCGTTGGTGGCCAACACGATCGTCTCGTCGCAACTGCTCTCGGCGCTCGCTCCGGCGCGCGGCGCTCGCTATGCCCGCACCCTGACCGGATTCAAATGGCTCGTCCGCGCGGGCGAGGGCCTGGTGTACGCCTACGAGGAGGCCATCGGGCACTGTGTGGATCCGAACGTGGTGCGCGACAAGGACGGTATTTCGGCCGCGGTGGTGCTCGCAGATCTGGCCGCCGGCCTGAAGCAGGATCGTCGCACCCTGCTCGACGTACTCGACGACCTCGCGGTCGAGTTCGGGGTTCACCTGGGTGCGCAGGTATCGCGGCGGGTCGCGGACCTCGCCGACATCGGGAACATGATGCACCGGTTGCGCAGCGCACCGCCGACGGAACTGGCCGGCCGGACGGTCACCGTCCTGGACTACGCCCAGCGCGACGACGAATTACGCACCGACGCAGTCGAGATCAGCGGGTCGGGGCTGCGGGTGATCGTGCGGCCCTCCGGCACCGAACCCAAGCTCAAGGCCTACCTCGAAGTGATCGAGCACGTCGACGGCCCCGAGGACCTGCCGAGAGCGCGGGCGGCGGCAGCCGAGATCCTGGCCGAACTGACCGACTTCGCCCAGCACCTCTAGGCGTCGACGACCCGAACGTCAGAACAGCGCCGACTGCACCGCAGGCAGATCTGATGTGAAGGCCCCGAGTTCGATTCGCCGACCCTTCAACGGCGCAAGATCCACGACGTAGGTCTCGTCGTCGACGGTCGCGATCACCGCCTGCCCGACGCATGTCCTGATCTCGAGTCCGTGGGAACCGGTTGCGACATCCGCGGGGTAGGCGACGCGGCTGACCTTCTCGCTCAACGCCTCCCGGCCTGCGGGCGGGACCCATGGTTCGTCGATCGGGGTGCAGCCGGCGACGCCGGCCTCGGTCAGCATCTCGCGGACCTGCTGGGCCCGGACGGCGACGGCGGCCTCGAGCCTGTCCACGTCGATCGGCAGACACAGCGACGCGGCTTTCGCCGCGGACCGCACGGCCTGCCGTAGCCCCATCGATTCGGTCACGAGGTCCTCGGCCACCCGGACGGCCTTGCCGTCGTCGGCATGGGCGACGTACTGCGCGCAGATGGCACCCTGCTCGGCGAGCCGACCCCATTTGCGCGTGTCCGCCGCCGTCCCGATCTTGAAGGTGCCGTTGGCGAACGCCGCAAGGTACAGCCAATGCGGTTGCATCACATGTTTTTCCAGATCGCGCGAGACGAATCCGCTGCGATGCACGGTGTGCACGAATCGAAAGCTGTCCTTGTCGGCGCACGTCGCGCACTGTCCCGACGCGACGGCCCGCTCCCGACCGGGGCACGGCACGTAGCGCGGCGGGCCGTCGGCCCGAAATGCCATGCGCCCGGTGCAGTACCGATCGGTCGAAGCACCCGGCGCACGGAAACCGAGCCTGCGGCCGACCAGTTCGTGGAACTCGATCTGCTCGGTGTCGACGTCGAGCACCCGCAATCTCGGTCGCGGTGCAGGTGACGCCTCCGAGGGCCAGGAGACGCCGAGAACCAATCGACCTGCGACAGAGGGAGTCAGCGCGGACCGAACTGACGATCGCCCGCGTCACCGAGGCCGGGAACGATGAAGGCGTTGTCGTTGAGGCCGTCGTCGATGCTCGCTGCCACCAGTCGCACCGGTAGTCCCGAGGCTTCGAGCGCGGCAACTCCTTCAGGAGCGGCCACGACGCAGATGGCGGTCACGTCCGCCGCACCGCGGCCGACGAGCAGTTCGATCGTGTGGACCATGGATCCGCCGGTGGCGAGCATCGGGTCCAGCACGTAGACGGGCGTCTGCGACAGGTCGTCGGGAAGGGATTCCATGTACGGGACGGGCTGGTGAGTTTCCTCGTCTCGGGCCATTCCGACGAAACCGACGCGGGACTGCGGAATGAGGCTGCTTGCCTTCTCGACCATGCCGAGGCCTGCGCGCAGAACCGGGACCAGCAACGGCGGTCGCGCCAGCCTGGTGCCCTCGGTGACCGCGACGGGCGTGCGTACCTCGAAGGTGTCGATCGCAGCGTCGCGAGTGGCCTCGTAGACCAGCATGTGAGTGAGCTGACGCAGAGCCGACCGGAACGTGGCATTGTCGCTGCGCTCGTCCCGCATCGTGGTGAGCAGGGCTGCGGCCAGTGGGTGATCGACCACGTGTGTTTCCATGCCGACAAGGATAGGACCTGGGCGGCAGGACGCGAACGGCAACTCGGGGGAACCGAATGGCACGTACCCGCGTCGAACCAATTGGGCGTCGCACTCGGCGACCGTGAATCGATCGCATTCTCAGGGGGGGCACTGATGGCCGAGCTCGTCGTCGAAACCGAGGGGGTCCTCGCGTACGGTGCGGTGGCGTCGACCATGGCCGAGCAGATCGCCGCGGCAAGTGCCGCCGCCGCCGCGTGCGGCCCCGCGGTGCTGGCTCCGGTCTTCGGTCTGATCGGACAGGAATTTCTCGGTGCGGTCACCGGCACCCATCTGGCGCACACCGACGCCGTCGTACGCCTGGCGAGCACGGTGGCGAGCATCGGTTCCGCGGCCACCGCATCCGCGGTGTCGTACGCCCTCACCGATGCCGGCACCGGCGCAACCGTTGCGGCCTCGGCTGCTGATACCACCGCGGCCTCGGCCGCCGGTATCGCACAGGACGAGCGGTAAGCGCCGATGATCGATCTGCTGGCCCGTCCTATCGTCGATCTGCTCGGAGCCTTCGGGAACGGGGCGCTCCCCACCGGCGGTCCTGCCGACGTACTGCGTGTGTCCTCGGCAGCGATCGAGGCGGCGCAGGGAATCGGCAGGGTCGCGATCACCGAGCTCGCGGCGAACTGGAACGGTGACGCCGCCGACGCGGCCATTCGGTACGCCGAGAACGCTCATACGAGCGCACTTGCCCTCGCCGACCACGCCGACGACATCGCTGCCGTGGTCGACCAGGCCTGCCGCGACACCAATCGAGGCTTTCTCGAACTGCAGTCGATCGTGCACTCGTTCGTGGGAATCGCACTGTCGGCCGGACCGATCATCGCCACCCCGCCGGGGCAGACCATGCTGATCACGGCGGCCATCGAACACCTCGAACGAGCGCTCGTGGTCGTGGCGCGCGTGCGGGGCGAGTTGGCCGTCCACACCGCGAAAGTCGGCGAACTGGCCGCTCCCCCGACAGTTCCCGGCCCCGTAAGCGGCGGACCGACATCGTCCCCCGGCTCACCCTCGAATCTCATGACCTCGCCCGCGACATCACAGGTGATCGAAGCAGGCGAGAAGCTGGCGAAGACGTTCGCGCAGTCCGTCTCCTCCCCTGCCGCCGGAGCCGAGTCACCGAGCAACGGCGGTGCCCACAACTACCTGGGCAATCCGGGCACCGATCCCTACCGAACCCCCGACAGCACCGGCCGGGGAGTCGAGATCCGGCTACCGGACGGCAGTACCGTCACCGCACCCAACGCCGAAGCCGCAGGTGCCGTCCGTAGCGCACTGACCCAACAGGGCGTGCCCTACGCGTGGGGCGGCACCACGCCGGGCAGCGGACTCGACTGCAGCGGATTGACCCAGTGGGCGTACGCACAGCAGGGCGTCGAGATTCCGCGTCTGGCACAGGAACAGGACATCGGCTCCGCCGTGGCACCGGGTGAGGTGATGCCCGGTGACCTCGCCGTCTGGGACGGACACGTGGCCATGGTGATCGGCAACGGTCAGCTCGTCGAGGCAGGCGACCCGGTGCAGGTGGGGCCGATCAGAACGACCAACAGCGGTATGGGCTTCAAGGGCTTCTACCGTCCGACCGAATGAAGGGCCGGCCAGTGACGGACTCGGACGTCACCGTCGTCAGCGCCGTATCGGGAACACGATCGGGATCGGTGACGGTGCGCGCCACCGAACACGGACTGCCGATCGGGATCACGATCGACGAACGCGAACTGCGCTACGGCGGAGGCGCTTTGGCGTCGACGATTCTCGAGCACTGTGTACGGGCGAGTGCGGCCGCACGAGCTCAGCGCCGCACCCTCCTCGCCGAGGACGGCGTTCCCTCCGATGTTCTGAATCGTCTCGGTCTGCCCACCCGTGCCCGAGTCGCCGCCGAGGCGAACGAGCATCTCGCAGAGGACTCCGCACCCACGAGTTGGTTGAAGCAGGTATGACCCACGCCCACACCACCGAACTCGACGCTCTGGTCGGCAGCGCCCAGCACCGGCTGGATGCACTTCGCGAAACGCACGAGCGACTGGACCGCATCAGAATTCGACTCACCTCGCCGGACGATCTGGTGACCGTCGTCGTCGATGGGTCCGGCGCCCTGGTCGAACTCGAACTCGCCGAGAACCTCGGATCGGTTGCCGCTCATGCACTCGCGTCGACGATCACCGTCGTCGCTGCCGACGCTGCACGTGCGGCGCTCGACCAGCGCGAGGCGATCCTGCAAAGTCTGCAGGGTTCGTTCACAGACTCCTGAGATAGGCTTCGCGCCATGGCTGGAGACATCATCCCGATCGAACTCGGTCTCACCGCCGGTGACTTCTCGACACTGTGGGCACCGGAGTGGCGAGAAGGCGACGACGAGTGGGAGGCATTCCTCGGACACGAGGAAGACCTGTACGGATTCTCGACCGTCGCAGAGCTCGCGGCATTCGTCAGATCCGACGACGACAACGATCTCGTCGATCATCCGTCGTGGACGGTGGTCTCCGCACTCGCTGCACACGAGCTCGAGCCCGACGATCTGCACCGCTTCGATCTGGTGGCGGTGCCGGAGTTGGTGGCCTCCGATCCCGAGGCCGACGTTCTCGCCGAACTGCAGGCCACCTTCGACATCGTTTCCTCCATCGGCGATGTCTGCGAATTGCGACCTGTCACAAGCTTTTTCGGCTCCAACCCGTTCGTCGGCGCCGTCGGCGGAGGCGTCGAGAACTTCCTCGGTCGCGAGGGCGGTGAACTGTGGGACCGCATCGGTGCAGCGGTCGCCAAACACTGGGACGACGTGCTCGACGCAGTCGACTCCATCGTCACCTCCCCCGCTGTCGACTCCGCAGCCGTTGCCGTCGCCGAAGCCGAGATCACCGCAGCCGCCGAGAACGCCGTCGACGCCGATGACGTCACGGACGACATCGACTCCGATTCGGACGACGAAGACGAAGACGACTCCGCCGAGGTGGACCGCGATCCGATCGCCGCTGCCGCAGCCGAAGAAACGTTCTGGACCACGGTCGGCATCGACCCGATTCGCATCATCACCTCGGACGACACGCTCTACACCCTGCGGTGCTACCTCGGCGACAAGCCGGTGTTCCTCGGCCGCGGCGGCGCCATCAGCGTCTTCGGTTCCGAGCGTTCGCTGGCCCGGTATCTGGCCGACGACCACGA
This sequence comes from Rhodococcus sp. IEGM 1370, assembly GCF_033142325.1. NCBI lineage: Bacteria > Bacillati > Actinomycetota > Actinomycetes > Mycobacteriales > Nocardiaceae > Rhodococcus > Rhodococcus sp. IEGM 1370. Next base: position 42,662 of record NZ_JAWLRY010000002.1, on the reverse strand, counting down.
TCACGATCTGGCGCAGGTCAGCACCTACTCCGATGTTCAGACCGCCGCCATCGACGGCTCCCTCGACATCACGATCACCGACGACAACGTGTACGTGCTGCCCGGCCTCGCCGACGACCTCGCCGACGGGCCAACCGCAGTCGACGTCGAACAACTCGACCTCGCCGTCGAATTGTTCACCGACGCCGCCGATTTCGCCGGTGACGATTCCGTCGACGAAGCTCTCGCCACGTCCACCCCACTGGGTTGGTACGTCTCGTACGCCCTCGAGCCCAGTCCCGACCGGCTCGCTCCGAGCGCACCGTTCGACGTCGAGGCCGAAGCATGGCGCGCCCTCGAGCGTGAGTTCGAGAGCCGACTGCGCAAGAAGTAGCCGGCCGCCGGGTCTGGTCGATCAGCCGATCAGAACCGCGTAACCGGGCTTGATGACGTCGTCGATGAGCGCCAGCCGCTCGTCGAACGGCAGGAACGCCGACTTCATCGCGTTGATGGTGAAGCGCTCGAGATCGCTCCAGCCGTAGCCGAAGGTCTCGACGAGCTTGGCCATCTCGCGACTCATCGAGGTATCGCTCATCAACCGGTTGTCGGTGTTGACGGTGACTCGGAATCGCAATCGGGCGAGCAGATCGAACGGGTGCGTCGCCAACGATTCGACGGCTCCGGTCTGGACGTTGGAGCTCGGGCACAGTTCGAGGGGCATTCTCGTGTCGCGGACGTACGCGGCGAGCAGACCGAGTTCGGGTGTGCCATCGGCACCGGTGGTGATGTCGTCGGTGATCCGGACCCCGTGACCGAGCCTGTCGGTGCCGCAGAATGCCACCGCTTCCTGGATCGACGGCAGACCGAACGCTTCTCCCGCGTGAATGGTGAAGTGCGCGTTGCTCGCTCGCATGTACTCGAAGGCGTCGAGGTGGCGACTGGGAGGAAAGCCCGCTTCGGCACCGGCGATGTCGAAGCCCACGACCCCACGGTCGCGGAACCGGACCGTCAGTTCGGCGATCTCCCGCGAACGCGCCGCGTGCCGCATCGCGGTGAGCAAGGTGCCGATCGTGATGTTCTTGCCCCGCACCTTGGCCGCGGAAATCCCCGCTTCGAAGCCGGCGAGCGTATGGGTGACGACCTCGTCGAGGGTCAGTCCGCGTTCGAGGTGCTGTTCCGGTGCGAAGCGCACCTCGGCGTACACGACGCCGTCGTCGGCCAGATCCTCGGCGCATTCGCGCGCCACTCGGAACAGCCCTTCGGGGGTCTGCATCACGGCGACGGTGTGCGCGAACGTCTCGAGGTACCGCACCAGCGAGCCACTGTCCGCGGCGTCGCGGAACCACTCGCCCAGCGCCGCGCCGTCGGTGGCCGGAAGATCGCCGTAACCGCATTCGTCGGCCAGCTCCAACACGGTCTGCGGGCGGAGTCCGCCGTCGAGGTGATCGTGCAGCAATGCCTTGGGAGCTGTCCTGATCGACGCGAGATCGAGTGGCGCACTGCCACCGATCGAGGACTGAGTGTTCTCCGCGGTGCTCATGTGTCGACGGTAGCGTGCGGCTCCCGCGCACGCGCGCCTGTCATCGCCACTCGGCGAGTCCGCGGATTCCCCCGACGTCCGCCCCTTCCGCGACCCATTTCGTTGCATTGTTACTCCGATGAAAACAATTCCGTCGATACACAGCGGATCGGCGACGGAAATCGTAGTGTTCAGCACACACGCGCAGCCGATTCCGTCGGGTCCCCTCCGACGTCCTCGGTCGACTCGAACCTCGGAGAGACCTATGTCCACTGTGGAACCGCCGAACACCATTCCGGGTAAAGGGCTCAACACCGGCGCTCTCGGGCTGGTCGGCAACATCGTCATCGGCTTGTCGGCGGTCGCCCCGGCCTACAGCCTCGCCGCCACCCTCGGTTACGTGGTTCTGGCCGTCGGCGACAAAGCGCCCTCCATGTTTCTCATCGCCTTCGTTCCGATGCTGCTCACTGCCTTCGCATACCGCGAACTCGGTCGCGACACACCGGACTGCGGAACCTCGTTCACCTGGGGCACCAAGGCCTTCGGGCCCTGGGTCGGTTGGATGGCCGGGTGGGGGCTGGCCGTGTCGGCGATCATCGTGCTGGCCAACGTCGCCGAGATCGCAGCCATCTATCTGTTCGAGTTCCTGGGCCTGTCGGGGTTGGCGGAGTCGACCGCGGCCAAGGTCGCTCTCGGTTCGTTCTTCATCGTCTCGATGACCTACGTCAGCTTCCGCGGCATCCTCATCAGCGAACGCATGCAGAACGTACTGCTGGTCGTGCAGTTCGGAGTGCTCATCGGAGTCTCGGTGACGGCACTGGTCAAGGTGGGTACCGGAACCGCAGGACCGCAGGCCATCACGCCCCAGTGGAGTTGGTTGGTGCCCACCGGAGTGACGATGTCCGACGCGGCCCAGGCCATCATCCTGTGCATCTTCATCTACTGGGGATGGGATGCCTGCCTTGCCGTCGGCGAAGAAACGAAGGACTCGGAGAAGACGCCGGGACGGGCCGCAGTGATCACGACGCTGATCCTCGTTGCTACGTATGTTCTCGTCGGATACGCCGTGCAGTCGTTCGCCGGTTTCGGCGATACCGGCATCGGCTTGAACAACCCGGACAACGTCGACGATGTGCTCACCATTCTCGGCGATCCGGTCGCCGGGTCGATCGTCGCGTCCCTGCTGCTGTTGACGGTCTCCATCTCGGCGCTGTCCTCGACGCAGACGACCATCCTGCCCACGGCCCGCGGAACACTGTCGATGGCCGTGTACGAGGCAATCCCCAAGCGGTTCGCCAGCGTGCACCCCAAGTACATGACGCCCGGCTTCGGCACGCTCGTGATGGGTGCCGCAGCCCTGCTGTTCTACCTGGTGCTCACCTTCGTCAGCGCCAACGCATTGCAGGATTCGGTGGCCTCGCTCGGGCTCGCGGTCGCGTTCTACTACGGCATCACCGCGTATGCGTGCACGTGGTATTTCCGCCGAACGCTGCTGACGTCCGTGCGAAACCTGTTCATGCGCGGCATCTTCCCGTTCCTCGGCGGATTGTCGATGACGTGGGCGTTCGTGCAGAGCGCAATCGACATGATCAAGCCCGACTACGGTTACACCGTCTACGGTCCGATCGGCGGTGTGTTCGTCCTCGGCGTCGGCATGCTGGTACTCGGAATCCCGCTCATGCTGCTGTGCTTCGTGGGCAACAGGGACTTCTTCCAGGGCAAGACACTCACCGCGTCCACCGAAGTCAAGGTTCCGGACACTTACTAGAAGAGAAGGACCGAAACTCATGAAGATCACCGTCGGCTACCTCGCCACCCCCAGCGGCGACGACGGCGTAGCCCTGGCCACCGCCCTCGCCCGCGCCCTCGACGCGTCCATCGACATCGTGCTGGTCATGGCCGTCGACGAACCGGTCATGGAAGGCAGCGGACCGTATCGCAAAGTTCTCGAGGCCAAGGCGCGCGGCTGGGTGGACGACGCGGCCGCTCAGGTGCCGTTGGGCATCGAGGTGACCACACACGTTCTCTCCCACGAGTCGTTCGCCCGCGCGTTGATCGACTTCGCGGTGAACACCGATGCCGACATGATCGTCGTCGGCGGTGCGGGTGACGGCCTGCTGAACCGGCACTCGATCGGGTCGGTCGCCAGTCAACTGCTGCATGCCTCGGAAGTGCCGCTGGCACTTGCCCCTCGGGGCTATCGGCTCTCGAACGCACCGATCACCGACCTGACCGTCGCCGTCCCCACCCGGGCATCGGCCCCGAATCCGCTGCCCTTCGCGATCACCATTGCCAGCGCGGCGCACGTGCCGGTCCGCTTGGTGTCGCTGGTCTCGCTCGAGCCGACCGGGGCACCGAGCGACGAGACGTCACTGGACACCCGTCGCCGACAGGTCGCTGCCGCGCAGGACAATCTCGACCACGCGGTGCGCACACTCCCCGACATCGACGGTCTGGAGTCGGTCGTCGCCGACGGGTCGACGCTCGACGAGGCGATGGGCAACCTCGACTGGAAACCGGGCGATGTGCTGTTCCTCGGCTCGAGTCGACTGGCGACTCCGAAGCGGGTGTTCCTCGGTTCGAGCGCGGCCAAGATTCTGCGTGCTGCCCCGGTGCCGGTGGTCGTCGTTCCGCACGATTAGTGCCACGGCAGTGGTGCGGTCGAGTGCCCCGGGTAGCACTCGACCGCACCACTGCCTTTGGCACCTCAGCTGTCGAAGCCGAGACCGAGCGCGTCCATGCCCTTGAGCCACAGGCCGCGTTTTCCGCCGTTGCGGTCGGCTCGGGCGAATGCCGCACGGGTGATGTTGATTCCGATCGACTTGAGGGGCTCGGGCGGGAACGGCAGCGGCATGCTGCGCACCATCTTCAGGCGTGTTCGTTCGGTGTCCTTGCCGTCGAGTAGATCGAGCGCGGTGCGGGCCCCGAAGTGCGACGCGCCGACGCCGAGTCCGGTGAACCCGGCCACCGAGGCCACCCGTCCGTTCATTCCGAGATCCCAGAAGGCGCTGAACCGCGAGCACGTGTCGATCGATCCGCCCCAGGCATGGGTGGCGCGAATTCCTTCGAGGCTCGGGAACATCTGCAGCAGGTGTTCGGCGAGCAATGCGAACTCTTCGGGGTGTTGGGTTCGGCGTGGGTCGGTGTCGCTACCGTAGAAGTAGTGCGCATCCCACCCGCCGAACAGGATGCGGTTGTCCGCCGTCAACCGGAAGTAGTGGAATCGGTTGCCGGAGTCGGCCAATCCTTCGCGGCCGGACCAGCCGATGTCGGCGAGCTGCGCCGACGTCAGTGGTTCGGTCATGATCACGTAGTCCCACACCGGGACGATCCAGTGACGGAGTTTGCGGCGCAACGATTTCGACGCCGACGTGGCCAGCAGCACCTTGCCGGCCTCGATGGTGCCGTAGCCCGTCTTCACTCGAATACCGTTGCCGGACTTGTCGATCGACAGCGCCCGAGTGTTCTCGTGAATGCGAACGCCGAGCGATTCGGCCGCGTCGGCCAGGCCCCAGGCGAGTTTGGCGGGGTCGATCATCGCGACATCGGGGTCGAACAGTGCACCGCGCGCCATCGGTGAGGTGATCCTGGACTGCACTGCAGCGGCGTCGAGGTATTCCATCGGCTGCGACAGGCGTGCACCCTCGTCACCGAGCTCCCGCAGGTCGTTCACCTGCCAGTCGAAATTGGCGATGTCGAGCTCGCCGGTGCGCTCGATCTCGGCGTCGATCCCGTACTTCTCCGCAGTCGCGCAGATCGCGTCGAGCGTCTCGGTGCCCATCCGCAGCAGCTCGGGTAGTTCGTCGGCGTAGCGGTCGAGTCCGTTGCCCAGTCCGTGCGTCAGGCTGGCCGCACAGAAGCCGCCGTTGCGTCCGGTTGCGCCCTCGGCGATGCGGTCGCCTTCGAGCAGCACGATCGATCGGTTCGGGTTCTCTTCTGCCGCCTGCAGAGCCGCCCACAGTCCGGTGAATCCGCCGCCGATGATCACCAGATCCGCTGCAGCCGAACCGGTGTGCCGTGTCCGCGGTGCCGGGCGTTCGGGACGATCGAGCCAGTAGGACTCCGGTGCCGCGCCCGCCACCATCGCCACACCGCGGTCGGTGGGTTCGGTTGCCCATGATGCGCTCATCGGGCGTCCTCCTGCGCTTCGGGATCGGCCGCCGCGAACACCGTTCGATGCCAAGCCTTTCGAGCCACACCGGTGATGTCGGTCATGACGTGCTTGACGGTGAGGTACTCGTCGAGCGAGTAGCTGGACATGTCCTTTCCGAAGCCCGAGGCCCCGAATCCGCCGTGTGGCATCTCGCTGATGATCGGGATGTGGTCGTTGATCCACACACAGCCGGCGGCGATCTCCCGCGTCGCTCGGCCCGCGCGGTACAGGTCTCGGGTCCACGCGGATGCGGCGAGTCCGAACGCAGTGTCGTTGGCGCGCCGGATCGCATCGTCGTCGCCGTGATGCTTGGACACCGTGAGCACCGGACCGAACACCTCGTCGCGATAGATCTCGTCCTGCTCACCGACATCGGCGATCAGGGTCGGCGGATAGAACGCACCCCGGCCCTCCGGGACACGGCCTCCGGTCACCACCCTGGCCCCCGCGTCGCGAGCCCGATCCACCATCGCCGCCACCCGATCTCGATGCGCGACGGAGATCAACGAACCCATGTCGGTTGCCGGATCCGTCGGGTCTCCCACGACGACGCGACCCATCAACTCGGCGACCCCGGCGACGAAGTCCTCGTACAGGGATTCGGCGACGATGGCGCGCGTGGCTGCCGTGCAGTCCTGACCGCCGTTGATCAACGATCCGGCGACAGCACCGTGCACAGCGGCATCGAGATCCGCGTCGTCGAAGACCACCAGCGGTGCCTTGCCGCCGAGCTCGAGCTGCACCCGAGTTCCGTGCGCGGCGGCCTGCGCCATGACGCGCCTGCCGACGGGAGTGGAGCCGGTGAAGGTCATCAGGTCCAGTCCTGCATGGGAGGACAGCGCGACTCCGGCGTCGAGACCGGTTCCGGTGACGACGTTGAACACCCCGTCGGGCACGCCTGCCTCGGTGGCCAACCGCGCCAACCGCAACGTGGTCAGTGGCGTGAGTTCACTGGGCTTGAGCACGATGGAACACCCGGCCGCCAACGCCGGTATCGCCTTCCACACCGCCATCTGCAGCGGATAGTTCCACGGCGTGATCGAACCGACCACTCCGACGGCGTCACGCCGAATGGCGGAGGTGTGCTCACCCGAGTACTCCGCAGCAGCCTTACCGTCCAGGTGCCGCGCAGCTCCGGCGAAGAACTCGATGTTGTCCACGCTCCCCGGAACGTCGAATTCCGTTGCCAACCTTGTCGATTTACCGGTCTGCGCCACCTCCTCGGACACGAAGTTCTCCGCGTCGGCCGCAACGAGACGCGCCAGTTCCAGCAACACAGCGCTGCGGTGTGCGGGGGTGGCGCTGGACCACGAGGGAAAGGCCGATCGGGCATGCGCGAGAGCCGAATCGACGTCTTCGGCGGTCGCCAGACCGACCTCGGCGACGACAGCTCCGGTCGCGGGATCGTCGACCTCGTACCGATCACCACTACCGTCGACCGCGCGTCCGTCGATCCAACAACCAGGAATGTTCGCCATGCCTGCAGAGTACCGTCGGACCCACGGATTCTCTCTGTTTCCAGCCTTTCGACAACTGATTCTGTCGTCTGAATCCACAATTGACACGCTTTTCATCGTCGACGGGTTGTGTTCACGGCCACGACAGTGACAAGATCGATCCATGCCCGAGCAACCACCCATCGCACTCGACGACGTCTCCAAGGCGATCATCGAGCAACTCCAGGAGGACGGGCGTCGCTCGTACGCTGCCATCGGCAAAGCCGTCGGACTCTCGGAAGCGGCTGTGCGTCAACGAGTTCAGCGCCTGACGGACTCCGGCGTCATGCAGATCGTCGCGGTGACCGATCCGGTGCAGGTGGGGTTCAAGCGGCAGGCCATGATCGGCATCAAATGCACCGGTGACAGTCATGCACTGTCCGAGGAACTGTCGGCGATCGATGCGATCGACTACGTCGTCCTCACCGCAGGGTCGTTCGACGTCGTCGTGGAAGTGGTGTGCGAGGACGACGAACAACTCCTGCAGATCCTGAACAAACAGATCCGCAGCCTGGACGGTGTCACCAGCACCGAAACGCTGGTCTATCTCAAACTCGTCAAGCAGCAATACAATTGGGGAACACGATGACGCGAACGACATCCGAACTCGACGCTTCCGCAGCCAAGCATCTGTGGGGCCACTTCACCCGCCACGGCGCAGGGGTCACACCCCCGATCATCACCCGCGGTGAGGGCTCGACCATCTGGGACTCGAACGGCAAGAGCTACATCGACGGTCTCTCGGGACTGTTCGTGGTGCAGGTGGGCCACGGACGCGAGGAACTGGCCGAGGCTGCCGCCAAGCAGGCCAAGGAGTTGGCGTTCTTCCCCCTGTGGTCGTACGTCACCGAACCTGCGATCGAGCTCGCCGAGCGGCTCGCCGGGTACGCCCCGGGCGATCTCAATCGCGTCTTCTTCACCACCGGCGGAGGCGAGGCCGTCGAGAGCGCATGGAAGCTCGCCAAGCAGTACTTCAAGAAGGTCGGCAAGCCCGGCAAGCACAAGGTGATCTCGCGGTCCATCGCCTACCACGGCACCCCGCAGGGCGCACTCGCCATCACCGGAATTCCGGCGCTCAAGGAGCCGTTCGAGCCGTTGACGCCGGGTGCGTTCCGGGTGCCGAACACCAACATCTACCGCGCCCCTGCTCCCCTGGACACCGATCCGAAGGCGTTCGGAATCTGGGCTGCGGATCGCATCGCCGAGGCCATCGAGTTCGAAGGCCCCGACACGGTTGCCGCGGTGTTCCTCGAGCCGGTTCAGAATGCCGGCGGGTGCTTTCCTCCCCCGCCCGGATACTTCGAGCGCGTCCGTGAGATCTGCGACCGCTACGACGTTCTGCTCGTGTCCGACGAAGTCATCTGCGCGTTCGGCCGCATCGGGTCGATGTTCGCCTGCAGCGACTTCGGCTACGTACCCGACATCATCACCTGCGCGAAGGGAATGACCTCGGGCTACTCGCCCATCGGCGCAATGATCGCCTCCGACAAGCTCTTCGAGCCGTTCGACGACGGCACCTCGAGCTTCGCGCACGGATACACCTTCGGCGGCCACCCCGTCTCCGCCGCCGTTGCCATGGCCAATCTCGACATCTTCGAGCGCGAGGGCATCAACGCGCACGTCGCAGACAACGCACCGGCGTTCCGGGCAACGCTCGAGAAGCTGCACGACCTGCCGATCGTCGGAGACGTGCGCGGCGAGGGATTCTTCTACGGCATCGAGTTGGTCAAGGACAAGACCACGAAGGAGACGTTCAGCGACGCCGAAGCAGAACGCATCCTTCGCGGTTTCCTGTCCACGGCCCTGTTCGACGCAGGCCTGTACTGCCGCGCCGACGACCGTGGTGACCCGGTGGTGCAGCTGGCTCCGCCGCTGATCTGCGGTCAGAAGGAGTTCGACGAGATGGAGCAGATCCTGCGCAGCGTGCTGACCGAGGCGGGCAACCTGATCTGACCGGTCTCGCTACAGCCCGATGCGGTCGATCACGAGGGGCCTCGGCTGCGTGGCCGTGGCCCCTATCTCCCAGCTGGATTCGAGTGCCTGTTGCGCGTACTCGAAACGCTCGGGGGTGTCGGTGTACAGGGTTGCGAGCCGATCCCCGGCCCGCACCCGATCACCGGGCTTGGCGTGCAGCCGCACCCCGGCTGCGCTCTGCACCGGCTCACCCTGACGTTCTCGGCCTGCCCCCAGCCGCCACGCCGCCAGTCCGACGCCCATCGCGTCCAGTCCGGTCACGACGCCGTCGTGCGTAGCAGTGAATTCCTGGCTCTCGCGGGCGACGGGTAGTGCGGCATCGGGATCGCCGCCCTGCGCGGCGATCATCGTTCGCCACCGATCCATGGCCGAACCGTCGGCGAGCTTGTCGGCCGGATCGATCCCCTCGATCCCGGCAGCGGCGAGCATCGTGCGCGCAAGCGTGATCGTCAGCTCGACGATGTCGGCCGGGCCACCTCCGGCAAGGACCTCGACCGATTCCTGAACCTCCAGCGCGTTGCCTGCGGTCAGCCCGAGGGGGGTGTCCATCGCAGTGAGGACCGCCAGAGTGCGTACGCCCGCATCGGTTCCGAGTTCGACCATCGCGGTGGCCAGTTCACGTGCGTCGTCGACGTTCTTCATGAACGCACCGGCACCGACCTTCACATCCAACACGAGTGCCCCGGTGCCCTCGGCGATCTTCTTGCTCATGATCGAGCTGGCGATCAGCGGTATCGACTCGACCGTTCCGGTCACGTCGCGCAGTGCATAGAGCTTCTTGTCGGCCGGAGCCAGATCGGCACCGGCAGCACATACGACGGCACCGATCGCCGGATCGGCCAGAATGCGATGAATCTCCTCGCCGCTCAGATCCGCTCGCCATCCGGGGATGGACTCGAGCTTGTCGAGTGTTCCGCCGGTGTGCCCGAGTCCTCGACCCGACAGCTGCGGCACAGCGGCCCCGCAGGCGGCGACGAGCGGAGCCAGCGGCAGCGTGATCTTGTCTCCGACACCACCGGTCGAGTGCTTGTCGACGGTGGGCAGCGGCAGCGCCGAGAAGTCCATTCGTGTGCCCGACGCGATCATCGCGTTCGTCCACGTACCGAGCTCGCGACGCGACAATCCGCGCCACAGAACGGCCATCGCGAGAGCCGACATCTGTTCCGGCGCGACGGATCCGCGGGTGAACTCGGCGATCACCCATTCGATCTGCTCGTCGTCGAGAACGCGTCCGTCGCGCTTGGCACTGATGATGGATACGGCGTCAGGCATGGTTGTTCACGCGTCCTTCGTCGAGGTTGTCGGGGCCGAAAGCGTTCGGGAGCAACTCTGCCAGTCGAGCCGGTCCCGAGACGGTGTCGACGAGCAGATCCGGGCCGCCGAACTCGTACAGCAGCTGTCGGCATCGCCCGCACGGCATCAGAATTTCACGCCTGGAATCGCAGCACGAAAAGGCCACGAGTCTGCCGCCGCCGGTCGAGTGCAAGTTCGACACCAACCCGCACTCCGCGCACAGCCCCAAACCGTATGAGACATTTTCCACATTGCACCCGGTGACTATCCGATTGTCGTCCACCAGAGCTGCTGCACCGACCGGAAAGTTCGAGTACGGGGCATAGGCACGACCCATGGCCTCATGAGCATTGTCGCGCAACGTCTTCCAGTCGATTTCGTTCATGGTGAACCATCCAATCACGGCGTCTGAATTGATGCAGAGATCCGCCCGAAAGTGCGTGCATCAATTGGGAAGGCAAACCTAACACCGGATTTCGGCACCGTACGAACCTCGAGTCGAATTAGTTCCGTGTTTCGAATGGGTTTACAGTTTCGAGTAAGCGGCTAGTACAACCAGCACTAGGGCCGAATCGCGACAAATCGAGCCAGGCAAGACCGACCACCGGGGCTCGATGCGTCCACCAACGACGTTGGAGGCATTGCACTCGATGAGTAGCACGACGGAAGTCGCTCCGGTCAAGGAGCGCAAGCGGTCCCTGTACCGCGGGGATCCGGGCATGTGGTCCTGGGTTCTGCACCGCATCACTGGCGTGTTGACGTTCTTCTTCTTGTTCGTCCACGTCCTCGACACGGCGATGGTCCGGGTCAACCCCGAGACGTACGACGCCATCATCGAGACCTACAAGACCCCGCTCGTCGGTCTGATGGAAATCGGTCTCGTCGCGGCAGTGCTGTACCACGCGTTGAACGGCATCCGCGTGATGCTGATCGATTTCTGGTCCAAGGGACCGCAGTACCAGAAGCCGATGCTGTGGGCGATCGCAGTCGTCTGGCTCGTCGTCATGATCCCCGGCGCGGGACGAATCTTCTACAACATGTTCACGGCGGGTGGTCACTGATGTCGACGCAGGGTCCCGAGGCGAAGGTCCTCGGCACGAACTACGACCGTCCGGCCAGCTTGGCCAACCCGCGTTCACCGCGGCGCCAGAGCAAGGGCAACTTCGAGCTCTACGCATGGCTGTTCATGCGCTTCTCCGGCCTGGCACTCGTCGTGCTCGTCCTCGGCCACATGTTCATCATGCTGATGCTCGACGACGGTGTGCACCGCATCAACTTCGCGTTCGTCGCCGGTCGCTGGGCCAGCCCGTTCTGGCAGTTCTGGGACCTGACGATGCTCTGGCTGGCGCAGCTGCACGGCGGCAACGGCCTGCGGACGATCATCGCGGACTACTCCCGCAAGGACTCGACGCGATTCTGGCTGACCACGCTGCTGGTGCTGTCGATGATCCTCATCATGGGCGTCGGCACCTACGTCATCTTCACGTTCGATCCCAACATCACGGCGAGCTAAGGACACTGACGCTTACATGCAGGAACATCGTTACGACGTACTGATCGTCGGCGCAGGCGGTGCCGGTATGCGTGCTGCGATCGAGGCCGGACCCCGTGCTCGCACAGCCGTACTGACCAAGCTCTACCCCACGCGCTCGCACACGGGCGCGGCTCAGGGCGGCATGTGTGCCGCTTTGGCCAACGTCGAGGAAGACAACTGGGAGTGGCACACGTTCGACACCGTCAAGGGCGGCGACTACCTCGCCGACCAGGACGCCGTGGAGATCATGGCCAAGGAAGCCATCGACGCAGTTCTCGACCTCGAGAAGATGGGTCTTCCGTTCAACCGGACGCCCGAGGGCAAGATCGATCAGCGGCGCTTCGGCGGCCACACCCGCGATCACGGCAAAGCTCCTGTGCGTCGTGCGTGCTACGCGGCCGACCGCACCGGCCACATGATCCTGCAGACGCTCTACCAGAACTGCGTCAAGCACGACGTCGAGTTCTACAACGAGTTCTACGCACTGGATCTCTGTCTGACCGAGACCGACGACGGTCCTGTCGCGACCGGAATCATCGCCTACGAGCTGTCCACCGGCGAGCTGCACATCTTCCACGCGAAGTCGATCATCTTCGCCACCGGCGGCTCGGGCCGGATCTACAAGACCACCTCCAATGCCCACACCCTCACCGGTGACGGCATGAGCATCGTGTTCCGCAAGGGTCTTCCCTTGGAGGACATGGAGTTCCACCAGTTCCACCCGACAGGTCTCGCAGGCCTCGGCATCCTCATCTCCGAGGCCGTGCGTGGCGAGGGCGGCATCCTGCGCAACGAGTCGGGTGAACGCTTCATGGAGCGCTACGCACCGACCATCAAGGACCTCGCGCCCCGCGACATCGTCGCGCGCTCGATGGTGCTCGAGGTGCTCGAAGGACGCGGTGGCGGCCCGAACAAGGACTACGTCTACATCGACGTCACGCACATTCCCGAGGAAGTTCTGGACGAGAAGCTCCCGGACATCATGGAGTTCTCCCGCACGTACCTCGGCGTCGACCCCGTCAAGGAACCGGTGCCCGTCTACCCGACGTGCCACTACGTGATGGGCGGTATCCCCACCAAGATCCGTGGCGAGGTTCTGCGCAACAACGAGGACATCGTCCCCGGCCTGTACGCGGCCGGCGAATGCGCCTGCGTCTCCGTGCACGGAGCCAACCGTCTCGGCACCAACTCGCTGCTCGACATCAATGTCTTCGGACGTCGTGCCGGCATCGCGGCGGCCGAGTACGCGAACTCGGTCGACTTCACCCCGCTCCCCGAGGAGCCGGCGAAGATGGTGCAGGACTGGCTGGAGTTGATCCTGTCCGACCACGGTCACGAGCGCGCAGCCGACATCCGTACCGAGATGCAGCAGTCGATGGACAACAACGCATCGGTGTTCCGTACGGAGGAACGTCTCGAGACGGCGCTCAAGGATGTTCGCGCCCTCAAGGAGCGCTACAACAAGATCACCGTCGAGGACAAGGGCAAGCGCTACAACAGCGACCTGCTCGAGGCCATCGAACTCGGCTTCCTGCTCGAAATGGCGGAGGTCACGGTCGTCGGCGCACTCAACCGGAAGGAATCGCGCGGCGGACACGCTCGCGAGGACTACCCCGAGCGCAACGACGCCGAGTACATGAAGCACACCATGGCCTACAAAGAGGGCGAAGGTCTGCTGACCGATATCCGCTTGGATTACAAGCCGGTAATCCAAACCCGCTACGAGCCGATGGAGCGGAAGTACTGATATGAGCGCACCAACACTGGACAAGAAGTCCAACGAGTCCGATCTGCCGCCCGTCCCCGAGGGCGCGGTGATGGTCAACCTCAAGATCGCGCGCTTCAACCCCGAGAACGGTGACGGTCAGCGCTGGGACACCTTCCAGGTCCCCACCCTGGCCACCGACCGGCTGCTCAACCTCCTGCTGTACGTGAAGGGCTACCTGGACGGCACACTGACGTTCCGCCGCTCGTGCGCACACGGTGTCTGCGGCAGCGACGCGATGCGCATCAACGGTGTCAACCGTCTCGCCTGCAAGGTGCTCATGCGCGACATGCTCCCCAAGGACTCGTCGAAGACGCTGAACATCACCATCGAGCCCATCAAGGGTCTGCCGGTGGAGAAGGACCTCATCGTCGACATGGAGCCCTTCTTCGACGCGTTCCGCGCCGTGAAGCCGTTCCTCATGACGACGGGCAACGAGCCGACCCGCGAGCGGATCCAGTCCGCAGCGGACCGCGCCCGGTTCGACGACACCACCAAGTGCATCCTGTGCGCGTGCTGCACCACCTCGTGCCCCGTGTTCTGGAGCGACGGCAGCTACTTCGGCCCCGCTGCGATCGTGAACGCACACCGGTTCATCTTCGACAGCCGTGACGAGGGTGCAACCGAACGCCTGGACATCCTCAACGACGTCGAGGGTGTGTGGCGTTGCCGCACCACCTTCAACTGCACCGACGCATGCCCCCGCGGCATCCAGGTGACCAAGGCGATTCAGGAAGTCAAGCGCGCGTTGCTCTTCGCTCGCTAGCAGGCACATCCACAACGGAAAGCGCCCCTTCGCATATGCGAAGGGGCGCTTTCCGTTTCCGGTCTCAGACGAACGCGCTGAAGCCGGTCACACCACGGCCGACGATCAGGTTGTTGATCTGCGCGGTGCCCTCGTAGGAATACAGCGCCTCGGCGTCGGCGAAGAACCTGATGACGTCGTGCTCGATCAGAATTCCGTTGCCGCCCATAATTTCTCGGGCCCAACTCACCACTTCGCGCAACCGCGTCGTACAGAACGTCTTCGCGAGCGCCGCATGCTCGTCGTAGTGGACGCCGTTGTCCTGCAGCTGAGAGACACGAATCGCCATGCCGAGCGAGGCGGTGATGTTCGCCGTCATGCGTGCGATCAGGTCGGAGATGAGCTGGAACGACGCGATAGGAGATCCGAACTGTTCGCGTTCGCGCGCGTACGTCACGGCCCGCTCGTACGCGCCCATCATCACGCCCACGGCCTGAAACGCCACTCCCCCACGGGTCAAGCGGAGCACCTTCGCGGTGTCGGCGAACGAGTTGGCCTCGGCAAGCTTGTTCTCGACCGGGACTCGGCAGTTCTCCAGATGGATGTCGGCGTTCTCGACCGCGCGGAGCGAGTACTTGCCCTCGATCTTCTCGGCCCGGAATCCCTCGAAATGCTTTTCGACCACAAAGCCCTTGACCTCACCGTCGGCCTCGTCCTTGGCGAACACGATGGTCAGGTCTGCAAAGGTGGCGTTGCCGATCCAGCGCTTGCTGCCGTTGAGGATCCAGTGATCTCCGTCGAGTCGAGCGGTGGTCTCGAGTCCGCCTGCGACGTCGGAGCCACCGTGCGGTTCGGACAGTCCGAACGCGCCGATCGTCTCCATCCGGCGCATGGCGGGCAACCACCGCTGGCGCTGCTCCTCGGAGCCGAGAATGGAGATACTGCTCATCGCCAGCGAACTGTGCACGCTGAACATCGTTCCGGTGGACGGATCGACCCGCGCGAACTCCATTTCGAGCCAGCCGGTGAGCAGTTTGCGGGAGGCCTTGCGATCGTCGAACGCGTAGCCGAGACCAGCAATCTCGAGCTGGGCGATTTTCGGCATCAGGTGCACCGGCGAGGTGGCCTCCTCCCAGAATTCGTTCGCCCGCGGCGCGACCTCCTCCTGCAGGAACCGGCGGGTACGCAGGACCACCTCGGTCTCGGCCTCGTCGAGCATGCTCTGATACCCGTAGAAATCGGATTCGAGAAAGTCCGGCGACAGTGGTCCGAGGGGCTCGTGCTCGCTCATGTTCGGCTCCTTCGTCTGGCACCTCTCATCGGGCACCGCTACCGATCTTCTACCCGCCGCGCCCGATTCTCACGCATGCACCGCGGCCTTCGCCGGTCAGCGGCGCAGTTCGTCGGAGAGGGTCGCCAGTTCGTCGCCGCCCGCCATTTCCTTGGTGAGGTCGTCGATCGAGATGTCGTGGTGCGCACAGTCCAACGTCTGACGTCCACGATCGAGGAGAACGAAGTGATCTCCGACCATGTACGCGTGATGCGGATTGTGGGTGATGAACACGACGCCGAAGCCCTTCTCCCTGGCCGCCGAGATGTACCGGAGAACCATGCCGGACTGCTTGACGCCGAGAGCGGCGGTCGGCTCGTCGAGAATGAGCACCCGGGCACCGAAGAAGATGGCGCGAGCGATGGCCACGCACTGACGTTGGCCACCGGACAGCGAGCCGATGGGGGCATCGACGTCCGGCAGATCGATACCCATCTTGCGGAGTTCGTCGATCGTCGTCGCGCGCATGGCATGGGTGTCGAGGGTCTTGAAGATCGTGCCCTTGCGCAGTTCCTGGCCGAGGAAGAAGTTGCGCCACACCGGCATCAGGGAGACGACCGCGAGGTCCTGGTAGACCGTGGAGATACCCTGTTCCACCGCCTGCTTCGGCGAACCGAACGTCGTCGCCTTGCCATCGACGAGCAGTTCCCCCTCCGACTGCCGATGCAGACCGGACATGATCTTGATCAGAGTGGACTTGCCTGCGCCGTTGTCACCGAGAACGCAGGTGACCTCACCGGCACCGACGCGGAGGTCTATCCCGTGCAGCGCGATGATGTTGCCGTAGCTCTTGCCGACGCCTTTCAGCTCGATGAGGGGCGTGTTCGCAGAGGACGTCATGGTCACCTTTTCGCCGCGTAGTTGCGGAAGGAACTGTTCGCGATCACTGCGAACAGCAGCATCGCGCCGAGGAAGAACTTGAACCAGTCCGGGTTCCAGCCGGCATAGACGATGCCCTGGTTGGTCATGCCGAAGATGAACGCTCCGATGAAAGCACCGACAGCCGTACCGTATCCACCGGTCAGCAGGCATCCACCGATGACGGCGGCGATGATGTAGAGGAACTCGTTGCCCACGCCCTGGCCGGACTGGACGGTGTCGAACGCGAACAGCAGATGCATGCCGACGAACCAGGCGCAGAAGCCGACGAACATGAACAGGCCGATCTTGACCCGGGTGACCGGGACGCCGACCGCACGCGCCGATTCCTGGTTTCCGCCGACTGCGAAGATCCAGTTGCCGGTCCGGGTCTTCATCAGCACCCAGGTCGCGGCGAGCGTGAACACGATCCACCACACGACGGTGATGCGGACCGAGACACCCAGCAGCGAGAACGAGGACGAGAAGAAGGCCTTGGCCGAGTCGAATCCCTCCATGTCCGAGATGGACGGGGTGGCGACCTGGCCGGTGACGAGCTTGGTGACGGCGAGAT
This sequence comes from Rhodococcus sp. IEGM 1370, assembly GCF_033142325.1. Lineage (NCBI taxonomy): Bacteria > Bacillati > Actinomycetota > Actinomycetes > Mycobacteriales > Nocardiaceae > Rhodococcus > Rhodococcus sp. IEGM 1370. The sequence continues at coordinate 25,442 of NZ_JAWLRY010000002.1, read as the reverse complement.
TGATGCCGGTGAGCATCAGGAACGACGCCAATGTGATCAGGAACGACGGAATCTTCGTCGTCATCACCAGGTATCCGTTGAGGAAACCGACCGCAAGTGCCAACACCAGCGCCAATGCAGAGCCCGCCCAGACGTTCAGGTGCAGGTTGTAGGCCAGCATGGAGGCCATGATCGAGGAGAACGTCACCGCAACCCCGGTGGAGAGGTCGAATTCTCCGCCGATCATCAACAGGGAGACACCGATCGCCATGATGCCGATGGTCGAGGATGCGTACAGCACGGTGGCCAGAGCCTCGGGCGATCGAAACGGCGGTGCCACGATGCAGAAGAAGACGAAGATGGCGACCGCGCCGAACAGGGCACCGACCTCCGGTCGAATCAGCAATCGCTGCAACGGTTTCTGCTTCTTGACCCGCTCGTCTGCGATCACGGTGTGTTCGGACAGAGCCGGATCGGCCTGTGTGGACATGAATTTCCTTCCGCGCCGGAGCGACGCACTCAGCGCGTGCCGTTACGGGCGTATTCGGCGACCGCGTCGATGTTGGTCGAATCGATGAACGCGGGCCCGGTCAGCACCGGTGTACCTCCACCGATCGTGTTGCCGTTGTTGAGGTAGAGCCACAACGAGTCGATGGCCAGGTAACCCTGCAGATACGGCTGCTGATCGATGGCCCACGCCACGTCGCCGGACTCGATCGCATCGACGAGTGCTGCGTTGGTGTCGAACGTGACGATCGTGGCGTCGCTACCCGCATTGGTCTTGGACTGCACCGCAGTCAGAGCGATCGGAGCGGCGAGGGCGATGACGTGGTCGATCGTCGGATCCTGCTGCAGCTTGGCCGTGATGGTCGACTCCACGGACGGCATGTCCTTGCTGTTGACGTTGAGGATCTCGGTGGTGCCTCCGGTGAAGCCTTGCCTGACGCCGGCGCAGCGAGCCTCGAGTGCCACCGCGCCCTGCTCCTGGATGATGCACAGCGTCTTGCGAGCACCGTCCTCGGTGAGGCGCGCTCCAGCAGCCTGTCCGGCGATGGTCTCGTCCTGGCCGAAGTACTGCTGGACTCCCATGTCCTTCCAGGAGTCGTAGCCGGAATTGAACGCGACGACCGGAATGCCTGCGGCGCTTGCCGTCTCGACTGCGGAGGCCATCGCGTCGGGCTTGGCCAGAGTGACCGCGATTCCGTCGACCTTCGAGTCGATCGCACTCTGGACGAGGTTGGCCTGGTTGGGTGCCTCGGGATCTGCGGAGTAGCGCAGTTCGATGTTGTCCTTGGCCGCGGCGGCCTCGGCACCCTTGCGGACCAGATCCCAGAAGGTATCGCCGGGAACCTCGTGCGTGATCATCGCGATCGTCGCCGACGGAGTGTCGGCGACTCCCGCGTTGCTTCCGTCGTCGGACGATCGAGGAGCCCCACCGGTGCTCGAACAGGCCGCGACAGTCAGTGCTGCGACCGCACAGACCGCGCCGACCGCGATCGGCCCGCGTCTTTGCCGAAACCTCATTGCACTTCCCTTTCCAACAACCGGCTCTCGAACACCGACGAATCCGAGCCGCCGACCTGATCACTGTAAGAAACGATTGGTACCCGTCACGCATCTTCGACGATTATTCGTCACACAACAGAACCGGGGTGTGCACCACCGGACCTCGGACGACATGAGAGAACTCTCATCTCCGATTCACGTAGCCACAATCCACCGTCGTCAGACTCGGCCGTGTGCGAACCATCATCGTCTCGGCCCTGGGACTGCTCACGCTCGCCGTGCTCGTCACGGCATTGCTGACGACTCGATCGACGGGCGAGCAGACCCCGTTGCCCGCACCCATCGTTGCACCCGCCGCACCCGTGCAATCCGCCCCGGGTACCCCACAACCCGTTCCCCCTCTACCTGGACCGAGTGAACCCACGCCCACTCCCGCGCCACAACCGGTGGCACCGGACGGATTCGTGCCCCCGCCTCCGCTACCGCCTGCCGACTGGGACGATGACTTCGACGACGACTGGGATGACGATGACGACGACTGACCTTGCTGCGAGACCGACCACGTGATGCGGACGCGACTGCTCGCCCTACGCCCGACGAGCGCCAGGAGCCGCATCTTCTCGTGGGTGCTCCTGCTGGTGCTGGCATCGCTGGCGGCTGTCACCGTCACCACCTGGCTGCTCATGATTCGCGCGACCGACAATCGCATGCGCGAATCGCTGCGCACCGAGATCGCCGAGTTCACCACCCTCACCGACGCGGGCGTCGATCCTGGAACCGGCGCACCGTTCGACGACATCAACGACGTGCTCCGCGTGGTGATCACCTACAACCTCGCCCGCCCCAACGAGAAGTTCCTGGGCTACGTGGACGGTGCGTTCGCCGTGCAGAGCAGGCAGCAGGCACCGGTGCGACTGTCCGACGACAACGGCTTCACCGCCGAGGTGGGTACCGTCACCGCGCCCGTCGAGGGTTCGTATACGAGCGCGGCAGGTGAAGTGGTGTACCTCGCGGTGCCGGTCTCCCTGGCGGGCGACCCGGTGACCGGGGTCGTGGTCGCCGCCTACTTCGCCGACCAGGAACGCGCCTCCGCCGACGAGACCGCGACCCTGATGCTCGTCGTCGGCGGCGTCACCTCGGTGCTGGCGGCGGTCGGGGCGTGGTTGGTCGCGGGCCGCATCATGTCTCCGATCAGACACATCACCGCCACCGCCAGAACGATCACCGAGACCGACCTGTCCGGCCGAATCACCGATGCCAGAACAACGGGTCGAGGCGACGACATCGGAGCCCTGATCGACACACTGAACTCGATGCTCGACCGAATCGAGTCGGGTGCGGCCAGTCAGCGCAGATTCCTCGACGACGCGGGCCACGAGCTCCGCACTCCCATCACCATCGTCCGAGGTCATCTCGATGTGCTCGACCACGACGACCCCGCCGACGTTCGCGATACCGTTGCGCTGGTCGACGACGAACTCGATCGGATGAACCGGCTCGTAGCCGACCTGTTGCTGCTCACCCGGGCCGACCAGACGAGCTTCGTCACCCCTGTGGTCACCGATGTCGACGCGCTCACCCGAAGCGTGTTCGACAAGGTGACCACCCTCGCCGACCGGGAGTGGGTGCTCGAGGCGAGCGCAACCGTCCACGCACCGCTCGACGCACAACGACTGACTCAGGCGTTGCTGGCACTGGCGGACAACGCAACTCACCACACGACGCCCGGCAGTCGCGTCGGCATCGGATCGCAACTGTCCGACGGCGACATCCGGTTCTGGGTCACCGACTCGGGCCCTGGAATCGAGCGCGACGAACAGGAACGAATCTTCGAGCGCTTCGCCCGCGGGCGCAACGGAACCAGACGCACCGAGGGCGCAGGTCTCGGCTTGTCCATCGTCACCGCCATCGCACAGGCCCACCGTGGACGGGTCAGTGTCGGCAGCGCACCGGGACACGGGGCCACGTTCACCATCACGATTCCACTGACCGATTCCCCTCCCCCGCAGAAGGATCGACCATGGCCCGCATCCTGATCGCCGAAGACGAACCCCGCATCGCCTCGTTCGTGCACAAGGGGCTGCGAGCCAGCGGTTTCAGCACGACGACCGTCTCCGACGGCAGATCCGCGTACGAGCACGCGCGCAGCGGCGACTTCGATCTGGTGGTACTCGACATCGGGTTGCCGATCATGGACGGCTTCGAGGTACTGCAGCGACTGCGCGGAGAACAGTGCGAGATACCGGTGATCGTGTTGACCGCACGCGACAGCGTCCAGGACGTGGTGTCCGGTCTCGAAACCGGTGCCGACGACTACATGGCCAAGCCGTTCCGCTTCGAGGAACTGCTGGCGCGCATCCGAGTTCGCCTGGGCACCAAACGAACCGTCGACACCACACAGCTTGCGGTCGCCGACCTCACCCTCGACCTGCGTACCCGGCGAGCTGTGGTGGGAGACCGCACCGTCGACCTGTCGGCACGAGAGTTCGCCCTGGCCGAGACCTTCATGCGCCACCCCGGCCAGGTCCTCTCGCGAGAGCAACTCCTGTCACAGGTGTGGGGATACGACTTCGACCCGGGCTCCAATGTCGTCGACGTCTACGTCCGCTACCTTCGGGCGAAATTCGGTGCCGCCCGAATCGAGACCGTCCGCGGAATGGGATACCGACTCGCCGAGACATGAGTGGCGTCGGCCGGTGCCGACGCCACTGCTGGAGTGTCAGTCGTCCCAGTCGTGATCGTCGTTGTCGTCGTCCAGATCGTCGTTGTCGTCGTCCAGATCGTCGTTGTCGTCGTCCAGATCGTTCCAGTCGTCGTCGCGGTCGTCGAGATCGTCGTACCGGTCGTCGTTGCGGTCGTCGAGATCGTCGTACCGGTCGTCGTTGCGGTCGTCGAGATCGTCGTTGCGGTCGTACCGGTCGTCGTCGTTGCGATCATCCGAGTCGTCGTCGTAGCGGTCGTTCGGGATCTGGGTCGGCGCGGGCTGTTGGGGAGCTGCCGGCGGGGTCGGAGCCGAATCCGACTCCGACAGAGGCTGTTCCACCGAGATCGAGGACGGCCGCTGCTGGGTGGGGCCGTCGTCGGCGATAGCGAGTGCGCCGACGCTTCCGAGGGTGACGACAACGGCTGCTGCACCGACGATCATGAACTTTCCTGGCATTCTCATGGCTGCTCCTTCGATCCGGGTTCTGTGGGCCACCGTTTCGGTGATGACTCAACGATCGCTGTCGAACGTGAGAAGCGAAGGAGCACAACATGAGCGAGTTCTCATACTGGCGACGGGCAAGTGCGGCGACGCGAGATCGACATTCGGCCGTTGTCGGTGACGGTGTCGGGACAAGATCCGGAGCGGTCGTTCGGGCGACCCTCGCCGGTGGGTCGCCACGTCACCCGACCCCTGAGCGCCTATGGTGATTCGCGATGAAAAGGATTCGAGTGTGTGTGGCCGTGTCGGCAGTGTCGATGGTTCTCGTCGGCATGGGCTGTGGACCGGCTCTGGCGCAACCCGCCGGCGAGCCACCGGCGGTGACGACGACACCGCCGTTCACGACGCCCGACACCGACAGCTGCCCGTACGCCGCGTCACCTCCCCCGGCGATCGACCTGTCCGAGGTACCGGAACCTGGAAGCACTGCCCCGCAACCACTCCCGATTCCCGCCGAGGCCGTCGGCGGTGATCGGCTCGCCGAGTGTGGAGAGGTGCTGCCGGACAGGGCTCCCCCGTTGCCTGCGGATATCTCGGCAACCGGGTTCGTGGTGGCCGACATGGACTCCGGCTCCGTGCTGGCCGCCAAGGATCCGCACGGGCGACATCGGCCGGCGAGCACGATCAAGGTGCTGCTTGCGATCGTCGCCCTCGACGAGCTGAACTTGAACGACCGGATCACCGCGACCGCAGAGGACGCCGATGCAGAGGGCAGTGCCGTCGGCATCGGAGAGAACGGTGTCTACACCAATCTCCAATTGATGCAGGGCCTGGTGATGGCGTCGGGAAACGATGCAGCGCATGCGTTGTCCAGGCAGTTGGGCGGCGACGCGGCCACCGTGGACAAGATGAATGCCAAGGCCGCAGAACTGGGTGCGCTCGATACGCGCACCGCCACGCCGTCGGGTCTCGACGGTCCTGGCATGGCGAGCTCTGCCTACGACCTGGCGTTGATCTACCGCGCGGCCATGCGTGATCCGACCTTCGCACAACTGATTTCGACCGAGAACGTTCAGTTTCCCGGCTACCCGAAGGACCCCACGATTCCGGACGACCAAGACCGGCCCGGGTTCACCCTCTCCAACGACAATCAGCTGCTCTACAACTACGAGGGCGCACTCGGAGGCAAGACCGGGTACACCGACGATGCTCGCCAGACATTCGTCGCAGGAGCAGAGCGGGGCGGTCGACGTCTCGTCGTGACGATCATGAAGGGCGACGTGCTGCCGATCCGGCCCTGGGAGCAAGCAGCCCGCCTGTTGGACTACGGGTTCGCTCTCGATTCGAGTCAGGGTGTAGGCGAACTCGTGGAGCCGCAGTCGACGTCCGCGGTGACGAGCACACGTGCGCCCGAGGCCACGCCAACCCTCGCCCAGCCACCCGCATCGGCGTCGGGGTCGAGCTCCCGCCAGTCCGAGATGCAGGCACAGGGCGACACCGTCGTTCGCATCGCGATAGGTGTGATCGGTACGATCGTGGTGATCGGGCTGCTATGGGGAGCTCGGCGGCTTTCGCGCAACCGCTGATCAGCGACGCCGGTTGCGCAATCCCGCAACGCCGAGAGCTGCGAGGGCACCGGCACCCACCAGCGCCAGACCGCCCGTCACGCCAGGTCCTTCGCTGACCTCGACCCTCGTGTTGATCACTGCCGGCTCCGGTGCCGGAACATGCGCTTCGGCCAAGCTTTCGCGTGTCGTCGCAGCGAACGACGTGGAGAACAGCACCAGCCGTGACGTCGTGAACACGAACACCAGCAGGCCGATGATGGGACCGAAGACCACGCCCGCGGGCCCGCTCGTCACCGATGCCAGGTAGAGGGCACCGAGCTGCTTGAAGATCTCGAATCCGACGGCAGCGAGCAGCGCACCTTTGGCTGCGCTGCGCCACGACACCGGCTCGCGCGGCAGCCTCGAGATCACCCAGGTGAACAATGCCCAGGTGCCCGCAAGCGCAAGGAGAATCGAGAAGACGCGCAGCGCGACGCCCACTCCTGGGATGGAATCGAGATTGGCCCACTCCAGAATGCTGCGCATCAGGTCACCTCCGGCCAGCGCCGACAACGCCAACGACAGCACCAGCGCGGTCCCCAGCCCGAGCAGCGCGGCGAAATCCTTGGCCTTGGTGGCCAGAAAACCACCCTGCTCGTGCTGGCTCTCCCACATGGCGGTCAGTGCCTCGCGTAGGTTCGCGATCCAACCGAGACCGGCATACAGGGCACCGAGCAGACCGATGATGCCGACGCTCGTCCGAGACTCGATGGCCGTCTGAATCAGCGAATTGATGGTCTCACCGAAGCTGCCGGGCACGTTCTCGGCAATCTGCGACTGGATCTCGGCAAGCCACTCGGGCTGATTCACCAGCACGAACCCGGCGATCGCGAACGCGACCATCAGCAGCGGGAACAGGGCCAGCACACTGAAGTACGTCATGCCTGCGGCGTAGTAGTCGCCCTTCTGACCCTGATACCGCTGCGCAGCAACAACAGTGTGATCGAGCCACGGCCACCGTTCGCGCCGGTCGTCGAGGATCGCCTTGAAATCGGGCATGGCACTCACCTTCTCGCTGTCGTCGCCTGCTGTCGGATCGTGTCGCCACGGTGCTGCGCCTCGAACTACTCTTTGCCGAAATGCAGCACGCCCAAACTCGGTGTGCCGTAGATGCTATGCACCCGGCGGCAGGAAACCCACCCTGTCGTAGACCTGAGCGAGCGTTCGACTCGCCACTTCCCTGGCTCGATCCGCACCGGCCGCGAGGATGCGGTCGAGTTCGGCCACATCGGCCATGAACCCGTCCATCCGCTCCCGCAGTGGAACGACGAACTCGGTCAGAACGTCGGCGGTGTCGGACTTGAGGTCGCCGTATCCCTTACCCGCGTAGCCGGCAACGAGATCGTCGATACTCGCGCCCGACAGCGCGGACTGAATCACCAGAAGATTGCTGACGCCCGCCTTGTTCTCCGGATCGAACACGATGTCGCGTTCGTTGTCCGTCACTGCCGAACGAATCTTCTTCGCCGACACCTTCGGATCGTCGAGGATGTTGACGATGCCCGCCGGATTCGACGAGGACTTGCTCATCTTCGCGGTGGGATCCTGCAGATCGAAGATCTTCGCGGTGCCCTTGATGATGTGCGCATCGGGCACGACGAACGTCTTCTTGAACCGCGTGTTGAAACGCTGCGCCAGATCACGAGTCAACTCCAGGTGTTGCCGCTGATCCTCGCCCACGGGAACCAGATTCGGCCGATAGAGCAAGATGTCGGCGGCCTGCAGAATCGGGTAGGTGAACAGTCCGACGCTGGTGTGATCGCGTCCCTGCTTGGCCGACTTGTCCTTGAACTGAGTCATCCGCGCCGCTTCGCCGAATCCGGTGATGCAGTTCAGAACCCACGCCAACTGCGCGTGCTCGGGTACCTGACTCTGAACGAACAGCGTCGACTTCTCCGGATCGATTCCCACGGCGAGCAACTGCGCAGCGGCCACTCGGGTGCGGCGGCGCAGTTCCTTCGGGTCCTGTGGAACGGTGATCGCATGCAGGTCCGGGATGAAATAGAACGCGTCGAACTCGTCCTGCAACTCCACCCAGTTCCGCACCGCACCCAGGTAGTTACCGAGATGGAACGAATCGGCAGTCGGTTGGATGCCGGAGAGCACCCGCCGACGCGGACCCTGCGGAGTGTCGATGGAGTCGGAAGAAGACATACCGCAATCTTTTCACGACCCCATCGACGCCAACTCCCTGCCTAGCCAACACGGGTCACTCCGCAGGCTCCGCACCGGAACACGAGTCACTCCGCAGGCTCCGCTCCGGAACACGGGTCACTCCGCAGGCTCCGCTCTAGCGGTAGCGCACTGTCACCGGCGCGTGATCGGACCATCGCTGGTCGTACGCCTCGGCCCGCTCGGTGCTCGCTTCCTTGGCGCGCTCGGCCAGATCACTCGTGGCCAGCTGATAGTCGATTCGCCAGCCGGCGTCGTTGTCGAAGGCCTTGCCGCGGTACGACCACCAGCTGTACGGACCTTCGACGCCCGGGTGTAGTGCCCGTACGACGTCGGTCCAGGGAGCCTTCTCGGCGAGCAACCGCGTCACCCACTCGCGTTCCTCGGGCAGGAAGCCGGAGTTCTTGCGGTTGGTCTTCCATGCCTTGAGATCGGCCTCGGTATGGGCGATGTTCCAATCGCCGCACACCACCACGTCCCGATCGTCGGACTCAGCGGCCTTGGCCGTCTTGGCCAGATACTTCGCGAACGCCGCCATGAAGCGTTCCTTCTCGTCCTGCCGCTCGGTACCCACCTCGCCCGATGGCAGATACAGGCTCGCGACGGTGATATCGCCGAAATCGCCCTCGATGTACCGACCTGCATCGGCGAACTCGACGGCCCCGATGCCGGTACGAATCGCATCGGGAGCCGCCTTCGACAGCAAGGCCACCCCGTTGCGTCCCTTCGCGGACGGCTCGGCCGAGGCCAGGTGCCAGCCCGCATCGAGGGCCGGGGCCAGCGCCTTGGTCAGCTCCCCGTCGTTGGCGCGGGTTTCCTGCAGGCAGATGACGTCGGCATCGGTGGCCTCGAGCCACGGCAGCATGCCCTTGCGAACAGCTGCGCGAATTCCGTTGACGTTGACAGTGGAAACAGTGATCGGCACGCCGACGACGGTAGCGGAGCCCACCGACAGAGCGCGGACGGGCTGCTTACCTGGGTTCATTCCTGCCCGGCCTGCTATCGACGCCTCGGCTTCGCCCCGGGTTTCGGCGCGGTGACCACCGATGTCACCTCCGGCACCACCACCGGTTCACGATCGATGCGTCGGTAGACGATGTGCTGTTGGACGTAGGTCCAGATGTTGTTGCTCACCCAGTACAGCAACACCGCGACCGGCAACACCGGGCCGCCGACGAGCACGCCTGCCGGGAACACCCAGAGCACGAGCTTGTTCATGATCGCGGTCTGCGGGTTTGCGAGCGCCGCTGCGTCCTGCCGGGCGACGGACGCCCGCGAGTTCAGATGAGTCGCCACCGCCGCAACGATCATCAACGGAACCGCAACGAACGCGATGCTCCACACCGACGGCACTCCCCCGAAGGGACCGAATGCCTCGAGCACCTCCCGAGAGCTGTTGACGGCAGCGGAGATCGGCGCACCGAAGAGTCGTGCGTCGAGGAAGGACTGCACATCGGCAGCGCTGAAGACGTAGTTCGCGGTGTTCGCATTTTCCTGCGCAGTCATACCGAGATGACCGAATCCGGTACCGGTTCGGTTGAACGAGCGCAGCACGTGCAGCAGACCGATGAAGACCGGGCCCTGCGCCAGCAGGGGCAGGCACCCCATCAAGGGGTTGAAACCATGTTCCTGCTGCAACTTCCGCATTTCGGTTGCTTGCCGAGCACGGTCCCCGGAGTACTTCTTCTGTACGGCCTCGAGCTGCGGCTTCAGTTTCTTCATGGCGAGCTGGGAACGAATCTGGCCGACGAACGGCTTGATCAGCAGCGCACGCAGAGTGAAGACCAGGAATATCACCGCCAAGGCCCAGGCGAAGCCGTTGTCGGGGCCGAGCACGGACCCGAAGACTCTGTGCCAGAACCACAGCACCGCGGAGACGGGATAGTAGACGAAATCGAGCATGGTGGAGCACCTCACTGAGAGAGAAGTCGGTCGGTCGGCGTCTCGACCGGATCTCGCAGTGGCTCAGATCAACTGGAGCCACCGGTCCGGTCCAGGGACCGGACCGGGTGCTCTGGGCATGGGGCGACCCGGCGCATCGGGTTGCTGTTGCCTGCGGAACGATCCCCGAAGCCGCCGCCCGTCCGCGCCTGCGGAATCCGACGACAGCGGTGCGATCACTGCCAGGTCGGACGGCGCACCGAGGACGACAAGGGACGCCGCGACCAACGCACCGAACATCGCTATCTGTGCGGCGGGTTGGGCGTCGACGACGGTGAAGACGACCAGCAGGACGGCGAGAACGCCGACCAGCGTCCCGGCGTAGCGTCGAATCGCCAGGTGAGGGGTTCGAGAATCGAGCATCTTCGGTTCCTTGGGACAGCCTCGCGGACAACGGGTTGCGAAGGCGTGGGGGAACTTTCGAGCTACAGAGCCCCCACCAGGGCACCGGGTGCACGTGGCTGTGGGCGGCCCGGAGCATCCGGGCGATGTTGACGCCGGAACGACCCTCGAAGGTGGCGTTCCTCTGCGGCGGGGCCGGCATTCGGCAGCAGGCGCAGCAGTGCCGGCATATCGACACGATGTGCGAGCAGCATCAGCGTTGCCAGCGCCGCGACAAGGATCAGGGCCACGTCCGCGGTTGCGGTCGGCATCGTCAGGAACAGCGCCACGAGGAGCAGCGAGGTGACGACCATGCTCTGGTATCTCATCGCGCACCTCCCCGTTCCGACGCCTACCCGATGATTCGAGTCGTTGCTCAGGGTACAGATACCGACGGGTCCGTGCACAGGTGCCAGGTATCGCCGACGAACACCGGCCCGCGAGCCTGCACACAGGGACGCACGTAGCTAGGCAATTGCTCGAGCTCGGCGTCGGCGTCGGCCGACAACCCACCCACGTAGGACGTATCGATACGTCCGGTCTGCTCGAAGCGATCGACGTTGTGCCGTGCGATGTACGCATCCGGGTTCAGAGCCGCCAGCGTGAGCACGGTCAGAACCGCACCGACGCCTACTGCTCGTGGAAGCCGGCGCCCCGACATCCGCACGCCCGAGACCAGAAGCAGAACGAAGACCGAACCCAGCCACCACTCGACGGCCGTGACGAACAACCTGAGGGTGGTGTAGCCGTATTGCTGCTCGTACAACGACATTCGATGCAGGGCCGACGCAACGATCACCAACGACAGCAGGCACAGCCCACCGAGCAGGGCCCGCAATGCACTTCGATCACGGCGATCCTCGCGTCGAGCCTTCGTGACCGTGACCGCGATGACGAGCAGTGTCAGTACCGTCACTGCGAGCAATTGCCAGAAGCCCTGCCGGGCGTATTCGGCATTCGTCAGACCCTCCGTGGTCACCACGTGCCCTTGCCCGCCGAACAGCGTCGGCACCTGGAACCCGACGAACACGACGAACAGGGCCACCACCGCCCCGAGGGGAACCATCCACTCCCACAACTGCACCGATCGACGCGGCGACGGCGCGAGGCGATCGAACCGAGGCGGATGCAGCGCGACGTAACAGACAGCGAGCGCACCACCTGCGGTGAGCACGAAGACGAGGGTGCGTCCGAGAATCGATGCGGCATCGAACTCGGGCGTCACCGCGCCCAGGGCATCCGAGAAACGCTTGTCGGCCGCACCGAACAACGCCGCGAACACGACGAAGAGCGCCACGGTCACGACGGCCACCATGCCGATACGCACCGGCCGAGGCCCCTCCAGATCGATCGAACCGGCTCCGCGTCGAGTCCACCGTGCCACCCGCACCGGCAGCAACACCGGCAGGAGTGCGCCGAGTGCAATTCCCGTCCACGTCCAGGCGCGGGAGAGCACAACCACTCCGACCACGATGGCGAGCGTCGTCGACATCGTCACGATCCACTCGGCCGCGCGCAGCGCAGACACGCTCGCCAATGCCAGCACTCCTGCCACGCCGGCCCACTCCCACCGCGAGAGCCTGCCACTGCGGGCTGCGAGCACAACACCCACGAAGGCCAGGGCGGTGATCAGCACACCGAACGTGTTGTCCATCAACGTCACTGCACCGATCAGTCCGGCAACAGCGGACCCGAGCAGCGCCGCACGAGGTGGCTGCGAATACCGCAGCACCGGCCAGGTGCGCGGCCCCCAGGGAGAGCGCCTGTGCTTCGTTCTCGGATGAATCGGAATGTCGATCGTGCTCATGACTCTTCCCTCTTCTGTGTTTCGGGCATGACAGGTCGGCGGCTGCAGTCCGGGGACGAGCAGTCGCGGTTCGGATGGATCGATGAATTCAGTGCTCGGGGATGGCCACTCTGATGTGGCAGCCGAATTCGCTGTCGAGAACGTCGATGGTTCCGCCGTGCAGTTCGGTGGCCCAACGGGCGATGCCGAGGCCGAGACCTGTTCCGCCGTCGGTGGATCCGCCGCGAGTGAATCGATCGAACACCGCAAGGCGGTCGGCGGGTGCGATGCCCGGTCCCTGGTCGACGACGTCGAATGCGTACGCCCCGCCGATTCGGTGGGCGCGTAGCGTCACGGTGCTCGAATGAGGAGAATGCCGCACGGCGTTGTCGACGAGGTTGGTGATCACCTGCGTCATACGCGACCGGTCGGCCAGGACGGTCGCATCGCCGGGCGAGACGACGATCGACACTCGTTCTCTGTGAACGGAGGTGGCGTCCTCGAGGAATTGCCGGACCTCGAACTCCTCCGGGGCAATGGTGAGCACACCGCCCTCCACCCGCGACAGATCGAGCAGTTCGCTGACCAGATCTCCGAGTCTCTCGGTTTGGCGCAGCGCCACCGACAGCGTTGCGGGATTCGCGTCGGTCACCCCGTCGACCATGTTCTCGAGCACGGCACGCAGGGCAGCGATGGGCGTCTTCAACTCGTGCGAAACGTTGCCGATGAGTTCGCGGCGGTACTTCTCCGCGGCTTCGAGATCACTTGCCATGGTGTTGAACGCCGTGGCGAGCTCGCCCACCTCGTCCTTCGATGTTGCCCGCACTCGGGTCGAATAATCGCCTCGCGCCATCGCTTTGGCGGCCGAGGTCATCTCGCGCAGCGGTGACGTCATGCCGTGGGCGACCAATTGTGTTGCGGCCAAGGACACGACGAGCGCTGCGAGGAGGGTGTAGCGGAATTGCCAGCCCGCTCCGATCCAGAAGACGACGCTCGCGAGCACCAGCACTATGCCCACGACGAGCGAGACCTTGAGCTTGAACGACCGCAACGGATCCAACGGGCGCGGCAGCATGCGGGTCATCGCGGCGACTCCACGGCATAGCCCACGCCGTGGACGGTCCGAATGAGATCGCCACCGAGTTTGCGACGCAACGCTTTCACGTGAGAATCGACCGTCCTGCTGCTGGCCGAATCATCCCAGCCCCACAGTTCCGACAATAGGGTCTCTCGCGACACGGCACTGCGCGGCCGAGCAGCCAGATAGGCGAGGATGTCGAATTCCGTTCTGGTCAAGTGGATGTCACCGGAGGAAGTGGTCACCCGCCGTTCCCGGTGATCGATCTGTACGTCACCGACTCGAACCGCCTGATGTTCGGCGGCCACCGTACGCTCGGCACGCCGGACCAAGGCGTGCACGCGAGCGACCAACTCGCGCATGCTGAACGGCTTTCCCAGGTAGTCGTCCGCGCCGACGCCCAGGCCGACGAGCATGTCCGTCTCGTCGGACTTGGCCGTCAACATCAGCACCGGGACCGGACGGGACGCCTGGATACGGCGGCACACTTCGAGCCCGTCGAACCCGGGCAGCATCAGATCGAGCACCACCACGTCGGGATCGATCCGGGCGCACGCGTCGACGGCAGACGGGCCGTCGGCGGCAGTGACGACCTCGTACCCTTCGCCGCGCAGCCGAGCGGCAACGGCCTCGGAGATCGTGGGCTCGTCGTCGACGACGAGAACTGTGCGGCTCATGAGAACTGACCCTAGAGGGCGCACGTGGAGGAGCCCGTCGGGAAATGTGGAGGTTCGGTGAAGGTTGAGCCAGGCCTTTCACGGCGCGGCGACCGACGGACTCACCGACACGCTGAAATTAGGGTGGGCTACCCTTCCCGATGTTAGCCAACCCTTACGAAAGGCGTATCGATGCACATCCGACCACTTCTCCGAACCTGGGCGGTGTGCGCCATTGCGCTGACCACCGTGGGACTGCTGACTGCCTGCTCGAACTCCACCGACGAGCCGGCACCGACGGCCGGTGCGTCCTCCGATTCGGCCGCCTTCCCGGTCACGATCGAGCACGCGTTCGGTGAAATCGTTGTGCGCGAAGAACCCACTCGTATCGTCGTGGCCGGTTACACCGAGCAGGACACCGTCTTGGCGCTCGGCGTGATACCCGTCGGCGTCACGGAGTGGTACGGCGAACAGCCCTACGCAACCTGGCCCTGGGCGCAGGCAGCTCTGGGCGGCGCTCAGCCCGAAGTGCTCTCGAACGACGATGGATTCGAGACGGAGAAAATCGCCGCACTCGAGCCCGATCTGATCATCGCCACCAATGCAGGCCTGACGGCGGACACGTACGACACGCTCAGTGACATTGCGCCGACGCTCGCCCAGTCGGACGCGTCGACCGCCTATTTCGAGCCCTGGGACGTCCAGGCGCAGAAGATCGGACGTGCGCTCGGTAAGAAGACCGAGGTCGATGCCCTGATCGACGGCGTCAATCAGAAGTTCGCCGACGCTGCGGCCGCACACCCGGAGTTTGCCGGCACGAAGGCGATCTTCTTGCAGAACGCGTTCTACGAGGGCAAGGCGATCGCGTACCAGGACGGGTTGAGCACCGACTTCCTGACCGAATTGGGCTTCGTCATTCCCGACGACATCGACGCCTACGTTCCGGCCGACGGCAGCGCGCAGGCGAGCATCCCGCTCGAGAACCTGTCGGTCCTCAACGCCGCCGACGTGCTGATCTGGGGAACCGAGGAGCCCGGCGACCGCACGGAATTGGAGAAGGAGGCGATGTACGACGCACTCGAGCCGGTGAAGGACGGCAACCTGGTCTTCACCGACGGCGTGACGGCCGGCGCGATCTACTTCACCAGCGTGCTGAGCCTGCCGTACGTGATCGACAAGCTGGTTCCGGCTCTGGACGACGCTCTCGGTGGATCGCCGGCAACGATCACCGGCTGATCCCGGGCGCCCCTACGCCGCGGAACGCTTGTCCATCCACATGGCGGTGGCCAGTACACCGAGACCGGCCACCGCCAGGCCCGAGCCGACGGCGGCGGGTGCCGTGTAGCCGAAGCCCGCGGCGATCACGGCTCCACCGACTGCCGCTCCGATGGCGTTGGCCAGATTGAACGCGGCATGGTTGAGCGATGCGGCGAGCGTCTGGGCGTCCTCGGCCACGTCCATCAACCTCGTCTGCAGGCCCGGCACCACCGAGGAGCCGGACGCGC
The DNA here is from genome assembly GCF_033142325.1 of Rhodococcus sp. IEGM 1370. Lineage (NCBI taxonomy): Bacteria > Bacillati > Actinomycetota > Actinomycetes > Mycobacteriales > Nocardiaceae > Rhodococcus > Rhodococcus sp. IEGM 1370. Next base: position 9,686 of record NZ_JAWLRY010000002.1, on the reverse strand, counting down.
CGATGAGGAACACCACCAGAAGCGCGGTGATCGGATTGTGTGCGGCCACGACGAACACGGCAAGGAACACGGCCGTCGCGGCCAGACCGACAAAGGTGCCCTTGAGTTGGTAGCGGTCGGCGAGCCATCCGCCGGCATAGTTTCCGACGACCATTCCGAGTCCGTAGATCATCAGGGCGACCGGAACGAGCGCGCGGGCGAGACCGGCGACGTCGGTCAGCGTCGACGCGATGTAGGTGTACACCGCGAACATGCCACCGAATCCGACGATGCCCACGAACAGGGTCATCCACACCTGGCTGCGGCGCAGTGCGCCCAGTTCGGTGATGGGGCTGGTGGTCGGCATCGCGTCGAGTCGTGGCATCCAGAGGACGAGGGCGGCGACGGTGAGGGCACCGATGACGGCCACGAGTGTGAATGCACTACGCCATCCCAGCGCCTGCCCGATCCACGTAGCCACCGGGACGCCGACGACGTTTGCGACCGAGAGTCCCATCATGACCATCGCGACGGCCTTGGCTCGCTTACCCGGTTCGGCGAGGTGGGCAGCCACCAGCGCGGCCACTCCGAAGTACGCACCGTGTGGCAGACCCGCGACGAAGCGCGAGGCAACGAGCTCGTTGAAGCTGGGCGCGAACACCGTGCCGAGGTTGCCGAGCGTGAAGGCCACCATCAGCGCCAGCAGCAACATCCGCCGGGGGACGCGAGCAGCCAGTGCCGCGATGGTCGGCGCACCGACCACAACGCCGAGCGCATACGCGGAGATCATGTGGCCGGCCGAGGGCTCGGAGATCCCCATCGTCGTCGCGATGTCCGGCAGCAAGCCCATCGACGCGAACTCCGTGGTGCCGATCCCGAAGCCGCCGATGGACAGTGCCAACATCGCGAGCTTGCGGCGGGTCGAGTGCGGTCGATGACTGACACTCAGACCACTCGACACCTTGCCGCGCACAGCGCTGACTCGGGCAAGAGCGGAATCGGTGACAGTCACAGCAGTACAACCTTCGTGTGCAAATAGGGGGCAGAAGAAGCGGCCGGGATCGAGCCTGCGATCGGAGACCGCCCGGGTCCGACCCAGAAGGCAACGTCGCTCCGATCAATTGTCTTCCCCGAGGCAGCTCGTTTCGCGTCGATGAGCGGTGATTGTGCTCACCCGAGCATCTGCTCGAGCTCCACCCGAGCGCGGTGCGCGTGCCCTCGTTCCGGTGGAGGGCCATCACCGGCTAGGATCTTCGCCAGGTCATGAGTGCCAGCATCGAGCCCCGGCTTGCTGGCCGGCAACCCTCCAACCGCGGTGGGGTGCCCCGGGTGAACGACCAGGCCGATCCGGCATGCGAGTGCCGTATCGACAAGCGCGGGTCCGCAGGAAGCGGACCCACTGAACCTTCGGTCCCCAGGGGCCGAAGCCTGTCAGGAGGTTCTCTCATGTGTTGCTGTACCGATACGCCCCGTAGTGCTCGACCTCTCGAGCTTCATTCGACATTCGATTCGTCTCGAACAGACTCGTCTCAGAAAACGGAGTATCACCAGCCATGACCGATTCCACCCCCGACGTCGTCGACGCCACCGGAGCTCCCACCGAGGATCCGTTCACCGATCCCGCGGCCGACTGGAGTTTCGAGACCAAGCAGATCCACTCGGGTCAGACCCCGGACGGCACCACCAGGGCTCGTGCGTTGCCGATCTACCAGACCACCTCGTACACGTTCGACAACACCGACCACGCAGCCGCGCTGTTCGGACTGGCCGAGCCCGGCAATATCTACACCCGCATCATCAACCCGACCCAGGATGTCGTCGAGCAGCGCATCGCCGCCCTCGAAGGTGGAGTCGCGGCGTTGCTGCTCGCATCGGGTCAGGCCGCAGAGACGTTCGCAATTCTCAACCTCGCGGAGGCGGGCGACCACATCGTGTCGAGCCCGCGGCTCTACGGCGGCACGTACAACCTGTTCCACTACACGCTCCCCAAGCTGGGCATCACCGTCTCGTTCGTCGACGATCCCGACGACCTCGAGCAGTGGCGCGCCGCGATCACTCCGTCGACCAAGGCGTTCTACGGCGAGTCGATCTCGAACCCGAAGAACGACATTCTCGACATCCCAGGGATCTCGGCCGTGGCCCACGAGAACGGCATTCCACTGATCGTGGACAACACCGTGGCGACGCCGTACCTGCTGCAGCCGTTGAAGCACGGTGCCGACATCGTGGTGCACTCCGCGACGAAGTACCTCGGCGGACACGGAACGGCCATCGCGGGCGTCATCGTCGACGGCGGCACCTTCGATTGGACGCAGGGCCGTCATCCCAATTTCACCACCGCGGATCCGAGCTACCACGGCGTCGTGTTCGCCGATCTGGGCGCGCCCGCGTTCGCACTGAAGGCACGCGTTCAGCTGTTGCGTGACATCGGTGCTGCAGTCTCGCCGTTCAACGCCTTCCTCATCAGCCAGGGTCTGGAAACGTTGAGCCTTCGGATCGAGCGGCACGTGGCGAACGCACAGAAGGTTGCCGCCTTCCTCGCCGGTCGCGACGACGTCGTCTCGATCAACTACGCGGGACTCGAGTCGTCGCCGTGGTACCAGCGCGGGCAGGAATTGTTGCCGAAGGGGCAGGGCGCGATCATCGCGTTCGAGCTGAAGGGTGGTGTGGACGCGGGCAAGAAGTTCGTCAACGCACTCACTCTCCACAGCCACGTCGCTAACATCGGAGACGTGCGCTCACTCGTCATTCATCCCGCATCCACCACGCATTCCCAGCTGACTCCGGAAGAGCAGCTGGCCTCGGGCGTCACTCCCGGCCTGGTGCGTCTCGCCGTGGGCATCGAAGGAATCGACGACATCATCGCCGATCTCGAGGTCGGATTCAGCGCGGCGGCATCTTGAGTCACAGCTGCGACACAGGCGTTCGTCCGGAGGCGGTTCTTCCGTCTCCGGACGGGCGGTTGGGCACCATCGACATCGGTGGTCTCGATCTCGAGAACGGCGCTCGAATCCCCCAGGTGACCGTCGCGGTGCAGCGGTGGGGCGAGCTCGCCACCGACCGCAGCAACGTGGTACTCGTCGAACACGCCCTGACCGGGGACTCGCATGTGTCGGGTCCGCCGGACGCCGATCACGCTCTGCCCGGTTGGTGGAACGGAATGGTCGGTCCCGGTTGCCCCATCGACACCGACGAGTGGTGCGTCGTGGCGACCAACGTGCTCGGCGGCTGCGGCGGGACCACGGGCCCGAGCAGCGTCTCGCCCGACGGAACCCCCTACGGCTCTCGTTTCCCGGACATCTCCATCCGCGATCAGGTCGCTGCGGAAGCGGCGGTGGCCGACGTCCTCGGAATCGAGCGGTTCGCTGCTGTCGTCGGCGGCTCGATGGGCGGTATGCGCACCCTGGAATGGATCGTGGGACATCCCGACCGAGTGGCGGCGGCGTTGGTCCTTGCGGTCGGTGCCAGGGCGACTGCCGACCAGATCGGCACCCAGACAACACAGATCGCGGCGATCAAGGCCGATCCAGGATGGCTGGGCGGCAACTATCACGACACCGGCACCTCACCGTCGGCCGGACTCGGCATCGCGCGGCGCATCGCGCATCTGACGTATCGGACCGAGAGCGAACTCGACATCAGGTTCGGAAACTCACCGCAGAACGACGAAGACCCGTGGGCCGGTGGCAGGTACTCCGCGCAGAGCTACCTCGAGCATCAGGCTGCCAAGCTCGTCAACCGGTTCGACGCGGCGACGTACGTCCTGCTCAGCGAAGCGATGAACCGACACGACGTAGGCCGTGGCCGCGGCGGAGTGGCCGACGCTCTTGCGTCCACATCTGTCCCGACCATCGTCGGCGGAGTCGACTCCGACCGCTTGTATCCGCTTCGACTGCAGAAGGAGATCGCTCGCGAACTCCCCCAGTGCCGCGGACTCGAAGTGATCCAGTCGCGCGACGGACACGACGGCTTCCTCACCGAGGCCGATTCGGTGGCCAAACTGCTCGCCGAGACGATGGAGCTGGCCCGCCTCGGTCGGCGCTGACTCCGCACTCGTTCACCGGGTGCTTCAGCGCCGAGGTCAGTCGGTTCCCAGCGGATCGATCGACAGCGAAAGAAAGACAATGGCTCCGCCGACGCCACCCAGCGCCAACACATCGAACACGCGACTGCGCACTTGCAGTGTGCCGACACGTGTTTCGGGCAGACACAGCCGCAGGACGGCCGCCAGCAGCGCTGCGCATCCGAAGATGAACGCGCCGCGCCGCCAGCGATCGGCCAGCACCAGGATCAGCGCGGCGAGGACGACGACCGAGACTGCGACGATCGGTAGGTTGCGCGCGACTGCCGCGCGAAATCCCGGGTCGGGCTCGCTTCGCTCGTCCTCTGCATCGTTCACGTCGGGTCCGCTCAGCTCTCGGCGGCGACGCGTTCGGCGCGCTCGACGACATTGGTGAGCAGAAAGGCCCGCGTCAGCGGACCGACACCGCCGGGGTTGGGCGAGAGGAAACCTGCCACCTCCGCGACACCGTCGGCGACATCTCCGCGCAATCCGTCCTCGGTGCGGGTCACCCCGACATCGAGCACAGCAGCACCAGGCTTGACCATGTCCGCAGTGATCAATCCGGGTACTCCGGCAGCGGCGATGACGATGTCCGCACGTGAGACCTCGGCGGCCAGATCACGAGTTCCGGTGTGGCACAAAGTAACTGTCGAGTTCTCCGAACGCCTCGTGAGCAGCAGTCCGATGGGTCGCCCGACCGTCACACCGCGGCCGATGACCACCGCGTGCGCGCCGTCGAGAGCAACGTCGTAGCGGCGCAGCAGGTGCACGATCCCGCGAGGTGTGCACGGCAGTGCGGCGTCCTTGCCCAGCACCAGACGGCCGAGGTTGATCGGGTGCAGACCGTCGGCGTCCTTGTCCGGATCGATTCGCTCGAGCGCAGCGTTCTCGTCGAGATGCTTCGGCAACGGCAGTTGGACGATGTAGCCGGTGCATTCGGGGTTGGCATTGAGTTCGTCGATCACGGCCTCGAGATCTGCCTGGGTGATGTCCGCGGGTAGGTCGCGACGAATCGACGTGATGCCTACCTTGGCGCAGTCGTTGTGCTTGCCCCGGACGTACGCAGCCGAACCCGGATCGTCGCCCACCAATACGGTCGCCAGACCTGGGGTGATGCCCTTCTCACGCAGCGCTGCCACGCGGGCGGTGAGATCGACGAATATCTCGTCACGGGTCGCTTTGCCATCGAGAATCGTTGCAGTCACCCGGTCATTGTTCCAGGTTCTGCGTCAGCAGCGGCGCACCGGTCCGATCACCGCCGTCAGCCCTCGACTACGAGCCCGTGCGCTCCTGCATATGCGACGGCCTGCATCAGCTCGATCTTCGCGTTGCGCACGCTCGCGCTGACCCACAGCGATGCGTCGGCGACGGCTCCGCGCAGATCTGCCTCGTCGAACTTCGCGTCGACGGTGCGGGCACCGGTGAAATCGACCGATCGCACCGTGGCCTTGCGGAAGTCTGCGGATACCAGGTTGGCCTCCCGCATTCGGCACCCCGTCAGATCGAGACCACGAAGGTCGGCCCTACCCAAAGACGCGAGGGTGAAGTCGACCTCGTCGTACGTCGCGGGACGCATGCGACTGTCGACGAACATCGATCCCAACAGAGTCGAATGGCGAAAAGTACTGTGCTGCAGATTGGTTCGGGTGAAAGTGCACGATCGAAATGCGGAGTTCGTGTGAATCGATTCGGTGAGGTCCGTGCCGGTGAAGTCGCATTCGGTGAACACCACCGAGTCGGTTCGGACGCCGCTCATGTCCGCATCGCGAAAGGTGCACCGAACGAACTGCCTACCGGTCCACTCCTGCCCGTCCAGTCGCGTGTCGGAAAAGTCCTCACCGATCGTCTGTTCGTCGTCCACCTGCCCCATACTTCCCGGGCTCGAGATGGCAGAGTGAACCGGGTGTTTCGACTCATGTTCTTCGAGCCCCGCATCCCACAGAACACCGGCAACGCGATTCGCCTGGTCGCCGGGACCGGTTGCGAATTGCACCTGGTGGGTCCGCTCGGCTTCGACATGTCCGAGCCGAAGCTCAAGCGGGCAGGCTTGGACTACCACGACCTGGCGTCGGTGACGGTGCACGATGACCTTGCCTCGGCGTGGGCCGCGCTGGCACCGACTCGCGTGTTCGCCTACACCGCCCACGCGGCCCGGTCCTACGCCGACGTCGCATACGAACCCGGTGACGTCCTCCTGTTCGGACCGGAACCCACTGGATTGCCCGACGACGTTCTGGACGACCCGCACGTGACCGATCGGCTGCGAATCCCGATGATTCCCGGCCGCCGATCGTTGAACCTGGCGAACGCGGCAGCAGTGACGATGTACGAGGCATGGCGCCAGCACGGATACGAAGGCAGCGTCTGAAGGGTTGGCGTTCGAGCTCGCTCGAAGCCCTGGCTGTCGGAGCGCGCGCTGACCGAAGGTGCGTTGGCGGCAAGCGAAACTGTGGTCGCGTCGGACCGTGAGTTCAGGTCTTCGACCATCGACGCAGACGGCCAGCATCGTCGGCCTCGGAGGTGAAACTGATTGTGAGCGTCGACAAATCGATCCGGTCCGAGGGGTAGTTCTTCTGTGACACCGACCTGTCGAGTTCGCCCTGTCGGCTCGACCGTGTCGATTCCACCTCGACGAGATCGGCAGTATTCGACGCGGCCGCGGTCGGATCGTCGGCGATCAGCGAGAGCCGTCCGGTAACGATTTCCTTGCATTCGATCGGCGCCGGGGCCCGCTGCCGGGCGGAGTCGACTGCCATCTCGTGCGCGAGCGCCGGCCCTGCCAGAGAAGTCGAACAGTCAAGTGGTGGAGGCACATTCGATGGATCGGGAGCGGAGCACAACAGCAACACGAACGCGCATCCGGGTACCGCGACCGCTGCAGTCAGGGTGCGGGGAACCGGACTTCTACGACGATTCATCCCCGGACGCCAGCGGCACCGTTACACAAACCTCACCGGCTTGCTGCCATGGACTCGCGGGGCGGGGTACCGTGTGCCGCACCGGCCCGTTTCGCTCGTGAAGGAGCTTTCTTTTGTTCTCTGTTTCCCTCCCCCGTCTCTCGTCCTCCAACTCCTCCTCCGCGCGCACGTCCAGTCGGTTCGGTAGTCGAATTGCCCGCACCGCAGCAATATTCGCCATGGGCTCGGGATTGACGGTTGCAGCCCTGTCGGGCACGGCCACTGCGTCGGCAGCCCCCGTCAACTGTGTGTCTCCGCCCTCGGCCAACGACATCCAGGTCGACGACACCGCGAGCTGCGGAGCAACCTCGAACGGAACCGGACGGGCCACCGCAGGTGCTGCCGACAGCGGCACCGCAGTCAGCGTCAACGACGGCCCGGGCTCGACGACCACCTACGCTAACGGATACGGCGTCGCCCTCGGAGCGAGCAAGAATGCAGGGACGGCGTACGCACTGGCACTCGGCGGCGGAATCGCTCACTCGTGGGCAGACGCCGGACAGACGACACTCGCAGTCGCCGGGTGGGGATCCGGCGCTACCTCCGAGGCTCAGGGCGTCGATTGCGTCGGCCCCCTGTCACTGGCACTGAACCTCACGAGCGGCCAGTTCTGCGTCCTCGGTAGCTGATCGCCCGGTTGCAGACACAAATCCGGTCTACGGAGCCGATTACCCCGACACGAACTCGTCGAGGTAATCGGCTCCTCCTACATACACGGTGTGACCGGACCTCCTGAACCGCTCTGCACATCCCTCGGGGAGCCGCGGAGCGGTCCGTTCGGTTTGCTCGAGGACTCCGACGAGCACCTATTGCCTCCCCGAGACTTGGCAATGATTTGGGGCCGGCCACTCGAACCAGTCTGGCGATGGGCGCAACGATGGAACGAGGGTGCCGGCCCCGATCACCAGCTCTGACCAGCAAGCCAGCCGCCCCGACCCGCCTTTCCGTTCTTGTCGGTGGGTCGAGATAGTCTTCTTTCAGTTCGAACGCACGTTCTGAAATGTTGCTCACCAGGGGGTGAAAAAATGGGTGCAATCCCGACCGTGTCACTGGAGGCGTTGACCGCTGCCGCGCATGAGGAAAATCGGCAGGCGGCCCGCAAGATCACCGCCTGCTACCGCGTGCACTGCGACTGGCTCACCCGCGACACAAAACACAAGCACTACAGCCGATACGGACGCACAGAAATGGCAGTGGCATTGGGCTGCTCGGCGACCGTCGCCGAAGCGTATGTCTCGGTCGGCGTTGCTCTGCATACCCGGATGCCGCTGCTACGGGCAGCGTTCGAGACCGGGGAGATAGACCTTCCCCGCGTGCGGACGGTGTGCCGGATCCTCGACAATCTTTCCGACGACATCGTCACCCGCGTCGAAGCCGAGGTGGTCGAGGCGGCGCGGAGGTCGTCCCCTGGTCCGCTCGAACAGGCGATCTGGGACATCCTGCTGCGCGTGGCACCCGAGGAAGCCGCGGCGTTGCGGGAGTTCGCGAAGAAGTTCCGGACCGTCACCTACAGTCCCGCCGGCGAACTCGCCCGCATCCGAGCCGAGCTGACCGCACCCGAGGCCGCCGCCGCATGGCAGCTCCTCGAGGAGATGGCCGATACTCTCTGCCCGAAAGACCCGCGCGGGAAGAAAGAACGCCTGTGCGATGCGTTCATGGCCCGCATGCACGGCGAACCCCGACTGGCTTGCCTGTGCCAACGCGAGGATTGCCCGAAGAAAGACACAGCGTTGCCGGATCGGCGGGTGCCGCTCACGATGATCACCGTCGACATCGCCACCCTCATCGGACTACTCGCCAACCCCGCCTACCTCGCCGGGCACGGTTCCATCGACCCCGACCTCGCGCGAGAGTTGGCACGCAGCAGTCACTGGCAGATCCTGCTCACCGAAGCAGTGACGCTGGCGGAGAAACTCGGGCTCGCTGTGCAGAACCCGGACACCGGGGAATGGGAACGAACACCGAAAAACCCCACGCCGGAAACAGAAGAAGATACGGATCCGCCGACGAACACCGACCCGGCAGCATCAACGGCATCGGCAGCAAGCAGGACCGAGACTCGCACAGACACAGCATCGGCAACGGACTCCGAGACCGGATGCGGCACTTCCACCGATACCGATGCGACCACTGCACCGGAAACGGAACCGGCGAACGAATCCGCCGCAAGCAATGACCCCGCCACCGAATCAACCACCGCACCATCACCCACCCCAGCTTCTTCGCCGACAAGCGTGACGGCAACGACCACCTCGCCCTCGCCGACAAGCGTGACGGCAACGGCCACTGCGCCAGCACCGGCGACAGCAGCGGACTCGGCCTCCGGCCCGGGGACAAATCCCGGCCGTGGCTCCGATGCAGCACAAGCACCTGCGCCGATTGCGGAGACGGCACCCAACGTTGCGTCCGATACACGTTCAGCTGCAACACAACACGAACGGTCCGACACCACAACGGCGGCACCGACGGATGAAACTTCACCAGCAATGGAGGACGGACCATCGAGTCCGAGCGCTGACACATCCCCACACACAGCTGACAGCCGCGACAACCAGCGTCGCCCGCAATCGCTGACCTCCGCCGCAGCCCTGTTCTGCACCCACACACCCCTCGGCCGGGGCACACGGCACAGCTCTGCCCTCGACCTGGACGACATCAGACATCCCGCCCGCAACATGAGAGCACTC